>CAXSBN010000026.1:0-43602 GCA_964236135.1 uncultured Phycisphaerae bacterium
CCTGCCTCTCCCCGAGTACGGAGAGAGGAGTTAATAGAATGCGGTTGCCCTGCCCCCGACCCCTCGCCCCTTCCCCATCAATTTGCTTGCCGCGCATCCCCAACGTATCTTGCCGTGTCGCGACTACGTGATCGGCCACGTGATTCGTGGGTGTCAGGCAGGCCTTTCCTTCCATTCTTCAGGAGTTATTCGCAGTGCTTTTCGACGGCTTGCTGGGCATGTTCAGCATTGACATGGGCATCGACCTTGGCACGTGCAACACCCTCGTTTGCGTGAAGGGCGAAGGCATCGTGCTGAACGAACCCAGCGTCGTGGCCGTCAAAAAAGGGACGAATCGCGTGCTGCAAAACGGCAACGCGGTCGGGCTGGTCGCCAAGGAAATGCTCGGCCGCACGCCGGGGTCGATTACCGCGATTCGTCCACTGAAGGACGGCGTGATTTCGGACTTTGAAATCACCGAGGCGATGCTCAGCTACTTCATCCGTCGCGTGCACGGCCGCAAGCATTTCATCGGGCCGCGCGTCGTGATCGCGATTCCGTCCGGCATCACCGCGGTCGAAAAACGCGCGGTGCTCGACAGCGCCGAGCGCGCGGGCGCGCGTCGTGTGTATCTCGTCGAAGAACCGATGGCCGCCGCGATCGGCGCGGGGCTGCCGGTGACCGAGCCGACGGCCAGCATGATCGTCGACATCGGCGGCGGCACGACCGAGGTCGCCATCATTTCGCTGGCCGATATTTCCGTCTGCGAATCGGTGCGCGTCGCGGGCGATGATTTTGATGATGCGATCGTCGGTCACATGAAGAAGACCTACAACATGATGATCGGCGAGCAGATGGCCGAGAAGATCAAAATCGAGATCGGCTCGGCCGCGCCGTGGGACGACGGCAACGAGCCGACGATGGAAGTGCGTGGCCGCGACATGATCTCCGGCCTGCCGCGCAAGACGATGGTGACGGCCGAGGAAATTCGCGAAGCGTTGCAGGAGCCGGTGACGCAGATCATCGAAGCCGTGACGCGCACGCTCGAACTGGCCGAGCCGGAACTCGCCGCCGACCTCGTCGACAACGGCATCACGATGGCCGGCGGCTCGTCGCTGCTGCGAGGCCTCACGACCGTGATCAGCAACGCCACGGGTTTGGATGTTCGCCTCGCCGAAGACCCCCTCACCTGCGTCGCCCGCGGCACGAGCGTCTACCTCGAAAATCTCGAGCTGTGGAAAGACACGATGGAGAGCGACGCGGATGATATTTGAGTGGGCGGTGGGCAGTGGGCGGTGGGCAGTGCAGGTCACTCTTCCGGACCGAACGTTCCGCGACAGTTTGAGCCGCGACGGATTGAGCCGCGACGGATTATGCCTAGCCCGCGCGTCGCGGGCGGTGCGTGAAGCGATGCCGCATTCTCATTCCAGACACATCTGCCTGACAACGCAACTGCAGAACGCGCGAACCGACAGCTACATCCGAACGTGCCACCCAAAACCGGGTCGCTTCGTCCGAGATGAAACGGCTCTAACGGAAGTAAAACACGCGGGTTGTTGTGCACAACAGCGGGAACGGGACGCGAATCCGATACGCATCAAACTCCGACAAGTCCCATCCATTCGCATTGGCGGCAAAGCGTAGCAGCTCGCCGTACCGAGGCGCTTCGATCAGGTGGAGCATGTCCGCCCGGCCCGCGAATAGGACTTTCTCATCGCCCGGAAATCGCTGTGCCCGCTCGGCGGTGGCCTGCGTGAAATCGCCCTCCTGGTGATGGTGGATGATCGACCGCGGCGACAGTTGCGGATGCGTGGCGCGATGCACCAGCAGATCGATCACCAGCAACGCCAACGGCTTGCGATTCGTCGTGAAGCTCTGCATGTGAATCGCACGGCCCTGCCCGTCGACTTCGGTCGGGGTGTCGATCTTGCTTCGCCATCCGAGCGCAAACTCGACGTTCGATCGAAGCCCTACATCGCCGCCGATCAGGTTGTACAAACGCCAGCCGGTCGACATCGTCACCGGTTCGACGGCCGGCAGCGGCGACGAGGAAAATTCCGGCAGCACGGGCATGTGCGTGCGCTCGGCGGCGGCGAGGTCGATCGGCTCGGGCGTCTGTTCCATTCCAGCCTGATCGACCGGGCGCGGCTGGATGCCCATGAGTGTGACTTGCACGTCCGGCCGAAGCCGTCGCACGCCCCGCTGCAACATCAGCCCGCACTTCACATAGCTGCCGGCGCGCTCGATCGGCGGCCCGACGAGGGTCGTCATGCACTGGAGATCAGTCTGCACTCCCCAGAGCTGGCTCATCGCGCGATACGCGGATCGACGACGCTGCAGGATGACCGTCTCGGCGCTTCCCTTGTCATTCTCGGCGACCATCGACTCGAACGTCGAGCGATCTTCCGCGTGACGAGTGATGAAGTTGCGAAACTGGTCGGCCGCCTCCGCGACCGACGCGGCGGTGGCTTCGGTCGCCCCTTGCAGCCGCGCGGCTTTAAGCAGGCTCTTCAGCGCGCCCGGCGACGGCGCGTGCTGCGCCTCGGCCGTCACCTCCGTCGCCCGGACGATTTTGAAAACCCGCCAGCACGACGCGTAGGGAACCCCAAGCCGCCGCTGCAATATCCGCGGCGTGGCGGGCGATCCGACCTCGCGCAGCAACTTTGCCAACGATTGACAGAGCGGCTCCAACCACTGTGCCAATTCAGACTTAAACCCTTGGCTAACCAAATCAGGTTCGCTTGGAACGGACGGACGAATGGATTCAAGCACCGGCGAAACAGTCACCATTTAATACAATTGTACGCCGCTCGGATGCTATCTGGAACATACGGGACGCTTTATCACATGATATTTTTACGATAGCGACAAGGTTTCTGCCAAAATTAAAGGGGACGCGAATCTTTTCCATTCGCTGAAAAGAATCGCGTCCCCTTTAATTTCCCCCAATTGTACGCCGCTCGGATGCTATCTGGAACATACGGGACGCTTTATCACATGATATTTTTACGATAGCGACAAGGTTTCTGCCAAAATTAAAGGGGACGCGAATCTTTTCCATTCGCTGAAAAGAATCGCGTCCCCTTTAATTTCCCCCCTTTAATTTCCCCCTTTAATTTCCCCTTTAATTTCCCCTTCAGGCATCGCATTCTTCGTTCTCTTCAGGTCGTATTCTCGACAATCGCGCGTTTTTCCTCTCTCCGGACTTCATAGAAGTGGGTCGCGTCGGCTAAACTTCAGCAATGAACGGGAAGTCGACATCGAGTACGCGTGAGTCCAGCCTTGCAGGGCATATCAAGGGGTTGTGTGCCGAATGGCCTGATTCCTCGACAGGTAGTGGTCGGAAGAATATGATCGACCGGGTGACCGCCCCTTCCCTCCTATCTAAAACTTCGTTAGTTACTCGCAATGCGTTCGATCCGGCACTTAAGTGGGTTGACGGTCTTCATTTGCGAACTTTCAAGCCGTATTTCAGCACGTCGCAAGGTGCGGCTTTCAACCTCGATTCGATGAAGGTTTTAAAGGCTTTGCCGAGTTCGAGCGTCGATCTGGTGTTAACGTCGCCACCGTTCGCGTTGACGCGGAAAAAGGAATACGGCAACGAGCCGCTGGAACGGTATCTCGAGTGGTTCATGCCGTTCTGTTTGGAAGTCAAGCGCGTCTTAAAACCCACGGGCAGCTTTGTCTGCGACATCGGCGGTGCATGGATTCCGGGTGCTCCGGTCAGGAGCATTTACCACTTTGAGTTAGCCGTTAAGCTCGTGAAAGAATTCCACCTTGCTCAAGAGTTCTACTGGTACAACCCCGCGAAACTTCCCACGCCTGCGGAATGGGTCACGATCCGCCGCGTCCGGGTTAAAGATGCGATAAACATGGTCTGGTGGTTCAGCAAGCAGGAATACCCGAAGGCCGACAACCGACGCGTTCTTAGACCCTACAGCGAAAGCATGAAGGGTCTAATCAAGAATGGATATAAAGCCAAGAAGCGACCATCAGGGCACGACATCTCGACGGCGTTTCAACGCGATAACGGGGGAGCGATCCCGCCCAATCTTTTGGAGATCGCGAACACCGAGTCGAACAGCTACTACCTCCGCAGGTGCAAAGAGCTTGGAATAAAGCCGCATCCTGCACGCTATCCGGAAGCCCTTGTTCAATTCTTCATCGACTTCCTTACAGATTCTGAAGATGATTTAGTGGTCGATCCATTTGGCGGAAGCGTGGTGACGGGCGCTGTCTGCGAGCTATCGAAACGGCGTTGGCTTACGTCAGAGCTTCGCAGCGATTATCTCGACGGTGCACTTGCGAGATTCGACACTGACGCTACGAAGCGGCAATCTCTCAAGTCTCCACGTCCGAAAAAGCAGGCGAAGCAGCCCGAACTGTATCCGGGGGATTAAGTAAGTGCCGGGGATTCCATTCAGGCGATTGATCGAACTGTTTACCGCAACTGTCGAACGCTCGGGTGCGACAGTGCTTTATCTTAATGATCCGAGGGAGCGACCGGCAACGCTTCGAATCATCAGCGGTGAGAGCACAACCGACTGCATCGTTTACCTCTGGACGATCACTCCTGGCGGTGGGCCACCTGGCACACGTCCGGCGAACGAACGCCGCATCCAAATCACAAACGCCACGCGTTTCCCCCTCAATCCCGGTGTCCGAACGATCGTCGGCGGCTTTAGCGAAGAAGCTGGAGTCTGGTGCTTCTGGGACGCTCGACGCCACACCCGATTCTCTACGCGATCCCCGAGTTTCCAAACGACGCTCCAGACACTGGAAGCTGCAGGACACGAGGGGCTGGGCACTCAGGTGAAACCGACGAATGAAGGTCGAGAGGTTATCGTTGCTGTCCGTCCGGACTTTTTGCTCTGGTATGTCCAAGAAGGACAGTCGCTGCACGACGCCGATCAGGAAGCAAGCGAGGTCGAATCGCTCGTCAATGCAACGCCGGAAGAAGAGTCTGGGTTGATCGAATCTTCGACAAGTCCAGAGGAGTTAACCCGCCGGGTGCAGCTAGTTGAAGTGATGCGGGCATTTCGTGACGCTCGCTTCCGGCCGCAGGTGCTTCAGGCGTACAGCAACCGCTGTGCGATTTGTGGGACGGCGTTGAAGTTGGTCGATGCCGCCCACATCATTCCAGTATCTGATCCGCGCGGCGATGATGACGTGACGAACGGGCTTGCACTTTGCAGACTTCACCATGCCGCGTACGACACCGGATTGATCGGCGTGCGAACGGATTATCGAATCATCATGAACACTGCCGCAGCTACCAGACTACAGCAAGTCGGTCTCGACGGCGGGCTTGATCAATTCCGGCAGGCCCTGCCGGAGACCATTCGAGTGCCGAACGCGATCGAGGTGCGGCCAGCACCGCGGAAGCTTCTGATTGGCCTTGAAGTGCGGCAATTTCCGACGCTATTGGTCGGCTAGCACATCGAGCCGAATCCGGGGGGGGCTGAAAAGGCGGGGATTGAACGGGGACGGTGCTGGTAAACTACATATGTGGCTACCTGCCGCCCCGGCCTACTTGCCGGCCTTTTCCAACAGTTGCTTCGCGGCGGGGATTTGGGTGCGGAAGTCGGCGACTCTGGCCATTGGGAGGATGGAGGTGGCCCAGGTGGTTTCTTCGCTGGGGTGGAGATTTGGGAGGCCCGGACGGTGACGCTGCGGACGCCGTCGGTGCCGCGGCTTTCGATGTCGAGGTCGCCGTGCGTGCGGTAGCGGGCGTTGGCTGCCGAGCGTGGTGACGTCCGGATCGAGGCGCTGGATCGCGTGCAGGCTGGCGATCAGCGAATCGATCTCGGCTTGGTCGTTAACGAGAGTACCGCGCGAGCCGAGTCGTTCGCGCATGTCGGTTCCATGAGTCGAACTAGCGTCTCGCTAATGGTGGGCACGAAAGTGCCGCACAGGCGCGACGTCTATGGTACGGGACGATCGACGTTCCGCGCGACGATCAATCACGAATCCGTCGTAGTCACCACCTGCATGAACGGAGGATGCTGCACGAATGAACTGCACGGCGCTCAGCGCACACGGAATAGTGGGAGCGCTCTGAGCGCAAACGTGCCGGAGCGTGTGTCAGCGATCGTGCCTGCGTTGAGAAACCACTGATGAAGCGGGCCGAAGTTATAGACGTGGCGTGGATTGCGATTGGGGTCACGGTGAGGGCAATGGCGTTCTCTCCGCTCCTGCTCTTTCTCTTCTCCCCATATTCGGGAGGATTATGCATTAACACCAAAACGTGTCGATTTTACCGATCTTCCCGTACCGCGGGCGTCTTGCCCATAGGGCTCACGCTTTGCGTAACCACGCATCGGCGAGACGCCGATGACACGGGAAGAGTCGAGCGAGCTTCGTGCATAATCCTTACGGAGAGAGGAGTAGGAAAACGTGATACCCTGAGCTCCCGACAATATTTTCAACTGGGATCGATCGACAAGGGGAAAGGCGCTCTGGAGGCCTTACGGATCTCGACGATCGACGCTTTACCGTAACTTCTTCAGGCAAACATACGAGATTGAGGCCGGAATATGGCCGAGGGCGATGTCTCGACCCATTTCTCAAATCGAGCAGGCGATCACCGGCTCGTCTTTCTCCTGCGACTGCATCCATCGCCGGCCGTCGTTTTCGATGAGTTGCATGGCCGCTTTCGGGCCCCAAGTGTTCGGCGTGTAATCGAACGGTGCGATCTTTGACTGGTCCCAGCCTTGTTCGATCGGATCAATGACCGCCCAGGCGGCTTCGGCCTCATCGCCGCGGATGAAGAGCGTCTGCTCGCCGATCATCGCGTCGTGAATGAGTCGTTCATACGCTTCGGGCGGCTCGATGTTGAACGTCGTTTTGTACAGCATGTCTAAAGCGATCGGCTTGATGTTCATTGCCCCGCCGGGAACCTTGCCGTTCATTCGCCAACTGATCCCTTCATCGGGCTGAACGCGCACGACCAGATCGTTGGGATAGACCGGCGACTCACATTGCTTTTGAAAAAGCGTTTGCGGCGGCGAACGGAACCGGACCACGACCTCGCTCAATTTTTCCGGCAGATATTTACCCGTCCGCAGGTAAAACGGCGTGCCGCTCCATCGCCAGTTATCGATGAACAATTTCAGCGCGACGAAGGTTTCGGTATTGGAGGTCGACGGAATATCCTTCTCTTTTAGATAGCCGTCGGTCTTAGCGCCACCCCCCTCACCAGCCGTGTACCTGCCGCGCACCACCACGCCGTCAACCTGCTGCGGCCGGATGGGCCTGACGGACTTGTAAACCTTCACCTTTTCATCACGGATGCTCACCGCATCCAGCGCGGTCGGCGGCTCCATGGCGATGAGCGCCATGAGTTGGAAGAGATGATTCTGGACCATGTCGCGGAGCGCGCCGCTCTTGTCGTAATACCCGCCGCGCGAGCCGACGCCCAACGTTTCGCTGACGGTGATCTGCACGTGGTCGATATATTTGTAGCTCCAGATCGGCTCGAAAATCGCGTTGGCAAAACGCATGACCATGAGGTTTTGAACGGTCTCTTTGCCGAGATAGTGATCGATGCGGAAGACTTGGTTTTCGTCGAACGAGCCGTGCAGCGCTTTGTTCAGTTCGCGTGCCGTCGCCAGATCTCGGCCGAACGGTTTTTCGATGATAATACGTTGAAAACCCTTGGTTTTGCCGCCGCCGAATTCCTCTTTGTGCTTGCCGATGCAACTGATGATCGGCTCGAAAGTCGTTGGGGGCGTCGAGAGATAAAACAGCCGGTTCCCGGCCGTGCCGTGCTTGGTGTCGAACTCGCGAAGCTTCTTGGCGACCTCCCCGTGACAAGCGTCGTCGCCATAATCGCCCGCGAAATAATAGAGCTTCGGCAGCAGATTTTTCAGCACCGCCTGATCGATCGGCTTGGTGCGGGCGAACTTTTCGATCGCATCGTTGCAATCCTTGCGATATTCGTCATCACTCATCGGCGTGCGCGAGTAGCCAACCAGCGCAAACTCTTCCGGCAGCAGCCTTTCCAACGCCATTTCATATAACGCTGGAATGATCTTTCGCTTCGCGAGATCGCCGCTCGCGCCGAACAGAACAATCGCACAGGGTGGGGTACTGCTCATGATCGAACAGGTTAGTCCGCAACGGCGCGAAATCAACGATTGGCCGAACATACTTTCTTTAACAATTGTTGACTATGGGAAGAATTTCCTTGCGAAGCGTTTCAACTACGATATTGTTTAAACAATCGATCGTAACGTTTCGGGAGGACAATTATGAATCGTCGCTTAGCGAATGTGGCAGGTCTCGCGCTTTTTTTAACAGCTTCAACGCTAGCCGTTCCAGCGTTTGCCGTGACGTACACGGCACTCGACCTTGGAACGCTCGGCGCCAGTTCCAGCATCGTGAGCCGCAGTGGTGCGTTAAATGCGAGCGGCCAAGTCGCGGGGTCGTATGGGACGTACGACGCATTCCGAACCGGTCCTAACGGAACGAGCCCGACCAGCATCGGCACGCTGGGAGGTTCCGGATTTACCTTTGGCTACGCAGTCAATAGCTTGGGCCAAGTTACTGGTCAGTCAGATAATAGCGCAGGAGACTCTCACGCCTACCGAACTGCCGCGAATAGCGTAATCAATTCGGCAACCGACGACCTTGGCACGCTCGGCGGAAACAGCAGCGACGGCGATGCGATCAACACCTTGGGTCAGGTGGCCGGAAGCTCGAGCTTGGCCAACGGCCAGGCTCACGCATTCCGCACGGCCGCAAACGCCGCTATCAACGCGATGACCGACGACCTGGGGACGCTGGGCGGCTCGACCAGCTCGGCATTCGCCATCAACGCATCAGGACAGGTCGCCGGCCGCTCGGTCACCTCCGGCGGCGCAACCCACGCCTATCGAACCGCGGCGAACGGCCCGATCAATTCGGCGACCAGCGACCTCGGCACGTTGTCGTCCACCGATACCGCCAGCAACGCCTATGGCATCAATGCGTCTGGTCAGGTCGTCGGCTCCTCGACCGGCGGAGGCGTCCTCCGCGCGTTTCGAACGACATCGACCGGACTTGCCAGCGACGCAGGCGCCAATATTGACAACTACCTGCTAACGCAAAATGGAGGACCGGGATCGACCTATAGTGTCGCGTATGGTATCGACACCGCGGGCGATGCCGTTGGGACAGCTTACGCCGGTGCTAACTTCACCAACCAATACGCTTTCCTCGTTACGGCAAACAATACCGCGGTGAATCTGTATGCGTTGATCGATCCGTCGTCGTCATCGCTGGGCATCACGGCGCTACTGACGGCGTATTCCATTAACGACTCGGGGCAAATCGCGGTGACCGGAACTGTCGGCGGTGCCACCCACGCCATTCTGCTCACACCCGTGGTCCCTGAGCCGGCGTCATTATCGATCCTCGGTATCGCAGCCGCTGGATTCTTACGGCGTCGACGCAGCCGTTGATGATCGGGCTTGAATCGCCGTTGATTGTTGCTAAATATTTAAGACCGAGAGGGACACGGCTGGGCATCAGGCCGTGTCCCTTTTCCATCTCGCTCGGGCATACGACAGCTCTCATTTCACATCGCCGCCGTGCGTGATTTTCTTTTCTTCGACCTTTTTAATTTCATGCCCGCCGAACTGATTGCGTAGTCCTGCGGCGAAACGCGCGGAAAGATTATACGGGTCGCGGGAAGCAAACCGCGAGAAGAGCGCTGCCGAGATGACCGGCAGCGAGACGCTTTCATCGATCGCGGCCTGAAGTGTCCAGCGGCCTTCGCCGCTGTCTTCGACCCACGGCTCAACGCCCGCCAGCGACGGCTGACCTTCGAACATTGACTCCGAGAGTTCCAGCAGCCATGAACGAATGACGCTGCCCCGGTTCCAGACCTTGGCGATCTGATGCAGATTCAGATTGAACTGCGATTTGTAAAGAACTTCAAATCCCTCGCCATACGCTTCCATTAAGCCATATTCAATCCCGTTGTGCACCATCTTGGTGAAATGCCCCGCACCGGCATCGCCGACATGCGCCCAGCCGTTCTTCGGGGCGAGCGTATCAAGAATCGGCGACGCGATGGCCACCGTATCTTTCGCGCCGCCAACCATCATGCAATACCCTTCGGACCTTCCCCAAATGCCACCGCTCGTTCCGACATCGAGGAAGCCGATACCGTGGGCCGACAGTCCGTGAGCGCGACGCAACGAGTCTTTGTAGTAGCTGTTACCGCCGTCGATAATCACATCGCCGCTGGCGAGGCGCTTGGTCAGCTCGGTGATTACCCCTTCCGTCGCATCACCGGCGGGCACCATCACCCAGACGACTTTCGGCGACGGAAGCGCCTCGAGCATTTTATCAAGCGAATCGACGGTCGAGATGCCCTGCACCCCCACGACCATCGGTGCCGGATCGCGTGCAAACCCCACGACCTGATGGCCGCCCTTCACCGCGCCGTCGGGCGAGCCGATCGCGAGTCGCAGGGCCATATTCGCGCCCATTTTTCCAAGCCCGACGAATCCAATTTGCACCGGCAAACTCCTTTGAAGCGTTTCAGCGCCTAATTGGGCACGACGCCCCGGCCAACAACATGTTTCATCGTCGCGCCGTCGGCATTACCGGTGGATACCGTCGTCCCGCGACCGGCACCCGTAAAGTTTTGCGTTCGCCCCTCGTCTTCATTCAGCGCGCGGCTTAAATTTCGACGGCCCGCCGCGCGGCCTGTCCGAGAGCCCGATGAACCTTCCTTCATGCCGAGATACAACTCGTATAACACGTATCCGATAACGCAGGAAAAAATCAGCTTGATCAATCGCACGGCGGGCTCCTTCAGTAATAGGTAATCGGCGCTTAAGACGGCATGATAGCGGCGTGCTATCCGGCTACACTAGGTTGAAAATGAATGCCAAGTTCCACCGCTTTCCGAGGCGCTTGACTTCGAGCGTCGCGGCGACAACCATACGCCCCCGTTTTCGCGAGGAACGCGCATCCTTAGCTCAATTGGATAGAGCGTCGGCCTACGGAGCCGAAGGTTGCAGGTTCGACTCCTGCAGGATGCAATCAGTTAAGATCTAGAACTTGCCGTAGAAGGCGTCGTTCTCATCGGCCCGCTGCCAGGAATCGCCGATCTGCGTGGCGTTGCACTCGACGGTTTTAGAATAGCCGACGCGGCGATCCTGAAGGCCCATCACAGGTTGATACCACACCAGATTCGGCTGGAGGCAGCAGGCGCGGTCGGGCATTGGCCGAACACTTAGTGCTGCAAAATGAATCGCCTGGACGCGATAGCCGTCTGAATCCTGAATGAAAGTAATTGGCGCGCGTCGAATGTTTGCGACCGTGCCGAGTTGTGAAGCACATTTTGACTCGATCCATTCCACCGCCGCCGCAGCGCGGGCGTCGGTGTCGGCGTCGACGACAAATTCGGATTGGCGAGCCGCACTTTTTTCCGCGAGGTTGTCGTCACAATGCACAGCCGCGACAACCCTCACGCCTGCCAAATTCTCATCGCCGAACGAGCCGCTCTCGATCTTCCAGGAGAGGATCGCGGACCGACCGTCGGTCACGCGCTCGCCGTTGTAGTGGCAGGCACCGGCAAAGACGCTGGCGGTTCGGGCTTCGACGTATTGGCCGTGAGGCGAACTGTCGGTTGACCGAACGGCGGGTAGATCTTCCGCCGGCGCCACGCTTGTCAAAGCGAGCAGAGCAACGATACCGACTCCGCCACAAGTTCTAATAAGATCGCGAATCGTCTGATGCATGAGACTCTCCTGTCCTTCCCAACGCTTGCGTTCAACAACTGGCTCGGCTTCATCAACCTGAGAACGGGCTTAACGCTGAGCGATAGCACGACCGCCCGACGTTGCACTCATGAGGCCCGACCAGCTCGCCGTCCGGGCCGAGCGGTTTCTGGGTATGATAGCACCAGCAATGGCCGCTGCGATCAAAATATTCGTCGGCCTGCGAGGGGATAACGTCGAGCGTCAGAAATTTCTTCGACCGCAGTTCGCCACAGAAAGGGGTTAAAAAGCTAGTGGATGCAGACATCGATTCTCCCGAACAAGATTGCGACGATTCAGACCAGCTTGGTTAGTGCGCGACGCACCAACGTCTTTAACAGCGGCAACTTATACCCATTTTGCGAAAGCGGTTTTGCGTCGGCGATCGACATCTCGGCCGCTTTTTCGATAGTGGCTGCGTCCAGCTTTTTCCCGACGATAAATGCGTCGACGGCCGGAAGAGGCCACGGGATCTGCGCGACGCCGCCGAGCACCACGCGTGCGGCCGTGACCGCTCCTAAGTCCGTTTCAATCGCCGCCGCCACCGACGCCATCGCAAAATCGAGCGACTCGCGTTCTTTGAATTTTAGGTAAGTCGACTTCTTGGCCAATCCCGTCGCGGGAATCCGGATTTGCGTGACGATCTCATCGCTCGCCAGCACGGTTTCGTGCCGGGCATCCTGCTTCGTCGGCAGCTTGAAGAAGTCCTTGGCCGCGATATCGCGCGAGCCTTTGGGGCCGACGGCGGTGATCGTCGCGCCCAGCGCGACCAGCATCGGCGCGGTGTCGGAAGGGTGAGTAATCACGCAAGGAGCATCGGTCGCAAAGATCGCGTGGTATTTATTCTCGCCGTCGATCGCGTAGCAAGTATCGCCGCCGCGTTTCAGGCATTTCAAATTTTCGTGACGAAAATACCAGCAGCGTGGCCGCTGATTCAGGTTGCCGCCGATCGTGCCGACGTTACGAATTTGCGGAGTCGCGATCGAGTGAATCGCCTCCACAAGTCCCGGCGCGAAATTCTTCACACCGTCGTGCTCTTCGATGTCGGTCAGCGTTGCGGTCGCGCCGAGCGTCAGGCCGGCGTTGGCATCGACGGTAATTTTCCCTGCCTCGGGAATCGTCTTGAGATTCACGACGCGCGGAGCGCGCATGATGTAGGCCTTCATCGTCGTCAGCAGATCCTGCCCGCCGCCCATCGGGCGAGACGTCTCATCCGGATCTGCCGCCGCGCCCGGCGAAAGCAACCGCGCCGCGTCGTCCATCGTCTTGGCATTGGCCCATTCAAATGCTTGCATTCCGGTGCTCCTGATCTATCTCGCCTTAACCTTTTTTCTTCACGCCTTTGCCGGATAAAGACCGTTCAAGATTTTGTCCGGGGTGATCGGCAGGTCTCTCACACGGACGCCGCACGCGTTGTACACTGCGTTTGCCACCGCGCCGACGCCCGGAATATTCGCCGGCTCGGCGATGCCGATCACGGCATCGCGCGGATCGCCGTCGTCGATCACGGGAATCAATTCAGGGATTTCCTTGCAGCCTGGCAGTTTGTAGTCACCAAAGCCGGCGTTGAGCATCACACCCAGCCTGCCGTCCATTACGCGTTGCTCGTAAAGCGCCATCCCGATCGATTGAATCATGCCGCCGTTGATCTGGCTCTCGACCGCCATTCGGTTGAGAATCAACCCGCCATCCTGCACGTGGCACATTTTCACCACGCGCACGTGGCCGGTCTCGCAATCGACTTCAACCTCGGCAAAGCTCGCGCCATGGGCGCCGTCGCTTGAGAGACCCGGCTGCCATACGCCCTTCACCGACAGCCCGGCCGACGGCACGGACGCGCAAGCCTGCTTCCAGTCCATCGATTTTTCACCGGCGATAACTTTGCCGCCGGTGAAGGTGACGATCTCCACCGGCATTCCGAGCAAGGGTGCGACGAGCTTGGCCATCGCGATTCGCGCGTTGAACGCCGCCGCCTTCACCGCCGGTGCAAGCGAGGCAGCGGTTGTCGATCCGCCCGATGCGTTGGCATTGCCGAGCTTCGAGCTGCCGATGTGTTCCGTCACATCGTTCATCTCCAGACCGAGCTCTTCGGCGACAATGGCGCGAATGTAAGTACGCGTGCCGGTGCCTAAATCCTGCGAGCCGACATCAGCGCTGACGGCGCCGTCACGGCTGACGGTGATGTTCACTTCGCATTGAGGCCCCCCGCCGCCGCCCCAGGCGCCGATGCCGCATCCGAATCCGCGCTTCAAATTGCCTTCATCCGCGCCGGCTTTCATTTTCCGTGCGCTCCAGCCGATGACTTGCGCACCGTGATCCAACTGCCGGCGGTGCGCGTCGTTGGTCGCGTTTTTCTTGCGAAATTCGACAGGATCCATGCCGATTTTTTCGGCCAGCTCGTCCATCAGCGATTCGATTGCAAAGGACGCCTGCGGAAACCCCGGCGCTCGCATTGCGACCGCCGAATCTTCGTTCGTGCGAATCTGCTCATACTCGCGAAAGAAATTCTTGGCTTGGTATTGATACGGCTGGCCAGCGATATTTGTGCGGCCGATGCCCGGCAGGCCGTACGTCAGCGATTTGACGGCCACCAGCGTGCCGTCTTTATTCACGCCCGCCTTGAGCTGCTGAATCGAGCCCGGCCCATTGCCGGCGGCAAGAAATTCGTCGCGCCGGGTCATCATCATCTTGACGGGCGCGCCGATTTTCTTCGACAGTTTGCAGCCCCACATTCCCGCAATGCCAATGCCGAACTTCGATCCGAAGCCGCCGCCCATGTTTTGCACGACTCCGTCGACGTTCGATTGCTTCAGATCGAGCGCTTTGGACGCATCGCCGGGGATGGTGTGCGTGCCCTGCGTGGAGCAATAAACCGTGGCGGAGTCTCCGCCGCGGTAGTCGACGACGACGCCGTGCGATTCCAGGCAGCAGTGGTGCATCGTGCGGGTGCGATATTCAACATCGACAATCGCATCGCACTTTTCGAACGCCGCGTCGGTCTCATCCGCCTTCCCCTGTGACTTTTTCGACCCTTCAGGCGGAAAGATCTTCGGCGCGTTCGGTTTGAGTGCGTCTTCGGGAATCACGATAAACGGCTTCACGTCATACTCGATGACGATCGCGCGAACCGCGTCCTCGGCGGCTTCGGGTGTGGCGGCGGCGACCGCGAACACGGGATCGCCCTCGAAGTGCGCCTGCTTGGTGATGGGCAAAATCGCGGAAACGCCCGGAATCTTTTCCGCGGCGGAAGTATCGACGCGCTTCACCTCCGCGTTCGCGTGCGGCGAGGTCACGAATCGCCCGAACTGCATGCCTGGCAAGCGAACGTCGTACGTGTATATCGCCGTGCCTGTGGTCTTGGCCGGGCCGTCAACCCGCTCCAGCTTCGAGTTGATCAGCCGCATCTTGTCACGCGGCCCCCAGGTCGGCCCGGAGACGTCATCGACTTCGATCTCTACCTCGCTCGGCACGCCGTTGACGACCTTGGGAACTTTGATCGTTTTCTTTTTTGGAGGTTGTGCTGTCTGCATGGATGATCCGCTTGTGACATGGACTTTCAGTCCATGGTTTTCTCTTCGATCCCAAGACACGGGCAGGATGCCCGTGCCACGCTAGGCTTTCTTCGCGTTCGTCTTCATCACCGCACCCGCCGCCAGCGCGGCATCGAAGATGTGCGGGAACGTGCCGCACCGGCAGAAGTTTCCCTTGCACCTTTCCTGAATTTCCTCACGCGTCGCATCTGGATTTTTCGTCATCACCGCGGTGACTGTCGTGACAAACCCCGAGGTGCAGAACCCGCACATCATCGCGTCTTTTTCGCAAAAGGCTTTCTGCACCGGGCTCAGGTTGTCCGGCGTGCCGAGGCCTTCAACGGTGGTGATCTCTCGACCCACCACGTCGATCGCCAGCAGCGAGCAGCCGTACGCCGGCTTGCCGTCGAGCAGCACGGTACACGCGCCGCATGTGCCGGCATCGCAGACCAGCTTCGGCCCGGTGATCGCGGGCTCAAGACGATCTCGCATCGCAGAAAGCAGCGTGGTGCGTGGCTCGACCATCACAACGCGGGGCTTGCCGTTAATCGTCAACGAAAGATTTACCGGGCCGCTGACGATTCCATCCGCGGATGCTCCCTCGGCCGCTACCGCGTCGGCCGCGCTGCTGACGTTGACGGCGCGGTCGAGCACCACGTCGACAACCACCGCCGCAGCGCCGGCTTTAAGGAAGTTTCGCCGGCTCAGGCCGCTGCGAACATTCGGGAATTGTTTCGATTCTTGAGAAGACAAGCGGAACCTCCGATCAGATACATCAGTTCAGCACAATCGTTACGCAGGCGAGTGCAGGAGTCAATCAGAATCGTTCATTCATGCAACCGGATCGTAAGCGAAAGAATTGTAGCCGCGAGCGCAAGAAGGGCTATCCTCCACATGCCTGACCTTGAACAATGCAGCGAGAACGTGTGCCGACATGTACCAGGATCAGCAGTAGCCGCGGCAGCCAAAGCGTGCTCCTCGACAAGGCCAGTCGATATATTCTCGCGGGATTCACCTTACGACGCCTGTGATTCAAAGTAGTCGAAAAACTTCTTTATCCGCGCACTCGTTCCGAATCGTTCCGGCACCGCGGATCGTGAAAAACCGATGGTCGCGGCGAGCCTCGAGTAATCTCGCAATTCGTGCGCCAAATGTCCGGCGCTGAGCATCGCGAAGACGCGTCGCCTGATTCGGTCTTTCTGTGCTTCGGTCAACGTCGCTCGTCTCAATACTCGGGCCGTGCGGCTCTTCAGCAATTTGCCAAAGACAAACTTCGTGTCCTCTTCGATGAACTCAATCCCGATCTCGACGCACGCCGGGTCGTTGGCCTTGATGCCTTGAATGACCTCGTCCATCACCGGATAAATCCAGTGCCGCTCTCGCTCGACGTGCTCGCGCGGCGAGAGATCGCGCACCTCCGCGAGATTCAACGTTTTCGCCAGAACTAAATATCGCGCGACGACTTGCGCGCACGACCATTTTCCTTCGCCGTTGTAGTCAATGATCTCCATCGTCCCGCTCGAACTAATTCTCAATGACGTTCGCCCCGCCGCTCACCGCGTTGAAAATCAACCTTCCCGCCGCAGAGGGTAGCGTCTTGTTGAGGCGGCCTCGGACTGCGTCGTAGCCTAGACCGGAATCTATGTAACCGCGCGAATCGGCGTCGAGATCGCGAGAATTCTTTCGAGAGTTGCTAACGGAGAACCGGCCGATGTTCGTGACGCATCGAATTGCTTCGGAACACGAGCAAGCTCGTGGTTCAACCAAATCGAGCTAGCGGTGACTCATCATTCCAACTGCTTGATCGTAAACCTGCGCGCAAGCTTTGGCGGCGTCGGACCAGCTCATTCTTCGCACTTCAAAGCTGCCATGCTGTCGCAACGTCTGGCTGAGCGGCGGATGACGTAACACGGCGACAATCTTATTGGCCATCTCGTTGATGTCCCAGAAGTCGACTTTCAACGCGTGCGTCAACACCTCGCTGACGCCCGACTGTTTGCTAATGATCACCGGCACGTCGTTCGCCATCGCTTCGAGCGGTGCGATGCCGAACGGTTCGCTCACGCTGGGCATGACGTAGAGGTCGGCCATCTTAAAGACCTTCTCGACGTCAGCACCGCGCAGGAAGCCGGTGAACAGCACCTTGTGCCCGATACCCATGCTCGCGGCCATCTCGATCGTGCGGCGAATCATGTCGCCGCTGCCGGCCATCACGAACTTCACGTTGTCCATCACTTCAAGCACGCGCTTCGCCGCGGCGAGGAAATATTCCGGACCCTTCTGCATGGTGATCCGTCCAAGGAACAGGACAATCTTTTCGTCCTTATGAATCTGATACTGCTCTTCATCAAAGCCGTTGCCGTTGCTTTCAATCGCGTTGTAGACGACCTCGATTTTGTTCGGATCGATGCCGTAATGCTGAACGATGATGTTCTTCGTGAGGTACGAAACAGCGATCACCTTAATGGCCGCGTGCATGCCGCGGCGTTCGATGTCGTAAATACGTGTATCGACGTTCACGCCGCTGCGGTCGAACTCAGTGCTGTGCACATGCACGACGAGCGGCACGCCTTTAATGCCGGCGACGGCCATACCCGCTGGGAAGGTCATCCAATCGTGTGCATGGACCAGGTCAAACCCTTCGCCGCGCGAGATTTCTGACGCCAGGGCGGCATAGCGCTGGATCTCGGCAAACAGATCGCCGCCATAATGCGAGGCGCTTGGGTTGGTCGATTTGCCAGCCGACGGCGGGCTCCCCGCGCGACCGACCTGCGAGGGCGGCGGCGTCAGCACTGGATCGACCGGCGCCTCGTTCGTGATCGTCGTGCGCTCGTTTTCAATCGTGCGAATTTGCTTCTCATAGTCTTCCGGCCGGGTGTACGGGTCCATCATCTGCGCATCGACAGTTCGGAAGCTGACGTGGTCGAACTCCTCCATCCGGAATTCCGTGCTCGGCGATGCGGACGAGAAGCCGGGGCGCGGCGAGACAAGCCGAACGTGCGTGGAAAACGGAGAGGAAACCGGCCGGGGCAGCACGAACATGATGTCCGTGCCGAGCGCACTCATGGCTTTGGTAAGCCCATAACAGGCAGTCCCAAGACCGCCACTGATGAAGGGAGGAAATTCCCAGCCGAGCATGAAAACGCGCATAGTTCGCTATCCGCAAAGCCGTCCCACCGCCGCAGACTGACTCACCTCGCCGCCCGCCGACATCGGGAGCGGCAAGCGAATTTTCGCGTTACTAGTGAACTCGACAGCCCTTAGAACTAATGAGATCGACAAGGACAAATAAATTTTGTCTATCATGCTATATTTTGCCTTGACTGCCTTGTCAATGCGCTCGTCAGATCTTCACCAGATTCGCGCGTCATCGCGCGATGAGTGCGCACACGCAGACGACCGTGACGCCATCGCAAACTTAATGCCTTTAATTAGAGACCTCTTCCGCTCGCTCGGCCGTCGCGATTTAAATCAATTTAAGTTCTGAACTTGCGCCGAGAAGGTTCTCGACGGTCACGAGCGACGACCGCACTCTAAAATGTTCGTTTCGCTCAATTGCTGCGCAATCACACTTTGATTAGTTCCACGCGGCTCGTAAATTCGAAAAACCTGATGCTTCAGATGAGTGCAACGTCGCCGATTTTGATCTACGCCCCGGCCTTCGCGCCGCGGCCGGCAACGAAAACCGAACGTTTGCTTGCGATGCTTTTTACGAGCATCGCCCTGACGGTGTCGGTGATTGCAATGCGACTCTCGCCGAGCCCGACGGGGACCGCGACGCACACGCAGCTTGGCTTATCGAGCTGTGCGTTTCTCGACACATATGGTCTTCCCTGCCCCGGCTGCGGAATGACGACCAGCTTCGCCTGGTTTGTCCGCGGAAACATCGTGGCCAGCCTCTATGTGCAGCCCATGGGCTGCCTGCTCGCGCTTTTGACGACGGCCACCATCCTGATCGGCGGCTACATCGCCATCACCGGCGTGCCGCTGCATCGGGTATTCTTGCTCGTCGCGTCGCGGTATTATCTCTTTGCGTTCTTCGCAATCGGCATGATCGGCTGGGGCTGGAAGATGTACGTCGTCGTCCGCGGCATTGATGGGTGGCGGTGAAAGGGGTGAGGGGCAAGGGAAGCCCCTTACTCGTTGCCCCATGCCCCTTTCCGGAGTTTTCATGAAGTATCTCTCTCTCATTTGCGGCCTGCTCTTCTGCTCGTCGGGCTGCGCCGCGCTGGCCGTTGCGGGAAACGCGATCCCCGTGACGGTTCATGCGCGATATGCTGGCCTGGCGAATCACTCGGCAGGCATCATGGTCTGGGCTGACAAGGGCGTGCTGATCGACTGGGGCACATTGCAGATCGACCTGGCAACTGCCGTTCAGAACAAGCTTCAGACGGCCAAGACCGAGGAAACAAAAGGCGTGAGCTGGCCGTGGCCGCCGCAGTCGATTGTGAAGTATGTACGCGATCACCCTGCCGTCGAAAGCGACCCGGCCGTTGAGATCGCGCCGCGGCTTCAGGTGCAGCGCCTAATTTACGTCGAAGTGCAACAATTCCGCACACGATCCGAAACCGCGCTGGAACTGTTTCGGGGCCAAGCCACCGTTACCCTCAGCGTGATCGAGGTGGAAAACGGTAAGGGCAAGGTTGCCTACACCGAAGACAATATCCGCGCCACCTATCCCGCGAAGTCGCCCCAGGACGGCTTGCCGAACATCGGCGATTCGAAGACTTACTTCGGCACGGTCGACTCGATGGCAACTGAAATTGTCAATCGCCTGACAACGCATGATGAAGAGAGGAAGTGATGCGAGTTCAGCTATTTCGCCACCTAGTGCTTTCGGTGCTGCTCGCTCTCATCACGACGTCCGCCGGCTGCAACGTCTTCGGCTGGTTCGGGCAGGCCGTCGAAGGCCCGGAAACCAAGGGGGCGACCTTCACGATGGCCAAGCGGACGACCGCGGTCATCGCGGAAAAGTTTTCCAATCCGTCGGATGCGGTAATGGACGACGAGCCGATCGCGCGGTTCATCACGCAGGATCTTCGCGAGCATAACACCGTGCCGCTCGTCGACACCGTTTCAATTTACGGCCTGCGAAGTTCAGACCCCGCCAAATGGCGCGCCTCCACGATGGCCTCGATTGGGCGCGGCGTCGGAGCGGATCAAGTGCTGTATATCAACCTGCTCGATGTGAATGTCGAGGTCGCCCCGGGCAGCGACATGATGCGCGGCAAGGCAACCGTGATGGTGCGCGTCGTCGATTGTAAAACCGGCTCGCTCATCTGGCCGATCGGCGCGACGGAAGGTTATCCGGTCAGTAGCGAAACCAAGCTCATCCGCAAGGGCGAAAACAACGTTTACGAATCGGGCCTCCGCACCACGCTCCAACGCGAGCTGGCGACGAAGATCGCGCAGTTGTTTTACCCCGTGACCAAAGAGTTCTGATCTCGCTCGAACGCACCGCAAGCTGTGCCGCTAATCGGTGGTACATGAAACGCTTGAGACATTCGTTGAGAAATCATGTTTAGCGGCACCGCTTGCGGTGCGCTCGAGCGTCCCGATAACTCAACGAGCCCAATAAAACTGACGCCTCGCGCCGCCAATTTGCCGCGAATTATCGGACTTCGTCATCGGCAGTTTTCCAAACGTATTAACCGTTAAACTCCGCTATGGTCGATATCGGATGTCGCGGCACACCTGTTGTGCGGTGTCGCCGGCTAGCATCAGTTGGTCACCAACGCGGAGGAACTTGTGATGTTCGAGCGAAACCCACTCGTCAGGAACTGCTGTTCTCTTGAATCGCTCGAAAATCGAGCGCTCTTCAGCGCCAGCGTGAACTATGTTTACATTAGCAACCTGAACCCAACTGCCGTCAGCAACGGCTATGGGTCGATCGGCATCGATCAATCAAACGGCGAATCCGACGCGAATGACGGCCAATCGATCAACCTCAAGCGCACGAAATACACCAAGGGCCTGGGCGTGCATTCGCCATCGGACATCACATTCAACCTCGCCGGCCAATATGCAAACTTCGTCAGCGATGTCGGCATCGATCATGAAACCGGCCCGAACGGCTCGGCCGTCTTTGAAGTCTACGGCGATAATGACACGCTCCTGTTCCGAAGCAGCACCTTGCGCGGCAACGGCTCGATCAAGCGCGTGAATGTCGACGTCACCGGAATGCAATCACTGCGACTGGTCGTCACCGACGGCGGCGACGGCATCGACGACGATCACGCCGATTGGGCGGGCGCGCGACTCATTAAAGCAAGCGATTCGTTGGACGGTCCTGGCGATGTCACCCTCTTTTCTCCCGACTCCTCCGGTAAACTCACCGGCCTTTCGAAATTGCCCTTTTATGGCATCGGCGGATTCAGTGACAACGGTAACCTCCCCTCGGCTGGGGATTATTCCTACTCCATCAACTACGGCGACGGCTCGGCGCTAGACACCGGCACGACGCAGCGCCTCTATTTCGTCAATCACACGTTTGCGAAATCCGGTACATACATTGTGACTACGACCATCACCTCGCCTGATGGTCACACCGGCAGCGGGACGAACACGGTGACCATCGCAAACCCAACCTATAAATATCTGTCCGATCTCGACACCGTCGCCGGCAGCGGTGAGTTTTCGAAAGACATCAACGCCGCCAACGATCGGCCAATGAAAATCAATGGCACGAAATACACAAAAGGCCTCGGCGTCGAAGGCGACAGCGAGTTGACGTTTAACCTTGATGCGAAAAGCGACTGGCTGATCGCCGACGTAGGCATCGACGACGCCGCCGGCGCTAGCGGATCGGCCACGTTCCAGGTCTACACCGACAACACCCTGGCCTTCGAATCCGGCCCGATGACCGGCCTGGACGCGTTCAAGAAATTAAAGCTCAACGTCCACGGCATCCACACGCTGAAGCTGGTCGTGCTCACGACCGACGACAGCGATTCAACGTTTGCGGATTGGGCAGGCATTCGGGTGACGTAAAACATGGAAGTGACCGGCTACAACTGGAAACTGACTTCGTTTGAGCGACTAGATCGTCCCTGGAACCGCAAGTGCGATCGCGTAACAACCATCTGCTTCTAACGACGCGAATGTCTAAGAATGTGGTAGAATCTGGCAATGCGAATGACGATCAAAGCGCATTTTGACGGTCGATATATCGTGCCTAAAGAAGCATTGTCATTGCCGGTTGACAAGCCTTTGGACGTGGTAGTGATGACCGTCGAGACCGACGCAAGCACAGCAGGTTTGGAAGCCGACCCGGCGAAGCGCGAAGCGATTTGGGAGGCGATGACGCAGCGAGCCAAGGAGCGAAACCTGCCATCCCCTCCCGATCATGCGCTCGATCGCGAATCGATCTATGAGCATCGTTGATGTCGGTTCTCCTCGATTCGAACGTCTTACTCCGGCGAATTGACTCAAATCATTGGCACCATGACCAATGCCAGCGGTTACTTGAACCGCAACGGGTCGAACAACTGAAGCTCGTCGTGTGCACGCAATCGCTGATCGAATTCTGGGTGGTCGCAACCCGTCCGTCGAATCAAAACGGGATGGGTTTATCGCCGGAAGAGTCGTTCATCGAAGTGAAGAACTATTTGAAGTTGATCCCCTGCCTGGAAGAGCCACGAGGCATTTCGGAGCAATGGCTGCAATTGGTCGCCACTTATCGATGCATTGGGAAGATTGCGCACGACGCGCGGCTGGTCGCGTCTGCCCTATCGCATGGCATCTCACGACTGGCCACATTGAACATTTCGGATTTCCGGCGGTTTACGGAGATCGATCCAGTCACGCCTGAACAACTTCTCGGAGAGTGAAGCGTCAAAAAAGTTTCAGCCTCGGTAGATCCGTCGCGCCCATCAGGAATTGATCCACGCCCGCCGCGGCGCAGCGGCCTTCGCTGATTGCCCAGACGACCAGGGATTGTCCGCGCCGCAAATCACCGGCGGCGAAGATGCCTTCGACGCTGGTCATGTAATTTTCGTCCGCGATGACGTTGCCACGCGCGTCGAGCTTCAGTTCGAGTTGCTCGATCGGGCCCTTCTTCTCCGGGCCGACGAAACCCATCGCCAGAAAGCACAAATCGCAATCGAGCTCGAACTCGCTCCCCTCGACTTCCTTCATCATCGGCCGGCCGTTCGACGGATCGGTCGACCATTCCAGGCGAATGCCGTGCAGCTTCTTCACGTTGCCGTTTTCATCACCCGTGAATTTTCTGGTGTTGATCGCGAAGTCCCGGACGTCGCTGCCGGCGATGGAAGTCGCTTCTTCGTGCGCCGAGCTCGTTCGATAAATCATCGGCCAATACGGCCAGGGCATCGCCTCGGTGCGGCCCTCGGGTGGGCGCGGCATCAGCTCAAATTGCTTCACGCTGGCGGCACCTTGCCGAAGCGAAGTGCCCAGGCAGTCCGCGCCTGTATCGCCGCCGCCGAGAATGATGACGTGCTTGCCACGGGCGTCGATCATCTGCTCTTCAAAGACCTGATCGCCAAGGCATTTCTTGTTCTGCAGCGGCAGATACGTCATCGCCAGATGGATCCCTTTAAGCTCCCGGCCCGGGACGGTTAGATCGCGCGCCGCGGTCGCCCCGCCGCAGAGAACGATCGCATCGAAATCACGACGCAGGTCTTCCACCTTCACATCATGGCCGACGTTTGCATTCGTGATGAACTTGATTCCCTCTTCCTGAAGAATCTTCACGCGACGATCGACGAATTTTTTCTCCAGCTTGAATTCCGGAATTCCATACAACAGCAACCCGCCGACGCGATCGGCGCGCTCATATACCGTCACGCTGTGGCCGGCCTTGTTCAACTGAGCGGCGCAGCCAAGACCCGCCGGCCCCGAGCCGATGACGGCGACTTTCTTTCCCGTGCGCGACGTCGGCGGCCGCGCGACGATCCAGCCGTTTTCAAATGCGTGCTCGATGATCGACAGTTCGATGTTTTTGATCGTGACCGGCTTCTCATTAATGCCGAGCACGCAAGCTTCTTCACAAGGCGCGGGGCAGACCCGACCGGTGAATTCCGGGAAGTTGTTCGTCTTGAACAACATCTCCAGCGCTTCCTTCCAGCGATCGCGATAGACCAGATCGTTCCATTCCGGAATGATGTTGCCCAGCGGGCAGCCGTTGTTGCAGAACGGAATGCCGCAATCCATGCAGCGCGCGCCTTGCTGCCGCAGCTTGTCGGCCGGGAAGTCGAGGTAGACTTCGTTCCAGTCGCTGATGCGCAGCTTCACATCCCGCCGCGTCGGCAGTTCTCGAGGAAATTCTTTGAATCCGGTCGGCTTGCCCATGGCTTGTTCGGAAAGATGTAGAGGAATCGGAGTAAATTCTCAATCGAAAACTGGCTGGGATGAAGAGACCCGCGGCTAGTTTTTTTTCTTAGCAACCCGGCTTTCCGTTCCGGCAACGAGTCTCTGGATGTTTGTTTTGTGCTTCAGAACGATGAGCAGCGCGATGAGCACTGCAAATACCGTCAACGGCAGCTGCGCTCCAAACACCGGCCAGCCCCGCCAGAGGCCCACGGCCAGGTAAAGCAGCGGGAAAGCGCCGGCGGCGATGATAGACCCGAGGCTGACGTAGCGCGTCAGGTAAAAGACGACGACGAACAGCGCAATCGCCGCCATGCCGGCGAGCGTGAAGTACGGGATAAGGCCAAGCACCACGCCGGCGCTGGTCGCGACTCCTTTCCCGCCGGTGAATTTCAGGAACAGGCTGAACATGTGCCCGAGGACGGCCGCGAAACCGATCAGCAGCCAGAACAGGTAGGTCGTCGAACTAATTGGATCTGCGCGATTCGCAATAATTGATGCGGCCGCCATTGGCACAAAACTTTTTAACAGGTCGAGAAGGAAAACCAGGAAGAAGAACTTTTTCCCCAGCAGCCGCCCGACATTGGTCGCGCCGATGTTGCCGCTGCCGGCGTTTCGGACATCGATTCCCTTCGCGCGGCCGACGAGCAGGCCGAAGGGAATTGATCCGATGACATATGCGATCGGGGTCAGGATGAGGAGTTGGTGCTGCGTCGCGGTCATGTGCGACGGGCAGTTGTAACGCGGCTCGGTCAGTAAACAAAAATGCCGGCGGATGGAAAGGGAGGGGGGGAACCCTTTCCGGGGATGTCCGCCGGCGATGGAAAGATAGCCTTATTTCGAGCAAAATTCAAATCGCATTTATGAACGCGACAACTAAAGACGACGCGTATTACGGCGTTGAATCTGCAAAAGTAGATTTGGATGGTGTTGCGGAGATGACCTATGCATGACGACCTTCCAGATCCTTCCAACAAAGCGCCGGTGATCGTTCGCTTTCTCACCCATCTCTTCGATTTGCCGAGATGGCAGAAATTGATCGTCGTACTTGCTGGCGTTTTGGGCGCGGCGGGCATTGGCGGAAAGCTGGGCGAAAAAACTTCTGCATCGCCCGCTGATTCGCGCGTTGTGTCGGAACATGACGCAACCGCAAAGTCACCGCTCAGCGACGGAATGTCGCGCGGCGTTCTTCCCCAATCGCCCGACTCGGCCAAATCGTCATCCGACACGCCGGCCAGTCAACCCACCGCGCTAAATACTTTCCTGGCGACGCACAGCCCCTGGATGCGTCGCGTCGGTCTTTCGTTTCTCGCTTGTTTTATCCTTGGCTGGCTCTTCCGCGCGTTTGTCCGGCTGATGACGACGATCGCGACTGTCGCCATGATGCTTTTCCTGGCGCTAAGTTACTTCGGTGTCACCAATGTCGACCTGACGGCCGTTCACCAGAAATACGATGACTCAATCACCTGGGTGAACGATCAGGCGGCGAAAGCAAAGGATGCGTTAATCGCACACATTCCGTCGAGCACGTCCAGCCTTCTGGGATTTGCATTCGGATTTAAGCGTAGACACATTTAGAAAAATCGATCGATCTTCCGGAGAGGAGAACGTTCGGCGTACGGTTTCAATCTCAGTCCAAAGATGTTGGAACTAGCCGTCCAATGCGTCGGCGAGGAAGCGTCTTAATTCCTTTGGGCTCGCTATACGAAATGCCGCTTGCGTGTCGTGGTGCCCCACGTGAATCGTGCAGGCGTTTTGAATTTGCAGCCGAAACATGTGTTCATCCGTTGTGTCGTCGCCCGCGATAAATACCAGGTCGTAAGGGCCATTCGTCGCCAGCAGTTGTGATACGGCCGTCCCCTTATCTACTTGGCTGCCAACGATCTCGACGAGCTTCTTGCCGTGCCGCACCGATACGGATTCATTTGCCGCCACCTCAGTCAGTGCCTCGGCTAATTGCATGGCCTTCCATGTGCCGAATTCCGGGTCCGATTGCCGGTAATGCCACACCAGCGACGTCCGCTTTTCTTCGATGAAGCTGCCCGGCGTGGATGCCTCATATACCTTCAGCACGCCCATCAATTCCTTTTTCCAGTCGTTGACCATCGCCGCCTCTTGCCACCGCCAATGGGTTTCCCCAACTGCCCGCATGGCCGCGCCATGCTCGGCTACCAAGGTGATCGGCGAGTCGCCGAGAAAGCGTTCGAGGTCTTGAACCGGCCGGCCGCTGATGACCGTGACATCAACGTTCGGTCGCTTCGCCAGCGTGTGGATCAGGGACAAAATTTTCTCACCCGGAACGGCGGCGGCGGGCAACGCTTCGAGTTCTCGAAGCGTGCCGTCGTAGTCGAAAAACATTCCCACCCGCTGTTGTTCTCGAAAGGCCTGCCGCAATCGGGCGGCGGCGATTGAAATATCGAGCCGCTCGACTGTCGCCTTGGAATCGATCGCGAGCGCGGGAGTCGCAAGATCGTCGACAAACGACCGCGCCCACCAGCCGGCGTCGAAAGATTTAACCCGCTGTAACATCGCTGCCATGCGTTGTAATTTCTCCGCGACGGGCATCGCCAGCGCCTGTTCGATTGAATCGGCAACTGCCTGCGCATCGTACGGATTGACGATCAGCGCGCTGAATAGTTCCTGTGCCGCGCCCGCAAACTCGCTGAGGATCAACACGCCCGCCGGATTGGATTCGGCCTGGCCCGCGACGTATTCCTTGGCCACCAGATTCATGCCGTCGACCAGCGGTGTGACCATGCAAACATCCGCGATCGAGTAGAGCGCGCACAACTCCGAGAACTCCACCGAGCCGTGAATGAAATGAATGGGACTGTTGTGAAGCGTCGCGTGCCGGCCGTTGACTTGCCCAACTCGCCCTTCAACATCTTGCAACAGCGTTTGATATTCCTCGACGTTCTCGCGCGACGGCACTGCCACGAAAATAAATTTCAGTTGGTCGCATTCGGCCGGCGATTGCCTCGACAAAAACAGGTCGATCGCATCCAACCGGCGAAGAATGCCTTTCGTGTAGTCGAGCCGCTCGACCGACAAAATGATCTTCTTGCGTCCAAAGGTTTCGCGAAAAAGCCGCTGTTGAGCCGCACATTCATCGGTCTTTAGCTCGGCCTCCATTTTTTTCGCGTTGATGCCGATCGGATATACGCCGACGACGGTTGTCTGCCGGTTGTGGCGAATGCGCAGCATTTCCGGTTCGATGCCCAGCAAGTGCAGCACGGCACTGCGGAAATGTCGCAGGTAGCTGAAGGTGTGAAAGCCGATGCGATCGGCACCGAGCAGGCCGTGCAATAGCTCCGTACGCTTCGGATGACACTGGAATATTTCGTGTGACGGGAACGGCGTGTGAAGAAAGTACCCGACCGACAGCGACGGCCGCGCGTGCTTTAGCATCGCGGGCAAAAGCATCAATTGATAATCGTGCACCCAGACCAAATCATCATCATCGGCGGCCGCTAGCACCTCGTCGGCAAACTTTTGATTGACCGCGCGGTACGTGTCCCACCATCCGGCCTCGTATCGAAAGCGTGATGGCATCGAATGCAGTAGCGGCCACAGGCTGGCATTGGAAAAGCCTTCGTAAAAGCCGTCGGCCTCGGAATCGGTGAGAAACACCGGCGCTGCGCCGAAATCGCGTTCGAGAATTTCATGCACCGCGGCCTGCCGCTCCACCGGCACCGGCGCGCCTGGCCAGCCCAGCCAGTGAAGATCGAATCGATCCCTTGGCAACCCCTCAAGCGCTGACGCGAGCCCTCCAGAAGTACGCGTTACGTTCTCCCCGGAAATGCGAACCGGCAAACGATTCGAAACGTTGATCAACTTACGGCGGGATTTTGACATCGCCAGAGATATTACAAGGTCTGGAGCGTCGCGTGCGCGGGCTCCGCGATGGCGGCGGCGGAAAAGTTCTCGAGCACGTCGCACGTCTGTATCAAAGAATTCGCGGGAAATCGCGCGGCAATCATGCGGCAGCTTTTTGCCGTCGCCGAATCCTCCAGGAGATGCTTCAGCACGCCGGCAACGCGTTTGCGCCTGAACTGCCGCGGCCCCACCGTCGCACCGACGCCCAGCCTTTCGAGGCGATGGGCGTTGTCGGGCTGATCGTGCGACAGCGGCATGACCAGTTGCGGAATGCCCGCGCGTAAACCTTGCGATGTCGTGCCAATGCCGCCGTGATGCGCGATCGCCGCACAACGCGGCAGCAGTGTGCTGAACGGCGCGTACGGCGCGTGCAACGCATGCCGCGGTAAATTCGAAGGAATCTGATCGTCGTGCCGAGTGAGAAGTAACGCGCGGCGGCCGATCAGCGCGCAGGCATCGACGGCGGTGTCAAAGAACGCCTGCCCAAACCGCATCGCCGATCCGGGCGTGAAGACAATCGGCGGCGTGCCGTCGGCGAGAAACCGTTCGAGCGGCTCGCTCATCGGCTCGACATCCGCCTCGTCGTACAACGGAAAATCGGTTGTTATCGAATTGGGCGGCCAATCGCGCGCGGGCTTGGCAAACCATTCGGGAAACAAACCGATCACCAGATGCGGCGAATGCCAGTAGCGAAACATGATGTGCCGCGCCGGCGGCAATCCATGACCCGCGCGAAACGCGTTTAACGCCGGCGCGATCATCGGATCGACGATCCACCGGCTGCCCAGCGACATGATCGCCCGGCGAACCGCCACCGGCGTCCAGCGCGGCAAATGAATTCCCGGCAGCACGGGCGGATCGACATTGCTCAGAAAAATACTTGGTGACAGATGCACGGTCGCCATGCGAATGCCGCGAAGTTCGCTGTCCACCCGCGCCGCCAGCGACAAACTCGATGCGATCACGATCGAATCGGACGTGACGTGTTTTTGCAACGTGTCGAAAACCGGCTTCAGATGGTCTGAGATATGCCGCAGGATTGTCTTCGCGCCGCGGCGAGCATGCCATAAATCCGGATTCTTTGAGACCTCGTCGAATTCCTCTTCCGTGCCGAGGGCGACGAATTCGCCGATCCCAGCGCGATTCGCCAGCGACTGGAATGCCCCGTTCGTGATGAGCGTGATTCGATGCCCGCGAGACTGAAGCGCCTGGCCGATTCCGATGAACGGATGCACGTCCCCGTGGCTGCCAATCGTGACAAGAACAAAGTGCATGACGTCTTTCCACTCTCTCCGCGCGGGGAGAAGAACTTGGAGTGTAAACGCAAACGGGACGAGGAAGCAGATGCTTCTCGTCCCGTGACCGCGCGATCAATCGCGCGATGCTGCTCGTTTCTCCGCGACGGTGCATTTACCGGCCGAAGCCGAAATACCATCCGAATCGCGGCTCAATGCGTTCAGGTGCACATGCGACGCGATCAACGCGCGTCTCGTAGTGGCCCGGCGCGATCAGTTCTTGCCGCTGCACTTCTTCAAAGTGTCCATCACAAACGACGACCTGCGTGTCGACATTGTGCCAGCCTGCTTCCTTCACGATGACCGGAACGGTGCGCGTCTCATAATGACCGCGCTCGACCAAGACGCGTTCGGCGTGCCCGTCGCGACATCCGTCGCGCCATCCGCCGCGCGAGGTGCGCTCTTCCCAGCGATCGGGAATCCAGACCTGCCGTGTTTCATTGATCACTTCCGCATCCCGCCACTGGCGAGTGGTCTCCGTGCGATAGACGGGTGCGACCCAGACGCGATCGCAGACTGAGCGATATACCGGCTCGACCCATACTTGCGTCGTCCGCTCTTCCACGCGTTGCATCGGATGCGCGTAGCCGCCGTTCAGATCGATATTGACGTGAACATCGGTGCGATGTTCGTCGACTCGAACGTCATGGCGATCGAATCGCCGGTCGCGCGGATCGGGGCGATGGTCATCCCGATCGTAGCGACCGGCGAACGTCGTGGCCGTGACCGATAATCCGGCCACTATGGCGGCCGAAACCGCAGCTTTTCGAAGGGCGGAAATCTTCAGGATGTTGCTGACTCGATTCATATCAAACCTCGCTTCTGCAAGATTAGACAGCATCAGCGGCGGCGGGTTAGTCAGTGGCGAAGTGATTATAAAAGTTGCTGGAACGTAGAGGCGGCGGCACGACTACACATCGAGATTTTTGACTTCCAAGGCGTGGTCCTCGATGAACTGCCTGCGACGCTCGACATCCTCTCCCATCAGCACGCTGAACATGCGCTCGGCCTCGCCGGCTTCCTGGAGCGTGACGCGCAGTAGCGTTCGCTTGCTGGGATCGAGCGTGGTTTCCCAAAGCTGCTCGGCGTTCATCTCGCCGAGCCCCTTGAAACGCTTTACCTCGATGCCGTGTTTGCCGAGCTTGTAGATTTCCAAAAGCATCAACGCGATGCCGGCCACCTCGTGGACTTTTTCATCCTGCACCAGCGCATATTTCGTGCGCAGCTTTTCGCCCGTCACCGATTCTTCCTGCGTGAGAAAATAGTCGTCGATGCTCAACCCGAAGCCGGCCAGCTGCGCGAAGAGGGTGTCGGCCTCTTTCAACTCATGCAGCTCGACATATTTCTTCACGCGCTTCGCGGTTGCATCCGCAACCACTGCCGCGGATTCCACACTCGTAGAACCCTCTTCAACGATCGGCTGGGCGGCGTTCATTAATTCGTCGCGTTCGCTCACCGACAGGAGCTTCGATTCGCCATCGGCGATGATGTGGTACTGCGGCAGCTTGCCGACGCGCGTGCGATAATCGAGCACATCGGCGAAATCGATGCCCCGGCGGGTGACGATCTTCACCATCTCGTCAATCTTCGTGAGCACCCCCACCACCGCCAGCATCTGCTCGCCCATTTCGATGCGGCGAGATTCCTTGCCCGTGTCGGCATCGCGCACGATCAACGCCGTGCCGTCGAGGCCGAGGTCGGTGTAGATCTGCTTCATCGCGCGATCGTTTAAAACGTACTCGTCCTTCTTCTTGCTGCGCGTCACCAGATACAGCGGCGGCTGCGCCACATAAACGCGCCCCGCGCGGATCAGTTCCTGCATGTGACGGAAAAAGAACGTGAGCAACAGCGTTCGAATGTGCGAGCCGTCGACATCGGCGTCGGTCATGATGACGATCTTGCCGTAGCGGCGTTTCTCTTCGTTGAAGTCATCGCGAATGCCGCAGCCGAGCGCGGAAATGATCGTGCGAATTTCCTCGTGGCCCAGCATCTTCACGAGGTTTGCTTTCTCGACGTTCAGCAGTTTGCCGCGCAGCGCGAGGATCGCCTGCACGTTGCTGTCGCGTCCCTGCTTGGCCGACCCACCGGCGGAGTCACCTTCGACGAGGAATATCTCGGTATCGACATTGCTCTTGCTGCGACAATCCGCCAGTTTTCCCGGCAGCGAATTACCTTCGAGACTGCTCTTGCGACGTGTCAGCTCACGCGCCTTCCGCGCCGCCTCCCGCGCCTCGGCCGCGAGAATGCCCTTCTCGAAAATCGTCTTCGAAATCTTCGGATTCTCTTCCAAAAACGAGCCGAGTTTCTCGCTCACGGATGAGTTCATGAAGCTTTCTACTTCAACATTGAGCAGCTTGTCCTTCGTCTGGCTTTCAAAGCTCGGCTCGGGAATTTTCACGCTGATGACCGCGACCAATCCTTCGCGCAAATCATCGCCGCTCGGACGCATCTGCTTCAGCAGGCCGGTACGCTCGGCGTAGCGCAGGATCGTGTTCGTCAATCCCGTCTTGAAGCCGCTCAAATGCGTGCCGCCGTCGTGATTGTTGATGTTGTTGGCGAACGTCAGAATCGTCTCGCTGTAACCATCGCTGTATTGCAGCGCGACATCGACGACCAGCCGCTGTTCCGGATCTTCCTTCGAGAAACTAATCACCGGCGAGAGCGAATTCTTTCCTTCGTTCAGGAACTCGACGTACTCAACCAATCCCTTCTCGAACTTGAACACATCGCGCTTGCCGACGCGCTCGTCCTCAAAAACGATCTGCACGCCGGCGTTGAGGAACGCGAGCTCGCGCAAACGGTTGACGAGCATTTCATGAACGAATTGCGTACCGCCCTTATCTTCAGTAAAGAGCGTGGGGTCGGGCTTGAAGGTGACCTTCGTGCCGCTGGATGTTGCTTTGCCGATTGGTTTCAAGTCGCTCGACTTAATGCCGCGCTCGAATTCCATGTGGTGGACTTGTCCCTCGCGCGAGACTTCGATCTCCAGCCATTCGCTGACGAAGTTCACGACCGAAGCGCCCACGCCGTGCAGACCGCCCGAGGTTTTGTAGGCCGATGCGTCGTTGTGCTCGAATTTTCCACCCGCGCCGAGCGTCGCGAAAACGACTTCGACCGTCGGGATGCCCTCGGTCGGATGAATGCCCACCGGAATGCCGCGGCCATCGTCCGACACCGTGCAGCTTCCGTCGACATTGATCTTCACATCAATCGATTTGCTGTAGCCGGCCAATGCCTCGTCGATGGAATTGTCGACGATCTCGTAGACGAGCTGATGCAGCCCGCGCTGGTTGTAGCCGCCGATATACATGCCGGGACGAGTTCGGACGTGCTGCACGTTATCGAGCACCCGAATCATGCTTTCGTCGTAAGCATCCTTGGCGTGCGTTTCAGGCGCGGACTCAGCTTTCGGGTCGGGCTTGTCAGACATTCGAACTCCGTTTCACCAGGCAGATGCGGGAAGGCAAAAGTGTCGTAATTTTGATCCGAGAATTGTAGGGGAAACGCCTCGACAAGTCGCGTGTGCGGCGAGCTTGTCGCGACGGAAAATGAGCTATGATTCCCTGCGTGTTTCGATTGACGCGTGAAGTTCGTTTTGCCATTAACGCTGCTGGTGCGGTCGAGTCCTCGGAACGCTCGCGGAACGGCCATGCCGGCATGCCGGCGCTCGGCGGGCTTGGGTATTTTTTCGCGCTTGATGTCTCGCTGGTCGGCAACGTGAGTCCGGCGACCAGCTACGTCTGCAACATCAAACATGTCGACCGGCAAGTGCGCGAGAAAGTCGTCCCGCTAATCGCATCCAGCACCGCCGAGAATCGTTTCACCGGCAACGGCGCCCTCATCGCGCGAGAGTCGTTCGACGCCCTCCGCGATGCCTGGACGGGCCTGTCGCTGGAATCGATTCGGCTGGCGCTGAGCCCGTACCTGTCACTAGCGGTTTTAGCCTCGGAGTCTCCAATGGTTCGCTTGTCTCAAACGTTTGAGTTCTCCGCCTCGCATCGTTTGCATAATCCGACGCTCAGCGATGAAGCCAATCTCGCCGCGTTCGGCAAGTGCAATAACGTGCATGGCCATGGTCACAACTACGTGCTGCAAGTGACGCTGATCGGAACGCCTGACGCGAATGGCCTGCTGATTGACGTGCCGACGTTCGAGAAGATCGTGAACGAGCAGGTTATCGATCGGTTCGATCACAAGCATTTAAATGTGGAGTTGCCGCAGTTTCGGGAGTTGAACCCCAGCGTGGAAAACATTGCGCGGGTGATTTATGGAATGTTGAAACCCGCGCTCGGATTGAAGCATTCAAAACTCGCGAGCGTGACCGTATGGGAAACGCCGAAGACGTCGTGCGAGTACAGCGAGTGAAGAAGTTTGTCCCGGTTAGCCGTCGCGTCCTCGCGACATTTTTCTGGTAAATCGTTGCGAGGACGCAACGGCTGAACGGGTCGGATTGATCAGTAATCCCTTCGACAAAACGCCCACGCCGCTAGCGACAGCACCACCGCTTCGAATGCCAGCGATGTGCCGATGATGAACGTGGCGCTCTGCGCATTCTGGTCGGCCTGGAACCGCTTCTGAACTTGCGGATCGTTCAGCGCGAACGGCACTTCGTTTTGGTCATCGCGTCGATCCCCATGTCGCCCGCCGCGCGGGCGCTCAAGATGGGCGATTTCGATGATCTTTCTGCTGAGCAAGTCGATCGTCTTCTCCGTCTTCGGAAAAATCGCGGCTGCGTCCGCGATCAGTCGATCCGCCAATCGAAGTTTCTCCAGCGTCGAACGGCTTGCGGCCTGGTCGGAGATCACTTTGTCCCGCATAAATTGATCGTTCCTGATCGCCGCCGCGGTCAGCGTCGTCGGCTCGCGCTTTTTCTGCGCGGCGATTCGATCGTCATGCATCGCGATCGTCTTCACGAAATTTTCCTGCTGCACTTCGCCCGCGACGCGGAACAAATGCACCGTAACGTTGGCCTGCTGAATCGCCCAGAAGCAGAACCAGATCAGCAGCGTCAGCAGCATGGCCGCGACGGTCGACCGCGTCACCACGCCGAGCAGCACGCAGACCGCATAGAGGTAGCTGTAAAAAATCACGACGATCGGCACGGCCATGAACAGCCCCGGCTCCCACGCGCCGCCGCGGATGCCGATCAACAGAAAGCTCGCCAGCGAGAAAGCCGACACCTGCAAAGTGACGAAGAGCAACGCTGACGCGAACTTGGTGATGAACAATCGCAGCCGGCCGATCGGCTTGCTGAGATACAGATCGATCGACCCGCCGCTGAGCATTTCCGGAAAAATGCCGGCCGTCGACACGATCGCGAGAATTGTCGCGATCCACGCCAGCCACACCTTCACGGCCCAGGTCACGTACAGCGTTTTGTAAAACTCGCCTTTCGTGACAAGGTTGGTGTTGTAGAAGCTGTTGAACTCGAGATTAAATAGAGTGATGCCGCGCTCATTGATGCCGAGCAGCGCAAAGATCGCGACCACCAGGCCGGAGACCACCATCACAATCCAGAACATTTTCTTCGCGTTGATGTCGCGGTACGCATCGACGAACAGCGCGATCGTCTGCGTCAGCGCGTTCCCACGCGCTGCTGCCCGCGAACCATCCGCTGTAAAGGGCGAGGACATTGTGGTATCTGCGGACGACATGCCGTGCCGCGCAGCATAACCTCGCGCGACGGTTCGTTCATCCGATGCGAAATGTCATCCTGTTTTCGGTGCTCCTGCTGACGGGGCTGCTTGCGTCGCAGGTGATTGACCTGAACGCGATCGGCAACGGCCACGCGCGCGAATGGCTTGGCCTGCTGACGATGGCGGCGCTGTCGTTCATCATGATCCGCGTCGGCTTCGAGTTCGATATCGACAAAACGCGGCCCGGTATTTATGCGTGGGATTGCTTTGTCGCCCTTTGCGCTGCCGCATTGCCGTGGCTGTTTTGCGCGTGCTATTTCGCGATTTTTCTGCCCAGCCATTCCGAGCATGGTCGATATGGATCGGCCGTGTTGGAAGGATTGTTTGCCGCCCCCACTTCCGCGGGCGTGCTCTTCTCGATGCTCGCCGCCGCGGGACTTCGTACGACCTGGCTGTTTCGCAAAGCGCGCGTGCTGGCGATTTTCGACGACCTGCACACGGTCATTCTCTTGCTCCCGGTGCAGGCCGTGTTGATCGGCTTCCGATGGCAGCTCGTCGCGGTGGCGGGCGTCGTGTTTGCACTGCTGGCGGTCGCGTGGCGGTTTCTCCGCAAGCTCGACTTTCCCGCAACCTGGCCGTGGGTCATCGCCTACTCGGCCGGCCTGGTTGCGATCACGGAATCCATCGCGCGTTTCTCCATGAAGCTCGATCCCGCGATGCCCCTGCACATCGAAGTGCTTTTGCCGGCGTTCGTGCTGGGATGCGTCAACTGTGCCTGTCACCACGTGGACGAGGAACCGCGCGGTGAAGTGCGCGCCTCGACCATCGTCGGTGCCGTGTTCATGCTGTTGGTCGGCCTGTCGATGCCGAAGGTCATTGGTCAGATGTCATCGCAGGACGATCCGAGCCGTTGGTCAACCCTGGCGGTCCATGTGTTGGCCATCACCTTTCTGTCGAATCTCGGCAAGATGATTCCCGCACTTTGCTATCGCCGCGAAGCGTCGGGCCGCGAACGCGCGGCGCTGGCGATCGGCATGTTCCCGCGTGGCGAAGTGGGTGCGGGCGTGTTGGTGATCGCTTTGAATTATGGCATCGCGGGGAACAGCATGACCGTGGCGGTGCTGTCGCTTGCGTTAAATCTTGTTTGCACGGGATTCGTTATTTACATCGTAAAAAAGCTGCTTTCTCAAGCTGAAATCGTCCCCACCCGGGGCTAAAGCCCCAGGGCTTCGGCCCTGGGTGCGGACGAAGCGGAGAGATTTCGTATACTCCCGAAATGTCATCCCCGCTGGTCGGCATCATCATGGGAAGCACATCGGATTGGGAAACGCTGAGACATGCGTCCGAACTGCTGAACGCGCTGAATATTCCGCACGAATCAAAAGTCGTCTCCGCTCATCGCACCCCGGATTTGTTGTTTGAATACGCATCGACCGCGGCGGGTCGCGGGATCAAAGTCATCATCGCCGGCGCGGGGGGCGCCGCCCACCTACCCGGCATGTGCGCCTCGAAGACATTGCTCCCCGTTCTCGGCGTGCCGGTGGAGTCGCGCGTGCTGAACGGCGTCGATTCGCTGCTCTCGATCGTGCAAATGCCCGCCGGCATTCCCGTCGGCACGCTGGCCATCGGAGACGCGGGCGCGAAGAACGCCGCGCTGCTGGCCGCGCAGATTCTGGCGCTCAATGATGCGTCGCTGGCCGAGCGGTTGTCGAAACACCGCGCTGCACAGACCGATGCCGTGTTGAAATCAACGCTCGATTAATAATGGAGTGGCTGATTGACTTCATCCACAACAAAATCTTCATCGCTTCCATGATTCTCCCCGGTCAAACTATCGGCATTCTCGGCGGCGGGCAGCTCGGGCGCATGTTTGCGATCGCCGCGCGACGCATGGGGTTTCGCGTGCATTCGCTCGACCCGCAAAGCGACTGCCCTACCGGGCAGGTGGCCGACTTGGAGATCGTCGCGAATTACGACGACCTTGACGCCGCCCGACGCTTCGCGTTTGGCGTGGACGTCGTCACGTTCGAATTCGAAAACGTCCCGGCCGGGACGCTGGCGGCGATCGAAGAAATTCGGCCGGTGCATCCCTCGCCGCACGTGCTCGATACTTGTCGTCACCGATTGCGTGAGAAGGATTTTCTCAGCGTTCATCGATTTCCCGTCACGCATTATCGACGCGCCGATTCGCTCGAGGATTTAAAAATCGCGGTCGCTGAAATGGGGGCGAACGTTATCCTGAAAAGTGCGGAGTACGGCTACGACGGCAAGGGACAGGCGCGCATTTCGTCCGAAGCTGATGACCTCGCCGCGGCGTGGCAGCGGATGGGGCAATCGGTCGGCATCGTCGAGAAGATCGTCGATTTCGAACGCGAGATTTCCGTCGTCTGTGCTCGTAGCGCATCAGGTGAGACGCGATGTTTCCGTCCGTTCGAGAACGCCCACCGCGACGGCATTCTCGACGTGACGATCTGCCCGGCCCGCATCGATGAATCGATGGAGCGCGCCGCGATCGAACTGGCGACCAATGTCGCGCACGCGCTGGAACTCGTCGGCGTCATGGCGGTGGAAATGTTTGTGTCGCGCGACGGACAACTGCTCGTCAATGAACTCGCGCCGAGGCCGCATAACAGCGGACATCTGACGATCGACGCCTGCATCACGTGCCAGTTCGAACAGCAAGTTCGGGCTGTCTGCGGCCTGCCGTTGGGCAACACCGATCTTCTCCGTCCAGCCGCAATGGCAAATCTGCTGGGCGATTTGTGGCAATCGCGCGAACCGAACTGGAACGCGGCACTCGCAACCAACGATGCGGTGAAGCTGCATCTCTACGGTAAGCAGCAGCCCAAACGCGGCCGCAAAATGGGCCACATCAACGCGACAGCGGAAAACGTCGAGACGGCGCGCAATCTCGTGACCGCAGCGCGGGCAGCGCTGGGAACGAGTTCATCCGCACACGTTTAGCCACCAGAAGCGACGGTCGCCCGGAGCCTGCCAGACCACCATGTTTGATGTTGACCGGTTCGCGGTCATTGAGGCCGTCGCGCCCACGCGCCGAAGACCATGTCACTGATGCACGTTGCATCCGCCTGCTCGCGCTCAGCGCGAAGACGTTGGTCGAGCGTTGCGACGTCTATCTCCGCCTCGGTCGCCACACCGTGCCGCACGATCCTTGGCATTATCGCGCGGACGATCTCGCCGACGGCGTAATGTGAAGTCGGCGTTTGCACGACGCCCTCGGCCCGCACTTGTTCGACGACGAGCCCAGCCCGGCTCAGGACCGCCGCCAGGTCGAAGCCCATGTGTACGTTGCCGCCTTCACGCTGGACGGTCGTCCACATCCAGCCGAGCACGCGTTCATAGAGCGGCAGCGGCTTGACCCGGCCGGGCACCATCGTCGCGTCGTGTTCCTGAAAGACGACAAGCCCTCCGGGCTTAAGGCAGGTGATGAGTCCGCGGATCGCCGCGACGCCGTCCTCCTGATACATCAGCACTCTTCGCCCGATCGCGGCATCGAAGCGGCCGTGGTCCGATGAGACCGAGCGGAAATCACCTTCGACGAAAGTTACGTTACCCTGGCCGAGTTCCGCAGCCCGCGTGCGGGCAGCGGTCAGCGCCCCGGCGTCGCGGTCGATGCCGACGACCTGCCCGCGCTCGCCGACAAGTCGCGCGGCCATGACGGAGACAATTCCCTGACCACACCCGACATCCAGCACACGCAGACCAGGACCGATACCCGCGTCAACGAGAAGCCGTTCGGTCATCTGGTCAACGACATTTAACATGCTTTAAATTCCAGAGTGATCGTCGCCTACGCCACTTCGCAATGATATCGGTCAAATCACTCATGCTAAATTCGAGCCGTCGTTGTCTCACCTTAACTGCGTCGCGGCTTAAAGCTTTTATGTTCATTCATCGAAACGCACCGCGCGTTTTTCGGGGCCGGCGATGGTCACGATTAACGCCAGGACGAACACCACCGCCGCCGAGCCGGCCATGGCTTTTGAATACGGCATGTGCTTCGCGAAAATCGATTGCAAATATCCGATCGACCCGGCGATCAGAACGCCGCACTGATAGGCAAAGCCGGGGATAAACCCGCGCGCGGAATTGGGAGAGAGCTCATTGATGTGCGCGGGGATCACGCCCCAGGCGCCTTGCACCATGGTTTGAATTAGAAACGCGCCGCAGATCAGCAGATTCAGGTTCGGCGCGAAGGCCCAGAGCGGAATCGAGAGAATCGCCCCGGCAAACGCGATCGCCATGCTCGTTCGTCGGCCGATCCGATCCGACAACAAGCCAAAGCCAATGCCGCCGAGAATCGCGCCGACCATTGAGATCGCCGTGACGACCGCGCGGCGTTCGGGGGTGAAGCCCCAGTCTTGTTCGAGAAACGTCGGATACATGTCCTGCGTGCCGTGCGATGAGAAATTCATGCAGGCCATCAGGGCGGTGAGGTAGAGAAATATCTTCCAGTGCTTAGTCAACCCGCGCATCATTTCCGGCCAACTAGTTTGACGGTTTTTCTCCCAGACCTCGGACTCGCTGATGCCGAAGCGGATGAACAGCGCGAGCAGTGCCGGCGCGCCGCCAAGGAAGAAAAGCGGACGCCACCCATAGTGTGGAAAGATCAAGCCGTATGCCACCGCCGCCAATAGATATCCGGCGGCGTAGCCCTCCTGGAGGACGCCGCTAAGCAATCCTCGCCAGCGCGGCGACACTTTTTCCATCACGAGCGAAGCGCCCACGCCCCATTCGCCGCCCATCCCTATGCCGAATAATGCACGCAAAATGATGAACGACGTGAAGCTGTGAGCAAAACCGGTCGCAACTTCGACGGCGGAATAAAAGATCAGATCGATCATCATCGGCAAGCGCCGGCCGTAGCGGTCGGCGAGCAGCCCGAAAATGAAGGCACCAACCGGTCGAAACGCGAGCGTGACGGCGATCGATAGCGCAATCTTCGGCTTATCGACGTGCAGATCTTTGGCGATCGCACCAAGCGACAACGTCACGAGGAAAAAATCGAACGCGTCCAACGTCCAGCCGAGGAATCCGGCGATGAGCGCTCGCGTCGCGCCGTTGGATGCGACGGGTTTCAATTCGATGGATTCACTCATGCAAAGTCTCTCTTTTACCGCTCGCTCCGGTGTTCGGGGGTTAAGGTCGGGTGAGGTGTCTGAGCTTTTCTTATCTGTTTGCGCAGTCGGATTGAAGACCTTCGCCTCGCCCCAGCATAACGGAGAGCGGGATCAGAATTCACACCAGCGGCAACGTCAGCTCGAAATGGCTTCCTTTCCCCACTTCGCTGAACGCTTCCAATTTCCCGCCGTGCTCGACGGCAATGCGGCGGGACATCGCCAACCCCAGGCCGGTTCCGCCGCGCTTGGTGGTGTAGTATGCGTCAAAAATTTTCGCCAGACGATCGACGTCGATGCCCGGACCGGTGTCGATCACGCTGATTGTCGCGAATTGGCCCGCGACTTCCAGTTGCACGATCAAATCACCACCGGTCGGCATCGCCTGCGTGGCATTCAGCAGCAAGTTGAGGAGCGTCTGCTTGATCAGCTTGGCGTCGATCATCGCCAGCACCGGCTGGGCCGTTCGCCGAAAGCGAATCTGCACGCCACTGAGCCGCGCTTGCGGCGAAAAAAAATCGACGAGTTGCTCGATCAGCGCATTCAACTCCGTCGACTTTTGATCGAGTTCCAGTCGCCCGGCATAACGTAAAAAATCGTCGAGGATTTCCCGCAGACGCGACGTCTCGCCGCGCACGGTGGTAAGTCGATTGACGATGCGTTGATAGCCGGGCACGCGCGGATCGAGATCTTCCTGCAATAATTGCAGATTCAACTGAACGGTCGACAACGGATTTTTAATTTCGTGAGCGAGTCCGCCCGTGAGCGTACCAAGCTCGGCCAAATGTTCGGCGCGGCGCGTGCGCCGTTCCAGGACAATGAACCGACGGTGCAGCACCACCGCCGCCACCGCGGCGGCGATCAGCGTGGTCGTCCAGCCGATGCCAAGTCCCCATGCGAAGTCCGACATGCGGATTTCAAGAATACGCGAACTGATTCGCGCGGCGTACACTCGCACGCATCATGAAGTATCGCATCCTCGGCTCGACCGGCCTCAACGTCTCGGTCATCGGCATCGGCACGTGGCAATTCGGCGGCGAATGGAACAAGCACTTCGAACAATCCGAAGTGAACGCGATGTTCAATCGCGGCCGCGAATTGGGCATCAACCTCATCGACACCGCCGAGTGCTATGGCGATCACGCTTCCGAAAAATACATCGGCGATGCGATTCACAGCCAGCGCGATCAATGGATTATCGCCAGCAAGTTCGGCCACAAATACCACGGCTACATGAACCGCACCGAGCCGCGATCGGCGGCGGATATTCGGATGCAGTTGGAAGACTCCTTGAAAGCGTTGCGCACCGACTACATCGACATTTATCAGTATCACTCGTGGGGCGACGAACAGTTCGACGACCCGAAGGTGCTCGACTTTCTGCATGCCGCCCGGCGCGCTGGAAAGATTCGTCATATCGGCAACAGCGTCGGCAAGAACACGAACGTGAAGCAGCTCGACGCATCGAAGCAACGCGATATCGAAGTGATTCAGATTATTTACAACCGCCTCGATCGCGCGCCCGAGGCCGAGGCGTTTCCGTCATGCAAGCGGCAACAGCTCGGCGTGCTGGCGCGCGTGCCGCTGGCGAGCGGATATCTCTCGGGCAAATACAAACCGGGCGCGACCTTCGAGAAAGCGGATGTTCGCGCCACCCACAACCCGGCCGAGCGGGAAGCCAAGCTGCGCGAAGTTCAAGACGTCGTGTCTAAAGAAGTGCCGGCAGGTGTCAGCATGTCGACATGGGCGCTGGCGTGGTGTCTGAAAAGCCCGGCGGTGACCAGCGTGATTCCCGGCTGCAAAGACGTCGCCCAAGTCGAATCAAACGCCGCGGCGGCGGATCTCTAAAACGTGAACTCCTCTCTCCAGTACCCTGGGGAGAGGCAGGGAGAGGGGTCTTCGGTTCCAGAGGACCCTTCGCTCAAACGAAGAGAAAACCCCTCTCCTAACCTCTCCCCAGAGTACTGGAGAGAGGGATAAGGCCGGGGATTTCCTTCACCGCACTCCATTTACTGAGTATCCTTCCTCCACCGTGCCTGTCGCTTCGCCGTCAACTGCTTCCACCGCTTATCTCGTCCCGATTGCCGGGCCGGCGATTGATCCGGTGGAACTTGTCGACAAACCAGACGGCCTCACGCTCGGCCGTCACGAGCATTGCGATCTGTGCCTGCCATCGGATGCCGAAAAAGTGTCGCGCATGCACGCTCGCTTCGCGCAGCATGACGGAAAGTGGCACATCGCCGACCTGAACAGCCGCTGGGGCACCTTTCTCAACGGCATCCGCCTTCTGCCGAACCATGAAGTTCCGCTGGCGGACGGTGATTTGATTCGCGTGTCGCCATGGACGTTCACGCTTGCGCCCACGGCCGGAAAACGCGGGCTGCAAAGCCAGAACGACGCGGGCCTCACCGTCGTGCGCAGCGTCACGCCCGAGCAGGCTCGGCCGCTAGCGGACGACATGCTCGCGCTGTTGCTCGAAAGCGCCGCCGCGATTCACGGCGCGACCGACGAGCAAAAGCTGGCCGAGACGTTGATGGACGCTGCGTGTCGTGGCACGGGATTGGTGAACGCCGTCATGCTCCGACCGATGGATGTCACGTCGGGTCACATTCAGGTCATCGCGTCCCGTTCAGCGCATGGTGCGACTGCATCGTCGTCGGCAACCGCCCCCGGCTACAGCCGCTCGCTGATCGCCGCCGCGTCGCAGGGTGTCGTCGCCGAGCTGTCGGGCGGGAATGTGAACGAAGACGTCTCCCAGAGCATCGTGCAGATGAAAATCAACGCGGCCATCTGCGTGCCGCTCATGCTCGGCGGGTCGGTGGCGGCGTACCTGTACATCGATTCGCGCGGCACGATCGTGCAATCGCTTCGACCCAACGCCTCCGCGTTTTGTGTCGCGCTCGGCCGCATCGCGAGTCTGGCGCTGGCGAACCTGAAACGCATGGACATGGAGAAGCGCGAAGAGCGCATCCGCTCCGATCTGTCGGCCGCCGCGGTCGCGCAAAAGTGGATCATGCCGAAGCGCGAGACGGCGCCGTACGTGGGCTTGAGCCCGACGATCCCGC
>CAXSBN010000026.1:43612-55903 GCA_964236135.1 uncultured Phycisphaerae bacterium
ACGGCCCGTTCAGCCTGCTGGGTGAAAGCCGCGCCGGGCAATACGTCGGCGGCGATTTCTTCGACATCATTCCGCTGTCGGAAACAAAGCTCGCCGTCGCGCTCGGCGATGTGAGCGGCAAAGGCGTTGCCGCTTCCGTGCTGATGACGGCCGCCCAGGGCTTTCTTCACGCAAGCCTCTTGCAAACCGGCGACCCCGCGCTGGCCGTGAGCTCGCTGAACGATTTCATCCGTCCGCGCCGGCCCGAGAGTAAATTCATCACGATGTGGGTCGGCGTGTTCGACAGCGAAACGCGGAAGCTCTCCTACGTCGACGCCGGTCACAGCTACGCATTGCTGCGGCGTGCGACCGGTGAATTTCTCAAGCTCGATGAAGGGTCCGGCCTGCCGATCGGACTGGATGAAACGCGGTACGAAAAAACCACCGTGGACTTGATTCCCGGCGATGAAATGATGGTTGTCTCCGACGGCATCATCGAGCAGTTCGGCATCGTCACCCTGCCCGACGGCTCGCTCGGCAAGGAGCAGTTTGAGATCGCCGGCGTGGAGAAATCGATGAGCCTGCCGAGCACCGACCGCGTCGCGGATATTTTTGACGCGGTTGTCGCCCATGCGGGAACGACGCAGCTTAGCGACGACGCGACGGCCGTCCTCGTCGGATGGTGATCCGCTCATGTCCAAGCTTGCCGCCACCGCTGATTCGCCGATCGATCTTTCAAACGTATCAGACTCTGTTCGCGTTCAACGCTGGTCGCGGTTGCTGATCCTCGGCGGGATTTTGCTCCGGCTGCTGGTGTTGATTAACGCCTCATCGTTTAACGCGGATGAGCATCTCGGAGTGATTCGCTGGATCGCGATTCATCACGCCCTGCCAAAAGGCGATGAACTTTCGCAGTCGCACCACCCGCCGCTTTACTACGTTTTGATGGTGCCGCTGTGGAAGATGACAGGTGCGGATACGCCGGGTGCGAACGCCGCTGACGACACAGCCGCCACGGCACGCGGGATCGCGCTGCTGCATCTCGCCTCATTCGTCATGTCCTGCGCCACGCTGCTGATCTTGGCACGGACGATTTATCGTCATCGTCATTTGTTCGGTCCGCCTGTCGTTCGCCATATCACGCTGGCGTTTGTGTGCGTCCTGCCGCAGTTCGTAATGTTTTGCAGCTTTATCACGAACGACACGCTCACCATCCTGCTGGGCGCGATCCTGTTCAAGCAAACGATCGCCTTCATTCAACACCCGTCGCTGAATCGATGCATCTGGGTGGGGGTGACCTGCGGTTTGGGTCTGCTGACGAAGGGCACATTTCTATTCACCGGCGCGGCGCTCGTACCGATCGTTGTTGTGATGATGCGCCGTGCATCGCCGCGGCGGTCGGCGCTAGCGGTGACAGCAATCTTTTGTTTGGTGTGGCTGGCGCTGGGATGTGAGAAATACGTCGACAACCGGATCCGGGTCGGCCGGCCGATCGTTCACAACATGGATGAAGGGCTGAAGTGGTCCGCTGAGCAGGCGGGTGTCTGGAAAGGTTGGTCGACGATCTTCGACATTAATGTGCTGAAGCTGATTCGCGATCCAATTCTTCAGCCGCGACATCCGTTTTCATATCCGCTGCTGATGTACGGCACGTTCTGGTATCCGCACATTCCTGATTCGACGTTCCGCGCAAGCGTGCGCGGTTATGACTGGGTCGGCAGCGTGATCTACGCTGTCGCGATCGTGCCAACGCTTGTGTTTTTGATTGGCCTTCTTACTCCTCTCCCCCGTACTCGGGGGAGAGGTTGGGTGAGGGGTCTTCTCGTCTCACGACAGGAAGGCAAAGACCCCTCACCCCGCCTCTCCCCCGAGTACGGGGGAGAGAAGTTAGTTGCTTGGTCCGCGGCGTCGCTCTTGTTATTCTCGAATCTCGCGGTCGTCCTTGCGGCGGGGATTAAATTTGATGCCTGGTCATGCTTTCAATCACGCCTTTGCTTTCAGTCGCTCGGGCCGGCGATGCTGCTTTTCGCGATCGGGATGAAACGCCTTTGGCGATGGCGTTTGACGAGGATGATCGCGACGGCGACATGCATCGCCACACTGCTCGCCTGCGTGTTGTATTTTGTGATCGAAATCGCCGACGCAAATCAACTACTGCCCCGGCAACCCGAACGCGTCTCGCTGAACGTGCCGAATACAATCTTCAACTTGACGGATGCTCGAAAAAACTACGCGGGTTTTTGAACCTGCTCGTCGCGGCCGTAAATGTCGAGATAGAAGTAAAGCAGTTCTTTGCCGCTCACTTCTCTCGTGCGGCTGTGGCGGAAATGAAATTTCTCGAACAGCTTCACCGCCGGCTCGCGGTCGACAAAGGTGTCGAGCGTGACTTTCAGATAGCCGTGATCCTGGCACCAGCGCAGCGCCGTCTCGAGCAGCTTCGCGCCAATGCCGCGACGGCGCAAATGCGACAACACGCGTAGCCGGCGAATCTCGGCGGCGCCTTCATCGTGCTGTTGAATGCCGATCATGCCCACGACCTCCGGACAGCCGGCGGCCGATGGATTCGGTATCTCCGCAATCCAAAGGTGATTGCCCGGCACTCTCATATATGCCGCGTCGATGTCGTCTATGTCTAAGCCCGAATCATTTTCCGCAAGCTTTCCACCGAGCAGGCCGTCAACGTAAAGCTGCCTGCACGCCGGCAGGTCGGCCGAGTGGTAACTGCGAATCAAGACTGGAAGTTCGCCGCCGGGGGGTTGCATCGCACCGGATTGTAAGTCGCTGGAAAAAATCTGCATTACCGCCTCCCGGAGTCGCGGTTCTGACCCGAGTCAGAAACCAGCGCGCCGGTTGCGACATCGAACCACTGAACGATACCCGCAAGCGGGTTGAGCGTCGCAACGGTTTTTATTTTTGCTCGATGCAACGCGCCGGGATTGATGATTTGCGTCATGTTGATCTGCCGCTTGCCGAACAGATGCGTGTGGCCGACGATGAGATAGCTCGTTCGAGGATCGGCGATGGCGCGCTGAACGAGTTGAGGGCGATCGCCGTGCGTAAATGAAATGACATGCTCATCGATCGCGATCGACCCACACACGTCATGGCACGCCAAACCGATCGAGGCTGCATAGCTCGCCAGCGCATCGCGATCGACATCGTTGTTGCCGAAGACAAAGTCAAGCGTGTCACCGGCGAACAGGTCAAGAATCGACTCGCCGCCGACATCACCTGCATGGATGAACCGCGTCACGCCCAACGATTTGAGCAGTGCATATCCGCGGGTTGCGTACGTTAGGTCGCCGTGGGTGTCACTGAGCAGGCCGATGATCATGCGCGCAAACGCCGGTAAAGAAAAAGCCGGCCGCGATGCGTATAAGAGCCAGGGCAACCGCATTCTATTAACTCCTCTCCCTGTACTCGGGGAGAGGCTGGGTGAGGGGTCTTCTGCCGCTTGAAAACGCCCCTCACCCGACCTCTCCCCGAGTACAGGGAGAGGAGAAAAAACGAAATCATCCAGAATGCGGTTTGCCCTGCGTACAAGAGCACACAGCGGCCGGCAAAAAAGTTGGATGTCTACGCCAGACGACTAGACGCCGCCCCAGCGATGGCCGAATACCGCAACCAGCACGGCGAGGATAACGAACACGATCAAGAGCATCTTTCCAATGCCGGCGCTCATTCCGGCGACGCCCTTCGCGCCGAGAAAATACGCACAGAGCGCGACGACGAAAAATACGATGGCGAGCCAGAGCAAATCGGGTGCGCCCGCAGTCTGCGCGAACATTGCCAGGGAGCCGAGTGAAATGGACATGTGTTCTCCTTGTTGCGACGGAAAATCGGTCGAGGCATGGACCGGGGTGTCGCAATATATTTGAACGGCAAACTTCGTGCCGACTAAATTGCGGCTGATAAAAGCGGCCTCGAATTTGAAATAAGCGATGTCCGGACGGAATGTCGCGACTGGAGATCGCCGGTTGATCTCGGATTGGCACGCTTAGCGTTGAATCGTTGGCCAGACTGCGATCGTGCAGATGCGGTGGCCGACGCGATCGAGGATGTCGACGCTGCGTACTTGCCGGAAGCCGGCGAGCACTTCTTTGCGCGCGAGTACTGATTCGAACAATTCCAGATCTTTGTCGAGAATCTCGCGCGATTCGTTGAAGACGATCAGCACCAGGCCCGCCTCGTGAATCAATTCGTCGGCCTCCATTTTTCGAAGGTCTTCGACGACGGCATCTCGCCATTGAGCGCCGTAGCCGCCATGTCGAGCGCCTCCCTCGCGAAACTGGTAGGCGACCTTGACTTCGAGCCAGAGCGCTTCGTGCGCGACTGCCTGGTTCGGCGCGTCGAACAACGTCGGCGGAGCGAAGTCGAGCTTCAACGGCCGGCCGGATGGTGAGAGCACCAGGTCGCACCTCGGCCGATGCGTCAGCTTTCGGCCGACGGACGACGGATAGTGAACCTCGCGTGCGACCTCATAGTTTGACTTCAAGGCATCGGCCAGCAGCGCCTGAGTTGCACGTTCATCGTTCGCATCGAGCCCATACACCGCCTGCTCGAGGCGCAAGCCGGCCTCGGCGCGCGCGATCGCCCCGCCGAGCTGGTCTGCGAGCGTTGAGAAATCGTAGAGCAAAGACATCGGGGTGGAGTTGGGAGTTAGGCGTTGTGAGTTAGGCGTTGGGAATTCGGAGTTGAGTAGAGATGTCCCGGGAAGCCCGCACCAGTTTTTCTTTCCCAACGCCCAACGCCTAACGCCCAACGCCCAATTCGACTCACGCAATGTGAAACAGATCGATCGCCACAAGGGCGCATGCGTATCCGATCGCGACGCCGGCCAGAACGTCGCTGGGCCAGTGCGCGTCCAGGACGTAGCGTAGTAGCGCGGTCACGATGCCCAGGCTCCAGAAAATGGCGGCACCGGGCGGATAGAGCCGTGCCAGATAGACTGACGCGGCGATGGCGCACGCGCTGTGGCTGGAGGGGAAACTCTCCCGATAATTTTCATGCTTCAGGCTCGGCCCGAGAAATCGGCCGGCGTTTTCGCGGTTCGGGCGCACCCGGCCGCATAATCGCTTGACGATGAAGCAGGTGACCGACGCCGCCGCCACCGCGCCGACAAAAACCAGCGCCGCTTTCTGCCGCGGCGAATCAAGCTGCCAGATGAGCAGCGCGCACAACGGCGTCGCGACGGATTGTCCCCATTGCGCGAGGAACTGCGTCTCGCGCTTGATATCGCCCTTGAACGAAAGCCGGAGCGTCGTGTCCACACCGGCCCGCTCGATCAGCAGCATGATCGCACAGATACCGATCAGGATAGAAAGTAGAAGGCTCATGCGCGGCAGCGGCCTGGAAGTGAATAATCCGTTCGTTTCGTTCGTCCCGCGGTTCGATTTGCCGGCCGACCGATGTACGAAACCGCCCGTGGAAATGCAAGCGATGACGACGTTATCAGCGACGCTCGTCAGGGCAACCGCATTCTGGTAACTGCTCTCCCTGTACTCGGGGAGAGGTCGGGTGAGGGGCGTTTTCCGAGCGACAAAAGACCCCTCACCCTGCCTCTCCCCGAGTACAGGGAGAGGAGTTAATAGAATGCGGTTTCCCTGCGACGCTCGTCTACCGATCAATTCGGCAAGTTACAGGATCGCCCCGTTCCGCTAATATGCCCGGACCGCTGATCGCCGCGGCGCGATCACTGTCGACAATTTAACGCATCACGTTTAATCGTGAAGGAGTTCGTTATGAAGAAGCTGCTCGCACTGCTCGTCCTTTGCTCGCTCGGCTCGACCCTTATCGGCTGCCAGGCTGATGCGAAGGCCGGCTCGGACGGCGTCAAGGCCGAAGTAAAGCCGAACTAATGTTCGCCGCTTAAGATAAACGCAGGAGGCGAAGAGCGATCTTCGCCTTCTGCGTTTTGTTTGGTTTCACTCTTCTCTCCGTGCTCGGGGAGAGGGTCATCGAGAGCCTTTACGGTCGCGAAGACCCCTCTCCCATCCTCTCCCCAGCGTACTGGGGAGAGGGGCCAGAAAGAGCGATCGCTTAATTCTGCGATGGCATCGTTGTCGCGCCGCGCGGCACGCGAATCGGCAGCGGCGGATGCACCGCTTTCGGCAGCGGCTTTTCCTTAAGCATTCTGAGCATTTCGGCGACGCCGCGCTCAAGCTGCGGATCAACTCCCGCGATCCAGTCGGCTGGCGAGTATTCGACTTCGATATCCGGATCGACGCCGTGGTTTTCAACGCTCCAGCCGCGCTTCTCGTCCCACCAGGCAAACTCCGGCTGCGTGCTCATGCCGGCATCGACGAACCCTTTATCGCTGCGGATTCCGATCACGCCGCCCCACGTCCGCTTGCCAATCACGGGGCCGAGCCCGAGCGTCTTAAAGCTGTCTGGAAAAATATCGCCGTCACTGCCGGCCTGCTCGTTGATGAGGACGCACTTGTAGCCGACGTGTGCCCGGCTCGGGTAAGTGCTCCCCATGCCGCGACGCGGCTGATCGTGCGCCCACACTTTTCGACTCAATCGCTCGATCATCATCTGCGACACGAAGCCGCCGTGGTTATCGCGATCGTCGATGATGAGCGCATCCTTGTTCGTCTGCGGATAAAAGCCTTTCACGAACTTGGCGAGCCCCGCGCCTTCCATGTCGGGAAGATGGAAGTAGCCGATCTTTCCTTCGCTCCGCTTCTCCACGTATTCGCGATTGCGGCGGCACCAGTCGGCATACCGCAGCTCGGTATCGTCGGACATCGTCTGAATCTGAATATCGCGGGCGTCGCTTTTGTCCCCTTTTGAAGCGACGGTCAATTGCACCTGCACCTCGGCCATGTCTTCAAGCTGGGCATCCACGTTGTCGTTGGGCGCTAGCTCGTGGCCGTTGACCGCAATGAGAAAATCGCCCTCCTGTACGTTCGCGTTGGTCATCGTTAGCGGCGACTCGATATCCGTTTCCCATGGCTCGGGACGGAGCACTTTGACGAATTTGTGCAGACCCGTCGCCTCGTCGAGTTCGACATCCGCCCCAAGCACGCCCGTCGGAATCGGCGCGGGCGGGGCAAAGTTGAAGTCGCCGCCGTAGACGTATGTGTGGCTGGTGCCCAGCTCGCTGATGAGCTGCGCGATCAGATCGTTCAATTCCGCGCGGCTCGACACGCGCGGCAGCAGCTTGCCGTACTTTTCTTTCATGGCCGGCCAGTCAAGACCAACCATGTTGTCCGCCCAATAGAAATCGCGTTGCAAGCGCCATGCTTCGTTGTAAATCTGTTTCCACTCGGCGTTGACGTCGACGATCAACGGCAACGACTTCAACGAAACTTTTTCATCGAACGGCTTTCCCGGCTCGGGCTTTTGATTCGCGTCAACGACGACGATGTCGCGGTTGTCTTTCCAAGCCAGCCGCGTGCCGTCGCGGCTCAGCGCGTAGCCGTCGACGCCTTCGTAAAAAACATCATCCTTTTTCTTCTTGAGATCGAACACGTGCAACGTACCGTGCGGCCCCTTATCGCCGCCGGCTTCGCTGTCGGCGCTGCCCAGCAGTCCGCGCGTCGGCGAGGTGACGTAAAACACCTTGTCTTCCGCCGCGGCCGTCAGCTCGGAAGTGTTGGCTGGATCGACCGGAAACTCCACCTGCCGTCGCTTGATCCCCTCGACGTCAATTTTCACTTCCGGATAATCGTCTTTCTTCGACTTCGATTTCTTGTCGCCGCCCTCATCACCTGCATCCGCATTCCCTTTATCCGCATGCGCGGATTTCTTCAGCTTCTGATCTTTCCTGGTCGCGACTTCATCAACCTTGTCGACGTCGGCCGCCTGCGTCGTCGCCGGCTTGGTGGCCGCCGGCACGGTAGCGGCCGACTTCTGAGTGGTCGCGGCCGACGCATCGTCGCCCGCCTCTTCATCCTTGTCGGCATCGAGCACTTCGTCCGGCAGGAACGGGCTCTTCGTTTCCTTCGTCAAAAGCACCGCGCACGGCTTTCCGGTCTTGGTCACGATAAATTCCGAATCCAGCGAATCGAGAATCGGATCGAAATCACGATCGGAGAGAAAGAACAGATATTTCCCGCCCATGTCCCACGACGGCGAATAGTCGGCCGTGAAGCCGCTGCTGATCGTGAACGGCTTTCCACCTTGAAGATCGGAAATCCAGACTTCCTGAAGACGATTGTCCCCCACCTTGGAATAGGCGATCCATTTGCTGTCGGGCGAAAACGTGTATTCGGTCATCTCCCAATTTTTGTCCTGATCGACGAGCTTCACGTCGCCGCTCTCGGCGTCGGCGATGTAGAGCGAACCAGTCAGATCGGCGAATGCGATCCTCTTCGAATCGTTCGACCAGACCGGTTGAAACAGCCAGCCCTTGCCGTTTTTTGTGAGAACCTTGTGCGCGTCCTTACCGGCAGCGTCGTAAATCGCCAGCTCCTGCTCGCCGGTCTCATCGGTGATCACGCAAATCTTTTTCCCGTCCGGCGAATAGACCGGCGAACGCTCGCGCGTGCCCGAGCTGTGATGCGTCACGTCGACAATGCGCCCGCCCGGCTTTGAGGGCGCGGTGTAGATCTCGCCGCGGCTGCTGATCACCACGTGCTTGCCGTCGTCGTTCAAGTCATAGCCGTCGAGCGTGTTGCTCGCATCTTCCGAGCGGCGGCCATTGCGGATGCGATCCGACGGGATCGTCACCTCGATCTTCTTCGATTGCCCCGTCGCAGGATCAAGCAGCCAGAGGTCCGCGCCGTAAATGTACGTGATCGTCTTCCCGTCGGTCGCGGCCTGGCGGACGTCGTAGTCGGCGTGATGCGTCACCTGCCGCGGATCGGTGCCGTCAGCTTTGCACGACCAGACGTTGACGGGAAACGTGCGCTCGGAAAGGAAGTAGATGCGATCGCCGACGAACATCGGATCTTGATCGACCGCCTGCTCGGTGTTGGTCACTTCCCTGAACGTGGCGGCCTTCACGTCTTCGATCCAGATCTTCGGAGACGTGCCGCCGCGATAGCGCTTCCACGTTCCGCTCCAGAAGAACTGGTTGAAGGCGAGCTTCGAGCCATCGGCGGAATAGGAGGCGAAGTCGCATGTGCCGATATTCACCTTTCGCGGCTCGCCGCCGTCGACGGGCACTTGATAGAGGAACGATTCGGAATCGAGGCCGCCGCGATGCGAGCAGAAGAGGATGTTCTTTCCGTCCGGTGTCCAGCCGAGGCAGTTGTCGCGCGTGGGCTGATACGTCAGCCGCCTCGGCTCGCCGCCGTCGGACGGCATGACGTAAATATTTCCGCTCCCCTGATAATCGGCCGTGAAGGCGATTAGCTTTCCATCGGGCGAAAAGTGCGGCAGGCCTTCATTGGCGGGATGCGAGGTGAGTCGCATCGCAAGCCCGCCGGCCGTCGAAACTTTCCACAGGTCGCCCTCGCAGTTAAAGACGATCTGCTCGCCGCTGACGGTTGGCGTGCGGTAATATCCGAGCACGCCGCCAAATGAGAAAGAAGCCGTCGCCGCCGAGGCAGCCAAGAGACAAAGCAAACCGATGATTCGACGATTCAAGTGATGATCTCCGAGCTGAATGCGGAACGTCCGTGGTATACAGTCCCGACGAACAGCATCGTTGCAATTTGATTGACCCCTCTCTCCTGTACTCTGGGGAGAGGTCGGGAGAGGGGCTTTCGAGTTTTACTCGAAACGACCGAAGACCCCTCACCCAACCTCTCCCCGGCGTACCGGGGAGAGGAGTTAATAGAATGCGGTTGCTCTGGTACCGGGGAGAGGAGTTTGGGCATCGAAGCTTCTAACCCCGTCACGGTTGCAATTTGATTGACCCCTCTCTCCAGTACTCTGGGGAGAGGTTGGGAGAGGGGCTTTCGAGTTTTACTCGAAATGACCGAAGACCCCTCACCCTGCCTCTCCCCGGCGTACCGGAGAGAGGAGTTTGGACATCGAAGCTTCTAACCCCGTCGCCGTTGCAATTTGATTGACCCCTCTCTCCAGTACTCTGGGGAGAGGTTGGGAGAGGGGCTTTCGAGTTTTACTCGAAATGACCGAAGACCCCTCACCCTGCCTCTCCCCGGCGTACCGGAGAGAGGAGTTTGGACATCGAAGCTTCTAACCCGTCACCGCGAGCGAACGCAAATCATGACACCCAAACCCGTCAGCGCCTCGGCCATCCATGACCAAACCGCAATCGTTTTCCCAAACGATCTGAACTCACTCGGCACGCTCTTCGGCGGGCGGGTGCTGGAAATGAGCGACCGCCTCGCCGCCGTCGTCGCCAAGCGCCACACCGGCCGCTGGTGCGTCACGCTCGGCATCGACTCGGTGCGATTCCTCGCCCCCGCGCGTCAAAGCGATGTGCTGATTCTGCAAGCATCGGTCAACCGCGTCTGGCGAACCTCGCTGGAAGTCGGCATTAAAGTGCTGGCAGAAACCGCCGCGGCCACCGGTCGTCGACACATCGCGTCCGCCTACTTCACGTTCGTGGCATTAGACGACGCGATGAAACCGGTCGAAATCGCCCCGGTGATCCCCGAAACGGACGAAGAAAAACGGCGGTATGAAAAAGCCGAGATGCGGCGACAACGAAGGTTGAGCCAGTAGAGAAAAGCGATTCAGCTCCGCTCACTTCAATCGCCGCACCAATTCTGCGGCGTCCCACTGCGGGAGAATCGCGTCGCGTTCCCGCGTGTAGTCGAAGCTACTTCGCTCGAATTGCTGAAGAAAGCGAACGGCATTGACCCAGCCGAGCGACTTCACGAGCGCTTCAAATCCACGGGCACGCAACTCAACAGGTTCTAAAAGCGTATCGCTCATTTCGGAACCTCCATCGCACACTGCAAAACCGATAACCCGCGCACGCCAATCTGAGCGGAATTCCGTTTCAGCGCAGCGAGCAGTCGGTCATCAACGGTCACGAACAAGTCTGCTTTCGCATATTCGGCACTTGCGACATGCAGTGCGTTAAACCCCTTCAGTCCCAGTCGCATCAGTTCCGCAACGCGTTGTTCGAGCTTGACATGTTGATTTAGAACTTCCGGTGGTCCGGAATTCAGCCAACTCTCAACGCGAGACGCACGCTCGGGAATCGGGTTCAAGTCATTTTCAAGAAACAGCGCCGGCGACCGCACGAATTTGACGTTAATCGATTCGAGACTTAGCAGCGAGAGTACAGCCTCAATTTCTATTCGAATCCGCGGTTGAGACTGATCGTCGAAGGGGCGCTTCAGACAGCACATGTCGAGGTAAATGAGCACTGAATGCGAGTATATCGCCTTTGTAGGATAGCTTCACTTCTGTTTTGTCTGCACTCTTCGAGGCGGACTATTCGGATTCAAATCTAATGGCGGCGCGACCAAGGTCAGACCAACGATGCACGCGAGGATGTCGGCGCAGATGCTGCCGATGGCGGCGGGTGACGCCGGCAGTGTCGCTCGTGAAGGAATCGGCGGGTGCGGTGACGCGGACCATGTGACGCGTGCGGGTGGCAACAACGATGACCGACCGCCAACGACAAAGCCCCCCGACCAATAGGGTCGAGGGGCCTTGCTTCTGCACCGTTGAACGTTCCAGCCATGTTTTCACGGCTGAACGATCGCTATCGAAATTACTGACGCAGGAGCGCCAGGACATTCTGCGGATTCGCGTTGGCCGTTGATAGCACGGTCGTCGAGGCCTGGCTGAGAATCTGCGAACGGGTCAGGTTCGCGGTCTCCTCGGCGAAGTCGGTGTCGGCGATGCTGCTCTCCGACGCGCTGACGTTCTCGTACGCCACGCCAAGGGCGTTAATCGTCGAGCCGATCGTGAACTTCTGGAACGCGCCCAGCCGGCCACGTAGCGTTGAGACCTGCTTCACCGACTTATCGATGATCTTTTGTGCATCGACGAGGTTGGTGCTGCTGAGGTTGGCTGCGCCACCGCTGGCCAACGCACTGAGGTAACCGTTGGTGCTGTCACCAAGGCTGCCGGTGCTGACCGATCCGATGCCCAGTGAAGTTTTGTCGGCCTCGGTCACCTTGCTGCCCAGCGCGAAGCTCGCGCCGCCGCCAGTGACGGCAAAGCTGGTCGTGCCCGGCGTGTTGAACGTGTCGTCGAGATCGAACTCCACATCAAGATTGGCCGAGCGATACTGCACGGTTTTACCGTCCGCCTGGGCGGCTGCGCCGTTGACGGTGACGGCGGCATCCGTGCCGTAGTCCTTGCCGCTCTGACCGCCGCTGACGGTGAAGCTGCCGGAGATGGCTTTGACCGAAACGAATTGGTCGGAACCATAGGCCGCGGAGGTAAAGCGCAGATCCGAGCCGCTGACGATGGCGCTGACGCCCGTCGCCG
>CAXSBN010000027.1:0-55860 GCA_964236135.1 uncultured Phycisphaerae bacterium
GATGCCCCATGCGTACCGCCTTGCCGTCACTTCCGGGCAGAAGTCAAAGCCGCGGCAGGTCAGATTCATTCGCTTCAACAGCTTGGTCGGAAAAAGCTTGTAGCATGTCGCTTCATCGGTGAGATGAATGCCGAACAGCAGGTTTCCCGCCAGCGTGACCACCTTGCCGCCCAGCCAGAAACGAATGTAATGGAAATTGTTTTTCTTGACGTGAGGGTGGCGAAGGTTTCGCGAGCCGTACACCACGTCGGCCACGCCATCGCGGACAGGCGCGAGAAGCAGATCGAACTGCTCGGGAGAATATTCCAGATCGGCATCCTGAATAACGGTGTAAGGTTCCGTTGCGTATTGCAGTCCCGCCTGAATGGCCGCGCCTTTGCCGCCATTGGTGGGGCAGATGACCCCGGTGATCAAGCCGCGCGCATCGTAATCGCGAATGATATCGTTGGTGCCGTCGGTCGATCCGTCCGACACGACGATCAACTGCGGCCGCATCGGCAGCGCGTTGACGCGATCGATCACTTGCGCGAGCGTTTTTTCTTCGTTGAAGGCTGGGATAATCACGGAGAGCATCGACCAGACTATAGGTCGCGCGATGCGATTTCTGCAATCTCAATCAGGCGTGGCGCGATCGTCCAATAAACCGGGAATATCCGCCGCGACTGGCGTTTGTGACGTTCGCCGAAGTTTGGACAGGAACATGGCGCAAAGGATCGCAAACATCGCCCACGGGAGCAGGCCGGCGGCGGCGGGAAGCGGTGGAAAATACGCCTCGAAAAACGAGCGTGGCGGCCAGAGGCGATCGAGGAATGTCCAATACAGCAGGGTGGCAAATGCTCCTCCGACGAGGCTGTAGGCGATGCCCCATGACACATTCCAGGCAAGCATCACGGGGAGAATGGCGACGAGATACTGCACGCCGAAGCCCGGCGCGAGCGTGAGCATGGCCGCCAGGCAGGCCGTCGCGACCTCATACGAATCAGTGAGCTTCGACTTCCACCAGGCCCACGCAAGCGCCGCACAACCGCCCAGCACAACTAGATTGCCCGGGCCGTGCGTGTAGATCCAGGTTAACGACTTTCCCAATGTGTACGTCGGCCGCCAATCGCGCAGCAGGGTCAGCAGATACAAGATGCCCCACTGATACGGCGAGGGACGGTAGAGCACGACGTGAAGGATGAACGGGAATCCGCCGATCAAAAGGCCGACGACAAACGGAATCGTCCATAGCATGCAGGCGGCGAGAAAGCGTTTGAATTCATTTCGATCCCGGCACATCGCGAACATCGGCAAAAGCACCACGATGGGAATGAGCTTCACGTTCAGCGCCGCCCCGATCGCCAAGCCAGCGAGAAAGACCCGGTGCTCTTCCATCAGAAGCAACGCAAGCAGGGTGAGCGATGCGTAAATGCAGTCGGTGTTGCCGTGATAAGCGGAGATGAGAATCGCGATCGGCGAGAATGCCATGGCGACCGCGGCCGTCCATCCGCGCCGCGAATTGGATGAGCCGTCGCGCCGATTCCAGATCCGCAGCAGGAGAAAGCATGACATCCCGTCAGCGAGGATCGCCGGCAGTCGGATAATGAATTCGAACCGGGTGTGCACTGCGCAAGACAGTTTTAGGGCCGCGACGGAAAACATCGCGACGAGCGGCGGGTGGTTGAGCAGTTTGATTTCGCGGTAGGAAGCGCCAAGGCCATGCGCGCTGATTGCCGTCGCAAAGCCCTTCCAGGCCGTCACGTCATTCGTTCCATATGAAATTGCGGAAAGGGCCAAACGAAGAATGATCCCAAGCAGGATGACGCCGATCACCCAGAAGTTTGTCTGCGTTGATTCGTTGAGATCGGCGGCTCGAGGCATGGGGATGTGAAGACTACAAAGCACGCACGGCGATCCGTCAAACAGACACGCCGTTCATCGAGCGACCAATCAACAAAAAGCCCCACGGCGAACCGTGGGGCCTTTCAGCATTAGATTAGGAAACCTAAGCGAGTTTAAGTTGCATCACTGCCCGCGGGGGCAAGTTGCTTCTCAGATTCGCCCGCCGCCTCGGCCGTCGAGATTGACTCGAAGTAGAGATGCTTTTCAGCTCCTTCTTCCTGTCGCGTCGTGATCTTGATGAGGTCTTTGCCTTTGAAATTTCCGCGCAGGATTTCTTCGCTTAGCGGGTCTTCGACAAACTGTTCAATCGCCCGGCGGAGCGGACGCGCGCCGAAATCGGCGTTGGTGCCTTTGTCGATAAGAAAGTCCTTCGCTTCGGCGCTGATATCGATCTTCAAGCCGTGATCCGTGAGACGGCGGGTCACTTTCTTCAACTCGAATTCCACGATCGCTTCGAGCTGGATGCGACCCAGCGGACGGAACACGATGACGTCATCGAGTCGGCCAATGAATTCGGGTCGGAAGTAGCGTTCCACTTCCTTCATCACCGTTTCTTTGATCTGCTGGTAATTGCGTTCCTCAGTCGCGCCTTTCGCATTCGGCCGCAAGCCGAACTGCGGGCCACCGCCTTTGATCAGCTCTGATCCGATGTTGCTGGTCATCACAATGATAACATTGCGGAAGTCGACATGGCGGCCGAAAGAGTCGGTCAGCCGGCCTTCTTCCATGATCTGCAGCAGCATGTTGAACACGTCCGGATGCGCCTTCTCGACTTCATCGAGCAGCACCACCGAATACGGCCGACGACGGATGCGTTCCGTCAACTGGCCGCCTTCTTCATATCCGACGTAGCCTGGAGGCGCGCCGATCAAACGAGAGACATTGTGCTTCTCCATGTACTCGGACATGTCGATCTGAATGAGCGCATCCTCATCGCCGAACATGAACTCGGCCAGCGCCTTGGAGAGCAGCGTTTTGCCCACGCCGCTAGGTCCGAGGAATAGGAACGAACCCATCGGACGATGCGGATCCTTCAACCCGCTGCGAGCGCGGCGGATCGTCTTGCTGATCGCCTTGATCGCTTCATCCTGCGACACAACGCGTTTATGCAACTCGTTTTCGAGTTCGAGCAAGCGCTGAGCTTCCTCTTTCTCCAGACGAGTGAGGGGCACGCCGGTCATCTTGGAAACGACCTCGGCGATGACTTCTTCGTCAACGACGCCGTCGATTTCCTTCGACTTCTCGCGCCAGGCGCGTTGCATCTCTTCCTTCTTCGCGCGATGCGCCTCGGCCTGATCTCGCAAGCGAGCGGCCTCTTCATATTCAGCGTTCTTGACGGCTTCGTCCTTCTGAATGCTGAGCCGCTCGATCTGCTCTTCAAGCTCCGCCAGATTCGGCGGCTTACTCATGGAGCGGAGGCGGATGCGGGCACCGGCCTCGTCGAGCACGTCGATTGCTTTATCCGGCAGGCAGCGGCCGGTGATGTAGCGGTCAGACATTTCGACGGCCGCCTCGAGGGCGACGTCGAGAATCTGCACGCGATGATGCGCTTCGTAGCGATCGCGCAATCCCTTGAGAATTTCGACCGCATCTTTCTTGCTCGGCGGCTCAACGGTGATCGGCTGGAACCGACGCGCCAGGGCCGCATCTTTCTCGATGTACTTACGATATTCGTCGAACGTCGTCGCACCGATGCACTGAATTTCGCCGCGTGAAAGGGCGGGTTTCAACACGTTGGATGCGTCGATCGCGCCTTCAGCGCCACCTGCGCCGACGAGCGTGTGCAATTCGTCGATGAAGAGAATCACGTTCTTGGCGCGACGAACTTCGTTCATCACGGCCTTGATACGTTCTTCAAACTGGCCGCGGTATTTCGTGCCGGCCACCATCATCGCCAGATCGAGCACGACGATGCGGCGATCGTGCAGGATGTCAGGCACGTTGCCGCTGATGACCATTTGCGCCAGGCCCTCGACGATCGCGGTTTTGCCCACGCCTGCTTCGCCGAGCAGGACTGGATTGTTCTTTTGACGACGGCAGAGGATCTGCACGACGCGCTCGATTTCGTTGAAGCGGCCGATGACCGGATCAAGCTGACCTTCTTTGGCCAGCTCGGTCAGATCGCGACCGAACGAATCGAGGGCAGGCGTCTTGCTCTTGCCTTTTGCGTTCCCCTGTTTCTCCTGCTGTTGCGGTTCTTCGCTTTCCACACCGGCTCCTAAAAGGTTCAAGACCTCTTCGCGAACTTCTTCAAGCTTCAGGCCGAGATTCGTCAGCACTTGGGCGGCAACGCCGTCGTGCTCACGAAGCAGGCCGAGCAGAAGGTGCTCTGTACCGACATAGTTATGATTCAAATTCCGTGCTTCTTCGATTGCGTACTCGATGACCTTCTTCGCGCGTGGCGTCTGGGGAAGCTTTCCCATCGTCACCATGTCCGGCCCGCTCTTGACGAGCTTTTCGACTTCAAGCCGAACCTTGCGTAAGTCGACATCGAGGTTCTTCAGCACATTCGCGCCGACCCCCGACCCTTCCTTGACCAGCCCGAGCAGAATGTGCTCCGTGCCGATGTATTCGTGGTTAAAACGCTGTGCCTCCTGATTGGCCAACGCCATAACTTTTCGAGCTCGATCCGTGAAGCGTTCAAACATTGTCAATTCTCCTGCATGCTGACCGGCCGTCGCACAGATACAGATATAGTACGCTGACGGGTTCGTTGCGGATCGAAATCGATTGTCCACAGATTGTGGGCAGCGAGCTCGAATCGCACAGCGAATTGTAGACCACCTCAAAACGTTATCAACCCGTGGAGCGGGTGCTTCAACAGTTGTTCGAAGAAATTATCGGCACAAAGGGTTTGCCGGAATCACACGGACCATTTCCGAAGCTGCATCAGCGTTGCCCGGAAGTCTTTTGGGAGCGGCGCATCGAGCTTCACTCGACGCCTCGATATCGGGTGTGTGAATTCCAGCGTCGCTGCATGGAGCGGAAGTCGATCCATGAGCGGTTTCTCCGCATCGCCGGCTGGACGATAGCCGCGTTTGATCGCGCTGAGCATCAACTCGCCGCGTACGCCTTCGCGGGGCTTGTTGTAGAGCGAATCGATCGCCAACGGCAATCCAATGGATGCAAGGTGAACACGAATCTGATGCGTACGTCCCGTCCGTGGGAAACACCGGATGAGCGCCATTTCACGAAACCGAGCCTCGACGCGCCATTCGGTGACCGACCGTTTCCCGCCATGCTTTACGGCAACCATGTGACGCGGCGATTTCGGATGGCGGTCGAGGTTGGCATCGATCGTGCCAGCGTCTTTAGCTGGGCGGCCACGCACGAGAGCCAGGTATTCTTTCTTTACTTCGTTGCGACGGAATTGATCGCACAACGATCGCTGAGTTGCGACGTCTTTTGCGAACAACAGAACGCCGCTCGTTTCTTTATCAAGTCGATGAACGACCCGCAGCCGAGGGTCTGCCGAGCCGCTACTCGGAACACCAAGCGACACCGCCAACTGATCGATGATGCAGACGTCGGTATCGCGGCCGGGGATGACGGCAATCCCCGAAGGTTTCACGATCGCGACGAGGTGCTCATCCTCAAGCAGGAGATCGTACCGTAGCATGGAGATCTCGCGCAGCTGACCTCGCGAAGCCGCGAGCGGCAAACTCATGAAAGGCCGACCTTCGCATGCTCTCCTGAGTCGACTTTCTTTCCTGTTACCGCCGTCATCGCGAACTTCAGCATTTGAATCGCTTTGCTGCCTGAATCCCAATACTCCGCGCTATCGGGTTCGACTTCGATTAGAACCAGATTGGGATCGTCCGGCCCTTCGAACCAATTTTTCCAGATCGGCGACCAGAGCTCTTTGATCTTCGCACGGTCGGTCACGATTCGCCCGCGGCCGTTGACCGTCGCCCATTCGCTGCCGGATGTATTGTTGTAGCCGAGGAAGACGCGGTCGTCGGATTGAAGCTCTTCAACCTTCCCGGAATCCTTCTGCGATGCAAACCAAAGGTTGGCCAGATCTTCCTTCACTTCCGCGGTCGCCATCGGTCGGCCGTGCAAGGCACCGTTGCCATGCGTCACCATCATGGCGGTATGCGAGTCATTGATAATTTTTTTGAGCTGCGACTTCTGGTCGGGGGGAGATGTATTTTCCATGCCGTGAAGATAGGGCGCGGAAGGCAGATTCGTCGACTGGTAAACTTACATAACGCGTCTCAGCGGCCACGCGCCAAGTTCGAAAGAATCTGGTCGACGTTCACCTGCGGGCTTTGGAGCGGCGTGATCGATGCCAGCTTCCAGCCCGTGCCGAAATCCTGCCAGTCGAATCGCCAGTTCGTGACAACGCTCTGGCCGTTGGTTCGATCCTGTTCGCTGAGAATCTTTAGCTCGATTTGAATCGTGCTGGCCGTCTGCTGCACGGTGCTGCCGATGACATGCACGGCCTTAATTCCGATGAGGTCGGCCGTCGCCTGCGCGCCTTGCGTCAATTGCAATTTGTTTTGATAGATCGCCAGCGTCGTTCGCTGATCGATGATTGAGTCAAAGGTAAGCCAGTCCCGTTTCTCGAACGCGTAGACCAACTGCTTCGTTTTTTTCATTGCACTTTCAACGGCGGTGTCGACGAAATAGCTCGTCAGCGCTAAAGCGAATCCCAGAAGAAATACGACGAGTCCGACGCGTTTGAGTGCCTTATCCTGCCGGTTATTCCCCGACCACCATAGCGCAATTCCGCCGGCGAGTAGGAGGCCCAGCAGCCAGAACGGCGTATCGAAAACAAGGTCCTGCATTCGGTTCAACCTTTCCGGCTGTTGCGTCCGATAATCCTACGAGGCCGATGCGCGACGACCACTCTATAAAATGGATTTTAACCGAAGACTCGCCGTTGATGGCGAACCTGGCGGCGCTATGGGCGGTCGATCCGTCGCTGGCGGCGACGCTCGAATCTTTACAGGTCGAGCCCGACGACGACACGATTTATCCAATACAGTTCTCGAAAAGCGGCGCGCCGACGCTTGCCCGTCCGACGTCCGACGGCCGGCAGATTCTTCTGCACAGTCGACACGATCCCGTCAACGAAGCGAAACTCATGGTCGACGTGCTGCCGCTCGTTGACCGATCTGCATTTTTCATCCATGGCCTCGGCCTAGGCTATCACGCACAATCACTCTTCCGCGCCGCCGGCGACGATGCGATCATCGCTGTCTTCGAAACCGACCTGCGGATGATTCTCACCGCATTTTCCGCCAGTGATCTCTCGACACTCATCGCATCTCGCCGGGTGTTTTTCTTCACACGCGAAAACGACAAGGCGGATTTCTTTTCTCGCCTGCTGCCGCACACCGCGACAGTCTCACTCGGCGTCGAGCGCCTCATTCACGCGCCGAGCGTTTCGTTGAACGTCAACGCGCACGAAACATTCGCAACCTGGATCGCCGAATTCGAGGCGTACACGCGAACCTCGATGGCGACGCTGATTGTGAATGGAAAACGGACGGCCGAGAATATCGCGCGAAACCTTCCCTGGTATGTTGCGAATCCCGGTCTGTCGCGCCTGCGAAACGCATACGCGAAAAAACCCGCGATCATCGTCTCGGCGGGCCCTTCGCTGCGGAAAAATAAGCATTTGCTCAAAGACGCGCACGGCAAGGCGGTCATGATCGCGGTTCAGACGACGCTCCAGCCGATGCTTGAGCTTGGCGTCGAGCCGCAGTTCGTCACATCGCTTGATTATCACGACATCTGCACGCGCTTCTTCGAGAAGCTGCCGAAGCAGCTCAAGACCGAACTCGTCGCCGAGCCGAAGGCAACCGATGCGATCTTTGATCTGAATCCCGGCCCGCTATCGTTGCTCGGGAATGATTTTGCCGACGGGCTAATTTCCGAGATGAAGCTCGATCGTCCGCGATTACCGAGCGGTGCGACAGTGGCGCATCTGGCATTTTACCTGGCGGAACATCTCGGCTGCGATCCGATCATTTTCGTCGGCCAAGACTTAGGTTTCAGCGACGGTCTCTGCTATTCGCCGGGCACGAGTTATGAGGATGTGTGGCAGCCGGAGCTGTCGCAATTTTGCACGCTGGAAATGAAGCAGTGGGAGCAGATCGTCCGCGATCGGAACATTCTCCGCCGCGTGCTCGATTATGCGGGTCGGCCGACGTACACGGAAGAACGGCTCTTCACTTATTTACAGCATTTCGAGCGTGATTTCGCCCGCTGCAAGTCGCGCGTGATCGACGCCACCGAAGGCGGCGTCTTCAAGCGCGGCACGCAGGTGATGACGCTGGTGGAAGCGCTGGACCAACACTGCACTGAAACATTCGACATATCGCCGCCGCCGCATAATGGTCTTGATTGGGCGAGGCTGACCGAATGCGAAGCGAGCCTGCAAAATCGCGAACGTGAGGCCGGCGAGATTGCGAGTATCAGTCGCGAAACACTGCCGCTGCTTCGCACGATCGTCGACCACATTGACGACCAAACTGTCGTCAATCGAACGATCGGCCAGATCGATAGCATGCGATCGCGCATGCACGAGCTGGCGCGCACGTTCTCGCTGGTCATGCAGATGTCGCAATCGAGCGAGCTGCAAAAATTCCGCGCCGATCGCCGCATCTCAGCCGCCAGGGTGGACGGCGCGGAGAAGCAGCGACGCCAGGTGATGCGCGACATTGACAACGTCGAGTCGATCGTTGTCGCCGCCGTGGAATTTCAAACGCTCATGCGTCACTGCGTCGCGCGGGTTCAAGAATTTTCAATCGAACACGGCCCACTCAGGGAGGCGGCATGAGTGAGCAGGCGACCATGACATCCGCAACGATCGAAATCGCGCTCAACGTAACGGCCATCGCATCGATGCTGCACGAAGATGTCGATGTTAACAGCGCGACGCGTTCATTCCGCGGCGAGCCGGTGTTGAGTTGGACGCTTCGCCGATTGCAGCGAGCACGACACGTCGGAAATCTCGCCATCATCTGCTGGGACGATCAATTGCCGGCGGTTGAGGAAATCGCTGAGGAGTACCACGCGTTCGTCCTTGCAAAAGGGCCACGTAGCGCTCTACCGGGAATCGATTTCGTGGCGGCCTCGCGTCGATGGTCGGACGGGTGGCGGGGCGGGCTGGGAAACACGTGCCACTTCGATCGTGGATTTCACGGGCCATCGATGCTCGAATTGCTGACGAATCTGGAATCCGACGCCGCGTTGTTGATCGATCCGGCCGCGGGTCTGTTGGATGCGGAATTGATCGATCGGCTGATCGAACATGCCGCGGCGCACGAAACCGTGGAGCTGTCATTTACCGCCGCAGCGCCCGGACTGACCGGCGCGATTGTTCGTAGGCCGCTTTTGGAACGTCTCGCAAAAAGTGCGACGCTGCCTGGCAGGCGGCTGCACTACAGGCCGGACCAGCCGATGCGCGATCCGATCGGCACGGACGCGAGCAGGCCCGCCGCAGTCAAGCTCGCGCGCTCGCAGCACAGTTTTCTCCTGGATTCTGACCGGCAGATCGCGCGCATTTCGGCCGCTTCATTGAGCTTGAACGGCTCGCTGGCTCGCTCGACAGCCGAGCAAATTGTGGAGCGGTTCGCCTGGCCAAACGACGTCGATGCGCTGCCGCGCGAGCTGGTGATCGAGCTAAATACGGAGCGTCTTTCCAAACCGATCTTCCGGCCCGGGCAGGGTGGGAAACTTGATCGCGAGATGATCAGAACCGAGGCATGGAAGAAATTATTTGACGAAGCTGCGAGCGACGATCTGCGGCTGACAATCGCAGGCGCGGGCGATCCGCTGGAAAGCGCGCAATTGTTCGACGTCATCGAGGCCGCCCGGTCGAGCGGGATCACGGCGATTCAAGTCGTCACCGATCTGTTAAGCCACGATGTATCGCGGGTCGAGCAACTCGCCGCCAGCGGCATTGATGTCGTCTCGATTTATTTGCCCGCAATGACCGCCGAAACCTACGCGATTGTCATGGGAATCGACGCGATGACGCACGCGTTGAAGAACCTCGCGGCCTTTGCCCAATATCGAAATGCGGCGTGCAACGGTGTCGTGCGCGGCGTGCCGATCGTCGCACCGATGTTTATCAAATTGGCTGCGAATCTTGGCGAAATGGAAGCTTGGTACGACCAATGGCTGCGTGCCGTGGGCGTGGCGGTGATCGTGGGGCCGAGCGACTTTGCGGGGCAGATGGCCGATCTTTCGGTGGCGGATATGTCCCCGACGCGGCGCGGTTCGTGCCGACGGATTCAGAGTCGAATGAATGTGTTGTGCGACGGCACAATCGTCGCGTGCGAGCAGGACTTTTTTGGCCGCGCGCCGATCGGCAAGGTCGGCGCGGCGCCGCTGAAGGAAATCTGGCGGCAGCACCTGCGGCCGCTGCGAAACGATCACGTGCTGCAACAATTGGAACACCGGCCGTTGTGCATGAAATGTCGCGAATGGAACCGTCCGTAACAATTTACTCCTCTCCTCTGTACGCAGGGGAGAGGCAGGGTGAGGGGCTCTTCTGCATTTTGGGAAGACGCCCCTCACCCAACCTCTCCCCCGAGTACGAGGGAGAGGAGCATGAGTTGAATCAACACGATTCGGAGATCAAACAGCCGTGCAAATTCTCGCTGTCATTCTGGCCCGCGCGGGGAGCGCTGGCCTGACCAATAAGCACCTGCGCCCGCTACTCGGGCGGCCAATGATTCGTTACACGTTCGGCCACGCGCTGGCGGCACACTCGTTGACGCGAGTTGTCGTTTCGACGGACTGCCCGCAGATTCTTCAGATGGCCGCCGACGACTGCATCGAGACGGTGAGCCGTCCGCCAAGCCTGGCGACCGCCGACGCATCGGTGCAGGGGGCCATGCTGCACGCGATGAAAGCGGTTGAAGCTCGGTCGAATTTCCGCGCCGACGGCGTGGTCGTTCTCTACGGCAACGTTCCCGCGCGCGGCGCAGGCGTGATTGATCGCGCCGTCGACTTGCTCGCCGGCACCGGCTGCGATTCGGTGCGGTCGGTCTGCCCCGTCGGCAAGTGGCATCCGACGTGGATGCTCAAGCTCGACGGCGACCGCTGCGAATCACTCACGCCCAACAGCGTGCATCGACGGCAGGATCTGGAGCCGACGTTTCTACACGACGGCGCTGTCGTCGCCGTGTCGCGCGCGTCGATGCTGCGCGGCGTCGAATTTCCCGACGACCCGCACGCCTTCTTCGGCGTCGATCGTCGCGCGATTCGCACGGAGATCGGCGAGACGGTCGAGGTCGATCACCTGCGCGATCTGTACTGGGCTGAGGCTGTCCTGCGGGAGCGGATGGGCACCGACGAACGAGTGAGGATCGCATCATGAAGACATTTTGCATTGAATCGCACGCGATCGGCGGCTCGCCGTTCATCATTGCCGAGATCGGCGTGAACCATGACGGCTCGCTCGACCGCGCCAGGCAGCTCGTGCGTGCCGCGCGCGACGCCGGCGCGGACGCGGTGAAACTCCAGATTTTCCGCGCCCGGCAATTGATGCATCCGTCCGCGCTGATGGCCGCCTATCAACGCGATGCGGTGCATGACGCCGACCCGATGGAAATGCTTTCGCGATTGGAGCTTTCGCAGACGGCGCTGGCGGAACTGACGAGCCTGATCCGCGAATGCGGCATGACGCCGCTGGCAACGCCATTCTCGCCGGCCGACGTGGAGACGATTCGCGAGTTGGCATTGCCGGCGGTGAAGATCGCATCCCCCGACATCGTGAATCGGCCGCTGCTGAACGCGGTGATGGAATTGAAAATTCCCATGATCGTGTCAACCGGAGCGGCAACGATCGAGGAGCTTGACCGCACGGCTTGGTGGCTCGACAGCGGCCGCGCGAATTGGTGCTTCATGCACTGCACCAGCAGCTATCCATCCCAAGCGGCCGACACCAATTTGTGTTGGATCGATGAATTGCGGCGGCGGTTCAACGTTCCGATCGGGTTTTCAGATCACACGACGTCGACGATGAGCGGCGCGCTGGCGACGGCGGCGGGCGCGACGCTGCTGGAAAAACACCTCACCTATGACAAAACCGCGGCCGGCCCGGATCATTCCGCCAGCGCCGAGCCTGACGAACTTGCCGTGTATGCACGCTTGGCGCGGGAGGCAGCGGTCTATCGCGGCAGCGGATCGAAACGCGTGCTCGACAGCGAGCGCGATGTGCGTTCGGTCAGCCGGCAGAGCCTGGTGTTGACGCGCGATATTCAGCCCGGGGAACCGCTGAATGAATCGTCACTGACGGTGCAGCGGCCCGGCACCGGGGCATCGGCGGCAGATCTCTCGCGCGCGGTCGGCGCGATCGCGAGGACGACGCTTCGAGCCGGCACTATCCTGCAATGGGACATGCTTGCGGCCTAAGCGACCCACGCGCGTCTGCTTCGTCACCGGCACTCGTGCTGAGTTCGGGCTGATGCGCACCACGCTGCGCGCGATTGCAGATCATCCACAACTGAAGCTGCAGTTAATTGCGACCGGCGTGCACCTCGACCGATCGCGCGGACATAGTATCGATCAAATTAGAGCGGACGGCTTCACGATCGACGCGACCGTTCCGTGGAAGTCGAGCGGCACTGATCCTGTCGCCACAGCTTGCAACACCGGCGCGGCTCTCATCAAGCTCGCTAGCACGTTCGCAAAGCTCGAAACGGACATCATTCTTGTGGTCGGCGACCGAGTGGAAGCGTTCGCCGCAGCTTCCGCGGCTCACATCAGCGGAAAACTCGTCGCTCACGTTCACGGCGGCGATCGCGCGCTGGGGCAGGTCGATGATGCGCTCCGGCATGCGATCACCAAGCTGTCGCATATTCATTTTGCCGCGACGAAGCAGAGTGCGGAGCGCGTCATTAAACTCGGCGAAGATCGCTTCCGCATTCACCAAGTTGGGGCACCGGGCATTGACGGCATTCAAGCGGCGGCGAGCCCATCCAAGGAACTGCTGCAACGGTTTGAGGTCGTCCGGAATCAGTTCGGCTTGATCGCCTATCACCCGGCCGGTGCAAACGAGCGGGGGGAACAAGTGATCGCGAGGCGCATCGCCAAAGAAACACTTCAGGCGATCGGCCGGGTGCTCATCGTCTGTCCGAATAATGATCCCGGATCGCCCGGCATCATGCGCGCGTGGGAAGCGCTCGCGCGGCAGGGTGATCGGCGCGTCACGGTCATTCGCGATTTACCCCGTAACCAATTTCTCGGCCTGATGCGCGACGCAAAGTTTTTGATCGGCAACAGCTCGGCCGGCAAGATCGAGGCCGCAAGTTTCGGCACGGCGGTCATCGACGTGGGGACGCGGCAGTCGGGTCGCGAGACGAGCAGCAATGTGGTGCACGTCAACGCCGCCACCGCCGCGATCCGCCGTGCGATTGATGCGCTTCCCGAACGTCGCAACGCGACACGAAATGTTTATGGCGGCCAGGGAGCGGGCGACCGCATCGCACGACTGCTTTCGAGCATCGACCCAAAAAGCAACCTCTGGCGACGGAAACTGATCGCGTATTGATGTCCGATAAGCGGCAGCCGGCTTAAGTGTTCGTCGCCGCGGTTCGATACGTTTGATTCAGGCGTGTTGCGCGCCGAGCTCGTTTTCCGTCGGAGGTCGCCAATGCCTTCAGTTGTTGCCACGCCGGTCGATCCGAAGATCCTCATCGCCGAGTCGGTCAAAAAAGTGACGGCGTTGGCGACGCTTCCGGAAACGACGCTGAAAATCATGCGCATCGTGGAGGATCCGAAAAGCACGGCCGCGCAGCTTCAGAAAATCATCTCGTTCGATCCGGCCTTGGTGACGCGCATCCTGAAAGTGGTGAACAGCGCGTTTTACGGACTGCCCGGACAGATCGCGTCGATCGAGCGGGCGATCGTGCTGCTCGGCATGACGGGGGTCAAAAATATCGCGGTCGCCGCCAGCCTCGGCCAGATGTTTCGCGGCGGGAAACTTTGCGATGGCTACACCGCGAAAGACCTTTGGCAGCATTGCGTGGCGGTCGGTGTAACCGCACGCGAACTGGCGAGGCAGATGAAGTGGCCGATCGTCGAAGAAGCATTCCTGGCCGGCATGGTGCATGACGTCGGCCTTCTCGTGTCGATGCAGCTTTGCCCCGAAGTGCTCAAGAATATCTGCGATCGCGTGAAAACCGGCGGCGAGGATTTCTGCGCCGTCGAACGCGAGCTAAATAACGGCGTCGACCACCAAGCGCTGGGCGCGGCGCTGGCGGCGGCATGGAAATTCCCAAAGGCGATACAGCGCGTCGTCGCGCGACATCACGAGCCAATCGCCGATCTCGATCCTGCCGCCGATGAATTGACCAATCAGGTCATTCACCTCGTTTACATTGCTGACACGCTGGTGGCGCATCACAACATCGGCTTCCCGCTGACGGCTGCAAATCAACCGCTTGATGAATCGCTCGCCGCCGATCTGCACGTGGAATGGGCCGCCATCGAAGCGACGACCGCCCGGCTGCCGGCGCTCATGCAGGCTGCCGAACTTCTGATGTGAGTAGGTAAAACCCATTCCCTTGCCGTTCGATCTGGCGTCTCGCGCTTGCTCGACGGTAATCTGTTGGCTGACATCTCTTGCCTTAACCCAGGAGCCGGCCATGAGCGATCCACACGCGGCGCGTCCATCTACCGTTCAAACTCCAAAGTCTGCGCATCGCATGCCGATCGAAGAACCGATCGAACTAGTCGACGATCTGCTCGAAGAAGTGCCCGGCACTGACCAGCTCGCGCCGCAGAAATCGAAAATCAATCTCGGTGTCGAGGGCAACCGCCGGGAATTGCAGTTCAAGCGTTCGACGAATGTGAGCGGTTTTGGCGCGACGCGCGTGAAAAGCTTTCACGGCAAGTATAGCGACCAGGGAGTGGAGCATCTTGACGATGCCATCAACGCGTGGCTCGATGCACATCCGGAGGCCGAGGTGAAGTTCGTCACGAGTACGGTGCACACCTTTGAAGGTAAAATCCGCGAGCCGGCGCTGGTGTTGAATGTTTGGTACTGAGCCGTGCCGATGAATACCACGCGCTGCTCTTGTCACCCGCCTCACAACATTTTATGCGGATTGTGATTGCTTCTCGTGCAGAGGTTTCTCCGTATCGTGCGGATCGTGATTGATCATGTGAAATGCATTCTCTCACATATTAAGCGTCTCGCCTGTGGTCACCTCCAGTGCCCACTACGTGCAACACGCCCATGCCACGAAAGATCGGGATCTACGCCCGGGCAATTAAGTCTGAACCTCGTCAGTTGAGTGCGACTCGTCCGCGTAAGTCGTGGGATCTCGATTCGATCGCGAGCGGGATCGTGACATGAAACGTCGCGCCGCGTCCGGGTTCGCTCTCCAGGGAAAGGTGGCCGCCAAGCAAGGCGGTGAGTTCTTTGCTGATCGCCAGGCCGAGGCCGGTGCCGCCGTGTTCTCGCGTGACGCTGGCGTCGAGTTGACGGAATTTTTCGAAGATGAGTTTTTGCGCGTCCTTTGCGATGCCGGGCCCGCGGTCGGTAATGCTAAAGCGGATTTCCTCGCCATTATGACGAGACGCGGCGAGCGTAATTTTCTCACCGATCGGGCTGAACTTGATCGCGTTGCTGAGCAGGTTGTACAAGACCTGTTGCAGCTTCGCCGAGTCGGTCTGAAGAATCGGAATGTGCGGGGCGACGAGCGGTTCGAAGACGATCTGCTTTTTATCCGCGAGTGGCCGAAGTAAGTTCAGCAAACCTTCAACCAAGTCGCTCGCACTGAGCGGCTGGACACGCACATCGACCCGGCCGGCTTCAATCTTCGCCAGGTCGAGCAGGTCGTTAATCAGGTCGAGCAAACTGTTGCCCGAGCCAAGAATATTTTGCAGGTAGCGCGCCGCCTTCGAATCTCCCGCCGCGGCGGCGGGGACCTGATCCTTCAACAGTTCGGCGAATCCGAGAATAGAGTTGAGCGGCGTGCGCAGCTCGTGACTGACATTGGCTAGAAACTCATTTTTCAAGCGATTCGATTCGTAGAGCGCGACATTCGTCTCCGCCATCTGACCGAGCTTTAGGTCGAGGCCCTTATTCACCGCGCGAAGTTGATCGCTGGAGCTTTTCAAGTTGAAAAGCATCGTGTTGAATGTCTCCGAAAGCTGTTGAAATTCGTCGCCGGTATTGATGTCGGAACGAATATTCAGGTCGCCGTCGCTGACACGTTGGGCTGTCTCCTGGAGCACCCGCACCGGCTGGAGAATGAGCCGGGTCGTGATGAGATAGAAAATCACGATCGCCAGCGTGCCCGCGATGATGCCGGCCACTAATAGGAATACCTGGTTGAGCAATACCTCATTTCGCTGAATCTGCGATGGAAGATCGACGCTGATCATCCCGAGCAGGGCGGGCTGAGTTGCCTGTTGCGTCGATGGCTGCGAGTTGGGCTGCGAGTTGGGCTGCGAGGTCGGTTGCGAGGTCGGTTGCGTGGTGGCTTGGATCGAAATTTCGGCCGCTGCCGGATCGCTCGACGATGATGCGGGCCGGGCCGCTTGCGTCGACGTCATGGCGTCGGTCCGCGAGCTCACGGGCATCGCGATGGCTGACAAGACGGCGGAGTGGCACGCTATGCAGCGGTTCTGAGCATACAGCGGCTCGGCATAGAGATAGCCGCGCGCACCTTCCTGGGTATCGTAATAGCGTCGCTCGGCGCGGCGGTGAGGGTCGCGGCTGAATCGAAGCAGCGCAGACGCTTCAAACTTGGAAAGCGACTCGACCGACTTCAGCGCGGAAACCGGAATCAGCCGCGGTGGTGGAAAGGCCGGGTCGTCGACGGACTCGCTCGCCGACTCGCGCACCGACTCGTCCGCTGCGCTTCGGGTTGTCGTGGCGATGTTCTTTGTTGCCGACACCGTCTCGGTTGCCGGCCACGTTTTCAGCGTTTGCTTTAACGTCGCGGCCGACCGTTGAGCGGTTTCACGGGCGACATGGTCGTTGACCATCGCATCGCATACCGCACCCGCCGCCTTTTCGTTAAGCTGCTCGGTAAGCTGCTCCATCCGCTGGAACGGTACGAACAAGGCCGCAAAAATGATCGTCGCGACCGCAATGCCGAACAGCAACTGGCACTTGGCGGCGAGGGAGATGCGGGACTGTCGGAGGCGGCGAAACATGCACCGGAAGTCTATCGACGTTCAGCCCGGTCTGTTAGGCCGCAATGGATTAGCCGTTGTGCGACGATTGCGAAATGAAGTATGACTTTTAGTCATGTTGCTCGCTTCGGCGACAAGTTTTAGACAATGGCGTTCAACAGGTTTTGGCTTTCCAAGGATTGAATCAAATGGCGACGCAGGGCCGAGTGCTTGTAGTGGAAGACAGTGACGCGGAACGCCGCGCGTTGATGCTGCTGCTGAAATCCGATGGGTTTCAGGTTTTCGGAGCCGAAAGCGCCGACAAGGCGCTGGGCTACGTCGAGGAGGATATTCAGGTCGTTTTATCCGATCTTCACATGGGCGATGTGAGCGGTCTCGATCTGCTGGATTTGTGGAAAAAGCGCGCGCCTGACACGCAGTTCATCCTTCTGACCGGCGAACGTGCGCCGGCCAACATCGTCGAGGCGATGCGGAAAGGGGCGTACGATTACGTCACGAAGCCGGTCAACCCGGACGAGCTAAACCTCCTCGTCGGCCGGGCGATCGAGACGATGAAAAAAGATAAGGAGATCGACCACCTCCGCCGCCGCCTCGACCAGCGCTTCGGCCTCGATCAAATCATCGGGGAATCGAAGCAGATGAAAGATGTCTACCTGAAGATTCAACGCGCCGCCCCGGTCGACAGCACCGTGCTGATCCTCGGCGAAAGCGGAACGGGTAAAGAGCTGGTCGCTCAAGCATTACATCATAATTCGCTACGCAAGAAGAACGCGTTCGTCGCGGTAAACGTGGCGGCTGTCCCGGCAACGCTGGTGGAGAGTGAGCTCTTCGGCCATGTGCGCGGCGCTTTCACCGGCGCGACCGACCGCCGCATCGGACGCTTCGAGCAGGCGGACGGCGGAACGCTTTTCATCGACGAGATCGGCGACTTCGAACTCGGTTTACAGGCCAAGCTGCTGCGCGTGCTCGAGACGCTGACGGTCACACCGGTGGGCGGGCACGAAGATCGAAAAGTCGACGTGCGGGTGCTGGCCGCCACGAGTCGGGATTTGCGGAAGATGGTTGAGCAGGGCACCTTCCGTGAAGACCTGTTTTACCGTCTAAACGTTGTGGCGATCACGCTTCCGCCGCTCCGAGATCGGACGGACGATGTGCCGATCCTCGTGCAGCATTTTCTTAAGGACATTACCGAGAATAAACATACGGCGTCGAAGCGCGTGTCGCCTGAAGTGTCACGCCGGCTGCAAGCCTATCGCTGGCCGGGCAACGTGCGTGAGCTGCGGAACACGCTTGAGAGCATGATGGTGCTGACCGAAGGCGAGGTATTGACTGAGCGCGACCTACCCGAGCGAATCATTGAGAATGCCCAGCCCGGCGCGCCCGTCTCGCCCGGCTCTGCCGCGCCGGTCTCGGCGACGACCATGGATGAAATTGAGAGGCGGGCGATCACGCAGGCGCTGGATATGTATCACGGCAATCGAACGCACGCGGCCAATCAGCTTGGCATTTCCGTTCGCACGCTTCAACGCAAACTCCGGCAATACGAACTCGAAACACGCGGACGACCCGGCTCGGCGCTCTCCGCTAATCCCTCTGCGTAACACGCCAGTTTGTCACGAGCTGCCGCAGTTGTCGCAGCGCGGCGAATGTTTGAGGCCAACCTCTCGGCCGTTCACGGCGGAAAATCCTTCCCGGCCTTGGCCTCTACTTTGCTCAATCCCAAACGGTGGGACGTATTATTGAGTGTGTTTGGAAGGAGAAAACGAATGTCAATTAGCATGGATCGTTTTGCATCGGAAGGTCATTTCACGACTTACAACGCTTTTTCCGCCCCTGAACGAGTCGCCGTTTTTCAGATGCAGTGCCGTGCTTGCGGGTTTGAGCCGGATGACGCGGTTATCGCGCCAAAGGTTTGCCCGAAGTGCCATAGCAAGTCTTGGGAGCGTTTCGCGAAGCCCGGTGGAATCCTTGAGAACGCTAATCGATATTGACGCTGACAAAGGTTCGCGCTGCGGAATCGCTAGATTTTCCCTCTTGATTTTTGATCGCTAGATCGACTGCACGACATCGGTGAGCTGCGAACTTGTTTTTTCGCGTGCAGCTTTCAATTTGAGCCACGCGGACGCTCGCACGTAGATGCGTATTGAAGTTGTTTGCACACACGCGGGCTAAACAATCACAATTCGTACACGTCCTAACTCGTCGGATGAATCGATTTCGGATTTTCCGTCACTTCTTATTTTCGTCCGCGACCTAATGTTCGCGTCAAAAGTCGTTGCGTCTGCGCGGGCGTTGAATGTTTCGTTTCGCGTCGTACGTGATGTGTCCGTTCTAGAAACACTTGATGGTCGCGGGTTGATCGCGGATTTGAACCAAGATGGCTTCATTGAGGCGGCGACGTCTTGGAAAACGTTGCGTGGCGGGCGGATCGTCGGCTTTGTGTCGCATGTTGATACGCCAATCATTGTTGCCGCGCGTGCGGCGGGCTTTGACCGCGTCCTGACCCGCAGCCAGTTTTCGCAATCGGTCGATCAAGTGCTGACCGAGCTTTGCGGGTGAGGCCAACCCACTAGCCTGCCGCTATACTCGCCTGGACATGAGCAGCACATCACAACTCCTCGGCGACGCGGCAGAGGATCTTCTAAATTATTCAGCCCGCGGGTTCGATCGGTCATTGCTTCACTTGCCTGGGCCCGACTTTATCGATCGCGTGGTCGCCCACACGGATCGCTCGCCGGCCGTTTTAAGGAATTTTCAATCGATCCTTTCGCATGGCCGGCTCGGCGGCACGGGTTACATTTCGATTCTTCCCGTCGATCAGGGCGTTGAACATTCGGCCGGCGCAAGCTTCGCGCCGAACCCGCTCTACTTCGATCCGGAAAATATCATCAAGCTCGCCATCGACGGCGGCTGCAACGCCGTCGCCTCCACGCTCGGCCTGCTCGGGTCGGTCTCACGAAAATACGCTCACAAGATTCCGTTCCTGATGAAGCTGAATCACAACGAGCTGCTGACCTACCCGGACAAATTCGATCAGATCATGTTTGCCAACGTGGAACAGGCATTCGATATGGGTGCCGTCGCGGTCGGTGCGACGATTTATTTCGGTTCCGAGCAGGCTGACCGGCAGATTCAGGAAGTATCCGAAGCGTTCGCGCTCGCGCATCAGCTCGGCCTGGTGACGGTGCTCTGGTGCTATTTGCGAAACGATGCGTTCAAGATCAAGGCAACTGATTTTCACACGGCAGCTGATCTCACCGGCCAGGCGAATCATCTTGGCGTGACCATCCAGGCCGACATCATCAAGCAGAAGTTACCGACGAATAACGGCGGCTACACCACACTCAAGTTCGGCAAGACAAGCCCGCTCGTTTACGAAAAGCTCACGCCGGACAACCATCCGATTGAGCTGACGCGCTACCAAGTAGCGAATTGCTACATGGGCCGCAGCCCGCTGATTAATTCCGGCGGCGAAAGTCACGGCGAGAGCGACTTGGCCGATGCAGTGAAGACCGCTGTCATCAACAAGCGCGCCGGGGGCATGGGTTTAATCACCGGTCGCAAGGCGTTTCAGCGGCCGATGAGGGAGGGCGTGGCACTGCTGAATGCAGTTCAGGATGTGTATTTGGACGATTCGATCACAATTGCGTGAGACTGCGTGAGACATTCGACGCAGTCGTCTTGTATAATCCTCGCCAATGATCGTTAGTACCGCGAAGATGACCGCGAGGCAATTCCTCCAGCTCGGCGAAGATCCGCCGGGCGTGAAGCTGGAATTGGTAGACGGGGAGATTGCCGTGAGTCCAAGCCCGATTCCCGCGCACTCATATGCGCTTTTGAGACTAACGCTAATTCTCGGCAATCATATTGACGCGGGCGAACTCGGCGAGTTGTACAGCGATGTCGATACGGTTCTCAACAAATATAACGTTCGTCGTCCTGACGTTCTATTCTTTTCTAGAGATCGTCTTCATTTAATTGGCAAGAAAGCGATGGAGGGTCCACCCGATCTCGCCATTGAAGTGATTTCACCATCGAGCGACCGTATTGATCGGAAGGACAAGTTCCGGCAGTATTGCAAAGCCGGCGTCGAGCATTATTGGATCATCGATCCGGCGAAAAAGTCATTGCATGCGTTTCGCCTGGAAGGTGACGTATACGTTGAAGCCGGTGCCGGCCAAAGCGCAGACATCGTCAATCTTCCACCCTTCAAAGACCTCGCCATTCCTCTCGCCAAACTCTGGCGGCGTGAGTCTTGAACGTCGGCGCATCCGCATCTAACCTCTCGCGCTGATTCGAATTGTTACCAAAGGAAAACAGACATGCCCCTGATGACGACCAAGCCGATGTTCGACCTCGCCTACGACGGCGGATTTGCCGTCGGCGCGTTCAATGTAAATAACATGGAGATCACGCAGGGGATCATCGAAGCGTGCGCTGCCGAGAAGTCGCCGTTGATTTTGCAAATTTCGAAGGGCGCGCGCAAGTACGCGAAGATGAACTATCTCCGCCACATCATCCTGGCGGCGGTCGAGGAATATCCGGAGCTGCCGATCGCGATTCATCTCGATCACGGTGATACCGTCGACTTGGTCGACTCCTGCATCAAGGATGGCTTCACCAGCGTCATGATCGACGGCTCGCATCATCCGATCGAGGAAAACATTCACCTCTCGGCCGAGGCGGTAAAGCACGCGCACGCCGCGGGCGTGGTCGTCGAGGCTGAGCTCGGCATGCTCGGCGGCATCGAGGAAGACGTCGTCGGACTTGATGCCGAGGAATACGAGAAGAACGTCGAGAAATTCCTGACCGACCCAACCGAAGCCGCCGACTTTGCCAAGCGCACGGGCATCGATTCGCTCGCCGTCGCGATTGGAACGAGCCATGGCGCGTTCAAGTTTAAGCACGAGGCGAAGCTCGCGTTCGATCGCATCGAGCAGATCATGAAGACCGCGCCGGGCTTGCCGCTGGTAATGCACGGCAGCTCCTCCGTGCCGCAGGAATTCATTGATCTGGTCAACAAATACGGCGGCAAGATGCCGAACGCGAAGGGCGTTCCCGAGGATCAGATTTCAATGGCCGTGCAAAAATATGGCGTGTGCAAGGTGAACATCGACACAGATCTGCGGCTGGCCCTCACGGCAAAAATCCGTGAAGTCTTCGCGACGAAACCGGCTGAATTCGATCCGCGCAATTACCTTGGACCCGGCCGCGAGGCGATCATCGGCATGGTGCGACGCAAGGTCGGCTCAGGCGTCCTCAACAGCGCCGGTAAGGCCGATGCGATCAACAAACATTGGGAAAAACTCGGCAAGCCGATGCCGAAATATTACGGGGCGAAGTGAGGCAATATGACTCGCGAAGAGTTTGAATACAGCCTGATGCACGTCGACAAAACCCAGATGCGAGTCTTCGACTCATTCGAAGAAGCCGATCGTGCGGATCGCAAATACTGGGTCGAGCGCACACCGCTCGAGCGCATGATCGCGCTCGAACACGTTCGTCAACTGGCATGGGGAACCGATCATGCTGACGCTGAATCCCGACTTCAAAGAACTGCTGAATTTCTTCAACTTGAGGAACGTTCGTTACTTGATGATCGGCGGGTACGCAGTCAACTATCACGGACATCACCGGAACACGAAGGACATCGATCTGTGGATTGATCCAACGGCAGAGAATGCCGGAAGCGTATCGCTTGCATTGCAGGATTTTGGTTTTTCTGGAAAGGGTGTGACGCCCGAACGTTTTGAGATTTTGGACAAGGTGTACGCGTTCGGCCGACCGCCGACGCGGATCGACATTCTCACCGGGCCGAGCGGCGTCAATTTCTCCGAGTGCTACGAACGTCGAACTGAGTGCTCGATCGATGGTCTACGCATCGCCGTCATCTCTCGAGAAGATTTGATCGCAAACAAACGTTCAAGCGCGCGAGCTCGCGATCTTTCCGATGTTGAAGAACTGGGCGGTTAGGTGATGCCACGTAAGTGACCTTCCCACATCATTTCCACTTCTTCGGCCGATCGTTGACATTACGTGCCTGGACGGGATGCATTTAAAGGAGGCGACTCCTATCATTGTAAATCGCCGATTTTCACGGCGACGATTGGAGCTGTCTCATGGCGATTTCCGACACCATCAAAAAGGGCGTAATCCGCGCGCCGCACCGCAGCCTGCTTCGCGCAACCGGAGTTGTCGAATCTGAAGCCGATTTCGACAAGCCGTTCATCGCGATCTGCAACAGCTTTGTGCAGATCATCCCGGGACATGCGCATCTCGATGTCGTCGGGAAAAAAGTGCGCGCGGCCGTCCGCGCCGCGGGCGGAATTCCGTTCGAGTTCAACACCATCGGCGTCGATGACGGCATCGCGATGGGGCACGTCGGGATGAAGTACTCGCTTGCGTCGCGAGAGATCATCGCCGACTCGGTCGAAACGATGTTGCGGGCGCATTGCTTCGATGGCGTGGTCTGTATTCCGAATTGCGACAAGATCGTGCCCGGCATGATGATGGGGGCGGCCCGGGTAAACATCCCGACGATCTTCGTCTCTGGCGGGCCGATGAAGGCGGGCAAGAGCAAGGACGGCAAAGCGATCGACCTCGCCACGGTGTTCGAAGGCGTCGGCCAGGTGTCGGCGGGCAAGATGACGCTCGCCCAATTGCAGGACATCGAAGAAAACGCCTGCCCCACGTGCGGCTCGTGCAGCGGCATGTTCACGGCCAACAGCATGAACTGCCTGTGCGAGGCGCTCGGCATCGCACTGCCCGGCAACGGTTCCATCCTCGCAACCGATCCCGCGCGCGATGAGCTTTTTAAGGAAGCGGGCCGGCGCATCGTTGAGCTCGTGAAGAACAATGTGAAGGCGCGCGACATCATGTCGCCGAAGGCGTTCGAGAATGCATTCGTGCTCGATGTTGCGATGGGCGGTAGCACGAACACTGTGTTGCACACATTAGCGATTGCCATCGAAGCGGAGACGCCATTTGAGCTGGCGCATCTGAATGAAGTGAGCGGACGCGTGCCGTATTTGTGCAAGGTCGCACCGGCCGGCAAATATCACATGGAAGATGTGTTCCGGGCCGGTGGAATCAGCGCGATTTTGAAGGTTCTTTCCGGCAAGGCCAACACGCTCAACACTGATTGCATCACCGTCACCGGCAAAACACTTGGCGAGAATATCGCCGATGCGAAAGTGTTGGACGACGACGTCATTCGTCCGCTCGATAATCCCTACAGCGAACGCGGCGGGCTCGCGGTGCTGTTCGGAAATCTCGCGCCGAAGGGTGCCGTGCTCAAGACCGGCGCAGTCGCGCCCAGCATGCATAATTTTCGAGGTCCCGCGGTGATTTTCGAAAGCGAAGAGTCGGCGGCGGCGGGAGTGCTCGAAGGCAAAGTGAAGGCCGGCGATGTTGTCGTCATCCGCTACGAGGGCCCGCGCGGTGGGCCGGGCATGCAGGAGATGCTCGCGCCGACATCGAGCATCATGGGCCGGGGTTTGGGTGAATCGGTTTGCCTGATCACCGACGGCCGATTCAGCGGCGCAACCCGCGGCGCATGCATCGGCCACGTCAGCCCCGAAGCCGCCGCAGGCGGCCCCATCGCGCTTGTCGAAGAAGGCGATTTTATCGTGATCGACATCCCCAACCGCAAACTGACCCTCGACGTGTCAGATGACGTGCTCGCCAAACGCAAAGCGAATTGGAAGCGTCATCCGCCGAAGATCACGTACGGATATCTGGCGCGCTATGCCGCGCAGGTGACAAGTGCGGACACAGGTGCAGTGTTTAAAAAGCCGGAGCTGTGATGAAGGCTGCAAATGACATCTCGGTCCGCACGCTGGACTCACATCGCTTGACCACCGGCGCAGTGTGGCAATGCGATTGGACAATTTTTCTATTTACGTCGCCATCCATGACAAGGATTGGCTGGGACGAAAACGACGTGATCCATTAACCGCGAATGTCGAAATATTTTTGACAGAGGTGCGATTGCTTGAACGCGATCGGTGTAGCCGAGCAACGTTTGCACCCCCGGGTGCCGGCAACGTTCGAGCTAATCTTCGAGGATGTCGGATCGGGCGGCCAGATGAGCTGACGCGCGATCCTGGAATAGGCTCGACTTCATCTTGCAGGCGACTCTTACCTCGATCATGTGGAAACGAGTTTCGCGAGTGATCCTCCGGCCCTGTCGCGAGTCATCGACTTCTTCAACCAAGCCTGACGTGCACAACTAAGGTACGCCGCGAAAACCTTCTTCGTGTCCCTTCGGGATATCGCATTAAACCGCCGGCATCTGCTGTGACAAGCAGTGAATCGCACCCAGTCCCCAGATTAGTTCGACACAATCGATGCCGATCACTTCGTGTCTCGGCAGATGTGATTGAAGAATCTCAACCGCCTTCTTGTCGTTCTTCTTGTTACGGAAGGTCGGCACGAGGAGTGCGCCGTTGACAAAGTAGAAATTGACGTAAGTCGCGGGCAATCGTTCGCCGCCGTGTTCGACGACGCCGGGCATGGGGAGTTCGATGATTTCGAACGGGCGGCCGTCCTGGTCGCGGAGTTTTTCGACTTGCTTGCGGGCCGATCGAAGGACTTTGTAGTTCGCGTCCTTCGAATCGTCTTCAATTGCGACGACGATTTTTGTAGGCGAGATGAATCGCGCGAGGTCGTCGACGTGGCCGTCGGTGTCGTCGCCACGAATGCCGCCGTGAAGCCAGTAAACGTTGGGCTGGCCGTAGTAGTCTTTCAGGTACTGCTCGATCTGACGTTTCGATAAATCCGGATTTCGATTTTTGTTCAGCAGGCAGTCGCTCGTCGTGATCAGCGTGCCCGCGCCGTTCACTTCGATCGCGCCGCCTTCCATGACGACGAGGTCGCTGAGACGTTCGTGCACCCGCTCGCGAATGCAACCCGTCGTCCGCCATGGCGTCGCGCTTGGCTTCACCGGATAGAACACCGGCAGCTTCAATTCGCCGGCCACGTCAGTCGGCACCATGTCGTCAGAATCGAACGGCGGGTACTTGCCGCCCCAGGCGTTGAAGCCCCAATCGACGACTGCCATCTTCTTCTTCGCACGATTTACGACAAACGCCGGCCCGTGATCGCGGCACCAGTTTTCATTCGTGCGGATGTGATGAAACACGACATTCTTCAAAGGCCCATCGAATTCCTTCAACTGCGCGCGCACAATCCGCTCGACGTTTTCGTTGGGCACATTCACATGCACGGTTTCACGCGGCGCGATTTCGCGAAAGATCGCGGCCATCTGCTTCGGCAAGGTGTGGTGCTTCTCCGGAAACGAAATCCCTTCCGGCCGAGGCCAGCTGAACCAAGTCCCGGCGTGCCGTTCCCACTCGGCGGGGAAGATGTAGCCGAGTTCGCGTGGGGTTTTGCCCAAAATCTTCAAGTGGTGCAGTTCTTAAGATCTTTTTAGAAGTTCAAACCTTCTTCGACGAGCGCTTCTTTGATTTTGGTTTGATTTCAACAATTCCGTCGAAAGGAATCAGTTCAAATGTTTTGGCCGAATGGCTCGTCGCAGACTTGACGCCTTTGAAAACAATCAGACCATGGCGAACCGGCACCGCCACATGACGAAATGGAATTGCGACGGACCGTCCGTCCCGTTTAGTAAGTTGCAACGGTTCAAACGGCTCGGCAGTTAGGATGTTTCGAATCTGTTTAAGCTGCATTCTCAAATCCTAGCTCTGCAACTGCTCTATACGTTCGACGTTCAGGGGCGAAATCAAATCGAACAGACCTTCGCGTTTTCGATCACGACTTTCTTGTAACAAGAGTAGTTCGAATTCGAGCATCCAACCTTGACCAGAATAACGAAGATCGACGGTTTTGCCACTGACAAGGTGAATTCGCAACGGTTGGAACGGCGTTCGTTCAATCTCTCGCTGCAAAGAAATGTAGTTCATCTCGAAGGCTCCGTTCGATCGACAAACCGCTTCGTCATCGCCCCATACGCGTCAACCCGCCGATCCCGTAAGAACGGCCAATGCGTGCGGCTGAACTCGACCTTCTCCAAATCGCAATCGACCGTGAGAATTTCCTCATGCTCGATCGACGCGCGTTTCATGACCTGTCCATTGGGTGAAGCGATGAAACTTTGACCCCAGAATTGGATGCCGTCCTCGCTCACCGGTCTCCCGTCGGGGCCGAGGATTTTTTCGATGCCGATTCGGTTTGGCGCGCAGACGTAACAGCCGTTGGCCACCGCGTGCGAGCGTTGCATGAGTTCCCAGCTGTCGTGCTGCGCTTCGCCGTACTCGGCCTTTTCCGTCGGATGCCAGCCAATGGCGGTGGGGTAGAAAAGAATCTGCGCACCCTGCATCGCAGTAAGCCGCGCGCCTTCGGGGAACCATTGATCCCAGCAGATCAGCACGCCGATGTGCGCGTGCTTTGTCTTCCAGGTTTTGAATCCGCCAGCGCCGTTTTCATCCGCAACGTCGCCGGGCGTGAAGTAAAACTTTTCGTAGTAGAGCGGATCGTCCGGAATGTGCATCTTGCGATACACGCCCATCAGCGAGCCGTCGGCGTCGATGACGGCGGCGGTGTTGTGATATAGGCCGGCCGTGCGGCGCTCGAAGAGCGACGCGATAATCACCACGTTGTACTTCTTCGCAATCTTCGAAAACGCATCCGTGCTCGGCCCCGGGATTGATTCGGCCAGTTTGAAAAACCGGTGATCTTCCACTTGGCAGAAGTACTGTGTCGCAAACATCTCCTGCGTGCAGATGATCTTCGCGCCGCCCTTGGCCGCTTGCTCGACGAGCACGATCTGCCGCTTGCGATTCGCAATGACGTCTTCGCCGCACGCCATCTGCGTTAAGCTCACACGCACCACGTTCGACAACGCCTTGGTGTCTGTATTAATTCGCTTCATCAGGTCAAATGTTACGACATCCGCGCGGCAGTTGTGCGACGTTGCTGGGCCATCGCGATAATAAATCGTTCTACGTTCCCGACCGCGTCGCCAAGCCCTGATTTGCTGCGACGATCGACATCCGACAGCAGATCAATCCCGCGCGCCACACCCGCTTCGCCAAGGCCGTCGACGAGCTTCATGAACGGCGCGATCTGCTTGAAATCCCAAACGCGACACGCCTTGGCGATGACCGCGTCCGGCACGCGTTTCTTCCGCATGCCGACGGCCTTGCTCACATCGTTCAGCCAGCCGCTCAGCCAGGTGACGGCACGAAATTCCATCGACGAATCGGCGTCGATCAGTTGTCGCCATTTGCGGATCGCTTCGACGGTGTTGCCTTGCGACATCGCGTTCACCAGCACATGTAGTTCCTGTTCGCGTTGAAACGCAACGCCGCCGGAGACGTTGTTCGCATCGACTTTTCCATCCGCGCCGGCATCGATCGCGAGCTTCGCCAACTCATTGTCGAGCTTGCCAAGATCCGCGCCGATGCGGTCGGCCAGCAGTGTCGCGGCCGCTATCACGACATCAATTCGATGAACCGATTTGCCTCGCTTAACGATCCACTGCGGCAGCTGCGTCATGCTCGGCGATTCGCAGAGGATGATCAGACCCGTCTTGTCGATCGCCTTATAGATTCGTTGAGCTTTCGGCAGCGATGCGAGCCGTAAGATTAGCGTGGCCGAGCTTGATGGGTGAAGGGCGTAGTCTTCAAGCTGCTCACGAAAGTTTGAGACGAACTTATCAGCGTCGCGAACAATCACGAGCTTGTCGCCGCCGCCGAACATCGCAAACGACCGCACTTCATCCAGCACGTCGGCCAGCTGCGCGCTTTCACCGTCGATGTTAATGCGGACCGCGTCAGGCGACAGATTTTTTGCGATGTCGTCTATCGCTTGAATCTGGAGGAAAGAATCATCGCCGACGAGTGCATAAATCGGCTTGATCATCGTCAGTTGTTTGTAGATCAGTCCCGACGAATCGTCAAAGCGCGGGGGGAGCGATCGCTCGCAAATCTTGCGTTTTGACGGCCAGTGACTAGTCTTTCGCAACCTTCAGGAGAGGTGGCCGAGTGGCTGAAGGCGACGGTTTGCTAAACCGTTATACGGAGTCAAATCCGTATCCCGGGTTCGAATCCCGGCCTCTCCGTTTCGCTCAGATAAAATTCGTCGTCGCCCGAACCTAAAACGGCTTCTGTCGAAGTAGGGGTGGCGTGAATCTTCAGGAATCGGGCCGTCTGCCCGTTTCGGCGGCGTACCCAACGTGGCCGACGCTTCAATTACTGTCGCTTTAACCACGGTCGACTCTCCACTGTCGACAACAGAATTGCCGCCGCCGACGACGCGCCCGATCCTTTCTCTGGGGGCTGGCAAGATGCAGCCGCGAGCCTTCTCTTGGTCGACGCAACGGTCGTCAAACGGCCATCGTTGTTTGCGGAATTCTCAATCTCAGATCGGCATCGGCTAAACATTCTGTAGTTGCGGATTTCCTACCTGAGTCGAGAGCAATCGACGGGACTCTCGATATTCTTGTAGCGATTTTCACAATACGAAACCTTGGGGCATTTCATCACTACGTTTATCTTCTTCTAGACCGTAATTGCCAATTGGCCACTTCATTGCATTCGGCGGTAGGAGCTTGTATCGCCTGTGCAATCGACATTCGGAATGTGCAACTATTTTTGCCAGAAAAGAATTCCAACCGCGACCGCCGATCCGATCATCACGGTTACGAACACAGTCGAGTGAAGTGCAGCATCCGATTGACCTCGGACCTCAATCACCGTCGTAACCATCAAGAAGAGTGTGGCCGTCACACAAATGCCGATAAACGCAGCAAGGCTCGCTACTGCAACATTCGGAATCGTCGAACATTGCAGCATCGCAAGCATCCACCCCGCGACGATGCAGAGAGCAAGCCGCAGCATTTGCGTTCTTCGTGAAGAATCTGGTTCGATGTGTAGCGTGCCGGACACTGCAAGGTGCGCCCCGAACGCTATCGCGTAGGCGAAGAGCCACTCCAGCCGATGGTGCTTAACGTTCAGTGCGAGCCAGACCATCGGCAGGCCGATGACCGCGAGAACCGCGAAGACCGAATGCACGCGCCGCTCGCCTTTGCGCGGCCAGACGATCACATGCACGAGGAACAGCAGGGCCGGTCCGATGAGCCAGATGAGTCCGCCGAGCATCCATGCGCCGTAGCCAAACAGGGCGGCGACCATCAGCGCGCTATCATCAAGTGAGGATCGCCGTCGCCAAGAGAGCGCGAATAGCAGCATGACAAGCGTTGCAATCATCCGAAATTGCAGCTCGTGCACGCTCTTGGTTTCGTACAGCTTTAAGAAAGCGAACGCGCCGATCGGGATCAGCAAATTGTCCAGCCCGCGCCAAGCGACGGCTTCGAGCAGCATCGACAGAGTGCCGATGATGACAGCGATCAGCAGCGTTTGTGTTCGACCGATGTCGGTATAAAGCAACAGCGGCACATGCACGCTGAGGAAGGCAATCGCGAAAAAAGCGATTGAACCTTCAGCGCTCTTAAGGCCCTCACTCGTGACATAGCGAACACGGCCATATCCCAAGCCGATGAGTGCGGCGGTCGTGTCGGCGAGGGTCATGATCAGCATCGGCACGCAGTAGAGAATCTTGTCGCGATCGCTGAGCCATAACGTCAGGCCGACCGCGATCGGAAAATAGACCTCCCCCAGACTGATGCGGTTGACGCCATTCAACACCGTGCCGATGCCGTTTCGCAGAGCGGGTACAAATTTCGTCGCCAACAGGAGAGTCGTTGCGACGGTCGCTAGCAGCATCGCTGGCCAGAGCGCATCGAATAGCCAGGGAAAAGAAAGTACGACGAGCCCCATGCCAACGTGCATTAACTTGCGCACAAGCTCGGCCGGCGGTGCGAGCCAACGTTCGACGAGCTTCAACGCAAGCAACATCGCACCAAACGTCGCCAAGACAATTGCGATGCCAAGCCAGGGATTGATCAAAGGACTTCCTCAACAACGAAGCGGCTGTAGAAGAAAGCTTTATCTCGCAGGAGCAATTCGTCCCCGAGCGTTTGGTCGGCCTGTGAACCTTGAACGTCGCGCAACCGATCGGCGAGCCGCGACGGGCGGGAGCGCGGAACAAGCATGTTCCAGTACACGAGTCGAGCGCAGCGATTCGAGCGAGCAATCAATGTGTCGAGCATCGCACCGTAATTCTCGATCGACATGTATTCGAAGATATCGCTGAGGTTGAAGCGATCGATCCGCTCAGTGGAATGCTCGGCCAGATATTGCTCGACAGAAGCGAGACGAATCTCCAATCGATCAAGATTGCGCCGTATCGAATCGAAGTGTTCGACCCGCAACGCGTGCGGCAGCGTGTTGTTGAAGCGACCGGTAAGAATCCATTGAAGATATGGATTATCGGCCGGGTTTAGTTCGACTAATGCGTGTTCCGAACGTCGAAAGAGCCGCGCGGCGACCGATCCTTCGGCGTATTTAAAGAAGGCCGGATCTCTTCCCAATCGGCCCATGACGAACCGAGAGAAGAAAAGTTTATACATCAGACGCCATCGGCGATTGTTCCAAACGTTATCGTAAAACGAGCGACGCTCGTCGCGTGATTTATCCGTCAGCAGCTGGTCGATCGTCTTTCGGCTGTGCACCCATGGGATGACGCGCGAGCGGAACAGTCGGAAGTAAGCTTCGAACTTCCCGCCGGTGCCGATACCTGCCTCGATCACGTCTGGCCGCGCATCCCAGAACGCCTGCACTTCGGGCGGAAGTGATGGCCTGCATCGCATATAGAGATTCGCGCGTTGATCGCCGGACGTTGCACCGATCAATTGCAGTAGTTCGGCATGCGTGAGCGTTGCATATGCCGCTTTCCGCAGCCAGACGCAGGCAAGCTGCGCCGGGTTCAGATCGAGCGCGATGACTTTGGACGGATCGCGTGTTAGCAACGAGAACGAATTATCGCCGGCCGAAGCGATTGACAGGCAGATATCGCCGGGCTGAATGTCGAGTGCCTCGAGCAACACATCTGCATCTTCCCAGCACTGGGCGTAACGAATCTGATCAAACCGCGCGCGGCCGGCAGCCTCGGTAGGGGGCTTCACGATTCGATCACCTTCACCGTACCGGTCGAGCCATTCATTTCGACGATCTGTCCGTCGCTGAGACGTTGCGTCAGCTTTGGAATCGACACAATCGCAGGAATGCCGAGCTCGCGCGCAACAATGGCCGAATGCGAAAGCAGGCTTCCGCGCTCGACAAGCACGCCCGCCGCTGCGGGAAAAAGCATGATCCAGCCTGGGTCGGTTCGCTCGGCGACGAGAATCTCTCCGTTGCGGAGGTGCGCGTCGCGAGGGTCGCGAATCACGCGTATCGCGCCGCGCACGACGCCCGGGCAGCAGCCGGTTCCTTTGAGCACGCTGTCGCCGGATGTCACGTCATCTTTGGTCGTTGCTATGAATTGATTCCCGATGTTCACCGCCCCAAACGTCTCAAACCGCTCCGACGGCGCGGGAGAATTGCGGAAGCCATCGAACGCCGCAGCGCGAGTCTGCGTAAGCGTGATCAGATTGAGATCCCACCCGGTTCCTTCAACAAATCCGACAATCTCGTCAAGCGTCAGATAGAAAATGTCGCGATCGCTTTTAAGCATGCCCTCATTGACGAGGCGTCGCCCCGCCTCGACGAAAATTTTTCTCACGCGGCCGAAAAGGCGGGTACGTTCAAAACGAAGATTTTCCCGGTCTCGGACGCGGCCTCGTGCGTTGCGGAGCAGCCAATTGAATACCAGGCGTTTCAGCGGGCTGTTTTTAAGAGCGCCGGCGACTTTTACTTCCGCTTCTTGTCGCGGATGAAACGCTTTTGCGATCCCACCGTTCGACATTTGCCGTCGCCCCGTCTGCCCGATCGTGCGAAGCAGCGGCGAGGGATCGTCGGCCAGCGTTGACGATTCGAGCTTCAACTCTTCCAGGCAGCGATCGCCGAACTTCTCGATGTACGCGCGATATCGACTCGCGGTCTCAGCATCAGCGAGCAACTGCCATTCAAGTAAGCAGACATCCTTGTCATCGCACAAGCGATCGATCAGCGACGCGTCGGCCCGCCGAACTAACTCGGCAATCTCGGCAATCCGTTTTACCGGCTCGATGCTGATGATGCCGCCTTCATCGGCAATCAGGTCGTTCTGTAGGTGTTCCACTTCGTCACCACACCATTTGGCAATCGCCTTACCGAGCGCGCCAAAGAAGATCATCGCTAAGAAATCGTTAATCAGCGGGGCGTCCCAGCGCGTCAGCAATCGCTGCTCAAGCTTCCGAAACTCGGCCGTCAATTCATCGAGCCGCATCTGCTCCAGCGGCAGCAAGGGCGGCGCGAGCACTTCGTTCAACCGCAGATAGAACGCTCTAATCTTCCGAGGCAGAACGAAGTGATTCCACATTAAGCCGGCCACACTCCAGAGCAGGCGACAGCGATCAGCTTGCAACTGCGACCATGTGCGACTCAACGCGTTCGACGCGATGTCCGGCGGCAACTCTTCTCGCACGCCCATCATCTGTTCCATAAATTTACGGTTCACGGAAGAACCGGGCAGCATTTCGAGCAGGCGGTACCAGTTCAACAGATTGTAGTAAATGCGCCCGCGAATCAGCCCCAGCATCTGGCCGAACATAGCATCGTTCTGTTCGATGACTTTCCGCGGGACTTTCATCAATTTGCAGAACTGTCGATACGCGCCTTCGTACGCGCGCTGGGCAAAGCTGAAGGTGAGCGGCGTCGTCACGCCGTTATAGCTTTCGGCTATGTTGCTATTGTCCCAGATCGCCCGCACGCCGGCCGGGTCGGCGACCTGCGCGAGCGAAGTGATCGGCCGCGATTGAAGCAAGTACAGCTGCTCATCGCGAATCGCCCATTCAATATCCTGCGGACGGTTCTCGAGCGCGCTCGCCGTTAAGACCATTTGCGCGATCTGCTGCAACTGCCTTGGCGACAATGTCGGTTGATTCGCGTATGCCAATGTCGGCCGAGCGGTCTCGAACATGCTTGATCGACTTTCGCTCGATGCGCTGTTCGATAAGTCGACCGTCGTGGTGCAGGCGAAACGTGTCTGCTTCCGCCTCACCGCCTACGAGCGCCGTACCGAGCCCGAAGACCGCCGAGATGACGATCGTTGATCGACTGCCACCAACCGGATCGGCCGCGAAGGCGACCCCTGAAACCTCGGCGTCGATCATCTGCTGTACCAGCACCCCCGGCGCCGTATTCACGGAAAGATGGTGTTCCCTGCGGTAGGCATCAACGCGCTCGGACGAGCCGCTCTTCCAGACATCGATGACTCGATCGATAATCTTTTCGCGCGAGACGAACAGATAGCTTTCGAGCTGTCCGGCAAAAGAGTGATCCGAGCCGTCTTCATCACCGGCGGACGAGCGGACTGCGACGGGACCCGCGCCGATCTGCTCGACAAAGGCCGCGTCGATCGCTTCGCGAAGTTCAACGCTGTCATGATTGCCGGCGGCGGTCGACACGGCAAACCATGGCGGAACCGGCAGCCCTGAACTCGCGAGCCTCGCGAGTGCCGCCGCCTTACCGCCGACTAGGTCGCGCGTTGGCGAATCCTTGGCAGTAAGGATCAGCTTCAACGTACACCCCGGTGCAACAGATGTGGCAAAAAACCGAGAGCCAGATAAAGCACGATCGTCCAAAGGCCGGAAAACGTTTCGATCGATTTGCCTCGTCGCGCAATCGGGTTGGCCAAAAATCGGCACGCAACACTGGCTGCGAGGGCGAGCGCGATGGCCATGATCAGCGCAACGGCAAACACGCTGTGCAGTCGAATCGACACGATCATTGCGAAGCTTGCAGTTCCGATTAAAGCCACGCTCCAGGCGGCGATCGCGACCGGCCTTCCCCAGAGGGCAGAGTACGTCGCTACGCCCGCTTCTTCATCCATCGGGCTGCGAATTTTCCGTCCCACCTCTATTACCAGCCCGTTGCAATAGCTGGCCAATAGAAACCAGATCAGCCCCGCCGGCGCGCGGCTGGACGCGACAAGCCAGTCACTGCTCGTCGCATAAAAGTCAACGAGCGGCATGATGATCATGTGGCTGAGGATGTAGAGCACGGGTCGACATCGCAGCCAATCCGCGATGAAGAACTCCTTACTCATCGCCGCCAAGTAAGCCCACGTGAGCAATAGGAGGCCGATCAGTTTTGGCTCCAGCCATAAAGCGAGCAGCAACTGTAATACTGCGCAGGCGACGAACAGAATACCCAGCTCTTCGAGCGTCACGAGCCCGCGTTGCACCGGGCGATACGGTCGATAGCGGCGGTCCTCTTCGTAGTCTTTGAATTCATCTGCGATTCGCAACTGAAGGAAAAAAGTGAAGCAAGTGCCAAATGCGACCGCCAACGACCGGCCCGGCGGGAAACCGGGCGCTCCGCGGAGCATGCGGGAGAGTGATACTGCGCAAAAGCTGAACGCTGCGATGAGTAAACCGTGTGAGATCAGCGGAAATCGTTCCCGCTGATAGGTCCACCATTTTCTATGAAACGGCAGCGCCGCCACGACGGCTGCCGCAGGCGTGGGTGTGATTGTGTCAGTCACGCGACGGCCCTTCGCCGGCGGCTATTTCCCGGCCGCGAGCGAGCTTTTCGTGCGCGCCGGAAAATTGTCCCGCCGCCAGCGCCGCGATGATCGACAGCTCTCCCCCCAACAGCAGCGCCCCGGCGACCTCGGCGAACGCGTTCGCATGTCCCGCGCCGGCCAGCCCCATGATCTCCAGACCAGCCATCTGACTCGGCAGCTTCGTGCCGCCGCCCACCGTGCCGACGATCATGTTCGGCAGCGTGACCGACGCCTGGAGATCGCCGGCATCGTTCAAGTCCATGCGTGTGATCCCGACCGCAGCCTCGGCCACGCACGCCGCATCCTGCCCCGTCGCGATGAACAGCGCCGCCAGCCCGTTTGCATAATGACCCTGGATGCCGATGTTGCCGCTCATCACTCCGCCTAGCGAACTCACGCGGTAATATTCGACCATTCGCGTGGCTTCGACGCGCAATCGCCGACGAACAAGTTCAGCCGGGACGATCACCTCAGCCGTTACCTTCCGACCGCGCACTGATTGGAACGACTGACTCGAAGCCTTCTTGTCGCCGGACATATTTCCTTCGACAAACCATTGCTTCGGCGCGATCGGACTACGCGCCGCGATGAACCGACAAACTGCCTCGGTGGCGATCGTCACCATGTTCTGACCCGCGGCGTCACCGGTAGTGAACTCCAGCAGCAAATAAACCAGGTTGGCCGACATTGTGATCTTCAGGTCGTTCAGCTTGCCGTGCGAAGTGGTGGCGTTCGCAACCTGTTTGAACGCATCGAGCTGATCGGTCACCCAAATGATGAAGCGGCCGGCGTGCTGCATGGTGTCGAAGACGAAGACGGGCGATCGGCCAACACCGACGCCGATCACCGCCGCCGTGCAGCTCCCGGCTTCCGAGATGACACGTGCTCCGCGCGTGTACGAGGCCACGAGCGCCGCCTCTGTTGTCGCCAGCGGCACGTAAAACGTGCCGCGCGCATGCAGTCCATTGACCCGCAACGGCCCAGCCAGGCCGATCGGCACTTTTGCTGTGCCGATGTAGTTCTCGATGTTTTTCGTAAAACATTCGGCGTTGGAAAGCGCCAATGCGTCAAGGATTTGTTCACGGGCGCTTGGCGGTGCCGTGATCAGCGACCAGCGTTGCTCGATGGCGTCGGCATCGATGCGCGTCACGCTGCCGATCCTCGCCGAAGCCTCACTATGCGTAACCTCTGCGTTCAAAAAATTCAGCACGCTCGCTTCGTCGAGGCTCTGCAGAAACTGCTGTGCGCCCTGGTGGTTAAGAGACATGGGTTAATTTCGTTGTCGGTAACCTTCGTCGAGGCGAAACGATGGTTCGCGTGGTACTCACTGATTCGGCAATCGGGTTGAGACGCTTTCTCGCCACTGTCGGTACCATCGCCCGAATCGGATCCATTGGCCGATCGTGTCGTGCGATAGAACTTCGTGGACACGACGCTGATAAGCGGCGGCCTGATCGGTCGTCATGTCGTATCGCCGTTCTGCGCGACCGTGCAGACCGGGAATGACCAGCCACTGCCGCGCCGCGTACAGCAGCGTGTGCGTGGCGTCGGGTTCCTCCGACACAGGCGAAATCAGGCGAACGTGAATCAGCGATTCGGCGCCGACAATTTTCTTGAGGATCGGGCTCGCCAATCGCGGTTTGCGCAGCGTTGCCGCCGTCGCGGCAGTGAAAAGAGCGCGCATGATGCGAAACCGCTCGCCATCGCCCAGAGTCGGGCGACTCGCTTCATCGGCAAGACGATCAGCCTCCCCGGCATCGATAGTCACGCCGAAATCGCAAGCCGCGTCGTCTGCGCCGGCTTCGATTTGCACATCTCGACCATCATGGACAACGGTTAAGTGCTCTTCCCGCCCGGTGACATGGACGGCGAGCCTATGAAACATGCCAGCGACGAATTCAATCAGATCGCGATTGTTCGAAACCGCCGCCCATCGTTGAAGTGTTTGATCCATTCAGTTGTGCCTTTCTACATCCGCTTTATGAGTTGAACGTAATCTATCTTCGCGTTGTGGCGGTTGTCGACGGGAATCCGTTTTAGTCGCCGCACTTCATCCAGCATGGCCCAGCGTAAATGATCTAGAATCAGTTCCGAGGATTCAACTACACCTTCGACGGCTAGGACGCGACGGCCAGCGATTTGGACAAGAGCGGATCGATGGACGCCCACAATTTGACTTGCCGCGCATTCGACTGCGAACGGATAAAGCGTTCCTTTTTGATCGACGATGCGCGCCGACGCGCGACCCAGCAGCCACAGCCGGCGTTTTTCATCCTGATAACCCACATCGCCGGTACGGTGCCAGACGGTACCATCAACGCTGAATTTCGTTTCGGCGTCGCCAGCGCCATTCAAGTAGCCGCGCAGTACGTGGCGGCCGCTCACGACAATCTCGCCGGGTTCGTTAGCGTTGGTAGTCAGGCGATCAAGCGCTTCACCCGATATCGCCGGGAGCGGTGTACCCCAACTGTTGCAAATCACCCGCAACTGAATCTCGGATACCACCAGCCCCGCGAGTAATCCGCGGCCAGCGAACATGGCCGCCACGTCCGCTTCTGAGATCTCGTCCCACGCGATATGCGCGATCGGCTCGGCCTCCGTCGAGCCGTACAGCGCGATCGCCCGACCCGCCGGCATCCCCGCCTGCAATTGCTGCAGCAGCCTCGGAAAAACCGGAGCGCCACCGATGTAGACGCGCGATAACTTCTGCATCACAACGCGGCCCGCAGGGCTGACGAGAAGGCGCTCGACGAATGCCGGCGACGCAACGATTCGCGTCACCGAGTGATCGGAAAGCTGTCGAACGATCGGAGCGGTCTTCACCGAGCCTGGCTTCCGCAGATCGACATTCGGAATCACGCTCGTCACACCCGAAGCAAGATTGACGAGCGAGAAAATCGGCAGCGTCGCGAGATCGATTTGTCCCGGCGCGAGTTCGATCGACGTGTTAAGTGCCGCGTGCTGGGCGGCGAGAAATCCATGACTTCGAACCGCCGCCTTCGGAGCACCGGTGCTGCCGCTGGTGAAAGTCACCAGCGCGTCGTCGTCATCGCTTCGTTCGATAACGTCATGCGCCAAACTCAGCTTCCGCAGCGATCTCCAATTCCTGGCGAACGGCCCTACAGATCCAGTCGCAAACTGCCGAGGGATTTTTCGAAGGGCCGGCGTGTTGAGTCGAAGCAGGTGAGCACGCCTCACCGCGATCATTGCCGCTGGTCGCAACATCGCGCAGCAGCGTGCGATATGAGGTCGGCCAGCTGAAGGATCGAGGAACGTCGCCACCGCGCCGATGCGAAAGATCGCGATCAACGCGACGTACAGATCGATCGACATTGGTATGAAGACCAGGACATGATCACCCGCATGAACGCCGCTGCGGACAAGGAGCGTCGCGCCTTGCGCGGACTGGTTTTCCAGTCCGGCAAAAGTAATCACCTGTTGGTGACAAGCGCTTCCTTCGATGATCGCTGGCGCTTCGGGACGAATGGCCGCCTGCCTGAGCAGCAGGTGCGTAACGTTCATAAGATTCCCTTTTGATAAAGCGTGTACTCCCGAATCGGCCGGCCGAAGCGTCTGGAAATTTTGAACGAGCGATTGTCCTGGTGCATCAGGGCATGGATCACGCGCGAGAACCCGACTTGTTGTGCAGCCTGCTGAAATCGGTCCATCAGCACAAGACCGAGGCCTTGCCCGGCATGATCCGGACGAACGGCCATCGACTTTGCAATGATCGTGCGAGACGGTTGGCCACGTGTCGGCTCGAGCAAATCAGGCACGCTGAAGATGAAACCGATTAGTTCATCAGCCTGTTTCGCAAGAAGAATTAATTCCGGTCGAACATGGGCGAGTACTGGAAGATACATCGAGAGAAAGTCTTTTTGCGAGATGGGCGTGTATAGAAAATTTTCGGCGAACGCTTCGATCGAAAGCGTGTGGATGGCTCGCAGTTCTTCTTCAAAACGATCGAGACGGATCGGTCGAATCGTGACGCCGATTGCAGCGAGCCTTAGCAATATCGCCGAAACGCGCGGATCGGATTTTGAAAGGTCGTCATTGAGCGAAGAGAAATACGTCGAGAGCGGCGAGAAACCGGCGGCGGAAAAATGAGTTGGCCAATCATCCGGGTTATCGGGTTCGAGAAAGAACGGCGGTTCATCACCGCGACGGGTAAGCAGGCGATAGCGCCGCCAGGTGTTACCATCCATCGGTCCGACGACCGTCCTGAACCCGCGCGAGGCCAACTCCCGTTCAGCGCCGGCGAGAACCGCCATGCCCGCTTCGAGGTCGACGGCCGCATAGTGACCAACGATACCCAGCGGTTGGTTATTCAAATTCGGCGTACGATCGATCCACCCCGAGCCGCGTGCAACACATGAGCTATTGCGGATCGCGGCAAGATGAAACGCCGCGCCGTGGCCGGCTTTATCAACTTCGATCGACGGCATCACGCCGCTGCCCGGCAAAGCCGTCACTTCCTCAAAGCTGTCAAACTTCAATACTTCCGTCATCGAGAGACCCAGATTAACGCGCCGCCGAGCACAAAGAGGGATGCCGTGAAAACTTCCTAAGTCAGATCGAGATGGACGTGAGATCCACCTTGAACTCGATGGGAATAGCCTACGGTGACGATGCGACCGGTCATCGGCTGACGGAGCTGGAAGGCTACTCGTGGGAAGAATTCGCGGTATTCCCAGGAGAGCCATGCGACTAACGATAAGGGGGCTTCGAGCCCGGCGCAGCCTGAGTAGGCCGTCAGTTGCTTGGTAGCAACTGACGGCCTGGCCTTAACATCGTAGGCTATTGACAGTGATCAACGGCTATTGCCAGCGATCAGCCTTAATCTTCTTCGGATGACGCACTCACTGCGGCGGCTAAAACTCCACCCTCGGCGATCATCGTCAATTTCTTGTCCGCCGCACCTTCTTCGTCCAAAGTCTGCTGAAGCAGTTTTACGATCGAGTCGTGTCCGAGGGCTTCGGCCATTGCACGGGTTGCGCCGTAAGCAGCCATTTCATAATGCTCGACTCGTTGCGATGCTCCGATCAACGCGGCATCGATGACCGAAGGAGCGCCTTCTTCTTCAAGCACTTCTTTTCCTTCTTCAACCAGTCCTTTCATCGCATGACATACTTTGCCGCTCAGTCTGATATCCAGCGATTTGCCGATCTTCTCGAGCCGCGCGACATGGCCCTCAGTTTCTTTCACGTGGCTTGTGATTGCCGCCTTTAACTCCGGCGAGTCCGCCTTCTTGGCCATTTTTGGAAGCGCTTTCAACAACTGATTTTCAGCGCTGTAAAGGTCTTTGAGTTCATCTTCTAACAGGTCCGCGAGTGAGTCCATCGACATGTTTGTCCTTTCATTCGGACGACATGCGCGATGCTGAATGCAATTCGCTGCTGCCGTCGAGAATGTGACATTACGCTTGATCGCTACATTGTCGCCATGGGCAATTTCCGACATAACTGAATTAGTAATGACAAGCCGGAACGAAGCCGCACCTGAGATGTGCAGGACGTTCCACGACTGTATCAACGTCGTCTAAATCGGACTGATGTGACGCTTACAGTTGCCCAGAACGCGTCCTTCGTCTTCCGTAAGATTTCAGGAATCTACTCATTATCCGAATGCGGCGTAGCGATCGGCTTCGATTCTTTCGAGCCGCGCTGTCGCAAGAAAATGCTCAGAATTACCATCGATGCGATCCCTAAAAATTCGCTTTGCCAATTTTGAAATGATTCGAACCAAAACTCGGCATATCCGAGGAACTGCAACATTGTGACTCGTGCCTGGCCCAGTTGTTCTTGCTCGTCACTGAATTTCCTCGCACCGCCATATAAGTGCATCGCGAAAGCGGCGAGAAAGAGCAGGAGGAATGCAATCGTCAGCGACTGCCCATAAATAATTCTGACCCATTTATTCCTCGATTGCGCTAATGAAGGCGACTTTTCCGTGACCAGCGCCTCTTTAGGAACCTTCCCCGGAGGATGAGATTCTGGCGAACCCTTTTGAAAGAGGAACGATGTGAACCAGACAAAGGCTCCCATCTCCATGAACTCGCTCTCCCAATTTTCAAACACAGACTCGATGTAATGCCCGGTGGTCAGATAGTTGCCAAAAGGGACCCGCGACAGGTGATGATCGGTCTGGTCATTGTTGTACGAGTGCCACCCTGTGACGGTTTCCATGAGCAAAAAGACGACGAAGATCGCGATAATGACAATCGATAGGCCGCTGTTGAAGAAGAAACGTCGCATGAAAAAACTTTGTGAGGCTTAATCTTTGCAGAGATTTTTTGCTCTTAAGACCGAAGTTAATCGCGGGATGAATGGTAACGTCGTCCATCTGAATTACTTCTGGCAACGAACACAAAAATGGGTCGATCGGCCGCCAATTACGATTCTGCGGATAGGAGCTTTACACTTACTGCAAGGGAGCTTCTCACGGCCATAAACCGTGTGAAGGTTTTGAAATGCGCCTTGGCCGCCTTCGGCGTCGACATAATCGCGGAGCGTGCTGCCGCGATGTTTTAACGCTTTGCGAAGCGTACGCTTGATGGCGAAAGTCAGCGACCGCACTTCGGCCGCGGAAAGTTCGCTTGCGATTCGTGTCGGCCGAATGCCCGCGGTAAAAAGCGACTCATCCACATAAATATTTCCCAGCCCGGCAATCAGCTTTTGATCGAGCAGTGCATTTTTGATGTTCCGCTTTGTGCGCGACAACCGTTCTACAAGCTGGGCCGGTCGAAGGGTTAACGGTTCGGGGCCGAGTAGGTCATCTTCATATCCTCGTTTTTTCCCGAGCCAGAAAATTCCCCCAAATCGGCGCGGATCGCGGAACCTTAGTTCCATTTTGCCGTCGTTGATGTTGACGATCAGATGAGTGTGAGTCTCAACGATTGCGTCACCACGTTCGATTGTCAGACGGCCGGACATGCCCAGGTGGACGTAGAACGCGTTACCGTCACTTAGCGTAACGATGATGCGTTTCGCGCGGCGAGTGATGCTCACGACCCGACGCTGCTTTAGTGCGTCCCGAAGATTGAAACCGTTCGGCGAGACGATGTCGTCGCGAACGTGCACGACATGGCCGAAACGTTTTCCGACCAGGAACGGCACAAGCGTGTTCACGACAGTCTGAACTTCTGGCAATTCGGGCATGGGATCGCACAATTTCCTTCGCGCAAGCTGCGATTCGACTCGATAACATCGAAGGCTCGCGGCGGGCGATGGTATGGTCTGTCGCGGCAAAATTCAGGAGCAAATCAAATGAGCGATCAAATGAATCCGGTGCAGCCGCAAACGACCGATCTCAATGTTGACGAGCTCGCGGCCGTCGAGCGGCTGCAGAAGGCGTCTCACGATTTGCGCAGTGAACTGCGCAAGGTAATCGTCGGGCAAGAAGCGGTGATCGAAGAACTGCTGGTCGCGATGTTTTGTCGCGGCCATGCGTTACTCGTCGGCGTGCCGGGGTTGGCGAAGACTTTGCTGATTTCGACGTTGAGCAAGACGCTTGGTTTGAGTTTCAACCGCATTCAGTTCACGCCTGATTTGATGCCCAGCGACATCACCGGCACGGAAGTGATTGAAGACGATCGGACGACGGGCGGGCGAACGCTGCGCTTCGTGCGCGGGCCGATCTTCGCGAACGTGATTCTGGCCGACGAGATCAACCGCACGCCACCCAAGACGCAGGCCGCGTTGCTCGAGGCGATGCAGGAGCACCAGGTGACGGCCGGCGGCAAAATGCATCGGCTGCCGCAACCGTTTTTCGTGCTGGCGACGCAGAATCCGATCGAGCAGGAAGGAACCTATCCGTTACCCGAAGCGCAGCTAGACCGTTTCATGTTTAACATCCACGTTGGTTATCCGAGCGAAGAGGAAGAGTTCCAGATCGTTCGACTGACAACGATGAACCGGCAGATCGAGCTCAAGCATGTGCTCAACGGCGAAGACGTGATGATGCTGCAGGAAACCGTGCGCAAGGTGCCGGTGGCGGATCACGTGATTCGGTATGCATTGCAGTTTTCAAGACTCAGCCGCCGCGGCGAGCCGGGTACGAACGTGCCGGCCTTCGTGAACGAATACGTCGCCTGGGGTGCCGGCCCGCGCGCGAGCCAGTATCTAATCCTCGCCGGCAAGGCGAGAGCGCTATTGAAGGGGCGATATCACGTGACGACCGAAGACATTCGACAAGTAGCGGTGCCGGTACTGCGTCACAGAATCGTGACGAATTTCAACGCCGAGGCGGAGGGCATTCGCAGCGATACGATCGTGCGAAAGTTGATCGAAGAAATTCCGCGGCAGCAATACGAAGACTTGGACAAGCAAACGGCCAAAATGATGAGAGACCAGCCGGCGGCGTGAGAGTTTGATAGTGCCCAGATCTAAGCAAGCCATCTTCGCGAAGCAGGCGACCGTCGATCCCAATCGTCTCTACGCTGTCGCAGAACGGAGATTCCGCGATGCCGAGGTCTTATGCGCGACAGGCCACGCAGATCGCTCGTCTGGCGCGCAATATCTCGCAGGATTCGTGATTGAAATACTTTTGAAGCGGCAACTGGTAAATCAATACAAGAGGATTAGAAACTTGTCTGCCGGTTCTACTCTTTCTGGTTCTGAACGACGCCATTGGGAATTGGTGTGGAGGTCGCACGATCTAGAATTGTTACTAAATGCGCTGCCAAACTTGAAAGCAACGCTCATCGATAAAGGGCGGCGATCTGGAGCTACTTACTACGAAGATTTATTGACGGTTTGCAGCACATGGACAGTTTTTGCGCGATATTCATCCAATACATCGACAATTTGGCAAGCAGAACAACTCTTGGAACGGGTCCGGCGACTCAAAGAGGTACTAAAATGACAGTGAAAAAAATAATCCCGAAGGGGTTCAAGGAACTTCGGACGGCCCTAAAGAAACAGCTAGGCGCGAGCAAAGTGAACTTTGAGCCCGTGCCAAAATCAAAACTATTTCGGGTAGTGGTGGTTGCAGATCGTTTCAAACGAGTGCCACAACTAAAACGCTTGGATCGTATTTGGGACGTTGTAGACAACAAGCTCCAGCCGGAGTCAAAGCTACGGATCTCACTCGTGTTCGCGTTTACATCGGATGAACTGATGGACTGAAGGGATTCCTTAGTCGCGCAATCAAGAATGGTGCGAGAATCTTCCAACTCCCGCCAATACCTCGACCCGAGGACGCTCGCGAAGGTCGGCGGGCTTGAGCTGCGCGCTCGACTCATCGTCGAAGGGCTGATGGCTGGTCAGCATCGGTCGCCATATCAGGGAATTTCGGTCGAGTTCGCGCAGCATCGTCCTTACGTCGCAGGCGATGACATTCGTCACGTGGACTGGAAGGTCTATTCGCGCACAGAGAAGGTTTATCTCAAGCAATACCTGCAGGAGACGAACCTCGATTTGATCTGCATTGTCGATGCGAGCGAATCGATGGGCTTCGGCACGGTGCGCGTGGGTTCAGGGTCCGGGGTTCAGGGTTCAGCGGTTTGGACGAAGTACGATCACGCCACCGCGATCGTCGCGGCGCTGTCGTATATGGCCATCCAGCAGCAGGATTCAGTAGGCCTGGCGATTTTTGATCAGACGATGAGCCGCTTTTTCAAGGCCAGCAATCTGCCGGGGCAGTGGCGCATCGTCGTGAATGAATTGCAGCAGGTGCCGCGCTGGAACAAGACGAACACCGGCAAGGTGCTGGAACAGGTGGCCGAGAAGCTGACGCATCGCAGTGTGATCGTCATCATCAGCGATTTTTTCGACGACATCGCGAGTATTCAAAAAGGCCTGCGGCGACTGCGCTACAAAAAGCACGAGCTGATCGTCTTCCAACTGCTCGACCCGGCCGAGATCGATTTCCCGTTTGAAGATGTCACGATGTTCAAAGGCATGGAAGAGGCCGGCGAATTGCTGACCGAACCGCGCGCGCTGCGCGAAGGATATCTCGAACAATTGAGGAAATTCACGGATGAATTGAAAACGATCTGCCGCGGCATGGGGATCGATTTCCATCGCTACAGCAGCGGCGACCCGCTCGATGTGTCGCTCAGTCAATTTCTCGCGACGCGCGCGGCCTCGATGAAGTAATCCCGCATGAATGTTGTCGTCCCCATCGCCATCGGCTTCGTCACTCCCGCGTTCGCGCTCGCGGGCGGACTGCTCGTCGCGCTACCGATAGCGATTCATTTCCTAAATCGCCGACGATTCAAAGTTGTCGAATGGGCGGCGATGAATTTCCTGCTGCAGGCAATGCGACGAAATCGGCGTCGGCTCCGGTTTGAATCGTGGCTGCTGCTGGCGGCGCGGTGCGGCGTGATGGCGCTAATGGGCCTCGCGCTCTCGCGACCAGTGGGTTGCGACAAGAGCTCGATCGCGGGCCTGGCCGGGCAGCGCTCCGGGCTGCATGTCATCGTGATCGACAACAGTTACTCGATGGCTTTTGAGGCCGACCGTCCTGATGCGAAGACCAATCTCGATCAGGCGAAGCTCATCGCCGTCCGCTTGATCAGCCGGCTGAACAACGGCGGCGATTCGACGGCGATCGTGACGGCCGCTAATCCCGCAGCAGCCGTCATTTTATCGCCGACGTACGACCTCGACGCCGCGCGGCGCGCTGTGGAACACATCGAGCAGACGTTCGCCGGTACAGCCCTGCCCGATGCGTTGCAAATTGCGTTGAAGATCGGGCAGGAAGATTCCAAGCAGGCGAATCGATTTCTCGACATCATCACCGACGGCACTCGCCCCGCGTGGGAAGCGGCGGGGGAGGCGCAGTCGCTGGAATCAAGCGGTCGCGATCTGGCGAAGCTGTTTCATCTTGCGCACTACAACGTCGGCCGACCGAACGAATTCAACGCGGCGGTTACAGAGTTGAAACCCGCGGCGACCTTACTGCGACGCGGTTATGCGAATGATCTGCTGGCGCACGTCGTGAGCTTCGGCACTGGTTCATCACCGACCGCAAAACTCATTTGGAAGCTCGACGATGAGCTGCTCGCCGGCGCGGCGGCGGTTGGCGATGGCGTGCCGTTGAGCGCCGATTCGCCGCCGATCACGCAATCGCGCATCCAGTTCACGCGCGGCGGGCCGCATGTGTTGTCGCTGGCGCTGGCAGGCGTGGATGATCGCCTGAAGCTTGACGATATTCGACAACTCGTTGTGAATGTCGCCTCCGATTTGAACGTGCTGATCGTGGAAGGCGAGCACGGCGTGAACGGCACGATGGGCGGGTCAGGTTCGTTTCTGATGCAGGCGCTAGCGCCGCGTAACGATGATCGCGCAACGGCGGCCGAGAAGCGCGTCGGATACGTCGCGCCGGAACTGATCAGCGATCTGGAACTGGGCAATAAAGTCCTCAGCGACTACCGGGCTGTGATTTTCGCCGGCGTGTCGCAGGTGAGCGCACCGCAGGCGGATGCATTGCAAAAGTTCGTCTCGGCTGGTGGCACTTTGATGCTCTTCATGGGCGAGCCGGTCAGCGGTGAGAATTACAACGCGATGCTCCTGCCTCGCCACCTGCTCCCCGGCGCGCTCGTCAAGCGCATTAACGCCCCGAGCGGCGGCGATCCGTTTTACTTTGATTTCCAGCCACAGGGTCTGCTGCATCCACTGCTGCAGAAATTCCGTGGCAACGATAAGAGTGGTCTCGATAAGACGTCGGTCTACACATATTGGCAGGTCGATCTGCCTCGCGATTCGCAAGCGCAACGCGTGCTCAACTTCGCACGTTCGACGAACGGTGCGAGCGCCACGCAGCCGACGACGAGTTCGTCCGACCTGGCCGATCCGGCCATCACCGTGCAGAGCCTCGGGCAAGGTCAGGTGCTCTTCGTCGCGACGAGCGCGTACATCGAATGGTCAACACTTCCCGCCAAGCTCAACTTCGCGCCGCTCGTGCATGAGCTGCTGAGCGGCACGGTCAATTCCGGTGATGCGTGGATGAACCTGAACGTCGGTGACGCGTTGCATGTGCCGCCCGGCATGGCGATGGCGGCAGTGCCGGTGCTGAAGGATGCGCAGCAGAATCAGATTGTGCTCGAACAAACGACGACCCCCGATGGGTCGACGGCGTATCGCTCGCCGGCGCTGGTGAAGCCGGGCGTGTACATGCTCACTATCGCCGGCGGTGAGAAATCGAATGGCGAGGCACAGCGGCTTCCGGTCGCCGTAAACGTGCCGGCCGAGGAGGCGGACGTGCGCCCCGTCGAAGCCGCCGGCATTCGCAAAGCGCTTGGTGATGTCGCGATCGATCTTCATGCAGATGACATTCCCGCGACCGAAGCGTCGGCGAGAGAATTGGAGGGCCGCGATTTTGGTTGGTCGTTCATGGCCGCGTTGTTAGCGTTGGCCGCGCTGGAGTGTGCGATGGCGATGCGGTTTGGACATACAAGGAGGTGAGGGTTCAGGGTTCGGGGTTCAGGGTTCAGCGAAGAGAAAGCAAACGTTGCTCTGTCTTCGCTGAACCCTGAACCCCGAACCCTGAACCCTCCACATGCACCGTTTCCTCGAAATCATCCTCGGCCTGCAGCGCGGCTTCTTGAGTCGGCAGGGGGAGTTCGCGCTCAACTTCAATCCCGCCTGGCCGGGGCAGGCGACGGTGGGGGCCGCGACGTGGAATTTCTTTATCGGCGTCGCGCTGCTGGCACTCGTCATCTGGGTCTATCGCCGCGAAGGAAAAAGTCGCAACGTGCGCGTGACGCTTGGTGTGTTACGCGCGGCGCTGCTGGCGTTCATTCTGTTACTGCTCAATCGCCCCGTGCTCACGCTCGGGCAAAGTCGTACCGAGCCATCCGTGCTGGCGATCATGGTTGATGATTCGATTTCGATGCGCGTGCGTGATGTGCTGCTGAATGCAAACGCGCAACCCGAGTCACGGCTCGCCGCCGCGGTGGAGTTGCTCAATGGCGATGAACGAAAACTCATTCAGGATTTGTCGAAAATTCATCAGCTGCGATTCTTTCGATTCGATTCATCGGCCGCCGCGATGCCGAATGAAAGTCTTGCCGAGGCCCTTACGAAGCTCGAACCGACGGGCCAGTCGACGCAGCTTGGCGAATCGATTCGCGCGGCGCTTGCGGAATTACAGGGCCAACGGCTGGCGGGTGTGGTGTTGATGACCGACGGCCGAGATACGCCGACGCGTCCGCTGGCGGAAACGCTGGCGCAGTTGAAGGATACGGGCGTGAAGATTTATCCCGTGCCGCTGGGTTCGGAGCAGGCGCCGGCAAATATCGAAGTGCAGTCCGTGAATGCGGAAGACGCCGCATTCAAGGGCGACATCGTCAACGTGAAGGCGATGGTTCGCGCGACGGGAAATAGCCCCAAGGGCAACGGTCAGCACGAAGTCACGCTTCGCCTTCGAAATAAGAAAAGCGGCGAGCCGCTGTTCGGCATTGACGGCAATCCGGTGGAACAGAAGATCACCGTCGTCAACGACACGCCGACCGAAACCGAACTGCAATTCAAGCCGCAAAGCGTTGGCCCGGTCGATGTCGTCGTTGAGGCCGACAAGCAGGCCGTCGAGGTCGATGAAGAGGACAACATCCGCACGGCGCAGGTCGAAGTGCTCGATGCGAAGATCAACGTGCTCTACGTGGACGGCTATCCGCGTTGGGAATATCGATACATCAAAAACGAGATGATCCGCGACCAGACGGTCGACATCTCATGTTTGCTCACCAGCGCCGATCCTGATTTCCGGCAGGAGGGTGACAAGCCGATCACGCGCTTCCCGGAAAATATGGATGAGCTGATGGCCTACGACGTCGTGCTGTTCGGCGACGTCGATCCGCAGCAGCAATTCTCGGACGCGCAGCTGCAGTTGGTGGCCGACTTCGTGAGCAAAAAGGCGGGTGGGTTCGGCATGGTCGCGGGGCCGCGATTTTCACCACAGAAATATCGCAACACGGCGATCGAGCCGATCCTCCCGGTCGATATTTCGCGCGTGCAGATCGATGATGCCCGCGCGTCGATTACGTCCGGCTTTCGTCCATTGCTGACGAAGGAAGGGCAGACGAGTTCGATCTTTCGTTTCTTCGCCGATAAGTCGCGCAACGAGAAATTCTTTCTCGACGAGATTCAGCCGGTCTTCTGGTACTGCCGCGGCATCAGCACCAAGCGGGGCGTGGGCGAAGTGCTGGCTGAGCATCCGACCGAAACCAGCGGCGACGGTCGACGCGCGCCGATCCTCGTGCTCGGCCATTACGGCGCGGGCCGAACGCTGTTCAGCGCGATTGATGATTCATGGCGCTGGCGCTATTACACGGGCGAAAGCACGTTCGATGCCTACTGGGTGCAGCAGCTTCGGTATCTGGCGCGCAGCAAACGCCTCGGCCAGCGAAAGGTGACGTTCGTCGCCTCGCGCCCCAACTACGAGCTCGGCCAGCAGGTGCAGGCGACGCTGCGCGTGCTCGATTCGAAATTAATTCCGCAACTTCCGGAACAGATCGGCGTCGAAGTGGTGGAGAACGGGCCGGAGTCGACGACTCGTCCGACAACTGGTTCCACAACGGAACCTTCGACGGAACTTTCGACGGGCACGGTCGTGCGTCGCGAGATGATGATTCGGCAGAGTGATTCGCCGGACACGTATCAGTTGTCGTACACCGCCACTCGATCCGGGCGGTTCAGCGTGCGGCTGCCGTCGATCGGGCCGGGCGTGGATCCGATTGAATTGCCGCTGGATGTGTCGGTTCCGAAGCTGGAACTCGCCGAGCCGCAGGTTGATCGTACGACGCTATCGCGGTTGGCCAGCGAAACGCAGGGCAAGCTGATCGAGCCGGCCGCCGCCCGCACGCAGCTGGTGACCGATATTCCGAGCGCGGCCAAGGTCATCCCGCTGGAAACAAACGAGCCGTTGTGGGACGCCCCGATTGCGATGGTTTTGTTTGTTTTGTTGATTACGTGCGAGTGGGTGTCGCGTAAAGTGTGGGGGATGGTGTGAGGGGGAAGTGGTGAGTGGTGAGTGAAGAAGTGGTGAGTTGAATCAGCTCCCGCTCTCCGTACTCGCGGAGAGGGTCGGGGAGAGGGGGCGTTTTTCGTACGTCGCGAGAGACCCCTCTCCCTAACCCTCTCCGATCACGGAGAGAGGGGATCAAAAGCGATCGTTCCAAGACTGTACGAGGTGAAGTCGATGCCTCCTTCGATGTTGATTTCTGCGCTGGAGACTGTGCGGCGACGCGTGCGCTTCTTGGGTGTCGCTTATGGCGCGGGGATATTGCTGGCCGTTGTGGTTGGCGTGTTCGTGCTCGCGGTTGCGCTCGATTTTCTGCTGAATCTGCCGGCCATTCCGCGGCTCGCGGTCATCGTTGTGGCACTCCTCGCGATCGGCCAGACGCTTTGGTCGCGCATCATTCGACCGGCGAAGTCGCGCATCACCTTGTCTGATGTCGCCGGCAAAATCGAACGCGCGTTTCCGCAGTTTGATGATCGGCTTCGCAGCACGATTGATTTTTTGAATACTTCCACGCCCGGCTCGGAGGCGATGAAACAGCGCGTCGTCGGCGAGACCGCTTCGCTGGCGTCGCAGATTAATTTAAACAGCGCCGTCATTGTTCGCCCGGCGATGCTTTCGCTGGCGGGTGGACTCGGTGCGGCGGTTGTGTTGGCGGGGTTGATGGCGATCACCAGCGCGCCGTATCGGTCGGCCGCACTATCGCGACTGTTCGCGCCGTTTTCTGATCATGCCTGGCCGAAGCGCACGCGCATTGATCTGGTCGACACGCTGCCGACTCGCGTTCCCGTCGGGCAGCGGCTCGATGTGAAAATGAAGCTCGGCAAAGGCGACAGCGCCTCGATGAAGCCGATCGTCGAATACCAATACGACGACGGTCCGGTGCGGCAGGAATTCATGACGCGGTCGGCCGACGGTTCGTTCGCGGTATCGCTCGACGCGCGCTCTGAGACGGGTAAGCCGGGCGCGACGTTACGGGCGTGGATCAAGGCTGGCGACGATTCCAAGATGCTCGCGCCGGTGACCGTCGTGCCGCGGCTGGCGATTAAATCGCTGGATGCATCGATCGATCCGCCCGGCTATGTAACGCAGCGGACGACGACGTTGGTGAACCTCGGCCACGCACCGGCGGTGGTAGCGGCGGGGTCGCCGGTCACGCTTCGCGCGGCCTTCAATAAGCCGCTGGCGGCCGATGCGATGCCGAACCTCGATCAAGCGGGTGACGGGAAATCTCTGTTGCCGAAAATCAGTTGGAAACTCGAATCGCCGCAGATCGCGGTCGGCACGTTTGTCGCTGAATCGCCGTTGCGATTCCGTCTTCATGCGACCGATACCGACGGCTTCAACAACGGTGAATTCGAGGAATATGAATTGATCGTGCGACCGGATCAGATGCCGTCGGTACAGATCGAGCTGCCGCGACGCAACGAAGATCGAACGGCCAACGCGGTCGTGCCGCTGCAGGGGCTGGCCGAGGATGATTACGGCATCGCGGTGCTGAAGCTGGCGGTCGATCGCATCAACGACAAGCAGCATGTCGAGCTTCCGCTGGTCGATAATGCGCAGCCAACGCCGGGCACGAATTGGTCGCGACAAGACTTGAACGGCGAACGACAACGCTTCCGCGCCGAATATAACTGGGACTTATCGAAGCTCGCGACCACGCCCCCGCTCAAGGCCGGCGACATCATCGAGTATTCGCTGTCGGCCACCGACAATTACCGCTCCACCGAAGGCGCGCTTCACGATCCGGTCATCTCCGGCAAGCTGCGCGTCTCGATCATCAGCGCCGATGAAATGACGACGCGCATCATCGAAGAATTCCGCGCGACCAAAGATGCGATCACGACTGTCGAAAAAGCGCAGACGCGCACGAAGCTCGAAACCGCGAGCCTGGCGAATGACACGAAAGACAAGCCGACCTTTGACGCGGCAGATCGATCGATGGCCGACCGTCTGGCGAATCAACAGTCGACAGCGGCGTCGCAAACCAAAGCGCTCGTCGCCCGGATGGACGCGATCGCCGACAAGCTCGATGAGAACAAGCTCGATGCGAAGGATTTGAAGGAACTTGCGCGCGATGTGAAGGATCAGCTCGATCGGGCGGCCGAGGAATCGATGAAGGGCGCAACGCAATCGCTCGGCGAGGCGCAGCGGTCGAGCCAGAAGCCCGACCCGCGAGGGAATGCGCTCGTCAAGGCACAGGAGAATCAGACCAAGGCCATCGAACAGTTGCAGTCGGCGCTCGATCGAATGTCGAACATCGGCACGATGTCGCAGACGATCGACCGCATCGCCGGAATACTCGCTGAGCAGAAAGAAATCTCGAAGCAGACCAGCGAGGCCGGCAAGGGCAATGTCGGCAAGTCACCCGATCAGATGAAGGCCGAGGATCGCAAGAAACTCGATGAGGCTTCCGACCGGCAGGCGAAGCTGTCGGATCGCACAGGGAAGGCCGTCGAGGATTTGAAGAATCTGTCGGAGCAGTTGAAGAAATCGGATCCGAGCAGCTCAGAATCGATGAGTAAGGCGGCTGGCACCGCGCAGCAGCAGCAGGTGCAGCAGAAGCAGAGCAGCGCATCGAAGTCGGCGAAGGAAAATAAGCAGGCCGACACGCAGCAGGCGCAGAAGGGCGCCGAGATGGGGCTGGAGATGATGCTCGGCCAGCTGCAGGAAGCGGAAAAAGCGCGGCTGGCGGAGTTGAGCAAAAAGCTTGAGGAAATGCAGAAGCAGGTCGCCGTGCTGATCCGTCGGCAGGCGGGGCACAACCTCGATAACTTGCTGGCGCGCAAGGCGGATTTGTCAATTGAGCCAATGCACGCAGTCGCCGGTGAATTGATCGCCAAGGCCGAGCGCGATCCGGCCACAACGCAGCCATCGACGCAGCCATCGACGCAGCCATCGACGCCGTCGACGCTCGCGCCGATGGTTGCGGTCGAACAACAGGCGCAGAGCCAGGAATTAACCGAACGCAACACGCGCGACATCGCGAAGGCCGCCGAGGCGATGCCCAACGGCGCCGAGCCCGCCGCTCACCTCGTGCGAGCCGCTGGCAAAATGGAGCGCGCGATCTTCTCGCTGAAAGACTCGAAACTCCAGGAGGCCTATGACCCATCGCAGGTTGACGCGCTGGCGGCTCTGGATGCAGCCAAGAAAATCGTCGACGAGCAGAAGGCCAAGGTCGACGATCAGATCAATGATGCCGATCGCGAAACTGTCAAAGCGAAGTACGTGAAGATCAAGGAAGATCAGGAGAAGCTTAACGGCGACACAACAAAGATCGAGGCCGCGCGAAAGCCTGAAGGTGATTTGGCGCGTCCTGACGCGATGCGACTCGGCCAATTGCCGGGCGAGCAGGGGAAGCTCGCCGACCGTGTGAATGCGATCGATAAGGACCTGATGAGCGTTGGATCGATCGTGTACATCTGGGCGAATCATGACATCGTTCGAGCGATGAGCGATGTCAAAGCGAAGCTGGCCAAGCCGACGACCGGAATCGAGGCACAATCTCAGCAGGCACGAGTCGTCGCGCAGCTCGATGCGATGATTAAAGATCTCGCGAATAAGCCCAGAGAATCGAAATTCGCGCAAGATTCGAATGCCGGCGGCGGCGGCGGCGCGCCGGCCAAGCCGGGGCCGAAGCTTCCTCCTGAGGCGGAACTGCGATTGCTCAAGGACCTTCAGGTTGCGGTCAACGAAAACACCAAGAGGCAGGAGTCGACGAGGGACAAGGACACGCTTTTACAGATCGGCACGCGGCAGGGCGAGCTTCGAAATCTGCTCGACCAATTACTGCAGAAATCAACCGGCGGCGAAGTGAAGCTCGGACCGGAACCGGACAAGAAAACGCAGTTGCCAGAAGAAGCAGCGGCGGTCGATGTCGACAATGATGAACTTGATCGATCGCTTCTCAACGACAAGCCGGACGCGCCGGCGGCCGAAAACATGAAGGCGGCGAATCGCGTGGGTGATCGAATGGCGAGGTCGCGGCAACGGATCGCACTGAACAACGATCCGGGTAAAGTTACGCAGGATATTCAAAATCGCATCGTCAACGACCTCGACGAGTTGATCGACCAGGCGCGACAGCAGACGGCGCAGACACGAAATCAGGATCCAAGCAAGTCGCCGGGCGAAAAGATGCAAAAGCCATCGGACGCGGCAGCGCAGGCCAATAATCAGCAGAAGAAGCCGGGTCAGTCCAAATCCGATCCGGGCGTCACGCCAGCCGCCAACGACGCTGGTAAAGGTCCGCCCGGCGGAAACGCGGATTTGGGCAGGGAAATGAATGAATCTCTAAAGGAATGGGGCGCGATCTCGCCTCGGCAGCGCGATGCAGTGGTCGAAGGGGCCAACGATCAGGTGCTTGAAGAATACCGCAAGCTGGTCGAGGAATATTATAAATCGGTTTCGACTCAAACGAAGGATCGATGACGTTACGTAGATTCGCGATCACGGCGCTGCTTTGCTCTGCTTCATCAACAAACTTGTTGCGCGGCGAGCGCGCCGACTCACCGAAAATTGCTTCCGTGCCAGCGCAAGTGCGTGGCGATGAAATCAACGATGTCCAAAAAGCGGCCGTCGAGCGGGGTCTCGAATGGTTGTCGAAACATCAAAAGCCGGACGGCACGTACAGTGCCGAAGGCTCCAACAGCGCGGCCGTGACGGCGCTGGCGGGGTTGGCGTTCATGCAGGCGGGAAACCTGCCCGGCCGAGGGAAGTACGGCGACAACGTATCGCGCTGCGTCGATTACGTTCTGAGCGTGTGCCAGGAGTCGGGCCTGATCGCGTCAGATCAGTCAAACGGGCCGATGTATGGACACGGCTTTGCGACGCTCTTCCTCGGCGAGATTTACGGGATGACCGGCGATGACCGCGTCAAGGATAAATTGCAACGTGCCGTGCGCCTGATCGAACGGACGCAGAACCCAGAAGGAGGCTGGCGGTATCAGCCTGCCCCGGTCGATGCGGATATTTCCGTGACCATCTGTCAGGTGATGGGATTGCGGGCCGCGCGTGACGCGGGAATCAAGGTGGAGAAGAAAACCATCGACGCCGCGATTGAGTACGTCCGCAACTGCCAGAACAACGACGGCGGCTTTACCTACAAAATGAAAGATGGCGGCAGCAGCGGCTTTGCGCGATCGGCGGCCGGAGTGTCGGCTCTGTACTATGCCGGCGTGTTTGAAGGCGACGACCTGACGCGTGGCCTGAAGTATGTCATGCGTTTCGTTCCCGGAAAGCTGAACGTGCCGAATCCAGAGATCGAAGCGCACTATTATTACGGAAATTATTATGCCGTGCAGGCGACGTTCCTGGCAGGCGGCGATTATTGGA
>CAXSBN010000028.1:0-5519 GCA_964236135.1 uncultured Phycisphaerae bacterium
GTTTTCCGAGCGACAGAAGACCCCTCACCCTGCCTCTCCCCGAGTACAGGGAGAGAGTTAATAGAATGCGGTTGCCCTGGACATCGCGCGTTGATCCGTCGCCATTGCCGAGAGCGCGTCGCTCCGTACTATGCTCGCGTTCGTGCGTGATCGACTCATGGCTTGCCTGATTCTGCTTCCTTTTTTGGTGATGGGTTATGAAACACATTGATCGTCTGGCGGTCTTCGCAGCAGCGACGATCGCCGCTGCCTGTTCGCTTTCGTTCGCCGACATTGTAACGCTGAAAAACGGCGACAAGATCAACGGCAGCGTCGGCACTGTCTCGGGCGGGAAGATGGCGTTTCACTCGCCGGTGCTCGGCGATCTGTCCATCGACGTCGCGAACGTCGAGTCGTACACCACCGACGAGCCGGCCAAGATCGTGCTCAAGGATCGGCAGCCGGAAGTTATCGACAAAATTGCCGCGGCTAACGGTGAGAAAATCGACACGGCCGGCGGGAAAACATTGCCGGTGTCTGACGTCAAATCGATCAATCCACCGGCAGAAAAATGGAGCGGGTCGGTGCTCGGCAACAGTACGCTTCAGCGCGGCAACACCGACACGTTCGATCTGGGCGTCAAAGCGACGGCGGCATTGCGTCGCGACAACGATTTCGACGACGACCGCACGACGTTCGGCGCCGAGTACAACTATGCCACCACCGGCCGAAGCGATGCGACGGCCACCACCAGCGATAACTGGACGGCGCTGGGAAAGTACGACAAATTCTGGACCGAAAAGCTGTACGGCTACGCGACGGTGAAGGTCGACCACGATCGCATCGCCGATCTCTATTATCGACTCTCGCCGGGCATCGGCCTTGGCTATCAGTGGCTCGAAGGGCCGACGCAGAATTTCAACACGGAAGTTGGTTTCAGCTACGTCTACGAAAAATATGACGGCGGCGAGAACAACGAATTTGTCGCGCTGCGGCTGGCGTATCACTACGACCGTAAGCTCAACGAAGCGGTTACGCTGTTTCACGATCTTGAATATCTCCCGGCCATCAAAGATCCGGGCGACTATATTCTGACCACCGATCTGGGAGTGCGGGCGATGCTGACGAAGTCGTTCTTTACCGAGGCCCGTGTCGAATATAAGCGCGATTCAACCCCAGCGCCCGACACGCTGAAAAATGACCTGAAGTACGTCATCGGCGTCGGTTGGACGTTCTAAGACCAACGAACACCGGTGCCGCTAAACAGTTATTGCGGCGCGCCGATTGCTGTGATTCATCTGACGTTCAATACGAAAGGATGAAGTCATGGGCAGCAGTTCATCGTCACAGAATTCATCGAACAAAGTCGGGTCAAACTCTGAGGCCGCGAAGCATTTCGCCGGGCAGGGCGATTTTGGCGTGCCGGAATCGGGAAAAGAGCGCGACCGGGCGTATGTGTCGGCCGAGACCCGCGCGAACGACCCGGGCGGAATCGCCGAACGAGCCGGCGCTTCCGACAACCGATCCGCCGGTGTAGGCGGCAGCAATTCCGGCCCGGGCAGTTCCAGCGGCGGCGATGTCGATACAGACATGGCAGTGCTCGATCCCGTGTCGCAGTCCGGCCCGGATGATCGCACCGACGGCGCGGACATGGTCAGCAGCGATGAGAGCGTTAGCGGTCGATTTGGCGCGGAGCCGAACGATAGGCCGCGTGTGGCGGGAAAAAGCTTAACGCAACATTCGCCAGGCGAATTCGTCAACCGCGGTGGCGATGTGTCGACAACCGGCGCCCAAGGCGCGAGCGGTACGGGAAATCCGCAGAACCGCGATGACGATTCGTTCGCGGCCGAAATCAGTACCGGCGAAGCGAGCGGTGCCGATAATTGATCGGTCAAACTCCGGATGACGAACGGCCAGTCCCACCGGGCCGTTTGTCATCCGGAACGTCCATGCGCGTTTGCGCGGATTCAATCGATGTGCATCTGGAAACCACGATAGTTGCCAGAATTATCGAAGAAGATCTGGATCGCTCCCGTGGACTCTATGACGCGCATTGGCGAACAAGGGTCAAGCGAGTATTCGATCCAACCGCCTTGCCCCGCTCGCTCCATGTTGGCAGACCGTCGGGGATCGCTTTCGAGGTCGCCTTCCAACATCTTCACACAGTCGGCGTGATCGGGCTTGGACTCATTTAACTTCCGGCGAAGATCGCCCACCATTCGCCAACGATCCCACGACAATTCCGCACGACAATTCCGGATGTCGCCACCGCTCTGCGTCCAATGCAATGTCGCGAGTGCAATTCCAAAGCATCAAGCTGCCGATCACGGCCATTGCAGCGATGCACAACTCGACGATTCTTAGACGGCTTAAGCTCATCCCCGTGTTGTTCCAAAATCCAATGTTCGAATTACGTCATTCATTCGCATGTCTGGTTCCGACGCTCGCCACTCAACCACTTCACATTTTCTGACGGCCGGTGATCGCATCCGCGAGAATATTTCGATTCGCATATTCAATATTTGAGCCGGCCGGCAGACCGCGCGCTAAGCGCGTGATCTGCACGTGGGGGAACCGCGTCGTCGCTTCCTGCTGAATATGCAGCGCCGTGCCGTCACCTTCCATGTTCGGATTCGTTCCCATGATGATTTCGCGAATTGTCCCGCCCGCCAGGCGTTCCATGAGCGGCTCGACGGTGACATCCGTTGGATCGATCCCCTCCAGCGGCGCGATGCGACCGAGCAATACGTGATACACACCTTTGTATAAACCCGTCGCCTCCAGCGCCAGCAGATCCTTCGGCTGCTCGACGATGCAGACGACCGATTGATCGCGTGTCGTGCTCGTGCAAATTTCGCAGGGGTCGGCCTCGGTTAGGTTGTAACAGACACTGCAATGCTTGATCCGCGTCTTCACCTCCTCAATCGCGCGGGCCAGCTTCATTGCCTCCTCGGGAGATTGCTTCAGCAGATGAAATGCAATGCGCTCGGCACTGCGCAGCCCGATGCCGGGAAGCGAGGAGAACTGGTCGATGAGGTTTTGAATACTCTGCGTGTACGTCGCCATCAGGTGAGGAGTGTACGCGCTGGGATCGGTTTCTACTCGCGGCCTCGTCAGTCAACCAGCGTCGGCGAGCGAAGATCCGAACTGAACGGACTCCGTCGAATCGCAGCATTCGTTCGCGAGAACCGATGCCGATTTTCGATTCCGGGCGTTCTCGGCCACTATCCGAACGTGGAAAGGCTTGATCGCCTCCATCGACAAAATCTGAAACCCAGCCTCGTCGACCACGCGTGCGAGCGTGGGTCGATCAAACACATGATGGGCAAGCAGCGATTGTTGGCATTGTGGGCACACCGCGTTTTTAACTCAGAGTTCCCTTGCGACGCGGCGATCGCGCGACAAATCGTAACGGTCGATGACATTGCAGACCGCAGGCGATGAACAAAATGACGGCAATGTTCCGTCAGGAACTTCCTAGTCATCAGGCGTGTCAATTAAGAGCTGGAGTCGCGCCGCCAACTCGGGAGGATAGCGATCAACCCACGTCGAATTGATCAACCCCGCACCCAGCATATCCAAGATGTGAACCTGATCCTTGCGTCGATATGAAGTCAACTTCATCCGCACAAGATCATTCAGTGCGATGACCCGAAAGTCCTGTGGCTTGACAGATCGGCTGACATCAGGCGCCGGTAAAGCGTGTTCTGGACGGACCTTTTCACCCGCGAAGACTATGTGGACCGAATCCTGAAAACGAGAGCCATCTCCGTCTTGGAAGAAATCGATGCCGGCTGCATGACGACGGCTGAAGCCTACTTTTTCTAGTGCGGCCTCAGCGCCAGTCATATCTTCTCGACGAATGAGAATGTCGACGTCCTGAGTGTTTCGGACGGCCGAGGGATCAACGGTTGCAACCCAAGCGGCGACGGCATTTCCACCCACGACGGCGTGTGGAACACCTGCGGCCTCCAGCGCCCCAGTCGCCCGCCGCAATCGTTCGCGCACTCGCTCCACTGCGATGACCATCCGATCGAGTATGGATTGATCCGACCAATTTACCGACATGATTACAGCATACCTGCTGGGTTCAGCCCGCGGTGCGAGCCGCCGACTTTTTGCTGCTGTCGATCACCTCGCCCATGTTCCGGAACTTCTCGTAACGGCGCTCCAACAAATTTTCAATTTTCGTGCGCTTCAAATCGCGTAATGACTTGGCGACGAATTGTTCGAGGTTGTGGGCTGCCGTGTGCGGGTCGCGGTGGGCGCCGCCGAGAGGTTCGTCGATGGCGGTGTCGATTACGCCTAGCTTCAGGAGGTCTTTGCTGGTGAGCTTGAGGGCTTCGGCCGCGGTTGATGCGTTGTCGGAGCCTTTCCAGAGAATGCCGCTGCACCCCTCGGGGCTGATGACGGAGTACCAGGCGTATTCCATCATGGCGACCTTGTCGCCGACGCCGAGCCCGATCGCGCCGCCGGAGCCGCCCTCGCCGGTGATGATGGTGACGATCGGCGTTTTGAGGCGCGACATTTCCATCATGTTCAGCGCGATCGCTTCGGCGATGCCGCGCTCTTCCGCGCCGATGCCCGGATACGCACCGGCCGTGTCGACGAGCGTGACGACCGGCAGGTGAAACTTCTCGGCCAGCTTCATGCAGCGAAGGGCCTTGCGATACCCTTCCGGATGCGCGAGGCCGAAATTGCAGGCGAGTTTTTCCTTGGTGCCCGTGCCCTTGTGATGGCCGATGAGCATAACCTTGTGCCCGCCGAGGCGCGCCAGGCCGCACTTAATCGCGCCGTCGTCGCCGTAGCGGCGATCGCCATGAATTTCACGGAACTCGCGGCAGACGAGCTCGACGTAATCTTTAAACTGTGGCCGCTGCGGATGACGAGAGACCTGAACTGTTTCCCAAGCGCTAAGACCGTCGTAGGTTTTTCGAAGGAGCGATGTGTAATTATTGCGAAGCTGGCGAAGCTCCTTGCTGTAATCGACCTGCTTGGTGGCCTGGAGCGCTTCCAGCTCCTGGATTTGCAATTCGAGACGATGAAGCGGTTTTTCAAATTCGAGCACGTGTCTTGAAGTAGAACGGTTAACGGTCGCCAGGCCGTTCGCATCGCCCGCGCCGGTCGGAATTTCTCGCATCACCGCTCCAGCCACCCGGCTGGTCGCGGTAATGGGTATTTGTGACATTCTTACTCTCGTCGCCCGACCAACAGCCGGTCGAAAACTCGCTGGCGAGTGCTGAGACGGCTTCGCGTTAGATTGCGTCGCTGCCTCCACTGACCCGCCATCCTTGACGTGAACTTCTCTTAACACCGGAATGCGTGAATTGGCATCTCCAATGGAGCTAGATAGCGTATGGGTCCGCCGTGGCAAATCAAGCCCTGTTGACAGCGTCCGCCCCCGGCGGGAAGCTTCTCCCGCCACTCGTGCAACAGCGCGATTGGCTTCGTTTGATCGATCGAACCGACGATTCGGCTTCAGTAGCGTTGCCATACATGAATTTATCGGACCATGCCCACGATCCGCTTGAGCATCCTCG
>CAXSBN010000028.1:5529-54714 GCA_964236135.1 uncultured Phycisphaerae bacterium
GACTCCGACGTCTGGTCGGACGCGACGCGCTGGATGGCGCCCACCACGATGTTCCGCGCGCGCTCGTCGGCTTCCCGCAAGGCCTTGCGCTCGATCTCGCGGGCGACCAGGACGGCTTGGCGCTTGGCGTCGTGCTCGACGCCGGCGACGAGCTCGGTCTTGGCCTGCTCGGCGGGTCAGTCGGACTGGCCGTGAAAAGCCGATTAACCGATTACGACGTCATAGGTTACGACGTCAAACCCGAATTGGTTGGTGCGGCTTTAAAATCGAAAGCGATCGACATCGCCGAGAAAAGCTCCGCGGCAGCCGTCGAGGGAGCGGATCTGGTCATTCTCGCGAGCCCGGTTTGCACCATTCCAGAAGTATTGAAAGAGATCGCACCACATTTGTCGGCAAATGCGGTTGTGAGCGACGTCGGGAGCACGAAGCGGTCGATCATCGAGGCGGCGCGGAGACTGCTGAAATACCCGGCAAGATTTGTCGGCAGTCATCCGATGGTCGGCGGCGAGCAGTCCGGCATTGCGGCGGCGCGGGCGGAGCTGTTCGAGGGCGGCGATTGCATTGTCGTTGACGATCCCGACGTCGCTCCTGACGCAAAACAAGTTGTCACCCAATTTTGGCAATCGCTGGGCATGCGCGTGCACGTCACGTCGGCCCGAGTGCACGACGGCACCGTCGCGGCGTCGAGTCATCTGCCTCACGCGCTGGCGGTCGCTCTGTTTAACATGATGTCACCCGCCGAGCTGTCGTTGTCCGGCAAGGGCCTGGCCGATACCACGCGCCTCGCCGCGGGCAGTGCCGACGTGTGGCGAGACATTTTCCTCGACAATGCCGACAACCTGCGACTGTCGCTCGGGCGATTTCGCGAGGAGCTCGATCGCCTGGAGATGCTGCTTGCGCCGGAGCAGGCCGACGCGTTGCACCGTTACCTGGCCGATGTGGCGCAGCGGCGGCGATCGCTCTGAAGCGGGGAATAACTACGCAACGCTTGCGGCGGATATCGGTCTGGACGGCGCTTCGGGAAGCGGATAACTCGCCGTCAACGGGCGTTCGGCTCCTGAAAGCAGGCGCTGAATCCCCGGCTTCGGCTGGCAGACCACCAGCCACTGGAACGCGAACATGCGCGGCCAAACGCGTGCGAGGATCGATGCGATCACGGCCAGGAATTTTCCGAGCCTCTGAAATCTCGGCGGCATGACCACCTCAAACGGCGCGGGCACGGGCTCAATGGAATCGATGTGGTATCCGCAATCCCGAAGCAGTCGCACCAATGTCGATTTCGTGTAGACGCGCTTGTGCGAGATTTCCAGAATGCCGCGCTCGGCATAATTGAATCGGCCGAGTAGCAGGTTCAACCGCATCGCCGCGAACGCGACGTTCGGCGTGCTGAGGATCAGCTTCGGATTCGGCGATTGCGGCGTCGGATTTAAACTCGTGTTTCGTAGTTCCAATAGAAAATGTTCCGGATTCGCAATGCGCTCGATCACTTCGAGCATCAGCACCACATCATTGGCAAACACATCGATTGGAATCGGATCGCGCTCGAAGTCGGCCCGCACGAAATGCCGCATCATCCCCGGCAGCGGTTCGGCCGCGTCAATGCCCGTGACTTCGATGCCGAGATTCTCGCACTCGCGCGCCGCCTCGCCCTGGCCGCAGCCGATGTCGATAAGCGTTTTTGGATGAAGCTTCCGCACGCGATCAAGCGCCATGCGGTGCGACGTGTATCGCATCAACGCGCGGTTGGCGACTTTCGGATGGACCAGCTTTTGATATTTCAGCGTGGTCAAAAATCCCATCTTGTGCAGCCGAAACTTGGCCGACTCGATGAGTACGTCTTTCGCGTAGCGCATTCCATTGACGTGGCAAACTTCGTCGCCGTAATGCGTGGGGATTGGGAACTCGACAAACTTGGCATCGACGTAAGTCGCCTGAAGCAGCAATTCCGTATCAAAGTGAAAATCGTTGGTATCAATTTCGAATGGCACTCGGCGCAGCATGCTCGTGGAATAGGCGCGATACCCGCTGTGCCATTCCGACAACCGCTGGCCGGCCAGGCGATTTTGAATGACGGTGAGCGTGCGATTGCCGAACAGCTTGTAGATCGGCATGCCGCCCGCGCGGGCGGTGCGCATCGACTGCATGCGCGAACCGATGACGACATCGGCGTCGGTGGTTCGCCAAGTGTCGATGAACATCGGAAGTAGTTCCGGCGCGTATTGGCCGTCGCCGTGCAGCAGGATGACGAAGTCGAATCCCCACTCAATCGCGAGCCGGTAGCCGAGCTTTTGGTTGCCGCCGTAACCCTGGTTGACCGGATTTCGAAGGATCGTGACGTTCCGGTATCCGCGGCCCTTCACCCACGCCGACGCCAGCTCGGCCGTCCGGTCTTTGGAGGCATCGTCGATGCAGAGAATGTGAACATCGTCGGCATCGTAAAGCTGCTCGGGAATACGCGACAGCGTCGACTCGATCAGCTTCTCCGCGCCGTAGGCGACCATGAAGATCAGGACTTTGCCGGAGGGCTCTGGCTGTTCCGTTCGCATCCTGCGGCGACCCCTATCGCGGTATGAGTCGCGTGGCTTCAAATTCCTGCTCTGCAAATTTTGCGATTTGTTTCATGCAACGCGATATCTGTCGGACATCGTCGGCTGATCTCATGCTCGACAATCGTCTCGATTGGCCGCCACTCGTAAGGAAACTAAAATCGATACCGCCAAGATGAGAGATTCGGTCAAGCCGTGATCCTTTAACAATGAACGCTTCGATTTCGGTCATCAGCGATAAGACGTTGGAATAACACTTGCTTCCCTCATTGATCCGAACACTTTCCTTTTCTTCTTCGGAGATAAGGTCGCTTGGGATGAACATCACGCCGTACCCGCTTTGATCATCAAGGCGACTGATCATATCCACCATGGGCAACTCCACCTCAGCGTTGTCTCCATTCAAATATTGATCACCCATGTTGATTTACCTCACAGGATAGGCGTGAATTATTCTGCTATCGCAAACTATCTTAAGTCGACGAACGGGCTTGCCGTCCGAAAACCCAACTGTCTCTCTAACGTCGACCAGAAGGACACCCGAAACGCTGTTTTCCATAGTCCAGCCAGCGGCGATTACTTCCTCCGCTACTCGCAATATAACCCGCTCCAAGGGCCAGGACGAAGCAAATTTGCTCCCCCAACGTTTATTTGTTCGCTGCTTGAAAAGAGTGTCATTTAAACCGGCTAAGCCATCAAACCATTCATGCTTCATGCGGCGGACAATGACGAGGCCGCTGTCCAGCTTGAGCAAAATCTCAGCGTCTCCAACCGACAGGTCAAATTTCGCCATACCTCAATCCAGATTCTTAATCATCGCATCCGCAAATTCGCTGCATTTCACTTCCGTCGCGCCGCTCATTTGTCTCGCGAAATCGTAGGTGACGATCTTTTGCGCGATCGTTTTTTCCAGCGAGGCGACGATCGCGTCGGCGATGTCCTGCCAGCCCATGTATTCGAACATCATCACGCCCGAGAGAATGACGCTGCCGGGGTTGACCTTGTCCTGGTCGGCGTATTTCGGGGCGGTGCCGTGCGTTGCTTCAAATACGGCGTGGCCGGTGATGTAGTTTGCGTTCCCGCCCGGCGCGATGCCGATGCCGCCCACTTGTGCGGCCAGCGCATCGCTCAGATAATCGCCATTGAGATTCAAGGTGGCGATGACGCTGAAATCTTCCGGACGCGTCAGCACCTGTTGCAGCGTGATGTCAGCGATGGCATCTTTGATGATCAGGCCCGCACCAGGCTTGCCCTCGGGGATTCTGCACCAGGGGCCGCCGTCGATTTCCACGGCGCCAAAAAAGTTCTTCGCGACCTCGTATCCCCAATCGCGAAACGCGCCCTCGGTGAACTTCATAATGTTCCCCTTGTGCACCAGGGTGACCGACTTGCGCTTGTGCTTGATGGCATAGGAAATGGCCGACGCGATCAGTCGACGAGACCCATGCTTGCTGACCGGCTTGAAGCCGATGCCCACTTGTGCGCGCTCCTCGGGCGGCACATAAATGCCCGCTGCCTTGAGAAACGCATCGGCTTTGGCGGGCGTACCGAAGCGAATCTTGGCGAAGCTCTTCGCGTCGTTTTTCTCGAGAAAATCCAGCACGGCCTGCGACTCGTCACTGCCCGCGGCGTACTCAATGCCGGCGTAAATGTCTTCCGTGTTCTCGCGAAAGATCACCATGTCCACTTTCTCCGGATGCTTCACCGGCGAGGGCACGCCCGTGAACCAACGCACCGGCCGGAGGCAAACGTAGAGGTCGAGCATCTGCCGCAGCGCGACGTTAAGCGAGCGAATCCCGCCACCGACCGGCGTCGTCAGCGGCCCCTTGATGCCCACGAGATACTGCCTGAACGCATCGACCGTCTCATCGGGCAGCCAATTTTTCGTCTGGTCGAACGCTTTCTGACCGGCGAGGACTTCCATCCACTGCACCTGCTTTTTGCCGCCGGAAATTTTCTTGACGGCCGCGTCGAACACACGGACCGACGCGCGCCAGATGTCCGGGCCGGTGCCGTCCCCTTCGATGAATGGGATGACGGGACGATCGGGAACGTTGAGCTTGCCGTTGGAAATCGAAATGGTGTCGGTCGCGGACATTGGCGGTTCTCCTTGCCGGTAACTTAAAAAATTGAGAGAGTCGATTCTGAATGAGGTATTTTCTTTTTGCAACTCGCCCGGACATTGCGGGATCGCTGCCGCTTGCGGCTTTGCGAAACAAGGAACGCGACATTTCAGCAGTATTCCTCCGCGAAGCCGCAAGCAGCAGGAGAAGACGCGCCCGTGTTTTAAGGGTCCGCACCGAATTTACCTGCGCGTCGCGGTCCGCATACAATCGAACACACTGTGAGCGCACCTACCGATAAAACGATCGTCCTCTTCGACGGTATCTGCAATTTCTGCAATGCCACGATCAACCTGCTGATCGATCACGATCCGAAGTCGCGGCTGCGCTTCGCATCGCTTCAATCAAATACTGGCCAGCGATTGCTCGCGGAGCATTCGCTGCCGGTTGACTGGCTCGAGAGCATTGTCGTGCTCGATGCGAATCAGGTGTTGACCCGTTCCTCCGGCATGCTCCGCATCGCAACGCGGCTCGGCTGGCCGTGGAAAGCGCTTGGCGTCTTCTGGATCGTGCCTCGACCGTTGCGGGATGCCGTTTATGGGTTCATCGCAAAGCATCGTTATCGCTGGTTCGGGCAGAGCGACTCCTGCCGCGTGCCGACACCGGAGCTGCGCGAGCGGTTTTTGATATAACCTTCTCGCTGATGGATTCACCCAAGCTGGAATCGATCGGACTCATCGCCGGCGAAGGGGTGTTTCCGATTCTCGTCGCGCGCGGCGCGCGGGCGGCGGGAAAGCGCGTCATCTGCGTGGCGTTGGCCGGAAGCGCGACCGACGCGCTACGCGACGAGGTCGATGAATTCAAATGGGTCGGCGTGCTGAGGCTCGGCCAATGGATTCGCAAGCTTCGTCGCGGCGATTGCTCGCAGGCAATCATGGTCGGACGGGTGACCAAGACGCGGATGTACAGCCGGTTTCGGTATTTCCAGTACATTCCCGATGTCACGACGCTGCGGCTCTGGTTCACCGTGCTGCGTCGCGACAAACGCCCCGGCGCGGTCTTGCGGGCCATCGCCGAAAAGCTCGGCAGTGAGGGAATCGAATTGATCGACTCAACAACCTACACGAAAGACGAGCTTGCGACGGCAGGCACGATGACCCGCCGCGCGCCGTCGTCCCAGCAGTTGGCGGACATCGAATTCGGCTGGTCGCTCTGCCAGCAAATCTCGCGCATGGACATCGGCCAGGCAGTTGCCGTGCTGGATAAGGACATCATTGCCGTCGAGGCGATCGAAGGGACCAACGCGATGATCGATCGCGCGGGCAGCCTTTGCAAAACCGGCGGCTGGACGTTGCTGAAAGTCGCCAATGAACGGCAGGACATGCGCATGGACGTCCCAACGATCGGCATGCGCACAATCGAACATTTGTCACGGGCGAAGGCTGGATGCATCGTGCTCCAGGTGGGGAAAACCGTGTTGCTCGAAAAACAAAAAGTGCTCGATGCCGCCGACCGCGCCGGCATCGCGGTCGTGGGAATCGAGTAGCTTCTCGTCTCACTGATACGATCTAGTGTTTCGCCGCGTCGCGTTTCCGTCTTGCGTAACATTGGCGTCTCGCCAATGGAGTGGGCATCGAAGGTGACCGCGCAGGCGAGACGCCTGTGGTACGGCAAGACTGACGTTTCCCGCGACAACCGATCACGATCCGTCTTATATGCAGGATACGCCCGACGCACTGATGTCAGATCATCTCCGGCTTCTCCGCTTCGTCGCGCGGTGGATTCTCCTTGCCGCGCCGGTCTCCGCGTTGATCGGCTCGGCGTGCGCGCTGTTCCTCTGGCTGCTGGAGCGGGCCACGAATTACCGTATCGCGCATCCGGCCATCCTCTACGCGCTGCCGCTGGCGGGGGTTGTGATCGTTCTGATCTACCGCACGTTTGGGAAATCATCCGAGCGCGGCAACAACTTGATCATGGACGAAATTCACGAGCCGGGCGATGCGGGTGTGCCCGCGGCAATGGCGCCGCTGGTCCTTGTCGCGACGATCGTCACGCATCTGTTCGGTGGATCGGCCGGCAGGGAAGGAACGGCCGTGCAGATCGGCGGAAGCGTGGCTGGAGCGCTCGGCCGCGCGCTGAAGCTCAGCCGCGAGGATATCCGCATTTTGTTGATGGTCGGAATGGCCGCGGGTTTCGGCGGTGTGTTCGGCACGCCGCTGGCGGCAACGGTCTTCGCGATCGAAGTGCTGACGATCGGCCGATTCGAATACGGCGCAATCTTCCCCTGCCTCATCGCCGGCATCGTCGGCGATTATTTCTGCACCGTTTGGCACATCCATCACACGCAGTATCACATTGCCGTCGGCCCGATCGCGTTTGACTGGCTGACGCTCGCGAAGATTGCACTGGCCTCGATCGCATTCGGCTTCGCGAGCGTGATCTTCGCAACGCTTACACATCGCCTTCATCGCTTCTGGCAACGCGTCACGCCGATCGAAATTCTGCAACCGGTGCTGGGCGCACTGGTCATCATCGCTCTGGTCTTTCTTCTCGGCACGCGCGATTACCTCGGGCTCGGCGTGACCGCGCCGGACAACGGCGTCTCCATCGTTTCCAGCTTCTCGCCCGGCGGGGCACATGCGTTCAGTTGGCTGTGGAAGATCATCTTCACGGCCGTCACGCTCAGTTGCGGCTTCAAGGGCGGCGAGGTGACGCCGCTGTTCTTCATCGGCGCGAGCCTCGGAAATGTGCTCGCGATTATTCTTCACGCGCCGGTCGATTTATTCGCCGGGCTTGGCTTCGTCGCCGTATTTTCGGGCGCGACCAACACGCCGCTGGCTTGCACGTTGATGGGCATCGAGCTCTTCGGATCAGGACACGTCGTCTACCTGGCGGTCGCCTGTTTCATCGCTTACTTGTTCAGCGGTCATGCCGGGATTTACACTTCGCAGCGAATCGGCATCGCCAAGCCGCACGCGACTCGCATCGGAGCCTGAATGCGTCAAATCATTTTCACCCTGATCCTCTCATCGCTGATCTGCCCCGGCTGCCTGCATGTGGGCGATCCATCGCCGGATGAGTTGGCGACGCGTGACGCATGGTCAAAGGTGGTGAGCGACAACGATCGAGCCCAGATCATGCGGGAGGCCGGCACGCATACCGAGTGGATGGAGAAACGTCGCGTGCAGTGGGAGACGCAACAGTTCAAGTCAAAGTACAGCCACGCGCAGACGAAGAAAGCCGCGACCCGAGCGACCACGCGCGCGTCGGCAACGAAGCCGAGCACGCAGGAATAGGCGTTGGGAATTGGGCGTTGGGCATTGGGAAAGACAAGATCGCCGCGATCCCAATCTTTCCCAACTCCCAACGCCCAACGCCCAACGCCCAACTCCCATCCCTCACCACGCATACGCTTCCGGCGCGGTCCCGCCCGGGCCGGGCCAGATCGCGTCGATCTTTTTCATCGCTTCATCATCGAGCTTGATCTCGACGGCGCGCAGGCTGCCTTCGAGCTGCTCCATCGTGCGCGGGCCGATGATCGGCGCGGTGATCGTTGGGTTTTGCAGCATCCACGCCAGCGCCACATCCGCCGGCTTCTCGCCGATTTCCTTGCAGAACGTTTCCCACTTTTCGAGCTGCGGGCGAAGTTTCTTCACGCGCTCCTGCACCTGCTCGCCGGCCGTGCGACCGGCCTTGTCGGCCTTCTCCAGCACGCCGCCGAGCAGACCGCCGTCAAGCGGGCTCCAAGGGATCACGCCCATGCCGTAATGCTTGCATGCGGGCAGCACTTCCATCTCGATGTGCCGCGTCACCAGACTGTACTTGCTCTGCTCGCACACGAGGCCGAGAAAATTTCGCTTGCTCGCCTGCTCGTTCGCGGCCGCGATGTGCCAGCCGCCGAAATTGCTGCTGCCGACGTACAGAACTTTTCCCTGCTGCACGAGCGTCTCGAATGCCTGCCAGATTTCATCCCAGCCCGCATCGCGATAAATGTGGTGCATCTGGTACAGATCGATGTAATCGGTCTTCATGCGCTTCAGAGAGTTTTCGCACGCGCGCTTGATCTTGATCGCGCTCAGGCCGCGATCCATCGTCAGATCCTGCGGGTCGGCGTTCATCGGGCCGAACACTTTCGTCGCGAGGACGACTTTGTCGCGCCGCATACCGCCCTGCGCGAACCAGTTGCCGAGAATCTGCTCGGTGACGCCTTCGCCTTTCTTCCAGCCGTAGACGTCGGCGGTGTCGAAGAAATTGATGCCGAAATCGAGGGCCTTATCCATCTGCACAAAGCTGTCCGGCTCGGTCGTGTGCGGCCCATAGTTCATCGTGCCCAGACAAAGTCGCGACACTCGAGCACCGGTTCGGCCAAGGTTGGCATATTGCATTATTTTGTCTCCAGAAAAGTTCGCCCCAAAATTCGCCGCATTCTATGCAGCGCGTTTCAGATATGACTGCACCCCCACATTCAGCAAGAGGCAATTCCGAGGGGAGTGGCAGCGACGCGAGGAATCTCGTTTGTCGGAAGCTGCCCGTCAAGCGAGATCCCTCAGGTCGCCGCTGCTCCCTTCGGAATGACAGTTCTCCGGCAGACGAAGCTTGCTCCGCATTCTAGAGCGACTGGCGCAATCCGGAACGGTCGAAAAGAATCATCCGATCGGCGTGTCGCTGCTTGGATCAAATCGGCTGAACGCAAAGGTCAGCAGCGGTATCAACGAGATCGCCTCGACCAATGCGACGACCGCGCCGGAAATAATTCCCGCTTGCGGCACGTCGGGCATTAAGTACGTGAAACCAAAGCCGATCAGCGCCGCGATTCCGAGAATGACCGAGAGCGCCGTCAATTTGGAGATAAGCCCGATCAGGCGACGTCCAACGCCCTGCATGTCACCCGCGGCGCCTTCGGGGCGGCGGCTGGGAAAAATCAGAAAGATCAGGTTCTCGATTTCCACGATCAACAGATCGATCGGCAGCGCCACGAGCAGCCCGAGCGGCAGGGTCATCGGCGACAGCTTTTTGGTGATCACGCCGAAACTAAAAATCAGCGTGTGGCACGCCATCAGCACGGCCGTCGGTGCGACAAGCTGTGCGACGGTGATGGCGGTGTTCGCGATCGGAAGCGCCCGCAGCGTGTCCATGCGATCGACATCGCCGCGGAAGTCGAATCGCAGGCTTTCGACGAGGACGATCGTGATCCAAAACAATCCGCCGCCAATGATCTGGATGGTTTGATCGTCGGATTTGCCGATGCTGAGCGCGATCATACCGACGACGCAGATGATCCCGACGAAGATGAAGACGCCGCGCGACTGCCGCATGGCCGAGACGGTTTGCCGCCAGGCGATTGGTCCGATGCCGGCGAGGCGCGGAGGCATGGGCAGGTGCAGCCAGGCGATTTTCGCTGACGGCCCGCCCGACGTCAGCCCGCCGCCGCGCCGCATGCGCGACAACTTTGCGTGCAGCTTCACTCCCGCCGCCGCCGCCATCTCGGTATATTGCACATCAAGCCACAACACGATGGCGAGCAACGCGCCGATCATCGCCAGCGCGATGCCGATCGACGTGATCGCCTCGGGGAAAAAAGATTTGGCCGTGATGATCGTTGCGAAGACATCAAAGGGCGCGAACAGTGCCCGGCCGACCGTGCTGGCGCGAATCTGATCGAACAGCATCGGCAGTTCGACATCATGCAACTGCGATAGATACGGCTTGATCGCGACATAAATCGCGACGGCGAGGAGTGCCATGAGCACGCGTTTCCCTCGCGCTGCCGCGCGCTCTCCGATGGATTGCGCGATGAGCACCGCCGCCATGCTCAGTAGTTGCACGAACGTCATCGCGAGAAAATAGCCGGACCAGGAATCGATCCAATAGCGGCTGTGCCGCAGCCAGAGCAGCGAGAAAAAAATCGAGGCGATCGCCGTGCCGATCACATTCTGCATCAGCTTGTAGCCCAGCAGTTGGCGGCGCGTGAACGGGCCGGGAAACAGGAAATCCGCCTCGGCCGGCATGAAGGCGATCGCGCGCTCGCCGGCGGAACTGAGGACGTTCATCGCGCACAAACCAAGCATCGAGAGCGGCAGGAACAGGTGAACGCGCGATCCATCCGTGCGTGGCTGCGTGAACGCGAGCGTCAGGCTCGGCGCGATCCACAACGACATCGCGCCGAAGCCGAGCACGAGCAGTGCCGCGCCGCGGATCGTTCTGGCCCCGCGCAGCAGTCGACGATAGCGGGCCTTCCGCTGCAATCGAATTAAGGTCCAAAGCGGGGCGGGCAAAATCACGGCGTTCCATTTGACGTTTCGACGGATAACACCGGCGGCGACCATCCGCCTGCCAACTCGGTCGCGCGGAAGAAGACTTCCTCGAGCGACTCATCCTGCCCGATGCCGGCGAAAGTTCTGCGCGCGTCCGCGAGCGGCCCGAAGAACAGCCGCTTCCCGCGATGCAGAATCAACAGATGCGAGCAAAGATCCTCCACCAGTTGCAGCAGGTGTGAACTGATCACCACCGCCGCCCCGGCGGCGGCGCGGTCGCGCAGCGACTGCTTCATCGTGCGGATGCCGTGCGGATCGAGACCGGTGAGCGGCTCGTCGACGAGCAGCGCCTTGGGCTCATGCAGATAGGCCGCGCAGATGGCGACCTTCTGACGCATGCCGCGCGACAGCTCGCTCGCGAGCTTGTTGCGATGCTCCGCCAGCTCGAATTGCGCAAGCAGCTTTTCGGCGGGCTCTCTATAGTTCGACACGTCATACGCGCTGGCGACGAATTGGAAATGTTCCCAGACGGTGAGGGCATCAAACAATTTCGGATCGTCGGGCACATACGCGAGCATTTTCTTGGCCGCGACGGGATCAATCTGCACGTCGTGACCGCCGACGACCAGTCGTCCGTCACTCGGCGGAATGATGCCCGCGATCGCGCGCATGGTCGTGGTCTTTCCCGCGCCGTTCGGCCCGAGCAGGCCAAGAATCTGTCCCGGCTGGACATCAAACGAAAGCCCATCGACGGCCGGCTGGTCGCGATACGTCTTGGAATAATGGTCAACGACGATCATGGTTTGACTCGAAGCGACCGGATCATCCGCGCCAGCGCGTGCGATGCAAAGTGCGCCGCGGAATTATTTTGTCACCGTGAGCTCCGTTGCCGCGCAGCAGCCTGGAGACGAACGCCCCGCGCACGCGGGTTTGACGATTTAAGCCGCCACCCCGCGCACTATGCACGGAATTCTGCACGGTTCCGATCCAGGCAACGCGCCGATTCTGCCGGGCGGCAGTCAGGGCAACCGCATTCTGGATGATTTCGTTTTTTCTCCTCTCCCTGTACTCGGGGAGAGGTCGGGTGAGGGGCGTTTTCGAGCGACAGAAGACCCCTCACCCTGCCTCTCCCCGAGTACAGGGAGAGGAGTTAATAGAATGCGATCGCCCTGGGGCGGCAGTTGACTCTCCACCCCTTGGTTTGACTTGATTTGCCCGGTTCGGGACAATTTTGCCGCGGGCCGGGGTCTTTCCGATTTCGGCCGGCTGAGCTTGAAGCTGCACACTGGAGATTTTTGTGATGTGTTCACCGTCTTTCCGTCGTCATTCCATCCTGCTCGCCGCGTGTGCGATGGTGTCGCTGGCCGGTTGCGATGCCGACTCGGCACGAACGGTTCGGAAGGGTGTCGAGCAAGCTGTTTTCGACGCGGGCATTCCGGATGACGCGCATCAATCCGCCGCCGGGACATCACTTGAGAATATAGCTAAGTCGTCAAGCACTTCGCCCGCCGCCAAATCGCAGGCAGCCGCGATGCTCGCGCAGCAGCGCGTCAACGTGGCGAACGAACTGATTCAGAAGATCGATCTGGCAGAGTTGAAGCTCGGTGCCGTTGCCTCGCAGGTCGATCAACTCACCGTACAGCTTGACTCGGGCAATACGCTGGTGACGGATTATTCGAAGTACGATCCGGCCCCCGCGCGCAGTCAGATTCTTGCACAGATCGCCGAGGCCCAGGGCACACCGGAGAAGCTAACGTGGTTCACGAACAACGGCGTAACCATTCCCACCCTGTCGGTCGTCAAACAGACAATCTCGCAGCAGCAATCCGATCTGGCGAAGCTGGAAGATGAAGCCAAATCGTTGGGGGACCAGCGCAAAGTGCTCTTGACCGAAGCCGACGCAGCGGCCCAAAGCGCGGACTCGACGAAAGGGGACCAGTCGGTCAATGAATTCAAACGCGCCAGCGACTTGAAGAAGAAGGCGGCGGGCCTTTACACGCAGTTGGATCAGACCAAGGCGAAGATGGTGCCGATCCAGCACGATCTGGAAGTGGCGCAAACACAGCAAGGCGTGCTGGAGGATGTCGTCAAGCAATTAAACTCGCAGTTGAGCGAGCTTGATCGCGGATGGAAGTCGATCCGCGAGCAGTTGGATGCACAGCAGGCGCTGGCCAGACAGATCGTCGGCAGCTCGGGTGAAACCGCGGCCACGTCAATGGCATCGCCGGCATCGCCGGCGACGACGCCCGCCGTCGATGGCGCGCCATCCGTCGAGAGCGGCTTGACCGACAGCGGCGCAACCATCGCGGCCAAGGCAGCGACGATCCTCAAGATGGCTACCGACATCGACAAAATGCGGGGCGAGGCCCAGTCGAATCTCGATGACGCCGCCAAGTATTACAATGATGCGACGAAGGCGGCGGCGGAACTTTCCGGCGACCTCGGGCAGAAGATGTCCGCGCCGGCCAACGTGAATCGCCCTGAACGGTTGGTCTGGGAAAATCTCCGCTCGGCGATCGATCCCGCCGCCTACAAAGTGCGCGAGGCCGCGGCGCAGCGCATGCTTGGCGCGCTTTATCTGTCGGCCGCGACCAGCTTGAATAACCGCATTAATCTTGCCGCGTCGGTGTCGCCCGTTATCGAGCGTGCCGGAGCCTCCACGCCCGCGGAGCTTCGGCCCGACGATCTGGCCAAGAACGCGACACAGGCTTTAAACCTGGCGGAAGCTGCTTACAAGAACTCGGACGAGTTGCTCGGGCTGGTGATTGACGGCCAGACGTTTGATAAATCCACGCGAGAATCGGCCATCGTGGAGCGCGTGCTGACGCTGTATGGCGCATCGCAAGTTGCAAAGCTGAATGCGAACCCCAAGGAGGCCAAAGCATTTTTGGAGTCGGCGATTCAGAACCGCAATGAGGCCGCCGAGGCAAACACCTACATCCCGCCACTGCCGGCCGAGATGGGCACCCCGCCAAAAGCAGCGGCGTTAAGCACCGCGCCGGCAACGGAAGCCGCTCTCCCCGCTACAGAGCCAACCACAATGCCGAGCGAGCCGGCAACGGCGCCGGCCTAGCGCATCCCGAGTTGCATCGGGCATACGCCTTATCGCGAGTCGTTGACCTTACCGATAATTTAAGGCGCTCACGCCCGATTTGCAGCACCGAACGCCGAGGCGGCAAGCCCGCAATATTGAAAGGTCACCCTTCGCTGCCACTGACGAGAATGGCGCTCTCGTCATCTCGTTGCAAAATCTTTGCAGTTCATTTACGCCGCGCAAATGTTCGGGCATTTTGCGATGCCATATCATCCCCGATCGTCCGCGCGATCGCCGAGCGGATTATAGGTTCACTCTTGAGGCTTCATGTCCAATCGATTTCAACCGCGCCGCATCGCCTTCATCTGTTGCATCTCGATCTTCGCTTTTGTCGCCGCCGCTTCCGCTCAGACGACGCGGCCCATTCCGCAGTTAAAGCGCCTGGTCATTATTTCCATTGACGGCGGCCGACCTGATCTTCTGCTTCGCGCCGATTGCCCGAACATCCGCGCCCTGATGAAGCGCGGCAGCTATAGCTTCTGGGCCCGCACGACGGCCGTGTCGATCACGCTCCCCTCGCACGTTTCGATGCTGACCGGCGATTCGCCACAGGGGCATGGCATCATGTGGAACGACGACCTGCCATTCAAGGAACCGCAATATCCCAAGGTGCCGACGATTTTCGAGCTGGCTCACGACGCCGGCTTTTCGACGGCCATGGTCGCGAGTAAGGCAAAATTCGACACCCTGAACAAGCCCGGCACGATCGATTTCTGCACCATTCACGATCACACGATCGACGATCAACACACCGCCGACCTTGCATGTGGGACGATCAAGCAACATCGGCCGCAGGTGCTGTTCGTCCACTTCGGCGGGACCGATACCGTCGGTCATGCAGTCGGTTGGGGGACCGACGAATACGTGGCAGCGCCGCCAGGAGCGCACGGACCTGGCCGGGCTTGAGCGGGGTCTTGTCGCGCACGAGCTGCTCCAGCGCGGCCTCGTGGCAGAGCTGGAGATCGTCGATCACGGCATCGGGCAGATTGTTGAGACGTTGACCGATGCCAAGCTGCTCGACGAGACGGCGATTCTCGTCAGCGCCGACCATGGCGGGGCGGGTCGAACGCACGGGCCCGATGATCCGCGTTCGCGGCACATTCCATGGATCATCGCCGGGCCCGGCATTCGACCGAATTTTGACCTGACCCGAATCAACACGCTCGAGATCCACACCGAAGACACGTTCGCAACCGGATGCTATTTACTGGGCATCCATTTGAAAACGCGTGTCGAAGGCAAGCCAATCACGGAGATTTTAATGAACGACGAACTGTTGAAGAAATAAGCTCGCCCGCCCGTCGCTTGCGCCTTCGCGGCACGGAACGCGCGAGCGCCTGGCGACAAGATTGGAGACAACTGCTCATTAAGATGAGTGCGCGATCGTCTCCCCATCTCTCGCAAGAATACAAGAAGGAAACTAAGATCGACCCCGCATGGTCGTCACTCGTATTATTTTAGCGCAGGATGACTCTTCAGGCGGCTCGGTTTTTTTCTGGTCAGCGGTCTTGATCATCGTCGTCGCTCTGCTGTTTGTCGGAATCTATTTTGTTCGGCGCTGGCTGAGAGTTGAGGAAGATGTGCACGGCGAAGGATTTTCGCTGGGCGACCTTCGAGCGATGCAGAAGGACGGGAAACTAACGGAAGAGGAATTCGAGCGCGCCAAGGCCAAGATGGTCGAGGCGATGCACGCCGCCCAGGCTCGTCGGGAGGCCGCCAAGGCGGAACTGGCGAAAAAGCGAAATCCGCCGCTTGTGTGAGGCGCGGCACGTCCGTTTTGCCGCGTCTGTTATCCGGACCCGCCGGCCGTCGAGTTTTGTTCGACCAACAGCCGTCGACTCCGCTAATATTCGCATCGGTTCGGATATCTACAGGAAGATGCGATCTCGACGCGCAGTTTTTGCGGGACCAGTACGAATTCTGCGGTCAAGTCGCCCCCTCGTAATGTTCGATACAAGACGATGACGCGATAGAATCGCTGCGCTCGCGGCGCGACGTATTTATTGCAGACCTTATTCGGTGCGAAGGAAGGCGAGATCGATGGCCAATAGCAATCGGCCCGGCGGCAGTGGGAACGGCAACGGCGGCGGCGGGCAAAACCCACCGACCGGCGGCAGCAACATCACCGGCGGCAACAACGCGTCGAACAATTCCGGCAACAACCCGCCGGGCGGGTTCCGTGGCCGTCGCGTCACGACCTGTTCATTCTGCGGCAAGTCGTCGCGCGATGTCGGCCCGATGGTCGAAGGACCCTCGGATGTTTACATCTGTGCGAACTGCGTTGATCTCGCGCACAACATCATCCGCCAGGAAAAGCGCAAGCTCTCCAGCAGTCAGCCGCTGTTCAACACAATCCCCTCGCCCCGGCAGATCAAGGAATTTCTTGATCAATACGTGGTCGGCCAGGTGTACGCGAAGAAGGCGCTCGCGGTCGCAGTTCATAACCATTACAAGCGGCTGCGCACGCACGAAGCGAAAGATTCGACCGATCCCAACGCCGCTCCGGTTCCAGGCGCTGAAGTCGAAATCGATAAATCCAACGTGCTGCTGATCGGCCCGACCGGCAGCGGCAAGACGCTGCTCGCCAAGACGCTGGCGCGCGTGCTGAACGTGCCGTTCGCCATTGGCGATGCGACCACGCTCACCGAGGCCGGCTACGTCGGCGAGGACGTCGAGAACATCCTGCTGAAGCTGCTGCAGGCCGCGGATTACGACCTCGAGGCGGCGCAGCGCGGCATTATCTACATCGACGAGATCGACAAGATCGGCAAAACGTCCGGCAACGTCAGCATCACGCGCGACGTGTCGGGTGAAGGCGTGCAACAGGCGCTGTTGAAGATGCTCGAAGGCACGGTCGCGAATATCCCGCCGCAGGGTGGGCGAAAGCATCCGGAGCAACAGTACATTCAGATGGACACGTCGCAGATTCTGTTCATCTGCGGCGGCACGTTCGTCGGTCTAGAAGACATTATCCGCAAACGTCTCGGCCGAAAGCAGATCGGCTTCAACGCCGAGAATTCGCCGGGCGAAAATACGCACGATCGTGCCGAGACATTGGCGCAGGTTCAGCCGGAAGACTTGGTTGAGTTTGGGATGATCCCCGAATTCGTGGGTCGCTTGCCGGTGAGTGCGACGCTCGAGCCGCTCGATGTGGCGACATTGATCAACATCCTTTCCGAGCCGAAGAACGCGCTGGTGAAGCAGTACCAGAAATTCTTCCGCCTCGAGGGATGCGAGTTGAGCTTTACATCCGGCGCGCTGGAATTGATTGCCGAGCGCGCATTGAAGCGCGACACCGGCGCGCGGGCGCTTCGTGCGGTGTGCGAAGAAATGATGCTCGATTTGATGTACAAGCTCCCCGACCACGGCCAGGGCGGAGAGTACGTCATCGACGAAGCAATCGTGCAGGGCAAGCGCACTCTGTTCGAGATTAAACCCGCCGAACCGAGCCGCAAATCGGCGTAATCGGTTCCGCAAGAAAAGCTATCCCACGCTCGCTTCGTTCGCGGCTCAACGATGAGCCGCGAGCGGAGCGAGCATTTTCTTTTCGACCCCAATTCCCATCGAAACAGGAAGAAGCTTTCCACCGTCAGAATTAACGGTACGCAACCACTTCCTTCATGTGTCGAATACGTTCTCGACGTACTTATCTCCCGTTCGAAGTAGGTGAGGCTTCAGCCCGGCGGAATGTTCCGTTGGGATGCGAGGCCTGAACCGGTAGTTCGGAACTGGGAGAAACGATGCTTTTTAGAAATGCAGTGGTGGCCGGGGCGATCGCTTTGGCCTTAGCCGGTCCTTCTCGTGCGGCCGTGATCGCACAATTCAATTTTAACAGCAATCCCGCTGATACAGACACCACGACCGGTACGTTGACACCAAATGTTGGTGCCGGCACGGTCAGCCTGGTGGGCGGCACGACTTCGACGTTCGCCCCGGGTAGCCCATCCGATACGTCCACTTCAACCGATAACACCGGGTTCAATCTCACTACGTTTCCAGCACAAGGTACCGCGAGTGGGACAGCCGGCGTGCAGGTTGCGGTGAGCACACTTTCGCAGCCGTCGGCCGGTGAACAACTGCAACTCTCTCTCGACTTACGACAATCCGGAAGTGCCAGTCGGTATTTTCAGCTCCAACTGTCGAGCGATGGCACGACGTTCACAAATGCCAGCGGCGGCACTGCGAGCCTGGTCGGAACGCAAAGTTCGTCCAACACGTTGACCAGTTTTTCGAATTCCGGGCTTTATGTGAATAATGCCGGAGGCGGTTCGCAAAACTACGTGGTTGGAATCACCTACACGCTTGCCGCTGGCAGCGTGTATCAGAACGATCCGAACTTCGCCTTCCGTTTCGTTTCGGTTTTCGACCAGTCGGGAACTGCACCGGGAAATTATATTTCGAGCAACGCCGGAACGTCGGCCGCGTACGGAACTACCGGTACGGCGCGATTTGATCTGGTGACCGTCAGTTCTGTGGCCACACCAGAGCCAACCACGTTGGCGTTTGCCGGGCTTTGCGGTGCGGGTCTTCTCGCTCGCCGGCGCCGCGCCTGATCGGTCAAACGGCTTACGGCTTTTAGAAAACGCCCGGCAATGTTGCCGGGCGTTTTTCGCGTTATTGGATCGAACGAGTGTCCGCCGAGCCGTCGGCCTGCTGTAGCGCCGGCGGGGGCCATTCGTGCGGACGTGTGTCGTATCTCCGCATTCGGAAGAAGTACGTCGCTTCGCCACTTTCCGGGACGGTGATGCCGCGCCATTCCTGATGCAATCCCTGGCTGGCGGGGAAATCGATGACGATGTCGTGCGTGCCGGGTGTGACGTGCAGCGGCATCACGTAGACGCTGCGGGGCAAGGCTTCCCACTGACGAATGTCTGCCTGGCTGGTGGCCTTCAGCAGCAGGCCCGCGCCGGCGAGTGCCGCGCCGGCGATGAGGTCTCGTCGCTGCGCTGAGCCGCGCTCGGTCGCGCCGCGGATACCCTCAATCGCGCCGGCGGCGAGTAAGCCCGTGCCGATGCCGCTCTTCACCGCGTTGATCGTGTCGATGCTCTGCCAGCGACGGTCCGCCGCCATCACCACCGTGTCCATCGTCGGCCGGCCGAGCTGCGGGGTGGTCACGATCTGCCCGTCCACGCGCACGCGCGCCAGCGGCGGCGGGGGAACCATGTTCGGCTTCGGGCTGAAGCCGACGATCGATCCGTCAAAATCCGTCACCTTCTCCGGCGAGCGCCCGGATTCGACGATGATGCACAGGTTTGCTTTCGCGTTGCGGTCATAATCGGCGATCGCATCGAGGCCGCCCCGCGCTTCGAGAGCGCGCTGAAAGTTCGCGCGAGCCAGATCCTCGCGATCGAGCTTTTGCCAGCATTTGCCGAGCATCACCGCGGCCACGCCGAAGTTGCTCTCGACGTCGCGGTAATCGTCCTTTTTTGCCTTCTTCTCATCCTCTGCATAGTCGCGCAATTTGAAGAGCGCGTTCTCAAACGCGCCGCGCGCGTTGGCATAATCCTGTCGAATGTAATAGATGATGCCCAGGTACAGGTTCGCCATCGCCCGCTCGTACGGCTCGCCTTTCCAGACTTTGATTTTCTCCGCGACTAGAACCGCTCCGAGCGATCGCCCGCCGTCGTTCACGCCCGTGCTGTTGATCACTTCGTATGCGTTGAGGAACGCCGCCTCGGCGTTGTCGTAATCGTGACGCGCCAGCGCCGCGCTGCCCAGGCGGAGATTGTTCAGGACGAAGTTTTCATTCGTTTCTTTTGCCAGCGGTTCCAGTTCGCGAGCGGACTTCGCGTAATCGCCGATGAAGTAATCGGCGACGGCTTTGTCGGCGATCTTTTCCTGTTGCGATTGGCAGCCGGGGGCAATCGCGCCAATGAGCGCGAACACGATCAGGCACGGGCGGGACGCCCGTGACACTACACGCATACCGGTGTCACGGGTGTCCCGCCCGTGCGAGAGAATGTCGAGCCGGCGAAACAACATCTCAATCCAAAAATCCCTTGACCGCGACCTTTTTCACCTCATAAGAGCCGGTCCACAACACGCTGCGGTCGGACAAATTCGTTAACTCGTATGCGCACAAGTAATAGTTTGTCCGGCGTGCACGGTTCTCATAGCCGAGGCTGGTGAACTTCGCGGTGAGCGCATATTCCGGGCTAACCGCCTCCGGCGACGGCCCGGGCTCGACGCCGCTTAATTCGCGCTTTCGCAAATCGTAAAACGTGTCCCGATTCATGATCCATGTAAAGCGGTTGGGTGCGTGCTTTGACAGCAGCGTGCGTACGCGGCCGGTGAACGCTTCCGCCTCGCCGCGCGACAGCACTTCGCCGCGCATGTAATTCTGCACGGGCTGCACGACGATGGTGAGCGTCCCGACGCGGTTCATAACCGCCTGCACCTCCGGATCGCCGGCGATCTTCATCGCCATGTCGTCGGTCATCTTGGTCAGATCATCGCCGGTAAGCGCGGTGTTGGTGCCGTGCGACACGGCATTGCCACAGCCGCCCGAGAGAGAAATTGAGGCACAGACGAATGCAAATGCGCACAGATAGAGAGCAGAAGACAGTCTGCCCGACAGATCACGAAATCTCTGTCTATGTTTCTTCTCTGTACTCATCTGTGCCGATCCGTGAAAAATTCTTACCGGGCGACCTTTACCTCGTACGCGTTCGTCCAGACGACCTCGCGGGTTTGTAGACCGGTAAGGGTGAACTCGCAGAAGTAGTAGCTCGTGCCGCGATTCGGAAGCTCGGAGATTTTTGCATACAGACCGTAGTCCGGCTGAACACCTCGCGGCCCGGGCGCGGTCTTGCCGCCACGGCCGCCTTGTCCGAAGTCGTCCCCTTCGCGCTCGCCTTCCAATTCACGCGATTGCACGTCGTGAAACCGCGCCTTGTTCTCAATGAGCGCTACCCGGCCGTGTCCATATTTTCCAAGATTCACGCGGAGGCGATCGAGGAAAATATTTAGGTCAAAGCGATTACTCGTCGTTCGATTCTCCACGTTGGACACCACGATCGTCCACTTATGGGCCGACTCGTTCAGCTCCGGCAGGGCAAGCAGGTCCTGCGCCATCTGATCCGACGCCGAGACGATGTCCTTGCTTTGCAAACCTTTATCGCGCGTGTCGAGCGTGTCTACCGGCGGCCGGTCGTTGCCGTATTGATGCGGACGATCGCTGCACCCGACCGCGGTCATCCAACCGGCGGTTGCGAAGGCTATGATCGAGAGCGATCGGTGGACGGTTAATCGATTCAAATTCTTCATTTGTGTTTCCTCATTCTCAGCGGGTAATCGACAAGCACCCAGGGCTGAAGCCCCGGGCTTCAGCCCTGGGTGCTTGTCAGTGCTCGTCAGTGGTTCGTTGCTTTACAGCGCACATAAACCCCGCACATAATCTCTGACACGCACTGGGCTTCAAGGTGTGCCGATTCTAAATGCCGGTGGTTTCTCCACCATCCTTTCATCGGCAACCGTGTCCAATGGGCAGCCGAGCAAATTCTACGAGCTTTTTATGGGAATCTGGAGGTCGATTGTGAAGCGGAGTAATGCGTCGATTTTGCACGGTTTGAAAGCCGTTGCGCTCGTTTGCGTCGTGTCGGTCGGCGGTTTCGGTTGTCACGACAACACACCGCCGCCACAGCATGTGCCGGTGCCGGAGCCGCGCGGGGAGACAAGGCATCGGGCGGATGACATTCGCATGACGGAGCGTCGCGATGAATCGACGACGACGGAAGGGTCGGCCGATTCGACCGCTCGCCACGCGGTTTATTCCGATCGCGATCCGGAAAAGCCGTTGCCGCCGCGACGATCGCCGGAGGGAGCCGGTCGCCCGCCGTTTGATGATGAGCCGCTGGTCTCTCAGCGTCCGCCGGAAGAGGCGGCGTTCGTCGACGCCTATCGCCGCGTCGGCCGGCCGAAGGTAACGCTGTTCGTCAACCGCACGCTCGAAGGCGACATCATTCCGGTGAATGAAGATCGGGTCGTTTCCAAAACGATTCGCGATCAGCACGCGACCGGTAGCGTCGATGTGGAAACAGGCCACGGTTATTCCGCCGAGCACTTTAAATCGACCGGCCCGGTCAGCGTTCATGACACGAAGACGACGTATCTGCATCAAGGCCAATACGACGAAGTGCAGGCCAAGAGCCTCGACTATGAAGCGGTTGAAACGATCATGGCCGACTGGATGGCAGCCAACGGGCAGATCACATTGATCTCGCCGACGCTGGCGCGGCAGCGGCTGAGTGATCAGCAGGTAAAGGAATTGCAGGAAGGTCGGCCGCAGGCGTTGAGTGAAGTCGCGCGGCAGCTTGGGGCGGATGTGTTCATTCAAGTGCAGGCGCATCCGACGCGGCAGACCGAGCAGGGACTCGAAGTGCGCATCATCGCCGAGGCGATGAACACCAAAGGCGGCCAATCGATCGGCCGGGCGGTCGTTGATGTTCCGCCGCCGCTGATAAAGACGACGATCAATCGTTACACGAGGTATTTAGCGCGGAAATTAATGGACGACATGACCGCCACCTGGAGCGCACCGCCGCCGCCAGAAATGGAGCGGCCAACTACCGAGCCATCCCGATAACCCAAAACGCAAACTCCTCTCCCTCGTACTCGGGGGAGAGGAGGAAGAGCGCTAGACTCCTCTCTCCAGTACTCTGGGGAGAGGCAGGGTGAGGGGTCTTCGAGCGACCAACGACCAGATGAAGAACCTCTCCCAACCTCTCCCCGAGTACGGAGAGAGGAGAAAGATTTAGATATGCAACGCACCAACCTCATCCCCATTGCGCTTCTCGCCGCTTTGACCGGCTGTCACGTCAACGCGCCGAAAGAGCCGCGGGCCGATCCGTATGGTCGCCAGCAGATTGAAGTGACGTCCGAGCGGCTGCGCGTCGATACGGCAGTCGGTGAACCAATCGTTGCACGCGACAGTTCCGGCGACCTGGTGCACGTCAGCGTTCCGATTCGCAGCGCGATTAACAAGACGCTTTACGTCGATTACTTTGTCACTTTCTTCGATCGCAACGGCCAGCGCCTCAGCAAGCTCGGGCCGACGACGGTCACGCTTGAGCCGTTTGCGAATGATCAGATCGAGTTCAACAGCATGAGTCCGCGCGCGACCGACTTTCAGTTGACGCTTCGTTATGCGAAGTAAGCACGTCATCGCGCAGCCCTGAACCGTCATCCAGATAGGAGCAGCAGCGACTTGAAGGATCTCGATCTGCGAAAGTCTCCGGCACATGAGATTCCTCGGGTCGCTGCTGCTCCCCTCGGAATGACACTACATCGTGAAGGAAGACGGAATTGCGCCACTGGCGATCAGCTTGTCAAAGTGAGCAGGGCAACCGCATTCTATTAACTCCTCTCCCTGTACTCGGGGAGAGGCTGGGTGAGGGGTCTTCTGCCGCTTGAAAACGCCCCTCACCCGACCTCTCCCCGAGTACAGGGAGAGGAGAAAAAACGAAATCATCCAGAATGCGGTTGCCCTGTCAAAGTGAGCGGCACGTCAGTTCGGCGGTTGCATTTTGTAGCTGATTTCCCCATACTCCCCGACCCCTCGCACGGCGAGCGGGCGTGTTCCGGAGTGGCCAAACGGGCCAGACTGTAAATCTGGTGGCTCTGCCTTCGTTGGTTCGAATCCAACCGCGCCCATTCATCGATCTTCTCAAGTGCTCGAATCATCGGCTCAATACGCGGCCCGCGCGATCATTCGACCTCGGCGGCGCGACGCGATTTCTCTGATTGTCTGACGATGGCCGGTTCGCAATTTGCCGCATTTTTGCGGGAAGTAGTAAGCTATGTCGATGAACGTTTTACTCGACCGGCGAGCGTGCGGCGCATCGCAACGATCGGCGGGAAAGGTCGCAGCGGCCGCCTTGTCGATACTCGCAGCCGCGGTGCTCGCGACGACAGTCACAGCGACCTTCGCGGCGACCTTCGCCGCCGGCGCGACGGCCAAGCCGGGCACGGTCCAAACCAAGTCGGGGCTGACGTATAACGGCGATATTCGAGAAACAGCGCAAGCGATCGTTGTGACGACGAACGGCGTGCAGACCACGATCGCGCGGGAAGATGTCGCATCGGTGGTTTACGATGAGCGGTTCGAAGACGAGTTTAAGATTCAATGGTCGAAACTAGAGGCCCGTGATCTCAAGGGCCGCGTCGCGCTGGCAAAATCGGCGATTGCGAACCGGAGACTCGATCTCGCGGCAACGGTGTTGGCGGAAGCGACGCGGTTGAATCCGGACGATGAACAGGTGCTGGCCGCGCAGGAGCAGCTATCGCGCGACACGCGCATCGCGGCCGAGAGAGAGGCCAGTCGCGCATCGGTCCGTTCGTCAACGCCGGTCGTGCCACCGACGTCCGAGCCGTCCGAGCGAGCCGCGCCTGAACCGATGCCCGTGGCACAAGCGCCCTCCGCGCCTACGAGTCGGCCCGATTCGGCTGGGCCGCCGGAGCGGCGATATCTCTCGCCGGCGGATATTCAGGTGATTCGGCAGAACGAATTGCGCACGGGTGAGTCGGCCCGCGTGCAGATTCCCAGCGACGTCCGCCGCAGCTTCGCCGCTAAAAGCGGAATGACGTTCGCCGATTTCAATGCGAAGTCATCGACCGACCAGGCGGTGGCGATCATCCAGAGCGGCGATAATCAGCTAAGAAAGCAGATCAAAGTCGTATCCGATCCGAAAGCGCTGGTGGACTTCAAAGTGATTCAGCGGCCGATCCTGAGCGGTTGCGCGTCGATGCAATGCCACGGCGGATTTGGCGGCGGCGGTCTGGTGCTTTTCAGTCCCGCCGACAACGAGTCGGCGACGTACACCAACTTTTACATCCTTACAAAATATTCAAAGACGCTGACGCAGGCTCCGAACGGCATCTTCGGCGGGCCTTCGAGCGTGGGTTTGATCGAACGCGGGCACGGCGAGCAATCGCTCCTCGTGCAGTATGGCCTCTCTCCGCTGAAGGCCGAGATGCGGCATCCGCCCGTCGCCAACTACAACGGTATTTTTCGCGATAAGGCCGATCCTCGCGTGAAGCAAATCATCGACTGGATGGACGTTACGTTGCGGGCGTCGCCCGTCGATCCGGAGTACAAGGATATCGCTTACAAGATCATCGTCGGAAAGGGGTCGAGTAATTCCTCAACCGCGCCATCTACCGCGCCATCCGTCGTGCCAACCCCTTCCCGGTGATGTCACGCTTTGAACGCGCCACCCTATTTAATTTTGTTCGGATTGATTGCGTTGCCTCTGGTTGCTTGCGCGAGCTATTCGCTGCGCTGTCGACGCCGGCGTCGCGCGCTCCAGAACTTAGCGCGGCAATGGCAAATGCACTTCAGCCCGCGCGATCAGTTCGACTTGGCGGCGCGGGTGGCAGAGCGATTTCCCGTTCCCGGTGCCGCCGAGCTGCGGGTGAGCGATCTGATATATGGTTCAGACGGAACAATGTATCGCTACCTCTTTTCAGCCGAGTACACGACGGGCGTGATCTATGCGAAACATCGGCACCTCCGTGTGGCGACATTCAGCGAGCCGAAAGAGCGATCCGCACTCAGGCCGCGGTCGGAATTGTACGTTGCCGATGAATCAGACGACCCGATCGCGCAGTACGAAGCGCTGCACCACAAGGTGGCGACGTCGGCGACGTCAATCTGAACGAGAAGGACCGGCCGTATTTAGCGGCCGGTCCCTGCTTCGGCTGAAATAAATCGACGCGATTGCCTACTTGCCTTCGGTCTTCAGGAAGACGAACCGCTCGCCATCGTGGCCGGTGATATACATCCGGACACCTTCCGACAGCTTGGCATTATTCAGCGCCTTGGCGGCATCGTCGGACGTGGTGACCGGCGTGTCGCCGATTTTTGTGATCAGATCGCCGGGCACAATACCCGCCTGGGCGGCCGTCGAATTAGGATCGACGGATGTTATCAGCGCACCGGTTGCGTCGTCCGCCAAATTGTAACGCTTGAGCGTCTGCTCATTGGGCGTCGACATTTTTAAACCCAGCGCGGTGGCGGCCGAGGAATTGTTTGAGCCGTTGCCGCGGTTACGGCTGTAGCTCGGGCGATTGGTGCGCAAGTCCACATCGTCGGGCTGCTCGCCGAGCTTGATCGTGACGTCTTCCGTCTTTCCGTTACGAAATACTTCGAGTTTGACATCCGTGTTCGGCTTCGTCACCGCGATCTGGCCTCGCAACTGCGTGACGTTGTCGACTTTCTTACCGTCAATCGCCGTCACAATATCGCCGGCCTGGAGCTTTCCGGTGGCCGGCGTGTTGTTCATGACCTTGGGCACGAACACGCCGTTGGTGCCGGTATATCCGGTGGCATTCACCATATCGTGCAGGCGAGATTCACCGACGTTGGCGATCTCGACGCCCAGCCAGCCGCGGGTAATTTTCCCGGTCGTTTTCAACTGCTCGTAGACGGGCTTGGCCAGATTACTTGGGATGGCAAAGCCGATTCCGTTGAAGGAACCGGTGTTCGATGCGATGGCCGTGTTAATGCCGACGACTTCGCCGTGCAGATTGACGAGTGGTCCGCCGCTGTTTCCGGGATTGATCGGCGCATCGACCTGGATGAAATTCTCATACGCGAACTGGCTGTTGATGATCCCGACATGATCGCGATTGAGCGAACTGACGATGCCGTGCGTCATCGAGCCTACATATCCGAACGGGCTGCCGAAGGCGCAGATCATGTCGCCTTTTTCGAGATAGCCGCTGTCGCCCCATTTAGCCGGGATGAGCTTGTCGGCCTTAATTTCCACGACGGCCAGATCGGATTTCGGATCAGCTCCGACGAGCTTGACGTCGGTGATTTCCCGCCCGTCGGAGAGCGTGACTTTCATCTTGGTCGCGCCGCCGGCGACGTGATTGTTGGTGAGGATGAACCCCGTGCCGCCGTTGACTTCCATGATCACGCCGCTGCCTTCACCCTGTTGCAGCGTTTCGCCGCCATTCGGGTTTGGCGAGTCATCACCGTCCGGCATTTGCATTCCGTTCGGAAGATCGGGCTGGCCATCGCCGTCGCGATCCGGGAAAAATCGCTTGAGCATGTCCGGGCTCATGTTGAACTGCCGGCCGGCCGTTTTCACCGTCTTTTGCACTTCGATCATGACGACCGACGGCTCCACGACTTTGCCGACATTTCGATAAACCGTGGAGATGTCATTCGATGTTTGCAGCTGCTCTCGTGACGACTGCACCTGCTGCTCGGCACGCGAAAATTTCACATCCTGCACCAGGGTACTCAGGCCATAATATGTTCCAACCGATATGCCGCCCAAAGCGGCGAGGCTCAATGTTTTTCGAATTGCGTTCATATTTCTACTCCAATTGCTATTTAGTGAACGATTTAATTGTTCTGCCGGGTCTTGACTGAGTCGCCGCCAGTCCAGACCGAGAACTTTTCGCGCTCGCCATCGTCGAGCATTTCATACTGGTGCTCGGCGGCGGGGTAGTCACCGCGGCGGATGTAGTCGACGTAGCTCGCAAACATCCGCTTTAACGACTGAGATACATCACCGAGCGCCGGCACGAAACGCGGCGGTCGGCCAGGTGACAGCCCGATCGCATCGTGCGTGACGACCACGTGAGCGTGGCATGCACTTCCCGCGCCACAGCCGATCACAGGGATACTCGTTCGCCGTACGATTTCGGCGGCGGCGTCGGGCGTGACGGCTTCGAGCAGCAGGGCGGCCGCGCCGCTTGCCTCCATATCCCGAGCGGTTTCCACCAGGTCGGCCGCATCATCCGCTGAGCGGCCCCGGCTGCGATAACCGCCAGAAATTCCCACTGATTGCGGCCGAAGCCCGATGTGAGCGATCACCGCCACGCCGATCCCGGCCAACTCTCCGATAAGCGAATGATGCTCCGGTCCCACCTCTAACTTCACGCAGTCCGCGGCCGAAAGTTTCATCATTCGGATGACATTTCTGAAGCCGCGCGAGATGTCGCCCCCGTAAGAACCAAACGGCATGTCAGCACAAACAAGACATTTTGGCGCGCCGCGCCGAACCGCGGCGGTGATCTCAATCATGAACGCCAGCGGCGCGGAAACCGTCGTGTCATGCCCAAGGATGACATTGGCGGCTGAATCACCGACCAGCAGCATTGGCACGCCCGCCTCCTGCATGAGGCGCGCGGTGCTGAAATCGTAGCAGGTCAGCATCGCGAGCTTATCGCCCGACTCCCGCGCCCGGCGTAGATCGCTGAACGTGAACTTTTTGGTCAGTGGCGACATTGGTTGAATTTGCGAATTTACGATTTTTGGGAATTTGAGATTTGAAGTCGCAAAGTCGTCAATCTTAAATTCATGATTCCTTCACCTTGCCGGGCCGTGTGTATGGCTCGGGTCGCTAACGTTTTCATGATAAATCGGAAGCTTCACGGTGAACGTCGTGCCTTCGCCGGGCGTGCTTTTGACGGTGATCGAACCTTCGTGCTCTTCAACGATTTTCTTTGTCACGGCAAGTCCGATGCCCGTGCCGCGGTTGCCCTTCGTGCTGTGAAACAACTCGAAGAGGTGGGCAAGCATCGATTTCTGAATGCCTACTCCGTTGTCGATCACCTCAATGATGGTCTGACGATTTTCCGCATCGTAGCGGCAAACAACCCGGATCAGGCCCTTATCCGGCTCAACCGCGTCCAGCGCATTTGTTAACAGGTTCATGACCACTTGATGCAGTCCGTCCGGATCCAGTGGCACGGCAGGGTGATCGCGATCCACATCGGCGACAGCCATCACGTGCTTCTCATTCGCGCCGGGCGCTACCAACTCCAGGCATTCGTCGATGAGCACCTTTGGATTGATCAGCTCCAACTTTGGCTCACGCGACCGGCTGTAAGCGAGCAGGTTCATCGTCAGATTATAGATACGCTCCAGATTACGATCGACGATCTTCCACCCTTTGTCGGCCTGCACGACGTTGTTCGCTTTCAGGCCGATCTCGACGACGTCCGCGCCGCCGCGCAGGGCCTGTAGAATATTTTTAATCGAATGCGAAAGGGCGGCGGTCGTTTCGCCGATCGCCGCGAGGCGCTCGGCGGCTAAACCTTGCTGGTAGAGCTTGGCGTTTTGTACCGCCATGCCGGCTTGCAGGCCGATCGCGGTGAGCAGGCGAAGCTGATCGCCGGAGTAGGTGTAATTTTTGACCGAGCTGTCGATGTAGATCACGCCGGTCACTTCATCCGATTGCGTGCCGGGCTTGGTAGCGATGTCGAGTCGACGCGCCTTGATCGGCACGCACAGGGCCGAGCGAATGCCCATATTGTGAACGCTCTTGCCTTTGCTGAAGCGCTGGTCGGTCATCGCGTTGCTTGATAGCACGCCCTCACCGGAATGCATGACGTGATTGACGATCGTACGTGAGGCATGGAATTTTTCCGGTTCGTCCGCGTCATCGCCGCTCGTGTCGCCGCTGGTAATCCTGCCGCCGATCGGGGCGTGGGTATCGTTTGGATCGGCGCGCTTATTGTCGGTTTCATCACGCACTCGCACCACGCGTGGCGTGAGCTCGTTCCTCTTCTCATCGAGCAACAGAATCATGCCGCGGTCCGCCTTCACGTGCTCGAAAACCAGATCCATGACGACTTCCAGCACTTGCTGAATCGTAAAACTGCTGCCCAGCGCCGCACCGAGTTGGTAGAGCAGCTTGAGGTTCGTCATCGCCGCCGCCGCGGGCTCGGGAACGGCCAGTACCATCGAGTCGTCGTTCGATTGAATGCTCTGCATGATCGAGCTTTCCATGCCCGCCTCTTCACCGGCGAGATTGACGCTCGCATGGCTGCTGCGGCTGACGCCCGTCGACGCGCCGAACACGAGGATGCTTTTGCCGACGCGGATCTGATCGCCGAGCTTCAGGTGCATCGTGTTGTTCACACGCACGCCGTTGACGTACGTTCCGTTGGAACTGCCAAGATCTTTTAGGATCCAATCTTTCTCGCGTGGAAACAGCTCGGCGTGTCGCCGGCTGACGGTATTGTCCGTCAACGGCAGCGCGCGACTCTCACGGCCAATCAGCGCCGGCTTGTCCGGCAATTCATACCGCCGCCCCTTGTCGGGGCCCTGCATGACGAGCAACGTGAGCACGTGCGGATTATACGATGAAATCGGGAGGAAGAATTCGATCGTTGCGCGACAAAATGCTTGGTTGATCAGCGATCGATTTAGCCCGGTCGCTTGCGATCGATGTTTTACGAATTACCGAATCGCGTTCGTTTTGAACTTGGAGAAGCCGGTCGCAAGCGACCGGGCTAAATGAGTTCAGCGGACGTGCGCTCATCGCGTTCGTCTTGGTGCGTCGGAACGCTTGGCTTTCTTTGTCGCGGCTTCGCGGGTTCTTCCGGCTTTGACGCTTCACCACCCGACAGCTAGCATCGCCCGCCATGCCAAGCGTTACAGATTTTCCTGCGAAAGGCCGGATCAGCCAGACGCGCGCGGGGAAAGCGGTTTTCAAGCCGGCGGGTTCAACCTATGAACTGGAACTGACTGCCACCGGTGAGACGAATCTGCCGTTAAATACGCCGGTGGAAGGGCTGATTCGTCTGAATGCGCGGAAGGTGTACAGCGTGCCCAGCGGCGGGAATTTCATCACCCCGATCATGGGCCCGCCGAAGATCGTGCAAGGTCGAGTAAAGTTTTTAGATGAAAAGCAGATCGTCGTTCATGCTAGCGCAACGTTCGTCGTGACGTTGCCGGACGGGGCATCGACGATTGACTTGAACAACGGCGCGATCGGCGTGGGTTCAATGGTGAACGTCGTGGCATTTCCTGGCGCGACGTTCGAGCTCAAGATTGCTTAGACCAGATCCGTTCGATGCTTGGCCAGGAGTATCGCGACCGTGCCCAGCGTTGCGCCGACGAGCAAACAGCCAGTCGCATTCCCGAAACCACCGGCGAGTATTTGAAAAACAGCGCGATGGATCAGGACCATCGCCAGCAGGCCGCTGGCAAAAGTCAGACTGAGGGCCGCGAGATACCACGAGAGCGAGACGAAGCGTTCGAGCATTGAAAACCTTTGTCGAGACAGATTGAGTTATCGGTCGAAGCGACAGGTTTGGTGCAGCAGTATTGAGCAGGATATTTTCGATGACGGTGCGCGCGTATTTTCAGAACATCTTCGACAACCTGCGATCTGTCGTAATCGGCATGAAGATCACGCTGAAATACTGCTTTCAGAAAACCGTCACCGTGAATTATCCGGAGCAGCGGCTGACCTTCGCTCCGCGATATCGCGGCATTCACGAGTTCGAGCTCAACAAATGCATCGCGTGCGATCTATGCGCGAAGGCCTGCCCGGTTGACTGTATCTACATAGATAAAACCGGCCCGCGCAAGATCGACAAAAACACCGGCAAGGTCGATCCAAAAGGCGGCGAGCTGCTTCGATTTGCAATCGACTACAGCAAGTGCCTTTTCTGCGCGCTTTGTACCGAACCTTGCCCGACCGACTGCATTCACATGGGGAAGCTGCATGATCTGAGCAGCTATTCGCGCGAAGATGTCGTGGTCGAGTTTACCGACCTGGACAAGCGCGGCATGCGCACGCCGATGCCGATCTGGATGGATCGCAATGCCGACCGCATTCCGTGGGTGAAGGAAGAGCGCGACCGCGTCCTGGCCGGCAAACTCGCGACGACGGCCGCGGATATCCCGCATTCAAAATAACGCGACACCGCACCGGTGGCTTTGTCCGATAACTCTCCTTCCTTCCACGATTCATTATCCAATCCGCGCGTCGCCGATAGCGTGAGGTTCTCGGGGCTCTGAATCGTCTGGCATCACTGCACGGGCGGTTCAGCGCTTATCAGACCCGGGCGGGATCGGGCGTTTCCCTAATCTTTGCGCGCCTGATTAAGCCACCCTGGAATTCGTTCGATGTGAAAGATGCAACTGGACAGTGTGAGCTGCCCGAGGCCTGAAAGGGTTCGGATGTCAGTTCCGCAGCCCGGCTAGCGACGGCCGAGTGGCCGACGCTTTGGCGCGATGGGGCGCTTGTGCTCGACGACTTTAAGCCCGCTTTCACACAGCGGAACGCGCGTCGCGAGAATCTGTCGGTCGCCTAACGGAGATAGTTATGAAGGCGATAAAGAATCTGTTCGTAAGCCTCTCGAAGGACGAGCAGGGCGGCGAAGTGCTCGAGTACGCCCTGATTGCTGGTTTGATCGTCGTGGCCGCCATCGCGGTCATTGGTGCGGTCGGCACGAAAGTGCTGGCGCGCTGGACGTCGCTCAACAGCTCGATGTAACGGACTTGGTGCCGGGCGCGCAAGCGTCCGGCACCACTTGTTTTTGAAGATTTTTGCCCGAGGAACCTGAAAATGAAGAACCTTTTTAAGAAGCTTGTTCGCGATGAACAGGGCGGCGAAGTGCTCGAATACGCCCTGATCGCCGGTCTGATCGTCGTCGCTGCCATCGCCGTCATCGGCGCGGTAGGCACGAAGGTTGTCGCGCGCTGGACGTCGCTGAACAGCTCGATGTAATTCATCAAATCGTCGCGGCTCCGAGACGGGGCGTGCACGATTTCACATGGATCAATCGCGTGCGCGACGGCGGTCAATCCGCTGCCGCGTACGCGCGTTTGATCACCGTTCATGACCGAACTGGTCAACTCGGCGTCACGTGGTCGCACGATCAGCCGTTCTTCCGTGGGAGTGAATGTCATGCGTCAGATTCAAAACAACATCCATCGCTTGTTGGCCGACCAGGCGGGTACGGAAACGATCGAATACGCCTTGGTTTTGGGGCTGATCGTCGTGACGGCGATCGCCGTGATCGGCGCGGTCGGAACAAGAGTCGTCGCTCGTTGGTCGAGTGTGAACAGCACGCTTTAATGACCATCTGAAAACTGGACAATGGCGTCACCGGTGACGCGTCTCACATGATCGCGACGGAACGCCTGCTCGTCTTGTTTCCGCTGTTTGCCATGCTCAGCGTGGGAACATGGATTGATCTGCGCACTCGCCGCATCCCAAACTGGTTGACGCTCAGCGTGCTGCTGACCGGCCTGCTTCAGACGAGCCTGCCGCTGCCTACCAGCACTCTGGCTGGTGCGCTGCTCGGCGTCCTCGCTGGCTTCGCGCTCAATCTACCCTTTTGGCTTCTAAAGATTCGGGGCGGGGGCGACCTCAAATTATTCGCCGCCTTGGGCGCGTGGTTCGGTCCATACAACACGCTCAGCGTGTTTCTCATCTCAACCATCGTTGCCTCCATTCACGCGATTGTTGTCGGAATAACATCCGGCAAACTGGTCGCGTTGTTTCGCAACACCGCCACCCTGGCCGTCAGCGTTGCCCATCCCCGCGAGCTTGGCATCAACCACGTGACGCGCGCTGACGGCACCTTCAAAAGCGTCGGCGGTTATCTGCCATATGCGGTATCGATTATCATTGCGGCGCTGATCGTCTGCGGAGTCCGATAATCTTTCGTTTAGCGACGCCGCTTGCGGTGCGTTCTTCATCGATCGATGACGAATCGATGACGAAACGAACGCACCGCAAGCGGTGCCGCTAAACAAATGCTGTGCGGATTCACCCTCTGTTAAGTCACCCCTTCGACGCGCCGATGATCAGAAAAGATCATGCACGCGCAAACCACCACCAATCGTGACAGCGGATCGTCTCGCCGGCGTCGGTTCCGCGGCAGCGCCGTGCTGGACGCGGCCCTGGTCTTTCCAATCCTGCTCTCCCTGACGTTCGGCACGGTCGAATACGGCTATTATTTTTACGTGAAGCATTCGCTGCAAGGCGCGGCCCGTGAAGGCGCTCGCGCCGGCATCACGCCGACCGCGACAAACTCCGACGTCACGAGCGCCATCACGGCGTCGATGTCAGCTTCGGGTTTAACCAGCTCTGGCTACTCAACGTCGATTACATCCAACGGCACCAGCGCGCTCAACGTCAGCGGTTTGACGGCCGGCACGCAAATTTGGGTTACCGTGACTTGCACTTGGGGCACGGTGGGCAACGGCTTCCGGCCCATGGGGCTCATCGGCGCGACCAAGCTGGTTAAAGGCGTCACGGTGATGCGCAAAGAAGGGTAGCACCTCTTCTCACAAATCGAGTGCGATCTGATCCGCGAGGCCGCAAGCGACTGCTTGTGCAACCGCGGATCAGCTCGTTTTCTGAACACGTGATGTCTCCAAACTCCTCTCCCCAGTACTCTGGGGAGAGGTAGGGTGAGGGGTCTTCTCTTTTGTCTCGCGTAGATCCGCAGATGCGGAGACCCCTCACCCCGCCTCTCCCCGGAGTACCGGAGAGAGGGATTCGTTTTCTGAACACGAGATGTCTCCGACCGGTGGTCCTTCTCGCGCATATTCCTCAAATCGTGACCGGCAGCACTGCAATCACGTCCGATTTCAACGATCTCATTCCAATAACGTTCGAGGCTTGACTTCGCTCCGTGCCAGTCAAGGTTTTCGTCGATTTTCCTTATGTCGACGCGTACCGGCTGGTCGGATTGCGCGTCAGGTATTTGCGCACGAATCGTCGCGATCGTTCTAAACCGACTATCCGGAACCGCCGACACAAAGAGGTCAGGCGACAAAAGTTGGTACGCACTTGACCGAAAGACATTGCTCGAAACTGGAGACGCGTTATGAACATGAAGACTTGGCTGCCGTTGGCACTCGCACTTGTGCTGGGCGTGTTTGCGCTCAAGCTGGGGCGTGACTGGATGGCGAAGAACAAAGGTGGCGACACGAACAACACGCACATGGTGTCGATCGTCATCGCCAAGCAACCGATTGGTGCCGGCGAAGCATTGAGCAGTGAGAACTGCACGATCGGCCATGTCGCTCCCGACACCTTGCCGGATTCTGCCTACACGTCGATCGACGGCGTTCAGGGCCGCGTCGCCGCGACACAGCTCGGCAAGGGCCAGGCGATCTCCGACAACCTGCTCACGCCGACCGGCACGGGCACGGGTCTTCAGGCGATCATCCCGCAGGGCATGCGAGCGATCTCGATCGAAATCAACGAGTTCTCCGGCGTGGGCGGCATGCTCATCCCAGGCGCGCACGTTGACCTGATTGCAACCGTTCAGTCCGAAGTGGCCGGCGAGATGATCTCGCGCACTGTCGTTCAGAACGTCGAGATCTCCGCGGTTGGCCAGCGCATGGTCAAGCAGCCGGACAAGAAAAGCGACGAGCCGGTGGTCTTCCGCAGCGTCACGCTGATGGCGACACCGACCGAAGCCGAAGCGATCGAATTGGCCGCGACCAACGGTCGTCCGCGCCTCGTGCTTCGCAATAACAACGACAAAGAGTTCACCAATACCCCGGGCGTGACTGCGGCGAACCTTCGCGGCAGCAGCGCTCGCAAGGGTGAGCAGGCCTACACGTCGATCAAAGCGATCCGCGGCACTGTCGAGTCCGAAGTTCGCTTCGACTCGAGCCTCTACGGTGGAACCGCCAAGGCGACGACCCCGTCGGACAAGCCGGCGGACGGCCGTGCACCAACGCTTCCGATGACCACTGGTGCCGACACCACGCCGGCCGTCGGCGGGGCACACTGAATTCGATCACGCAGTTAAACGGGCTTCAAGACAACAGAGACCGAATAGTCAAACCCCATTTGGGGACGGACCGACACGCAGGATTTTTCTCAATCCCCGCGAGCCGACCGGATACGAACGCCAAAGAGGATCCAATGGAACAGATCAACGCAAACACCTCCAAGGAACGGAACATTGGCAGCGGGACGGCCAAACGGGCATCGCGCGTCGCGTGGATCGCGGCGGCGGTCGCGGGGCTGACCTTCGCGTCGGTTCGCGGGACCACGGCGCAGGAAGCGCCCCGGGCTGCGATGACGCCTTCAACAATGCCGACGCATGCCAACGGCACATCGATCGGGATGATCGCTGACGGCGTGGACGCCGACGGCCGCATCAACTTGACCGTGAACCGCAGCCAGGTCGTGACGACCAAGGTTCAGTACAAGCGTGTCAGCATCGGCAACCCCGACATCGCCGACTACAACACGATCGGACCAGGTAACATCCTCATCACCGCCAAGAAACCTGGCTCGACGCAAATGATCGTCTGGGACGATGCCGATCGCTCGCAGGTGATCGACGTCAACGTCACGGCCGACATGAACACGCTTCAGGATCAACTGAAAGCGATGTTCCCTGAAACGAACATCCAGGTGGCCCAGCTCAACGGCGCGATCGCGCTGCGTGGGCACGTGCCGAACACCGAAACCGCCGAGCAGGCCGCCGCCGTGGCGTCGCCTTACTCGCCGAAGGTGTTGAACCTGATGGAAGTGTCCGGCGGCAAGCAGGTGATGTTGCAGGTGCGTTTCGCGGAAGTGTCGCGGACGGCCGTCAGCCAACTGGGCGTCAACGGCAACTACATCAGCGGCGGCTTCCTGGGCGGCAGCAACATCGGACAGGTCAACCCGTCCGGTCGTCTGCTCAACTCCGGCACCGTCGGCACCAGCGCGGGGATCAACGGCGTGGCTCTGGACGGTGCGACTGCCGTGAATCCTTCTGTCACGCTCTACGGCGCGGGACAGATCGGCAATTTCTATCTCGAATATTTCATTCAGGCGCTGCGATCGAACAACCTGCTCCGCACCCTGGCCGAGCCGAACCTGCTGACCATCAGCGGGCAGAAGGCCGAGTTCCTGGCCGGTGGTAAGTTCCCGGTTCCGGTCACGCAGGGCGGCGGTGGTTCGGGCGGCGTCGCGGTCACGGTTGAATACCGCGAATACGGCGTGCATCTGCTGTTCGTCCCGGTCATTCTGGGCAACGGCAAGATCCGCCTGAAAGTCGCACCGGAAGTCAGCGATCTGGATTTCACGACAGCCGTTCGGTTTAACGGCTACGTGATTCCGGGCATTACGACCCGCGAAGTCGACACGACCGTCGAACTCGCCGATGGTCAGACCTTCGCGATCGCGGGTCTCTTGAACAACCAGATTCAGGCTCAGAAAGACGTGACGCCATTGCTCGGCGATCTACCGATCGTCGGGGCTCTGTTCCGCAGCGTTCGATATCAGCGTAAGGAGACCGAGCTCATCGTGCTCGTCACTCCTCGGCTGGTTGAAGGCCTCAACCCCGCGCAGGTTCCGACCATGCCGGGGGAGAAGTGGCGGAACCCGAGCGAAAACGATTTGTTCTGGAACCGCGATCTGGGCGGCGAAATGCCGGACTCGCACAAGGCTCCGACCACCGGGCCGTCAATGATGGCCGAAAGCACCGACATCGATGCACCGCGGTTCCGGGGATCGTACGGCTTCGTGCCGGCAACCCAGCCTGCCGAGGCCGGCAACTGATCGAAATCTTTTCCCTCCCGGCCTCCCCCACGGGGCCGGGAGGAAGAATTTTCAACCGGCCTGGGCATAAGTGAATCATGTCACAGCCGGTTGAACCGATGAAAGACATACGGACCGGGTTGTGAATCCAACGACGGGTTGTCAGACGCGGATTATCGGTCTTCAGGGTCTAAAACATCACGGATTGAGTGAGCAGCCTATGTTCGTCCAACTGAACAGCATCATCATCGATAGCGACTCCGCCAACCGCCAGGAGCTAGCCAACTTCCTCACGACGTTCGGCGTGAACGTCATCGGGCAGTTCCCGGCGTGCGACCAGCTCTCGCAACTCCTGAATCGCGCCGACGCGCCTCAGCTTGTCATCGTGAATCTCGATCCAGGCGCGGCGGACAACATCAAGAAGATTGGCCAACTGCCTCGCCAGTATCCGAACATCAGCTTTTTCGCGATGAGCCAGGTGCTCGATCCGAACTTGCTCATGGAAGCGATGCACCTGGGCGTGCGCGAGTTTATCCCGTTGCCGATCACCGAAACGAAGTTCGCGGCGGCGGTTGAGCGAGTGGCGACAGTGCATGGCATGGGGAAACGCGCCAGGATTATCAATGTCATCCCGACGCAGGGCGGCTGTGGTTCAACAACGATCGCCTGCAACGTCGCTGCCTCACTCGCGACCACCACCAAAACGTCCCTCATCGACCTTGATCTCGTGAGCGGCGGGGTGGCGAGCTACTTTGACAGCCGCCCGCGCTACACGATCGCCGACGTGATGGAATCGTCTGAAAAGCTCGACAAGCAGTTGCTCGACAACGCGTTCACGATTCATGCAAAGAGCAAGCTGGCGATTCTGGGTCGGCCGGAACTTCCGGAAGACACGCTTCGCGTCAGCCAGGCCGGTTTGCAGCGTCTGTTCAACATCACCGGCCGCATGTTCGACTATGTCGTCGTCGATTCGATGATGAGCGTCGATCCGGTCTACGCACAAGCGATTCAGTCGGCCGACGTGAATCTCGTCGTGATGCAGTTGAATGTTCCGAGCGCCAAGAACGCCGAGCGATTCGTCGGCGCGCTGCGTCGCATGGGCATCGAGAGCAGCAAGATTCGCATCGTGGTCAACCGTTTTGTGAAAAAGGGTTGGGACATCGAACCGGAAGAAGTCGAGCGGGCTTTGGGCCTGAAGATTTCATGGCTGGTTCCGAACGATTTCAAGAATGCGATCGCGGCGATCAACTACGGCGAGCCGGTCGTGCTCCGCGCACCGCGCAGCGAAATGAGCATCGCACTGACGGGCCTGGCGCAGACGATTCATACGCCCGTGCCGGTGACGAAGGCCGCGTGACTTTTTTTGCTGACGACTGCTGAGTCCCGACCGCCGACTGAGGAAACACATGGGCCTGTTCACGCGAAACAACTCGACGCAGACGCTGCCCGCCGCGCTAAAACCGATCACTTCGGCCGAGGCGGACGCGATCGCCGAATCGCCGGCAAATTCGACGCCCCGCGTGCAACTGGCGGCGCAACGCACCAGCATGGTCGCGCCCGCACCACCCAGCGAGCGGCAGATTTACATGACGCAGCTGAAGGTGCGCATTCACCAGCAGTTGGTCGAACGTCTCGACGTTCAAAACCTAAAAACGCTTCCGGCGGACGTCGTCCGGAAGGAAGTGCGCGTCCTGATTCGCGAGCTTTGCCAAAGCGAGAAGGGCCTCATCAACTCCACCGAGCAGGAAAAGCTCATGGACGAGGTGATGGACGAAACCTTCGGCCTTGGACCGCTGGAGACGCTGCTGAAGGATCCGCTGATCAGCGACATCATGGTGAATCGCGCGGATCGCATTTACGTGGAAAAGAAGGGTCGCATCGAGCTGAGCGAAGTTCGCTTTCGTGACAACAGCCATCTTCGCCAGATCATCGATCGAATCGTCGGCCAGGTCGGTCGACGCATCGATGAGACGAGCCCCATGGTCGACGCGCGTCTTGCCGACGGCAGCCGCGTCAACGCGATTATCCCGCCGCTCGCGCTCGACGGGCCGGCGATGTCGATTCGTCGATTCGGTTCCAAGCCGATGCAACTCGAAGACTTGATCCGCGCGGGCGCGTTTCCGGCCGCGGTCATGGATTTCCTCTCCGCCGCCGTGCAGGCGCGTTGCAACGTGCTGATCTCCGGCGGCACGGGTTCGGGCAAAACAACGCTGCTGAACTGCCTGTCACGATACATCCCGCAAGATGAACGCGTGATCACGATCGAAGACGCGGCCGAGTTGCAGCTTCAACAGCCGCACGTTGTGCGTCTGGAAACCCGCCCGATGAACATCGAAGGCAAGGGCGAAGTCGGGCAGCGCGATCTCGTGAAAAACTGTCTGCGTATGCGCCCCGATCGCATCATCATCGGCGAGTGTCGAGGCGCCGAAGCGCTCGACATGCTCCAGGCCATGAACACCGGCCACGATGGCTCGATGACGACGGTTCACGCGAATAACACGCGCGATGCGTTGCAGCGACTGGAAGTCATGGTCGCGATGGCGGGTTACGACATTCCAATGCGGGCGCTGCGACAACAGGTATCGAGCGCAATTCAGCTCATCGTGCAGGCGACTCGTCTGACCGGCGGAAAGCGAAAAGTAACGCGTGTCAGCGAAATCACCGGCATGGAAGGGGACCAGCTTCAGATGCACGACTTGTTCTCTTTCGAACAGTCGGGCGTGGACGGCGACGGAAACACCACGGGTCATTTTATGTGTACCGGCATCCGGCCGCGTTGCTTCGAGCGGATCGAGCATCGCGGCATCAAGTTGCCGGGCGAGTTGTTCATGCGTCGCAACATTGAGATGTAATCAGCGAGATTCACGTTTAGCAGCACCAACAACGGTGCGTTCGAGGCAATTATGGACGGATTGATGCTACCCCTGATAATCGCTGCCGCCGTCGCGCTGGCTGTGTTTGCCATCGTGCAAGTCACGGCGAGCATGACCGACGGCGAGAAGCGCCGGCTCAAGCAGCGATTGAGCACGGAGAATCGTCCTGACATGATCGGGAACAGCGATGTCTCGCGCCAGATCACATTTCAGCAGGCGTCGGCCGGCCTGCTTGGCAACATCAGCATCTTCGATCGCATCGGCAAGAAGCTTCGCCAGGCGTATCCCGAAGCGTCGCTTGAGCGATTTATCGCGATCTGCGTTTCGATCGGCGCGGCCGTGTTCGGGATCATGTTCCTGATCATGGGGTCGTACCTGTTCCCGGCGATCGGTGCGGCCGTCGGCTTTTATCTGCCGATCGTTTACATCAATTCCAAGGGTGCACGCCGTCAAAAAGCGTTGGCCGACCAGCTCCCGGAAGCGCTCGATTTCCTTAGCCGAATTCTTCGCGCAGGTCACAGTTTGAGCACGGGCTTGCAGATGATGAGCGACGAGCTCCCGCAGCCGCTGGCCGCTGAGTTCCGTCGTGCGTATGACCAGCATTCGCTCGGCTCGTCGATGGATGACTGCCTCAAGGACATGTCGACCCGCATTGAGAGCACCGACTTTGCCTTCTTCGTCACGGCCGTGCTCATTCAGCGTCAGACCGGCGGCGATCTGTCGGAAGTGCTCGGCAACATCAGCACGATGATCCGCCAGCGCATCCGCTTGCAGAACTCCGTCAAAGCGAAGACCGCCGAAGGTCGCTTCACCGGCTACATCCTGACCGCGTTTCCCGGCGTGATGTTTTTCATCAGCTATGCGTTAAACCCCGATTACGCCGGCGTGCTTATTAAAACGAACACCGGCCTGATGTTGCTGGGTATCGCCTTCGGCCTGGCGATGATGGGTTTGTACTGCATCAAGAAGATCACGACCGTGCGTGTGTGATTTGCTCACGACTGACCATTGACCACTGGCGTACTCATGAAAGATCAATACTTATTCTTCGCCTGTATCGTCGGCTGCATCGCGATGGTGGGCTATTTTGTGTCACGGCTCTTTGTGAACACCGAAGGCGCCAAGCTTCGCAACCGCCTTGCTGACGCCGCCAAGCAAGTAAACGAAGGCACGGTCGAATCGAACGGGCCAAGACAGAGCGGCTTTAAATCGACGATGAAAAAGATCGGCGAAAGCGCTGCCGAGCCGTTCATGCCGTCGAGCCGTGAGAAGCAGAGCACGCTTCGCCGCGAGCTCGGTCGTGCGGGCATCTATAACCCCGCGGCCGTGCGAGTGGTCACCGGTGCCAAGGTGATCCTGATGGGTGGCGGTGTTGCAATCGGATATGCCCTCGGCCTTTGGACGCAGCAGATCATGCTCGGCTTGTCGCTGGGCGGCCTGGTCGGTTACTTCGCACCGCGCATCTGGCTGAAGCAGCGTATCAAGGGAAATCAATCCGCGCTTCAGCTGGCATTGCCGGACGCGCTCGACCTCATGGTCGTTTGCGTGGAGGCGGGTCTCACCGTCGATGCGGCCATGCAGCGCGTCGGCATGGAATTGGGCATCGCCCATCCGGCCCTGTCTCGCGAGCTGGGCATCGCTCACATGGAAACGCGCGTAGGCCTGAGCCGCAGTGAAGCATTGAAGAATCTCGGGACGCGAACCGGATCCGCCGCGCTGGTCAGCCTGGCATCGATGTTGATTCAGGCCGAGCGCTTCGGAACGAGCATCGCGGGCGCGCTTCGCATTCAAGCGGACGCGCTCCGCACCAAGCGTCAGCACGCCGCCGAGGAAATGGCGGCCAAAGCATCGGTCAAGATGAGCTTCCCGCTGGTTCTGTTCATCTTCCCGGCCACCTTTATCGTCCTGGCCGGCCCGACCGTCATCGGGCTCATGCACAGCGCCTTGATGACCGAATAGACAATACAGATCAACAGATATCCCTCGAACGATCGAAACAAGGAAGTGAGTCAACCATGACCAAGACCAATCGAAAAATCTCGAAGAAGAACGTCCTGCTGTCCGGTTTGGTGTTCACCGGGGCGCTGACCGTGCTCGCCGGCTGTCAAACCGATAACAGCGGCATGGACAGCTTTTTCCCAAAGGATGAAGCCCGTTCCACGCAGCAGTTCATGACCGCTCAGGCCGCCAGCGGTGCTCGCGCCGACGCGACGCTGCAGCCGTGCCACTTTGATGGCGACAAGCTCAATTCGCTCGGCATGGCCAAGCTCGACCTCATGTTGAAGGACGACGACAGCGTCGATCCGATGACGGTCTACATCAACCTCGGCGAGAAGGATGCCACGCTCGCCGCCCGCAAAGATTCGATCACGCAATATCTCGTCGATCACGGCCTGGTGAAAGACCAGATCGCACTCAAGACCGGCGAGAATCCGGACAGCAAAAGCCTCTCGGCCGAACATCTGTCGCGCATGAGCCGCACGGAGAGCACGATGTCTGACAGCAGCGCGCCGCAGGGCGGAACGACGTCTGATGCCGCGGCCGGCACGACGAAGCAATAAGTGTCTTCCGGAGTGGTGACACCCTGCCCGGATCGCATGGGCGATCGACAATTTGAGAAGTGCGACACCCCGCGGCGGCAAACGTCCAACGACGACGGCCGCTGCGGGGTTTCTTGTTCACATCAGGTCTCGGGCAAGCGATCTCTTGATTGCACACAACGTCGCGCGGTCAAAGAGGAGTCAGAGAAACCTCACCAAGTTCAGGGCAATCGCGAGATGTGTTCAAATTCTGAGGATTAAAGTCCGCGGCTAAAAAAGAGTTAAAAGCTCAACGCGGCCTTGAACATGTTCCACCGGTCGTCGATTGAATCGCGAGTGGCGACTTTCAAACCATCGAGCGAGAAGTCGGCGATCGTGTAGCTGGCGACGACGGTGCCGAACGCGAGCGCGCGCTTGATCGTGGCGACCGACAAGCTGCCGCCCTGCGTGGACAGATAGCCCATCATCCCGCCCGCGAAGCTGTCGCCGGCACCGGTGGGGTCTACGACCTTGGCCGTCGGGAAAGCCGGCAACACAAAGACATCGTTGCCCGCGCACAGCAGACAGCCGTGCTCGCCTTTTTTAATCACAACGAACTTCGGGCCAAGCTTCAGCACATCCTGCGCGGCTTCGATCAGATTTTTCTTGTCGGTCAGCAAGCGCGCCTCGCCGTCGTTGAGCACCAGGCCATGAATCTGCTTCAACAGTTTGAGCAACTCCACGCGCTCGGTTTGTATCCATAAGTTCATCGTGTCGGCGACGACGAGCTTGCTCTGCGGAAGATGGCCGGCCATCTGCTGCTGAAGAGCGGGGTGGGTGTTGGCGAGAAAGACGTAGCGGCTGTCGAGAAAGTTCTGCGGAATCTTCGGCGCCCGCTCGGCCAGCACGTTCAGATCGACTTCGACCGTCACCGCCTCGTTCAGATCTTTGACGTATGACCCATGCCAGCGAAATGTTTTGCTGCCGGCGCGTTTTTCCAGGCCGGTCACATCGACGTCGCGATTCGCAAATAAATCGAGCGCGCCGGCGGGAAAATCGTCGCCCACCACGCCGACCAGACGCACGGGTGTGAAAAAGCTCGCGGCATACGAAAAATAAATCGCGCTCCCGCCCAGCACGTCATCGCGCTTGCCGGCAGGGGTTTCCACGGTGTCGATACCAATACTACCAGTCACGAGGAGGGACATTCTTTTTCCTTTAAACGCGTTTCTCGGCGGCTGCCATCACGGCGTGGTCCGCTCACGGCCGAGAACGCTCATCTTTACACGCATCGTCACGCAACGGCCAGCACACTCCGCGCTTCGTCACCATGACTTTGCAATCGACGCAAATTGCTCGTGCGACTAGGATGCGCGCAGCATGCGTGCAATTGTTACCGGACAAGTCGGCGTCGATAAAGGGCCTTACCTTGACGCTGTTCAACTGCTGGCGAAAAAAGCGGGGTACGATCTGGCTGTCTTCAACGTCGGCAAGATGATGTACGACGAAGCGCCGGACGTGCCCGCCGGCCGTATCCTAAATTTGCCGATCAGCCGCCTCAATACGCTCCGCCGTGCGGTGTTTAAAGAGATACAACGGCAAAGCGAACGCCACGAGCATGTTCTTATCAACACCCACGCCACGTTCCGCTGGCGGCACGGGCTTTTTGCGGCCTTCGATTACGACCAGATCAAGCAGTTCAACGCCGACCTCTACATCACCATCCTCGATAATGCCGAGAGCGTGCATCAACGCCTCGCACGCGATCACGACATCGATCACTCGCTGAAAGACATCATGGTGTGGCGAGAAGAGGAACTTCTCGCGACCGAAATGCTCGCGAATATTTTACGCGGCTATGGGCACTTCTTCATGGTCAGCCGCGGTCGGACCATCCCAACGACGGACACAATCTTCCGGCTGATGTTCGAGAGCAACAAGAAAAAAGTCTATCCATCGTTTCCGATGAGCCACGTCATGGACCTGCCCGACACGCTGGCGGAAATTGATAAATTTCGCGCCACGCTGGCGGAGCATTTCATCGCCTTCGACCCGGGCGACGTGGATGAATTTCTGCTGCACACGGCGGCGGAAAAAGCGGTGCTCGACGGCCGAGAAACGATGGTCGTGCAGGCGTCGGATGGTCCGATCACGCTGAAGACGGCGGATGTCGTGCAGATCAGCGGCGACATCATGGGCCAGATTTACATGCGTGATTTTAAGATGGTCGACCAGAGCGACATGATCGTCAGCTATGTGCCGGAATTGCCGAACGGCAAGCCGGGTTTATCGAGCGGCGTGGAGCGCGAGCTGCACCATGCGTTTGAAGGCGGCAAGGACGTCTACGTCGTCTGGGCCTGCCGCGGCATTCCGAGCCCGTTCATCACCGAAACCGCGACGAAGGTGTTCAAGAACACGGATGAGGCGCTGGCGCATTTCAAAGTGAAGGGTTACATCAAGTAGAAGTCACGGTCGGCGTTGGGGCAATCATGCGGCGGCTGATTCTGGTCAACCTCGTTCTGCTGACTCTCACGCTCGCGGCGAGCGCCGCGCCGTCCACTAAGCCGACGACGCTTCCGACCACGACATCCACTGAAACTGCGAGCCTCGTCGGCGGCGAGATCGTGTTCCTGCTGCCGCCCTCGGACGACGGCTGGGTTCCGGCCGGCCATTCAAACAACGGTCGCACGCTCGCTTACGCCCGCAACGGCCCGAGTGGGAATCCGCCGGCGATGCTGGCCGTCAATGCGGATTTGCAGCCGCAAGGATTGACGGATGACGATGCGAACCCGATCGGGCAATCGATCTGCAAACGCATCCGCGACGGCGCGAAGAAGGGCGAGACCGAAATCCTTTCCCCGCCCGTGGCCGAGAAGGACGACCGATTTTTCCTGCGCATTCATCACACGTTTCGCAAAAACGGGAAGGTCGGCGATCAGCTTCAGCTTTATCGCGTCGTCGGCCTGAACCTCATCGCCGTCGCGGTGACGGCCTACACCGACAAGCCCGAAGAGGCCAGGCCGATCTTCGAAACCGCCGAGAAGATTGTTCTCAGCGTGAAGGATCCGAAATCGATAGCGACTGCTCGCTCATCCACGCGCACCGCGTCGAAGCCGGTCACGCTTTCGGAAAAGCTGACGACGATCGGCAGCGCGAAACTTCGGCTCAACGCGCCGAATGACTGGAAGCCGGAGATTCGCGGCGGTGTCGACAGCGGCATCGTCGCCACGTTTCACGACAATGCCGACGACACGAACCTGCTCGCCATCAGTGTTCGCCAACTCCCGCCCGAGGCCAAGCGCGATCCGCGACTGCGCGATGTGATCGTCGACGAAATCGTCAACGGCGAGAAAACGCAATTTAAAATCGAAGGCAGCACCATAGTCGGCGGCGTGGTGAATCTGTCGGACCGCCGCTTCCTCAAGAAAACGCGAACGAAGTATCAGACGACGTCGACAAAATTTGACGTCTCGTCACGACAAATCCGAGTCGGCGACGAAATTGTCAGCGTCAGCATCGTCTGCCTCGACGACAGATACGAAGCCATCGATAAGGCCGCGGATGAGGTGGCGTTGTCGATGACGACGACGGGGAAAGAGCGATGAGGGACGATGCTCTCCCGAACAATTCGGCCAAAGCGCGGCCGCTTGCGTATGCGTCGCCCGCGCCGCGGAAGCGCGCTGATCCGAAGCTCTTTTTGTTTGCGTTTATTTCCGCGATCACCTCGCTGACGTTCGGCACGCTCATTTTCCTCATGTGGTTCGCGACGCGGCTAAGGGGTTTCGAGCCGGTCGGATTTCTATGGATAATCTCAGGCTGTGTGATTGTCTTCAGCGGTTTCGTCGTTTGGCTAATTTATCTGATCGAAGTGTTGCGTCGCGAAACGGGCGACGAGCGGAAACGCAACCTCCGTCGCGCCGTTGGCGTGGCAGTTTTGTTGCTTTCGAACGTTCCAATTTGTGCCGGGTACATCGCGATCCATGAAGCGATCACGAACGCATTTACGATCGTCCTGAGCAACCAAGGAAGTGATCGAATCGACAACGCGATCATTAGTTACAACAAAGTGCAGATTCCATTCGGTAGCATCGAGCCGCTCGCAAATGTTCAGAAAGTGCTTTCAGCGAACGGCGGAAATATGTCTATGCAGATTTTTCGGAATGGTAGAACGATTGACTGCAAAGTTGACATCTATGTCGATAGCGATTCCGTGGGCGGCGCAAAGCTATCCATTCCGATCGGCATAAGAGACGACAACTCTGTCACGGTAGACGGCCGGGTTGCAAGGTGAAGCCGAAGACCCCTCACCCCGCCTCTCCCCCGAGTACGAGGGAGAGGAGTTAGATGCTTGGCTTCTTCATCACAAACAGGTAGTTAAATCCACGCAGAAAAAAGTTCCCCTCTTCCGCGGCCCTGCGGTAGTTGCCCATGTCCAGCGTTTTGTTGTGTCGCGTCACGGCCACGATGTCGACCGGCGTCAGGCCGGCTTGCTGCATGCGGGCGAACAACTCGAAACCGATCGGGTGAAAGCGTGGCGGGTTGCCGTGGACGTAGCTGTCGCTGACGTACAGGGTCATGTGTTTGCCGGGTTTCAGGACGCGGTGGATTTCGGCGAAGACCTTTTCCATGGCCGGGTAATAGTCCGGGCCGGCGGCGTCGAGCTTGCCGATGTCGCGCGGGTCGTCGCCGTAATCCAAGTGCGTTGAATAGGGCGGATCGATAAACACGAAATCGACCTTGTTCGACAGCTCGGGCGGCAACTTGCGGGCATCGACTCGAAAAATATCGCCGCGCGCGGGATGCACGTCGTAGCCTAGCGCTTTGCGATTCAGATCGCGTGCGACATCGAGCGTCGTTCCGCTGCCGCAGCACGGATCGATGACCAGCTCGCGTTCCTTCGTATACCGCCGCAGAAGATTCCAGACGATGTAGCTTGGCGTCGCGCCCTTGTAGCCGGCGATGCCTTGGTGCGTGTCGCCGTAGTCCTGTGAGGGGTAGTCCCAGAGCGTGGTGGGTTGGAGGTGCAGCGGGGGTTTCTTCGATGTCGCGCGGATGTTTGCTGGTGGACGACGCATGAAGAGAACACGTCGCAAGCGACGCGGCTAAATGAGATCTGTCAAACGAGCGTTTCCAGTTCATCGAGCAACCGACCGAAATGCGTCATTGCTGCGTTCACCGGTTCCGGTTGTTCCATGTCGACGCCCGCGTCGCGCAACAGGTCGAGCGGATATTTCGAGCAACCGCCTTTGAGGAATGTCAAATACTGATCAAGCTCGCGCTTGCCGCCGTGCAGGACGCGGTGGCTGAGGGCGATCGAAGCGCTCAGGCCCGTTGCGTATTTGTAGACGTAGAATGCGCGATAGAAATGCGGGATTCGCATGCACTCGAGTTCAAGCTGCGCATCGATCGTAAATTCCGGGCCGAAGTAAAGTTCGAGAAGCTTGCGGTAGTCGCGGCGCAGCGCATCGACGGTCAACGGCTCGCCGGCCTCGACGAGTTCGTGGATCACTTTCTCGAACTCCGCGAACATCGTTTGCCGCACGATCGTGCCGCGGATTTCGTCGAGCGCCTGATTCAACAGATAAGCGCGCTGCTTCGGCCGATCGCTTTGGTCCATCAAATGCCGCAGCAACAACTGCTCGTTGAACGTGCTCGCAACCTCGGCCACGAAGATGACGTAGCCCCAATATTGGTACGGCTGATGATGCGACGAATACCAACTGTGCATCGAGTGACCTGCTTCGTGGGCGAGCGTGAAGACATGATCGAGCACGTCCGGCTGGTAATTCATCAGGATGTACGGCGCGCCGTCATAACTGCCGGAACTGAATGCACCGCTTTGCTTGCCTGAGTTCGGGTAGCGATCGCACCATCGCTCACTGGTCAGTCCGGCTTTGAGGACGCGGCAATATTCATCGCCAAGCGGCGCGAGGGCATCGATACAGAGCTTGACGCCCTGTTCCCACGTGTGCCGTTTATCGACCTCACCAAGCATCGGGACGTACGTGTCGTATCCGCGAAGTTCCTTGAGCTTCATCACGCGTTTGCGAATCGCGTAGTAACGATGAACCGTCGGCAGAGAGTGATGCACCGATTCGATCAGGTTGTCGTACACCGTCGGCGGCATGTTGTCGGGAAAAAGCGCCGCTTCCCGTGCGCTGTTGTAGCCACGCGCCTTCGCGTAATAAACATCGCGCTGCACCGACCCGTTCAGCGCGGCGGCGATGGTGTTCTTGTGCGATTCGAACTGCGCGTAGTACGTCTCGAACGCTTCCTTTCGCACCGGCCGCGACGGCGAGCGCATGAACGTCGAGAACGACGAGTGCCCGAGCTCGATCAACGCCCCTTTTTCATCTTTCACCAGCGGCCATTTCAGATCGGCATCATTGAGCTGTCGAAATATCTGGGTGGCGGACTGCGACATCTGTCCTTGCATCGCGAGCAGATGCTCCTCGTTTTTGTTCAACGTGTGCGGACGAAATCGAAGCATCTGGTCGAGCGCGAGCTTCCACTCTGCCAGCTCGGGCGACTTGATAAATCTGCTCATCACCGCGGGCTTGATGGCCATCAACTCGGGGCGA
>CAXSBN010000029.1:0-21282 GCA_964236135.1 uncultured Phycisphaerae bacterium
CCGAGTACAGGGAGAGGAGAAAAAACGAAATCATCCAGAATGCGGTTGCCCTGGGATTGAACGCGGATTGGACATCGCTCTTGCGCTCGCTGATGTTATTCATTCAGCGTGGATGAAGCCGCCGCACCACTTGAGACCGCACTTCGTCAGCTTGCCGACATCGGCGAGCTGATCGACGATGATGGCGAGCGACAACGTTGGCGATTCAGTGTCGACGCCGTTGCACTCGAATTGCATTTCTTTCCGCGACCGACCGCGCCGCTCAGGCGCATCACGCGCACCAACTCTGCCATGAGCGAAATGATCCGCCTGCAATGGCTGCAAAAGGCCAGCGTGCCATGTGCCCGCGCGCGCAGCGTGCTGTTGGGCTTTGTTCTTCGCGCTCGCCTTGGCGATGCCCTGCTGCTGAACGCCGAGGCGACATCGCGCTCGTTGGATGAAGTGCTATTTGAAGGTCGGCACAATCAAACATTTTCAAATCGCCGGCGCAAATATGTCATGCAGTTGATCGACATTCTGAGAGGCATGGCCAAAGCCGGCCTTGGGCATCGTTCGTTGCGGTTGCGGCGGTTTTCAGTGGATGCGAATGACTGCCTGACTCTTGACGACGCTCGCGGCCTGGATCGGGGCGGCCTGCGACTCAAACAACTCTTCGAACTTGCCCACGATGCGCGCGGCCTGCTCACGCGCGGCGACGTCGTCCGCGCCTGGACAGCCCTCGGCACGGATCGGCCCGCGCCGTTTCGAAATTTTCTCGCCAATCGCCTCTGGCGGCGATTCGATCGCTCGACGCTTCGAAGCAACGAGCATTTCGGATATCTCGTTGCCGGCGAGTGGAGCGGCATTTATACCCGACGATCACCGCAGCCTTACGACTGGGTAACCGCGACGTTGCGGCGGCCGCGTGCGACGCAATGGGAATCGATCTTCCCTACGATTCTTGACGCGGCGACATCGACCGATTTTGCCTCTCTAAAAAGTGATGCGAGCGGCGATGTTTTAAGTGGAGATATTGTGCTGGGTGGACTGCCGCTGAAAGTTGTCGTTAAGCGTCCTCGAACAAAGTTCTGGTGGCGGCATTTCACGCAATTTTTTCGCGGATCACGTGCCCGACGAACATGGACGAAAAGCTGGAAGCTGCTCATTCGAAATATCCCTTGCGAGTTTCCGCTTCTGATGATGGAGCGAAAACGACTCGGCTATGCGATCGAGTCGATCATCGTCTTCGAGCATGTTCCCGGGCCGACGCTGGCGGCGGCTGAATTGGATTCGCTTTCAGCCGATGAGCGTCATGACTTGTTTGATCGGACGGGTGCTCTCCTCCGCAAAATCGACGATCTCGGTTTCATGCACGCCGATGCGAAGAGCACAAACTGGATCGTGACCAACGACCGCCGCGGCGAACCCCGGCCGATCCTCATCGACGCCGACGGCGTGCGGCATTATCGCTGGGCTCTCATGGGATTGAACCGGCTTCTGCGGGCAATGAAACAACACGTTCAGTATCAGCCAGCCGATGCCAAAGCGTTGTGTCTGGGCTATGCGCCGGAGGCGCGTCGCTGATGCGGATTCTGCTGATTAAACCCAGCGCGCTCGGCGACATTGTTCACGCATTGCCGGTGTTAAACCTCATGCGGAGTAAGTGGCCCGAAGCGCATATCAGCTGGCTGGTCAATTCGGGGTTCTCGGGAATTTTACACGATCATCCGCAACTGAACGCGGTGATCGTCTTCGATCGTAAACGCTTTGGCGGCGCGTGGAGAAATCCCGCGGCGCTAATCGGGCTGCTCGGCTTCATCCGCCGCCTCCGACGTGAGAAGTACGATCTGGTCGTCGACCTTCAAGGTCTGCTTCGTACCGGAATCTGGACGCGGCTGACACGCGCAAAAAAGCGGGTCGGCTTTCGAAATGCGCGTGAGCTTGCGTGGCTGGGATACACGCATCGCGTCGCGACGCCAGATACTGAGACGCACGCACTGACGCGGTATCTCGCGGTCGCCGACGCGATTGGTTGCGGCTCCCTGCCGGTACAATTTGTGTTCCCGACCGATGCGGCGGATCGCGCGGCGGTTGATGCGATGCTCCCGTCGTCGATGAAGAAATTCGCTCTGCTCTTTCCCGGTACTAACTGGGCGACCAAGCGGTGGCCGGTTGAAAAGTTCGCGTCGATTGTCACGCCGCTGCGCGAGCAATTTGGATTGCCGGTCGTTGTCACCGGCGGAGCATATGAAGCAAGCCTGGCTGACCAGATCCCCGGCTCGCTGAATCTCGCGGGCAAGACGACGCTGCGACAGTTGGTTGCGCTCATTGAGCGGGCCGAGGTGGTCGTCGCAAATGATTCCGGCCCGATGCACATTGCCGCGGCGCTCGGGCGGCCGCTGGTGACGATCTTTGGCCCGACGAATGCCGTCCGAACCGGACCGTGGCAGCGAGACTCAAGCGTCGTACGGCTGGATATCGCATGTAGTCCTTGTTATTCGCGCAGATGCTCGCACACGAGTTGCATGAATTGGCTGGAGCGGGAGCAGGTTCTCGAAGTCGTGCGCGAACAGCTTGCGCCCGCAGGCGGGTCGTCAGCGACCTGAAGACTACTGAGTTTCGACAAGCGTCTATCTCGTCGTGGCAAGATAGACGCCCACCACGATCGTGACGATGCCCAACCAATTAAGCGCGGTGGGCCGTTCTCCCAATAACAGTACGGCCAGCACGATGCTGATCGGCATCGAGAGCTTATCGATTGGATTTACTTTTGAGACGGGCGCCAATTGATAAGCGCGAAACATGAAAATCCAACTGAGCGCTCCCATCGTCCCCGACGCAGCCAGCGAAGCCAGCGATTTCGCGCTGAGCTGTCCGACTTTGTCCCAGGTGCCCAGCACGATGACAAACGCGATCACGACGGTTGCCTGCAACACGCTGCGGACGGCGGTCGCGACGTCAGAGTCGACGCCTTTCATGCCAAACTTTGCAAAAATGCCGACGGCGGCGGCGCACAACGCATCCAGCATCGCGTAAAGCCACCAGGGAATTGTCTTCATGTCCGCAGAATAACCTGATCCGCCAGACCAACAATTTATTTACGCGGGCGTCAACTTTCCCGTGGAAAAGAGTCGAAGAAGTGGTTGCAAAGTTGAGCCTGATCGCTTTCACGGCGCGCAGGAAGTCGCTACGCTCGTCGGTTAAGATTGACGGCCTTTTCCCGCGAAAAGGCAATGGGATGTGCGGTCATGAAGGAGTTGGATCAGGTCGACAACAATATCGAGCAGGCGCAGGAATCGACCGCGCCGGCGGCGGTCCTGTCCCGGAACGATCTGACCGAAGTTCACGCCATTGCAAACGATCTGGTCGTGGCTCTGCAGAAAGTGCCAAGCGGTAAAATCGTCGCCGAGGTTGTTGCCAACGCGTTGAAGCTGCTTCGCGATCAGACCAATCGCGGCGATATGAAGTTGATCAACAAGTCATTCAAGGAGCTGCGTTATGCGCTGAAGGTGTTCGCCCCTTACCGCGATATTAGAAAAGTCAGCATCTTCGGCAGCGCGCGCACGCCGGAGGATCACCCCGATTACCTCGCCGCCGCCGAGTTTGGCAAGCGGATGGTTGGACGCGGGTGGATGGTCACGACCGGCGCGGGCGGCGGGATCATGGCGGCGGGTCACGGCGGCGCGGGGGCCGAGACATCGTTCGGCCTGTCGATTCGACTGCCGTTTGAGCAGAAGACCAACCCATTCATCGAAAACGATCCCAAGCTGATCAACTTCAAGTATTTTTTCACGCGAAAGCTGATGTTTCTTCGCTCCAGCCACGCCGTCGCGATTTTCCCGGGCGGGTTCGGGACGATGGATGAAGGATTTGAAGTGCTCACGCTCGTGCAGACCGGAAAATCAGTGCCGATGCCGATCGTCTTCGTCGATCGTCCCGGCGGCGATTTCTGGCGGACGTGGCAGGACTACGTGGAAAAGCATCTTCTCGCTCGCGGGCTCATCGGATCCGACGACCTGCGGCTGTACAAAATCACCGACAGCGTGGAAGCGGCCGTCGAAGAAGTCGAAAAGTTCTACCGCAACTTTCATTCGGTTCGATATTGGCACGATGATTTGATTGTCCGCCTGCTTCGCAAACCGACGGCCGAACAGCTCGCCTGGATCGAAGAAAACTTCGCCGACATCAAGGCGCGCGGGCGATTTCGACTGAGCGAAGCGCTCCCGGTCGAACGCGACGAGCCGGCGTTGACCGATTTGCATCGGCTCTGCTTCATCTTCAACCGAAAAGACCATGGTCGGCTGCGGCAATTAATTGATTATTTGAACGACAAGCCGGCTGAAGACGTTATGATGTCGTGAAACCTTAGACGTGCTTTGTTCAGCACGTTCCGGCGGCGCAGGGATGTCCGTCGTTTTTATCAAGGAACGCCCAATGGATATCGCACCCAGCATGATTTCACCAAAGCAACAGCAGGACAAACTGGAAACCGAAATGCACGGCGGCACCAAGCCGGCCAATCGCGAAGGAATGGTCAAGCCGCTGAAGTTTGCCGGCTCGGATGCGTTCGTCCGCGAAGTACGAAAGCGCGTCGATAAATACTTTGAAGCGACGGGAACCAAGCCGCGCGACTGCCCGCGCATGTATGTGAAAAGTGCGACGATCCTGCTCGGATTCTTCGCGCTCTACGCGTTCATGATCTTCTTTGTACACACCTGGTACGTGGCCGTGCCGCTGGCGGTTCTCCTCGGATTTGGCGTCGCGGCGATCGGCTTCAATATTCAGCACGACGGCGGACATAAGGCGTATTCCGATCGCAAATGGGTGAACAAGCTCACAGCGATGACCCTCGATCTGATGGGCGCCAGTTCCTACCTCTGGGACTGGAAGCACAACACGATTCACCACACATATCCCAATATCACCGGCCACGATGATGACATCGAACTCGGATTTCTCGGGCGCGTCTCGCCACACCAGAAGCACTACTGGTTTCACCGATTTCAGGCGTTCTATCTCTGGTTTCTGTATGGGTTCCTGGCGATTAAATGGAATTTTTATGATGACTTCGCGAACGTCGCGACGGGCCGGCTAGGTGGTCACAAGGTGCCGCGGCCCAAAGGGATGGATCTCTTCATCTTCATCGCAGGTAAAGTCGTTTTCTTCTCGCTCGCACTTGGCATTCCGATGCTGCTGCACACGTGGTGGCACGTCGTCGGGCTCTACATCATCTCAGCATTTACAAGCGGCGTGGTGCTGAGCGTGGTCTTCCAGCTCGCGCATTGCGTGGAGGAGGCCGACTTTCCGATGCCTGACGCATCAGGAAAAATGGAAACCGATTGGGCCGTGCATCAGGTGCAGACGACCGTCGACTTCTGCCGCCGCAGCAAATTCGCCTGCTGGTTCATGGGCGGTCTTAATTTTCAGGTCGAACACCACTTGTTCCGGAAAATCTGCCACGTTCACTACCCGGCGATCTCAAAGGTTGTCGAAGAAACGTGCAAGGAATTCGGCGTGCGATATTCGGAGAACAAGACGTTCCTGAAAGCCGTCGCTTCGCACTTTCACTTGCTGAACCGGATGGGAAAGCCCAGCGCGGTTTAGAATCCACGCATCCGGGGTGGCGGCTTCAGCCGCCACCCCAGTTCGTGTTCACCTTACAAATCGCGCGACGCTTTCGTCGAGCCCTCCCACTCGATTTCGCAAGAGCCACAGCCGTCGATGCTCCGTGATAAATCGATCGCGCGATGCACTTTCCACCGAGCGGGCGATCGTCGCATCTCCAAGCAACGCCCGCCCACGACGACACGCCGCCCGCATCATTGACGCGGCGTTTTTAAACTCATCGATGATCGTCGCCGCATCCGCGCGATCCATCGACGCGGAACCGATCGACGACACTATCGCCTCCACCGCGGCCTCCATTTGCTTTAAGTCGTCGATACTCGCTTTCGCGGCACCCAGCGCCTTGACGTGATCCGAATCCTTCTGCAACAACCAGAAAAGCAGCGTGCCGTTTTTCCGCGGTGACGGCTCGAGTTGATAAACGTTCCCTAAGTCCATCACCAGCCGGCCCATCGTGCTGGAGGCATCACGGAACACATGCACATCCAACGCGCGGGCCAGGTCGAACTGTTCCACGGCATCCACATTCCACGCCGCCGCCGCTCCCATCGCCAGGCCGACGTAGCTGACGGGCAGATATTGCCAATGCCCATGATCGCCCCAATCGGTGACGAGCAAGCCGGCCGCGCCATTCGCCAAGCCATGGTGCGCGGCATTCAAAATGCTGCCGATCGTGTTCGCCGTCCGGCCGGCGATGCTGCACCAACTGCTCGTGCCCGGGCAGACGTAATGCGGCACGCCGACTTTGGCGAAAGCGGCGCATTCCTGCTCAAACGGATGATCTGCTTCGTACCCCCAATCGAGCGCGACGATCGGCCGAGGCAGTTCGTCGATCAGCTCCGGACGATGCAGAATAATGTCGCCCCAAAACATCATCGTTCGGCCATGGCTCGCAACACTCTCGTGAATCAACTTTAGGAAATCGAGATACACCCGCTCGCGCCCGCGTCGCTCGCACGCTTCCCGGCTCTTTCCCATGCCGAGTTCCATCGTCTCATCACAGCCGACGTTGAACCATTTTCCTGATTGGAAACAATTGAGCAGCTCGTCATGCAGCGAGCGCACGAGCTGAATGCTGCGCGGATCAAGCGGGTTCAGCGTTGCCGCCGGACGATGCGAATCGAAGTAGAACGCGCCCTCCGGGCATTCAGCCAGTTGGTGATAAGGCTCGTGTTTCAGCCATCGTTCCATGTGACCAAAGCCGTTCTGATTCGGCACAAGCTCGATGAAACGCGCGCGACAATATCGGTCGATCTGCCGCATTTCGTCGGCCGTGATCGGGCTCGCCTGCTTCCAGACTGTTTCGTGATCGCGATATGCAAACGTGTGCTCGACATAAAGTTGAAGCTGGTTGAATTTCCACTCGGCCAGCTCGTCGATGAGCGCGAAGAGCGTTTCGAGTGTCGGCACCTTGTCGCGGGAAATGTCGTACATGACGCCCCGCACCAGAAAATCCGGCCAGTCTTCGATCGATACGCATGGCATCGGGCCATCGCATTGCCGTATGAGTTGCGTCAGTGTCTGCCGCGCATAGAAAACGGCCGCGTCGTCCGCTCCGACAATCGAGATGCCGTTCGCGTTAATCGTCAGGCAATACGACTGCGGTCGCCGCCCGGTATCAATGCGCGTCTGGACGCGCAGCGTCTGCTCAACTGAGCCCGCTAACCATTCGATCGAACGGGGCGGCGGCAGGAAGGTAAAGTGTCGAGGAAGGCCGATGGCGTTTGAGGCTGTCATCTTTCGAGCGGATCAAAGCGGCCCCACAGGCTCGCAGGCGCCTCGCAGGCAGATTGCGAACACGGCAACTTGCTCCGCGACCGTTATCTCCCGTAGACTAAGCACCGTTTCTTGTCAGCCGATTCGTTTTCCAATTATCCCGGAGCATTGTTCGTGGCGAAATCTGAAGCGATCGAGATTGAAGCAACCGTGTCACAGGCGTTGCCGAACGCCATGTTCAAGCTGCGTCTTGACAATTCCGAGCGCGAAATCCTGGGCATCGTGTCCGGGAAAATGCGCAAGCACTTCATCCGCATTCTGCCCGGCGATCGCGTGAAGGTGGAACTCTCCCCGTACGATCTAACGCGCGGACGAATCGTGTTCCGGCAGAAATAATCCTCAGCGCAGCGACCGCGCGTAATTGCGTGCGGCACGCATGTTCAGAACGATCAATAGCGCGATCGGATACATCGCGGCAGTGATCGCCACGCAAACAACTAATGCGTATCCTGGCGCGAACGGGAGCGCCGACGTCGCGAGGGCAGACGGCACGCTCGCTCCGGCCATCCGGCTGCGCTGCTCCGCGGCGCGGAGGAGATATAGGGCGGCGAACGTAAAAGACCCGACCAGCGGCAGCTTGACGATCGCATAAATCAGATGCAGTCGCCGGGCCGACGCGCGATCGCGAAGCATCTTTACGCCCGCGACGATCAGAAAAATTCCCGCCGCAATGCTCAGCGCCGATTCCGTTACCACCATCAGCAGGCCAGTCGTGAGCTGCGCGTGATAGAGCGTTCCTGACGACGCTGCGATGGGCGGCAGCATTGTGATCGCCGCCTCGGGTTGCTCGGACGCGCCTCGGGTGATTGCGGACGTTTCAGTGCCGTCCAGGGGGATGAAAAGCGCGTGCTGATCATCGATCTCCACGCGCCCGCTGTTCAGTGAAAAATAGGTGATCGACGTCGACGATCCATCGGGCGCCGCCAGTTGCCGCAGGCCGCTGGATGTGACGGCCTGACGAACTTTCGATGACAGGGCGTCCGGCGAGCTTGGTGACACAAACGGAAATATATCCCGGCCGGCTTTGGCGAGCAGTTGATCCAGTGAATCGTGCTGCGAAGTAGTCAATGGTTGCACGCGCTGCAAAGCGTTGATCGTCTGACCGCGCGCTGAATCGTCGAGCCCGTGGGTGGTCACGGCGGCAAATCGAAGCGGCGGGTGCGACGCAGCAGTGCCGCTGGTGATCGACGCGACAAACATCGCGAGCAGCGTGCACAGAACGGCGATCGCGCTGGCGAGAATGCTCAAGCCACCCACGACGATGCTAATAACGCCCACCGCGGTCAGCACCGGCGACCGAGATGAGAATTCGTACAGCGAGCCGGCTGGCAGAGGCGGCGGCAGGCGACGGGATGAAGGATCATTCGTCGACATCGTTCGCTCGATCTTCAATTATTTCCTCAACTCGAAAACCAGATGCGACAGTTCCGGAAGAATAAGCTTTGACATCGCCAGCTCAACGGCCTTCGTCGAGCCCGGCAACGCGAAGATCAGTTTACCATTCGCGACGCCCGCCGACGCGCGGCTTAGCATCGCACCGCTGCCAATTTGCTCGTAGCTCAGCATCCGAAATAGTTCGCCGAAGCCGGGCAGCGGATGATCGATGAAGGTTTCGATCACGTCGATCGATTGATCGCGCCGCGAGATTCCCGTGCCGCCGTTGCTGATGATCGCGTCGACGTCCTCCCGCGCGATCCACGCCGCCAGGATAGCTTTCAGCTCCGACGGCTCATCGCGGATGAGCGACCGCGCGGTGACCGCGTGCTTTGACTCCGCAATCATCGACCCAATGCGATCTCCCGAGGTGTCCGTGTCTGGAGTTCGCGTGTCGCTCAGCGTCACGATCGCGCAGCGTGCGACGATTGTCGATGCCTGCGATTGGTGATCAGCGTACGCCACCGGATCAGCGATCTTTCGGTGCGTCCGGCGCAGCCGGCGACGAACCCTGCCGTGAATCCTGCGGTGACCCCTGCCGTGAACCCTGCATGGACATCGCCATCGAGCGCTCACGCTCGATGATCGTGTGACCTTCCTGGGCCTCCACGTTAAAGCCGTTGTAGCCGGGCGTGAGGTCGTAGTCCTTTCGGTCTGGGCTACCCTGGCTGATGGAACAAAGATCGCTGATGGAATGCTCGCCAAGGTACACGCGCAGAATCGCCGATGAATTAGGCGAGAAGAGGCCGGTCTTCGGGCCGATCGAAGCGGTCTTGCCCGGCCGAACGACCATTCCCGCGACAGGTTCGCCGGCGTTCTTCGATTCAATCGCCAGCATCTCCGGCGATTTCCAAGACGACTCGTAGACGCCGCCGTCTTTAGTGAGCCAAACCGTTACCGGCATCAGTGACGTGTTCTTCACCTGCACCTGGTACGAACGTTTTTCAACGTCTGAACAGCCGACACCCACGGTCAGCGCCAGCACACACAACAAGGCAAGGGAGACGATGGATTGTCGGAGGTTGGTCATGGTGCGGCATTATATCAGAGTGCGTGGACAAATCGGAACAGGATTCCTGAGCGTGAATCGCCCGGCGATCATTCGGAGAACATTTGGCTTCGTTTGCCCTACGGCTTGCTCGCCCGCGCCGTCGCGTTTTGTACAATCAGTCGTCGCAAATCCGAGCTCCGGAGAACGATCGGCAACTACCGGCAAAGGATTACCGCCTCCCACACTTCTCGGCGGTGTCTCGCGTTGCGGGGACGATCGATGCTCCGCCGGAAAGTTTTCAAACCGCCCTTAGGTCGGCACGTGATTTGATGCGCCTTCGTAGACGGTAGCAAATTAGGTGATCGCCGGGGATGTATCAGAACGAACTGCGCTGCAGGCCATTCCTGGTTTAATGATCACCAAAGATTCAGCCGTCTGAAAAGGAGCCGACATGGGATCCGAAGACAAAGCCGCCGGAATGGCCAAGCAGGTCAAAGGAAAGGCCAACGACATCGCCGGCGCGGTGAAAGGCGATACCGGCCAGCAGATCAAAGGAAAAGTTCAGCAGGCCGTAGGAAAAGCACAACAGAAACTGGGTGAGAAGTCGAAGTGAATCGCCGGCTGAGCCCGTTTGCTGAGCCCGATCGTTAAGCCATTGAATCGTGTCTACATCGGACCGGTTCAATGGTTTAACGATCTGAATTAGTCACGCCCTTCCATAGATGTAATCGCTGAGTTGACTGATCGTCTGCTCTTGATGTCCGACGTGATAGGCGTTGACGTCGCCAATCGAGATAAGCCCGAGCAGATCGCCGGCCGGATCGCAGACCGGTACGTGGCGGATCCGTTTCTCCTTCATGAGCAAGCCGACGTCGTTCAGATCGTCCGTCGGCTGACAACAAATTACGTGGCGGGTCATCACGTCGCCGACAGTCATCCGGGCGGGATCGACGCCGGCACCCAGCACGCGAGTCAGAACGTCTCGCTCTGTAAACATCCCCTCAACACCTCCGGTTTCAGAACTGACGACCACCAGGGCACCAAGCTTATACGCATTCATCATATGAATAGCGTCAAGTACAGGCGTGCTGCTTATCGACGTGCGAACGGAAAACCCCTTAACGTTGAGAATATCGCTGACGAGAGGCACGTGGCTCCCTTCAATGGCGAAGTACGAGACATGGACGATGCAACGAAAGATTGTGCCAACGCACCGGCTCAAAATGCAACATTGTGAATTAAGTATTTAGGAATCGGAGTTTGTCGTTCGGCTTAAGCTGTTGAGAAAGGCCTTCAAACCGCACTGTCCCCGACGCGGGCTGTCAGATCCGACTTCATTGACTTTGCCACCCCCCCCGCCGACAAACGGCGAATGTCTTCCATGCCCGTGATTGCGATTGTCGGCCGCCCGAACGTCGGCAAGAGTTCGCTGCTGAACGCGCTCACCCGTCAACGCGTCAGCATCGTCGAAGATTTGCCGGGCGTGACGCGCGATCGTGTCTCCACGCCGTTGCAGGTGGATGGCCGTTACGTCGAGCTGGTCGATACCGGCGGTTACGGTTTTGAAGACGCGCAAGGGCTCAGCCAACACATCAAGCAGCAAATCGAAATCGCGATGACGCAAGCGAAGCTCGTGCTGTTCATCGTCGATTGCGAGCAAGGGCTAACGGCTGTCGATGAAGAGATGGCGCTGATGCTGCGGAATCGCGCGGCCAACATCGCGCTGATCGCAAACAAAGCCGACAGTCCGAAATCCGACGCGGCCCTCGCCGACTTCGCACGCCTCGGCTTCGGCACGCCGATCGGAGTATCCGCCATCAGCCGCCGCAATCTTGAGCAGATCTTTGTCGAGATTCGCAAGCACATCGATCTGAAAGACGCGCCTACCGAGGTTCCCACGCCGCAGTTGTCGATCGCGATTGTCGGAAAGCGCAACGCCGGCAAGAGTACGCTCGTGAACGCGATCGCGCGGCTATACGAGGATGACCCGCAGCGCGTGATCGTCTCCGAAGTTCCGGGCACGACGCGCGATAGCGTCGACGTGCGCTTCGAAAAAGAGGGCAAGACGATCGTCGTCATCGACACGGCCGGCGTGCGCAAGAAGCGGCACATGGTGAACGACGATGTCGAGTTTTACAGCTTCCACCGCGCGCAGCGATCGATCCGGCGCGCCGATGTGGTGATGATGCTGGTCGACGGCACCGAGCCGCTGAGCGAGCCGGACAAAAAGCTGGCCCGCTATATTCACGATCAGATGAAGCCGATCATTCTCGTCGTCAACAAGTGGGATCTGACGATGAAGACCGCCCGCGAGTCGCATCCCGAGGCCAGGGAAGGCAAGAAAACCGAGCCGGTGCGCGACGAAGACCTGATGGAGGAGTACGGCAAGTATCTTTCCGACGAGCTGAAGCACCTCGACTACGCGCCTGTCGCGTTCGTCACCGCCAGGGACGGAAAGAACGTGCAGGCCACGCTCGATCTGGCGCAACATCTGTTCCATCAGACAAACGAGCGCGTCGGCACGGGGCGGCTGAATAAAGCGGTCGAGCAGATTTTCGAAGAGCGTGTGCCGAGCAATCGAGGCGGCAAGCGTGTGAAGGTGTTTTATGCGACACAGGTTGAAGTCGCGCCGCCGACGATCGTGCTGGTGGTGAACAATCCGGATTATGTGAATGAGCAATATCAGCGCTTCATGCTGAATCGTTTCCGCGAGTTGCTGCCGTTCGATGAAGTGCCGATCAAACTGCTGATCCGCGCGCGCGGCAAAGGCGCCGCGGCGACGGCGGAAGAGGCAGCGGGAAATTTCGCGCCGGGCCGACGTGCAACCGCCATCGCAAGAAAAGCAGCACCTGTGCCGAAGCCGCGCATGAAATCGACACACCAGCCGAAGCAAAAGAAACGGTGAAGCTTTACATAGCGTCTTTGCCGCTGAAGTGGAACCGACGGGTGAGAATCAGACCGAAGCTACCTTAGCTGGAATCTGTTGCGGGACGGTGCATGGCGAGTTCCAGAAGCTTCGTGTCGATCCGTTTGCACGATTCGATTGGATCGAACTCGCGGAGAATCTCGTTCAACCGATCGATGTATCCGCTCGGTCGATCCAAATGCCAAAGATCCTGTAGACGTCCGACGAGGTGATCCACATCGGGCTTGTATAGCGAGTGGCTATGAAGCGATTCAGGGATCAGTTCCCGATAAACGCCGACGGCCGGGCAGATTGGAAGACAGCCCGCGGCGAGCGCTCGGATCGCGTGGTGGTCCGCGGGCGCATTGGGTCGGACGCTAAGAAAGATCCCCGCTCGAAGCATGCCGGCCATTTGCGCGACGTCGTCATTCTCAGGCAAAGTCTGACGCGATATTTCGGTGCTCAGGCCATCCAAATTGCCGATGGTGATGAGCTTGAACGTTTCGCCCCGTCGACGAAGCGTGGTCAGCGTGTGATTCAAAAGCGTGGTATCCGCATCGCGCGTTTCGACAAAGATCGTGCGCTTCTCGCGTTTCCCGACCATCTGTTGCGCGAGTTGCTGAAGCATGCTGTAGTCGACCGGAGGCCGAATGACGTGCGATTTGGCACTCAATTGCGGCAGCGGATTTCTCGCCATGAGCTCGGGATGACGGTTCACCATTCCGCCGGCCTTGGCCAGAAAACTCCTCAGGTGAAACATCGAGTTGAACCAGCATTCGGTTGCCGCCGCAGCCGTGTTGAGGTTTACGAGATCCGTTGGCGATTCGGTGACGGCATCGGGCTCGGGGAGCTGATTGGAATGAAAATAGACGACCGACGGTTTCTTTAGCAGCGCAGGCACCAGACGGTATAGATCGGCAAGGTTCAGGGCCTCGCTGGTGAACAACAAATCGCACCGCCCGGCCCAATGTCGTGACAATTGCTCAGCGAACCAATGCGATGCGGCGGTGAGCCGGCGTTCGATGCGACGCGGCGGGAGCTTCAGTAACGTCCATCGATGTCGGCTGCAATGCGTCACCGACTCGAGCATGACGCGACGCGCCCCGCCGTAAAACGGTTCAAGCGCGAGGATATCCAACTGCGTGGTCGACATGGTCCACACGACACAAGCTCACCGAGCGCTTCGCTGATCGCCCGCGAAGGTTACAGACAGGACCGAATACTTGCACTAAGCAAGCACGTCGCCGGACGGTCTCACTCACATGAACTGCACATGATTGCGGATCAACGACTCGCGGGAAGCTGCACCGTCCGACCTGTCGCCGCCGATTGACGGGCGGCATCGAGTATCTCCATCACCGTTACGTTGGTCTCGATTGACGATAACGGCTCGATCTTGGCACCGTCGAGCACGACCGCGCGCAGATAAGAAATTTGATCCGCGTACTGCGCTGGTAACTTCTTGGCCGACTCGATCTTTTCTTCGGCACCCTTTTCAGCGCCGGGCCGCCGGATTTTTACCTCGTCATTGCGAATCGTAAATACCGAGCCGGTGCTTCCATAAACTTCCATGTCTTTCCGATCGAACGGCCAATTCCATGACGCCTGGATGATCGCCTGCGCTGTCGGATAGGTCAGGATGATGGTCGCCTCATCGTCGACATTTGGATAAATGTCCGGCTTGATCTGCTGCGTCACCGCCGTGACGCTACTTGGTCGCTGGCCCTCCATGAGCCAGGTCGTGAGGTCCGCTCCATAGCAACCGAAGTCGAACAGCGCGCCCGCGCCGCCGAGCTTTGGATCGCTCAGCCACGAGAGAAATTCTGGGCCGCAACCAAGCTCCTTCGGGCCGCGGTGGCCGTCGTGCACGACGACCTTGCGCAACGGGCCGATTGCGCCCTCCCGCAACACGTCATACGCGGCGTGATTGCTGCGATACCAACTCGTCTCGTAGTTGACCAGAATCTTGATCTTCCCGTCACGGCCTGCTTTTTCCATCGCCACCGCATCGGAGAAGCTCACCGCTAAAGGCTTTTCCATCATGACATGCACGCCGTGGCGGGCGCAGGTTTCGACGATGGCGGTGTGATCAAACGTATTGGTGTAGATGACCACTGCCTGGGGATTCCCCTTCTCGATTAGCTCATCGACGCTCGAATAAACCTTGGCGGGATCCAGCTTAAAGCGGCGCGTATATGACTCCGCGAGCGGCCGATCCGGCTCGGCAAATCCGACGATCTCAATGTCCGCCCGGCTCAGATAATGCTGCAAAAATCCGCCGACGTGACCGTGATGAAATCCGACCACGCCGAGCCGCAGCTTCGCCACCGCCGCGTCCGGCTCGGCTTGACAGACGGAGGAGATCAACATCAGCCCCATCGCCGCCATCAGGTAATTCAGTCGCATATCGGTTCTCCTTCGCCGGGATCGTACGGCAACCATGGGCCATCGCAGATCGCGATGATCCTACCCCATCCACCGACAAAATATCCGGCAGTGTTTCCTATCCCGGATCGTCGACGACTGACCGATCGCCCGAAACTCCTCGGCCCGTCCACGAGCAGTCTCATTTCGCCCAGCTTCACCAAAGGTCACAATTGGGTTCGTTTCGCAAAATCGCGAGGAAGGATGGTCGGCAAAAAACTGGCTCGCGAAACCCTCTCAAGCGGCCGCGACTTGAATCCCCCGGCGTCACGCCGGTGTCGGGCGACTGGACCCTCCGCGGCACGCCTCGAAATTCCGCCCAGCTTCACACAAATCACAACTGGCTTCGTTTCGCCAATTCGCGCGAACGCGGCGCCCAGCAACCCGACCGCGACCGACCGCGTGCGATCGGCCGCCATTCCAAGCGCCAACTCGTTCGCGTCCTCCCCGCCGCCCAGCCGACCCCACCACCCACCGCCATGGAGCCACATAAACGGAAGACATTTTAGCACCGGCGCCCCGTTCCGTCGGCGTAAATCGGGCGGGACGGTTAGAAAAGGAATCAACTAGCTACGTCCCCGTATCGTTCCCCCCCGTATCGTTCCCGTCCCCGTATCGTTCCACCGTATCGTTCCACCGTATCGTTCCACCGTATCGTTCCACCGTATCGTTCCACCGTATCGTTTCTCACCTTCCCTTTAATCTCTCCCTAGGTGACCACCTGCGGCAGGTATTTAGCGTAAAGCTGTGAAAGGTAATCTCGTGCCTCGTCGTCCGTGGGCGCGTAGGAGAGTTGCTCTTTCACCCAGTGTAGCCGACGGTTGCAATGCTCTAATAATGTTCCCCACGACATTGCCCACACCTGCATATTGAACACCGTGTCGTCGTGGACGAGGCCAAGCGGCTTGTCCTTTTGCTTCGCCCGCTCTTCCGCGCGATCGTCAAGCTCATTCGATACCGCCCAAAATCGCCAGATTGTTTCGGTGTTCTTGAACTGCGGATCGCTAGTGACGGCTTTAGCATAATCGATGGTTTGGTCCAACTCCTTCGAGCCGATCTTGACAGCGGGCCGCTTAAGCTCAACGACTAAATGCTCGACCTTCTGCCTGGCAGGATGGATCACGCTACGCGAAAGCATAAGGTCGATGATCCCTTGCTTTCCATCCGAGCGCTTGACCGAATTGAGCTTACTGTCGCGCTTCGCCTGGTGTAGTTTCAGATGTTCGTCGAGAACCTTGTCAAGCGATTTATCGCTAACGCCCAAGACATATTCCTCTCCAAAAATCCATGCATTTCGCTCGATAATCTTGTGCAGCTGAGAGCGCTCCAAAAACTGCTTTCGCGTTCGCTTGTCAAACAGAAGGTCGCGCAGGCCGCTAACGAATTTAAGCCGATCTGTGACTTCCCGAGCGAGATCGATGATTTGAATGAAGCTGGTGCCCTTATCGATTAGGGCCGCGAGATCCTTCTGCTTCTCTGCCGGAAGGTCGAGCAATTCGTTGACGATCGTTTGCAGATGCTTCGGACTATCTTCTAACGCCTGCCGCATCAACCGCATGGAAAATTTGGTCGATTGGACGTCGTCGCCGAAGCCGGGAAGAGAATCTTGAACTTGCTTGGCGACGACGTCGAACACTTGCCGGCCGATTTCCTCAGCATCCGAACGCAACTCATCGCCGTACGGGTAGACGCCCATTTCCTTCCATCGGCGGACTTGGTCTGCAGCCTCCTCCGCCTTTCTGGCGTGGAAGTGTGCTTTAATCTGTGGTCTAGCAGTATCGAGAACCAGTTGGAGGTCTGGATCAAGCTCAGCTAAGCCGAATGCATTTCGGTCGCGTAATACGTCGATCGCCGGACTTTTCACATAAGCCGTAAACTCGAAACCTGGTTCTCTTACTTCCGGGGATCGCTCATCGACCATCACACCATTTTCATCGCAAAGGCAAAGCGATTTCTTCGGCATGGGTGTGGTCCACTCGATAATGCTCATCGACGCAGCGTAAGAACTGCCATCTTTAAATTTTAGAGCTGCCAGTGAGTAATCTCGACTTGACCGCTCAATGGATCGCGGATCGACAAGCTTCCCGTCAATGCGAACACGAACCCCGGGATATTTTCGCAGATGTAGTGCGAACCAATGTGCAAGTTCGATGACAAGTTGGTCCGCCGAATCCAATTCACGAGCAGCATCCTTAACCGTCGTGATCACGACGGATGTACCAGTTCGTGGTTGCTGTGATGGCAAACGAGCGCTGAGAGAATAACGGCGAAGATCGGAATAAGTGCCCGCGATCTCGAACGAAAGGAAATTCTTCCCATTGCGATAACAAGTTTGCCAGACCACATCCGAGCCTAAGGCGAAGGCCTTGAGTCGCCCTTTACCTTCTTTCCCATGAAGGCTCCGCGATTTACCGCGTGTTGAATTAGCCGATTTTTTCCAAGACCCGCCGAGCGCGGAAAAGAAGTGTTCTGCGTCGGCCTCGGAGATTCCGTGCCCGTCATCGACAACTTCAATTTTTTCAATGCCACCCAGATCGTTTCGCGTCAGGTTCACGGCTACGGTGTCAGCATCTGCGTCGAGCGAGTTCCAGACCAATTCCGCAATCGCCTTCGATGCCGTTGTTTTCGCTTCCTTCTCAAGGTGATCTTGATCGACGTGAATGGCGATCTGATTTGTAGACGAGCCACTATGATTCTTCGCAGTGCTCAAAATCGCTCCTAGTCGCCCAGATACATAATTACATATTTCGAGCTACGACGCGAAACCATTACTATCACATCTTCTGCACATGCTCCTCAGCCAGAATCTTCCGCAGGGTGAGGAGCTTAATGAGTCGCCAAGATTTTCGGTGAACGTGAGGTATTCATCGCTCTGTCATTGGTTCCATTCTCCGGATGAATCACTTTCCCGACTTCCTTCGATTATCGTCCTTCCCAACACCTGACAGTTCGCCGCGTTAGTCTTCGCGCCCTCGCGGCACGGCTTGAAAGCTATCGATTCCCCTTCGCCCGATTGTGCGTCATGCAGAGCATTTGGCAGTTATTGGCGGTGCTGTCGCCGCCCTGGCTCCATGCCGAGACGTGGTCGGCGTCCATTTCGTGGAGGTCGTAGATTCTGGCCTTGTTCGCGTCGTGCCCGACCGCGCACAGCGGGCAGTTGCTCTCGCCCGCGGCCCGGGCGGCCTGCGTCTGCTTCGCGTAGACCGCCTTCTTCACCTTCGGCTCGAACACGCGGATGTTGAGTAGTTTCTTCTCCCGCGCGCCGCCCAGCAGGTACTCGAAGATGCCCCGCCGGTCGGTCACGGCCTCGTCGGCCATCAGCGTCTCGACCTGCGTCGCCAGCGTCTGCGCGTTGTAGCTCTGGCCGTGATACGCCTCGTACAGCCGGCCCCACTCCAGCCCCTTCATCTCCGGCAACACGTCGGTGAACACCGTCGACGCCCACTCGATCACGGCATTGAAATAGTTCTTCAGCTCGTTGATGTTCGTGTCGTTGCGGTGGGCGCTCATGTACCCGCCGACGTCGCCCCGGCTCACCCACTCCAGCGCCCGCTCCAAAAAATCCTGCCGGTTGGCGCTGCCCTTCACGTACGCGCCCCACCTTTGCATGCGCGGGTTCTGTGTGTTGCTGAATTCGGCCTTGGCTTTAGTGACGAACGGGCCCGAGTAAATTGCGTTACGCAGCTCCTGTTCATTCAACGGAACCCCGGCGATGTTGATTGTCTCGAACCACTGCTTAATCTCCGTCTCCGTGCCTTCGCACTCATAAATGAGCAGCCTCGACTGTCTAATCTTCTCCTTCTGGTCGCCCGGGAGTGAGTCGAAATACTGCGGATCGCCATCGACAGCGACGGCGAACTTACCCGTGAAAAACCGTCCGATGCTTGTAATGCGCTGCTGCCCGTCCAGCACTTCAAACTGGTGTGATGCAACAGTGTTGAAGTAGATCAGACCCAGCGGGTAACCCTTCAACAACGACTCAATGACGGCCTGCTCACGCTTTCCGCCGCCGTCGGCGTAGATGAAATTCCGCTGATACTCTGGCTGAATCGTGAGCTTCCCGCCCAAGCCAAACAAGCCCTTGCCTTCCAATTCGTTGTACAAAAAGCCGTCGCAGATGTCAGCAACGGTGATGTTCGTGCGGAGCTTTGTTTGCATAGACTAGTTTCCCGGAGATCTGCGGTGACGGATGAAGATGCGTTTGTATGCCATTTTCGCAATCCCCTCTTCATATAATCCAGCGGTTGGATTGCCTTCTTTATATGCTCCTGTGCCGCCCCCCTTGTAGTAATCATCAACGAACTTCTTGGTCAAGCCCGGGGTAGTTTTGAATTCAATATCTACAATGCCATTATCGCTTGTTCCTAGGATTTCAAATTGCTCGGGATTGTACTTGTCAAGAAAACTAATCGGGACACCCATCAGCCCGTCGTGATCGCTCGGGATAGCATCTGTAAATGGGACTTCGATGGCATCGTAATTGTCGTAACAGTCGTATGTTTTCTTGCCCCTAAGTTCCTTGTGTCGGCTAAACCTGAGATTTTCGGCAACGGTCATCAACGGCAATACTTGGTGTCGTCGCCCGTGATCAAGATTGGTCCACCAGCGCACTCCTTTGACCCGAATATACTTGTAACCATTCTCATCCACTCGCCATCCCGCAGCGTCGAGCGGATAGTGATCGGGAACTCGAAATTCGCGGTCGCCGCTATGAATACTGACGCCCATCCACAATTTGTTGGCCTTGATGAGCGGAAAAACTTCTTTGTAGGTGCTCGCTTGCATGTTCCCGATGATCAAAAACTTCTTCCCATGTTCGACGAGTTGGCCGACGTATTCGCGGAATAGGGAGAACGGCGGGTTGGTGACGACGATGTCGGCCTGCTTGAGTAGTTCGACGCACTCGTCGCTGCGGAAGTCGCCGCCGCCGGTGAGGGGGGCGCGGCTGTGGGGGTTTTGCTGGAGAAAAAGTTTGACGTCGTCGATGTTGATCGTGCCGTCGCCATTGACGTCGGTCACTTCGTCGATCGAGACCGCGAAGGCGACCGCGTGGGGCTTGCGCCGCTTGGCGTCGGCCTGGTCGTATTCGGGGAACAAAAGTTTCTGCCCGGCGATGGGTGAGCCGTCGTAGCTGGTGCAGATGAGGCGCTTGAGCCCGAGCTTGTTGAAGTTGGCGGCGAAGTACTTGAAGAAGTTGCTCTCGAAGGGATCGTCGCAGTTGCAGTAGACGATTTTGCCCTTAAAGGTGTTAGCGTTGTACTCGAGGTAGGCTTCGACCTCTTTCTGGATGTCGACGTACTGCGTGTAGAACTCATCCTGCTTGGCCGACTTAGCGGCGTGGAGAGAGCGGTTCAGCGCTTTGGGAGTGGCCGCGGCAACCTTTTTCGCCATGGGCTAACAATAGCCGGACACGCGATCGGTGACAAACGCCGGGGGCGGTGTCGTCAGGCGGCTCGCCAATGGTCGGGCTTGCCGTTGTCCGTGACACAAACTCGGGCGACCAGCGGGACGCAGTGGAGCGACGTTTCTACTGATCGACTGCTCGATTACTCCACTGCTCTATTTTCGCGGCAGCGAAAATCGGGCGACAAGACACCGGTTGAACTTTTTCTGCAAGGTTGCGAGGAAATCGACCCTTTTCAAACTTTGCGTCTTTCCAGTCCGCCGATGAGTCCAGAAATCATCTTTGCCATTTCCTCTAGATGAGATTTTAAGCCGGAATGATCGGCGTCCGTGATGAACCCGCGACGTCGGGCGATTTCAATCAGCGGAACGCATTCCTGAACCGAGCCACGGGCGATCGTGAAGAAGTTCCTCCGATCGGGCTTGGTGAACCGACCGTTGCCCTCGGCGAGATTTGTCGCAATGGACAGCGCGGCACGGTTGAGTTGGTCGACCAGAAAGTAGTAGCCGCGAGGAAAATTTTCGGTATACGAGGCAATATTGTCGGCGAAGTCCACGGCCTTTTGATAAACCTGAAGATTTTCGAACATAAAGGCCATGTGGGTTGTCCGGCCTAAGAATTCGAAGAGGAGCAGGAGAACAGTTGAAAAGGAGACCGCAGTGGGACAACTGGAATTCGAGCATCGTTCCGATCTACTGATCGACTGCTCGATTACTCCACTGCTCTATTTTCGCGGCAGCGAAA
>CAXSBN010000029.1:21292-51787 GCA_964236135.1 uncultured Phycisphaerae bacterium
GACGTTCATTCGCTAAACACATAAACCCCTGCATTGCAGGGGTTTATATTAATCGGGATGACAGGATTTGAACCTGCGACCTCTTGGTCCCGAACCAAGCGCTCTACCAAGCTGAGCTACACCCCGGGCTTCCCAAACGTCGCCACATTGCCGCGTTTGGCGAGCGGAGAAGTCTATCGGCGGGCGGTGGACTTGCAAGTTTGATGCTTCCGTTACAATGCTCCTTTCCGATCCTGATTACAGCTTTTCGAGGGTTCGAGCGATGTTGAAATTGGCCGCGTTTGCCGACGAGATTTCGCCGCAGTTGGCTGAGCAGATTCGCGTCTGCAAGCAGCTGGGCATCACGCATTTCGAGTTGCGATCGGTCGAAAAGATCAACGTCCTCGACTTCGACGCAACGATGCGGAAATCAATCAAAGATCAACTGCAATCCGAAGGCCTGGGCGTGGCGTGCATTGGCTCGCCGATTGGGAAGGTGAAGCTAGATGATTCGTGGGAAACGCATTTCGATCGATTCAAAATCGCCGTCGATCTGGCTGAATGGTTCGAGGCGCCGATGATCCGGATTTTCAGCTATTACGCCCCCGCTTCCGGCGGGGATGTGCTCCGTCATCGCGACGAAGTCATTCGCCGAATGAATGCCAAGGTCGAATATGTGAAAGATCGATCGATTACGCTTGTTCATGAAAATGAAAAGAACATTTTCGGAGAGAAAGGCCGCGACTGCGTGGATGTGATGCGAACGGTGAACTCGCCGAAACTGCGAAGTGCGTTTGACTTCGCCAACTTCGTACAGGCCGGCGAGAAGCCGCTGGAGAATTGGCCGTCGTTGAAGCCGTATACGACGCACATTCATATCAAGGATGCTTTGCTGGCCGACGGATCGGTGGTTCCCGCCGGGGAAGGCGACGGGCAGTTGGGTCCGATCCTGGTCGATGCTTATCAGAGCGGCTATCGCGGGTTTCTCAGTCTCGAGCCGCACTTATCGTCGCAAGGACAATTCAGCGGTTTCAGCGGGGCAGCGTTATTCGAGACGGCCGTCACTGCGTTGAGAACGCTGTGCCGGAAGATCGAGATTCCGCTGGCAAGCTAAGCCCGGGTCGGCCGCTCCTTTCGTCGGGTTGAACCTTGGAAAAATCTCAAGTCACATCGCCTGCCCGAATGATGCCGCTTGCATTGGGCCTGTATAGCTGGCCGGCCCTGCCACCGCATTTTGACGTGATCGCGCCGCCACTTGTTGACGACGACGTGCAGGCGCTTCCGCCGTTGCGATTACAGGATGACGAGAACGCCGCGGCCCTGAACGATCGATTGGCCGCCGTCGGTTTCGTTGCGGATCGGCAGAATTGCCCGGACCTCTCGGCTCAGCTTGAACTGTCGATTCGCCGGCCGGTGGACACGATCGTCTGCTCAGTGCTGGACATCGATCTGACCGCCTGCGTGCAAGGCGCGGCGGCACACGCGACCGCCGAGCCGCTCGTCGCCGGCGTGGAAACCATTCGACTGGCAACGCGGGCGAAGCGCGGCGTGATTGTGATCGACTCGCGGGTGCCAGCGTCCTGGTGGCTACCACTCCGGGCCGCGGCAGCGCCGTTTGCCGCGACGATCAGCATCGTCGATCTGTCGCATGCCTATCCGCAGGCCGATCCGTCGTTGCTGGTGTACACGGTGCTTAACCGGAAACTGCCGCCCCGCAAGCTGCCTGTTGAAGCCGGTGCAATCGTCATCGACGGCATCGCCGCCGCCTGCGTCGGGTCGATCGTGCAGCGGAACAAGCCGATCGTGGCGTTGCCGATGGTCGTGCGCGACCACGACCGTCACGAGTCCTATTTCGTGCTCGCCCCGCCGTCGCAGACGGTTGGCGATCTGGTCGCGCATTTAAATCTTGCGGGTCACGCATCTGGTTTACGAGTCATTCGCGGCGGCGACTTATTGCGCGATGTCATCGTCGATCCGGCCGTGCCCGTGATAAAGAGCGAGGTCGTGCTTCACATCGCCTCAGTCCCGCCGGCGGTGAATCCGAATGCGTGCATTCGGTGCGGCTGGTGCTTCGAGGCGTGCCCGACACGTGTTCAGCCGGCAACGTTGCTCGAAGCGGCGCAGACTGAAGATTTCACCCTGGCGCGGCGCGGCGGTCTGTCGGCATGTATCGAGTGCGGAATTTGTTCATACGTCTGCCCATCACATCTGCCCCTGCTTAGCTCGATTCGAGCGCTGCTCGATGCTTGAATCCACAGCGGTCAACCGCTTGTTTCCGATCGTGTCGAACAGTCGCTACTTTAAACGCTTATGGCAGATGTAGCGGCCGCAATTTCCGACCATGCGAAAGTCCGAACCCGTGAGCGGCAAGCCGTTCGCGGCAGCAGCCAGCTCAACGACAATTTGCTGCACAGCGGCATCGGCGTCGAGCGTTTCGTTGGCATGCACGTGCTGGGCGCGCTCCTGCCTGTGACGGCCGGCTGGTTGCTGTTCGGATGGCGCGCCATCGGCGCGATCGCGATCGTGCTAATCAGCGCAATCGTCAGCGGCCTGGTTTGGCGCACGATCGGCGCGCGAGGCCATCGAATGCACATTTCGCAGGTGGCATGGATGGCGTTGTTGCTTTCGCTCACGCTTCCGGCGCAGCTGTTGTCGAACCACGATTTTGCCGGCTCGGGGCGATTCGCTCCGTGGCCCATTCTCGCAATCGCAGGCCTGTTGATTTCGTCGCTCATGTGGCTGCTGGGCGGCGCGGGATCGGGCCGCGTGCATCCGGTGATGATCGCCCTGCTGCTATTGGTCGTGCTTTTTCAGGACATGCTCTCGCCCCGATTTGTCTTAAATCGGCGGCACGCGTTTTCCGGCGATCTCCTGGATGTGAATAGCCTGCACCGCGCTGTCGAAGACGGCCGGGCATCGCGGGGAAAATCGCTCGACGTCGACACAAGTCGTTCCCGGCAGGCGTGGATCGCCGTGTCGCAAGCGAGCGATGAGGAACCGAATTCCGCGGCGATGATGATCCCGGCATCTCAGCGGCTGGAGTCGTTTACAAGCGGGCACGAAGCACCCGATCGTGCGTGGATCTCACTGGAGAGCCTCGTCCGCGATCGTCTGCCGCCGCTGGAAGACCTCATCGTCGGCGGCCAGCCGGCACCGATTGGCCAGGGAAGCGCGATTGCGATCATCATCGGCGGCTTGTTTCTTCTCTATCGCGGGCTGATCGATTATCGCGTACCGCTGCTGGTCGTGGTGAGCGCGCTCGTGGCGCTACTGATCTTGCCTGTGCCGGTGGTCATCAGCGATAACGCCAAACTGTGGAAGTGGTTTGCCCTGCGTGACGCTGGCGTCGGGTGGCAATTGGGAATGACGTTCGGAAACTACGAAGTGATGGCCTCTCCCCTGCTATTTACCGCTTTCTTCCTCGCGACCGCGCCGGGCGTTCGACCTCTTGCGCGCCGCGCGCGCGTCATTTACGCCGTCCTCGTCGGCACGGCGACCGCGGCCTTTCAACTTTACGTCTCCGTAACGATCGGCCCATACCTGGCGCTTCTCGCCGTCAGCCTGATCGGCCCATCGCTCGACCATTTGTTTCGTCCCCGCACCCTGGTTTGAATTTGTTCCATGCAGCAGCGACGCGTTGCCATTCTCGGTTCCACCGGTTCCATCGGTTGCAACGCAATTGAGGTGATCGAGCATCTTGGATCGCCGTACCGGGTCGTCGCGCTTTCGGGCTATCGTCAACTCGACAAGCTCGTCGAGCAGGCCAATCGTTGCCGGGCTGCGGCGGTGTCGGTGATAGACGACGCATCGCGCGAGACGATCGCTCCAAAGCTAAAGCACGGCACGAAAATTCACGTCGGGCCGGCCGGGCTGCTCGAGCTCGTGCGGCGCGACGACGTCGACATCGTGCTGAGCGCGATCGTGGGTGCCGCGGGCCTCGCGCCGGCGTTCGCGACCGTGCGGGCGGGGAAGACGCTGGCGCTGGCGAACAAGGAAGCGCTTGTCATCGCGGGCGAGTTGCTGATCGCCGAGGCGCGGCAACGCAATGTTGCGATCCTTCCCGTCGATTCCGAACACTCGGCCATTTTCCAGGCGATGTGTTGTGGAAAAATCGATGAAGTGAGCCGCGTCATCCTTACCGCCAGCGGCGGGCCGTTTCGAAATTGGTCCGCGGATCAAATGAATTCCGCACGCCCCGCCGATGCGTTGAAGCATCCGACCTGGCGAATGGGAGACAAGATCACCATCGACAGCGCCACGATGTTTAACAAAGCGCTTGAGATCATTGAGGCATGTTGGTTGTTCGACCTCCCGCCGGAAAAAGTGGAGGTGGTGATTCATCCGGAATCGGTCGTGCATTCGATGGTGGAGTTTGTCGATGGCTCGACGATCGCGCAGCTGTCGCCGCCTGATATGCGCACGACGATTCAGTTTGCGCTGACGTATCCCGATCGTGCGAACGGCATCGGCCGACGGTTGGATTTGTCGCGCGCGTTCAATCTGAACTTCGAACCGCCGGACATGAATAAATTCCGCGCACTGCGGCTGGCGAGCGAGGTCGTTCGCACCCGGGGAACGAGCGGCGCGATTCTAAACGCCGCCAACGAGGTTGCCGTCGCCACCTTTCTTGCGGGTCGTATTCCGCTGGGCGTGATCTATGAGACGGTGGAGCGTACAATCGCCGACGCGCGTTCGAGCGGCCAGATGAAGGCGAGCCCGACGATGGAGGATCTGCTGGCGGCCGATGCTTGGGCCCGCGATCGCGCGGGTTCGCTGCTTTCGAAGTTTTCGTGAATGGAGTTACGGGACGGAACTAAAGGGATACGCATTCCACAATGGATTTGAGCAACATTCTTAGCATCGTCGCCTTGGCGCTAGGGTTTGGGTTCGTGATTTTCTGGCACGAGCTGGGCCACTTCGCCGCCGCCAAGTGGGCGGGCGTGAAAGTCGAGCAATTCGCCGTCGGGTTCGGCACGGCAGCTATCGCCTGGCGCAAAGGAATTGGCTTTCGCGTCGGCACGACGCGGAAAGAGTTTGAGAAGAGAGTCGAGAAACGTTGGGACGAACGGCGAGCGACTGAACTGCAGTTTAAGGAACAACTGCGCCCGACGCAGGAAACCGAAGACGCAATCGCGACCGAATTAGGACTGGGCGAAACCGAGTACCGTCTTAATTGGCTGCCCCTCGGCGGCTACGTGAAAATGCTTGGGCAGGATGACCTGAATCCGAATGCGACGACAAGCGATCCCCGCTCGTACAACATGCAGACGATTCCAAAGCGCATGGTCATCGTGTCGGCCGGCGTGCTGATGAACGTGTTGCTCGCGGCGATCGGTTTTTGCGTCCTCTATCTCTATGGATTCAGCGCGCAGGCCGCCATCATTGGCGGTGTGATTCCCGGCTCGCCCGCGCAACAGGCGGGCTTGCAGGTCGGCGATCGCATCATCTCGATCAACGGCAATGAGCAGCATGACTTCATGAAGATCCCCGCCAGCGTCGCGTTGCTCGCGCAGGGTGAAACCGTGCCGATCGTCGTGAAGCGTGACAACCAAACGCTGACGCTGAACGTTCAGCCCGCCAAGCCACAAGGCGATGCGCGTGGGATGTTGGTGATGGGCATCCACCCCCTTCCGATGCTCGCCGGCCCGATCCCGGGCAGCCCGCTCGCGGCGGCGAGAAAGAAAGAAAGTCTCGACCCTAAGAGCGTACCGGCCGAGTACAACCAGTTGCACATCGGCGATGTCATCACCGCGGTACAGCGCGACGCGGTCGATTCAAAAACCGGCTACACGACGTTTTACAATGCGCTGCAGCATGCCGCGGGAAAGTCGATCGACATCACTGTCCGCGATACGGCCGGCAAAGAGCGCAGCGAAACGATATGGCCGCACTTTTACCCACCGTTTGGGAAAGACGCGCTCTCGTTTGCCGGCATGAATCCGCGGGCGTTGGTTCGTGTCGTCGCGCCCGACTCTCCGCTATTCGGGAAAGTGCTGCCGGGCGATGCAATCGTTTCGATCACGGTCATCGGGCCGAACGACACGCGTGAAGCGCCGTCGCTGAAATCCTTCGAGGAGATCATCACCGCCGCCAATAAGGATTCGCATGAGATCGATCTGACTGTTCTTCGTGGCCAGTCGCCGCTTCATTTCGATCATGTCAAACCGCCGTTCAGCAAGCCGGCCAATGCCGGGCTCGGCCTGGATGAGGACGAGCGGCACGCGGTGATCGGCGATTTTGAAGCGAACACCGCCGCCGTGACGGCCGGCATCCCGCGCGGCGCGCAACTCATTTCCGTGGACGGCCATCCCACCGAAACCTGGTTCGACGTGCAGCACGCCTTTGCCGATGCCTCTTCGTCCGCCGCCCGCACGGTGAAAGTGATCTTCCTGCCGACGACCACGTCGGCCGCGAGCGAAGCAAAAACCGTCGACTTCGCATTGACGGCGGACGATATCGCGACGATGCGTTCCTACCGCTATTACTGCGATTTGCCCTTTGCCGAACTGATTGAAAAGCGATCGACGACCAACCCGCTCGAAGCCGCCAAATGGGGCGTGCTGGAGACGCGCGATCAGTTATTCCAATTTTACGTGACGATCAAGCGCATGGTGCAGGGGAGCGTCTCGCCCAAAAACCTGATGGGCCCGGTCGGTATCGTGCAGGCGGGTCGAAGCTTTGCGAGTCATGGAACGGATTGGCTGATCTTCTTCCTCTCGATGATCAGCGCTAACCTGGCCGTGGTGAATTTTCTGCCGATTCCTATCGTCGATGGCGGGCTGTTTCTATTCCTCGTCATCGAGAAGTTGCAGGGTCGCCCGGTCTCGCAACGGATGCAGTCGATTGCCCAGGTCGTCGGCCTGGCGCTCATCGTCAGCGTCTTCATCTTCGTCACGTATCAGGACATCACTCGCTGAGCATCGCGCGTTGCCGGTCGGTCCACCAACGCTTCCGCGAAACGTCGAGATCGTCGCATCCAAAATGTCGGCGGATGGTTGTACGCAGTTGGTCGATTCCATCTGCGTTGATGCCTGACGTGCGAATGTGACGCTCATCGCCGGATCGAATGATCGCACGATCGATCTTGTTCAGGACACGGATTGTCGGCCGGTCGGGTAGATCAATCCGCGCAACGTCTGCTTCGCCGGCATCGATGACATGAACAAGCAAATCGGCCGTCAGGATCGCATTCCGTGCTTGCGAGATGGCGGCGGCTTCAAGCGGATCGCTTGTCTCACGAACGCCGGGCGTATCGAGCAGGCGGACGATCAATCCGTCGAGATCGACCCAGTCGTCGATCCAGTCGCGCGTCGTGCCGGGCAGGTCGGCGGTGATTGACCGCGCGTGCCCGAAAAGCTGATTGGCCAGGGTCGACTTCCCCACATTCGGACCGCCGACCAATGCAACCGTCGGCGGATGCAGCAGCCACCACAACGCGCGGTCGTTCACAATCTCAGCGGGCGAGCGACCATCCGCCGCCCGCGGCTTACGCCAGGCGTCGCGCTGGGCGAGCAACGTCCGAATCGCCATCTCCGTGCCGGCCAAAGGCAAGGCCGTGACGATTTCGTTTTCGAGCTCGTCCGCGTGATCCAACAACTCCGTTGTGGTCACTTCAAAGCCGGCGCGCAACAGCAGATCGATCGTGGCCTGCACCACCCTCGGCCCGCCGTGCAGATTGATGTCCGCGGACATTCCGCCCGGCAGCAGCACGATGACCGGATCGTCGATGACGTGATCGGCGTCGTCACATAGCTCGCCGTGGACGCAACGCGACGCGACAAGCGGCCGATTAAAATGCGATTGGAAAAAGGCCGGCACGCGCGGTCCGGCGATTCGAATGACGGCGATGGCGGCGGCGCCGGGCGCGGTCAGGACCTGAGCGCGATTTCTCGAGTCTCGGCCGCTCATTCGTCGCGCTTCAGTGCGTCTTCGACCGCCGCCAACGCGACGCCGTAAAGCAGTAGATCGGGCGCCACCGCGTGCACCAAATCCCATCCCTCGAAGAGCGCCGCCGCATCACCACCGGTCGCGATCAGGTCCGGCCAGTAGCCGAGCTCTGTCGCATAGTTTTCGACAAGCTCCTTCACCAGCCCGCGAATACCGTGATAGACGCCCTGCCGCATCGCTTGCTCGGTGTTGGTCGCGAACACGCTCGTCGGCCGCTCGAGCGTGATTTGCGGCAGCTTTGCGGTCGCGCGATGCATCGCTTCAAGCTGCACCGCGACACCTGGCGCGATCGCCCCGCCCAGAAACTCGCCGGCGTCGTTGATGCAGTTCACGGTGACGGCCGTGCCGGCATCGACGATGACGCACCCCTTGCCCATCTGCTCGAACGCGGCCGCTGCGGTGAGAAAGCGGTCAATGCCGACGCCAAACGTTCTTTCGATCTTCAGCTTAATGGGTGGTGCAACATCATCGCCCACCCATTTCATCGATTGACCGGTGGTTTGTTCGACCACGTGCTCGACCGCTTCGAGAAGCGGCGGGTTGACGCTGGCGCCGACGATCACGGGCGAGTCGCTTCGTGCGAGCGCCGTCCACGCCTTTTCGATCGCCGGCTGCCACGTCGCGCGGTCGTCGAGCGGCACGCGCGAGATCGTATTGCGGTCGAGTTCGCCATCGATGAAAGCGCCGATCAACAGCCGCGAGTTGCCCAGGCCGAGTGCGAGAAGATTAATGTCCATCTGAGATATTTGAACGATTGGATGGCCTCTATCGGAGTCGAACCGATATGCCCTTGCGGGCGGTGGATTTTGAATCCACTGCGTCTGCCAATTCCGCCAAGAGGCCGCGGGTTTTAAAAGTCTAGCGTCCCGCGATCGCGCGTGCAAAAAAGTGGAAAAGCGTTGGATTCCTTATCTCTCCAGGGCAACCGCATTCTATTAACTCCTCTCCCTGTACTCGGGGAGAGGCAGGGTGAGGGGTCTTCTGTCGCTCGGAAAAAGCCCTTCACCCGACCTCTCCCCGAGTACAGGGAGAGGAGAAAAAACGAAATGATCGAGATTGCGGTTGCCCTGCTTATCTCTCGTCTCGCGCTTCAAATTCGCGAAAAATCGCCATGACGCGGGTCGGCGATGGCCAGCACCAGCGCCGACAGTCGCGACGGCCGCGCTTCGGCCAGTGCTCGCGCGACGGCCTGCAGGGTCGCGCCGGTGGTCATCACGTCATCGACCACCAACACGTGTTGGCCGGCGATGTGCCTCGGGCTGGTCAACGCAAACGCATCCCGCACGTTCGTCGCACGCTTGGCGTGTGATTGAATCGCCGTTTGGGTCGGCGTATCGAGGACTCTTTCGATCGGTTGCAATAATCGGACGCCCGTGCCGCGCGACAGACGCCGCGCGATTAGCTCGGCCTGATTGTAGCCGCGACGGAAATGCCGCCTGGGATGCAGTGGCACCGGCACGATGAGATCGACGGCCGCGATGCGCGATCGGCAGCGCTCGTCGTTCAGCATTCGATCGCCCAGCAGCTCCGCCGCGGGCCAGCGACGATGGTATTTGGCACGATGGATGACACGCCGCAACGGATCGCGGAACACCCCGAGCCGAATCACCTCCTCGAAGTGCGGCACTCCCTTCCCCAGGCAGTACGCACAGGGCCCTTCATCGTCCGGCACCGGCATGCCGCACAGCGCACACGCCGGCGCGGCTGTCAGCGACCAGAGTTTTGCTTCGCATTCAACGCACAATGACGCGCCTTCGGGCGCGGGTGCTTCACACGCTTCACACGTCGGCGGATAAAAGAGGGCCGCCAATGACCGAGCGACGAATTGGACGGGTTGAAGAACGGCTTGCCTCATCCGGTGCTTTTCATTGCCTGTCCGCACTGGCATTTGAAATCCTGAAGGGATGATCTTTCAAACGAGGAAGGCGTGAGCACGGAAATCTGGCAGCCGCACGCGACACACGAATATCTTCCCACCGCCAGCGCGGTCCGCTGCGGCGCGGGCCGTTTTGAAGAGACGTCATCCGCCTCCGTCACATCCGCCCGCCGATCCATGGCCAGGTTCGCAAGCTTGTCGGCCAACTCGTTTTTATGCCGCAGATTGTGCTCAATCTTCGACTTTTGAAATTGGCCGAGCAGGTCTTGTGCTTCGGCGTACAGTTTTCGCATGTCCGGGTGCTTTACTTTGTAGACGCCGGTCATTTGGCGGATGATCAATTCGCTGTCGCCGCGAATCAAGATCGACGTCGCGCCCAGCTTTTTAGCCTCCTGCATCGCGGTGATCAGGGCGCGATACTCGGCCACGTTGTTGGTTGCCCGGCCGATAAATCGCCCCAGCGTCACCAACGCGGTTCCATCCGCGGCCCGCACGACCGCGCCGATTCCCGCCGGGCCGGGATTGCCGCGACTTCCGCCGTCAAATTCAAGCGTCAACGTCTCGTTCATTCCAGCCCTTTCTACCGCCGCCGATGATGCACGTCGATCGAAGTTATGCACCGATCCGCGCCAAACGTGTGGACAAACTGCGCCCCCGCCGCCGCAGCCTTTGCGAGGAGAATTTTTAAGATAGTGTTTACTCAAACCGCTGCAAACCTTTACGCATCGGCTTCGCCGCCGGGTACACCATCTATGGTATTTCCCTGTTGACGAACTCAACCTGTCGAGGCATATTGCCCTGTTCGCCGGCATTAGAGTTCGATGGTCGTGCGGCCCGTTTGTTTGTAATAAGTTTGGTATCCCGTTCATGGGCTCAGGAACGCCCGGAGGCATCGTGGGAATCCTTTGCGATACGCAAATTCGTGAATTGGTCGGCATCGAGCCGTTCGAGGACAACATCAAGCGCCCGGGCAAAATCAGCTACGGCGTGTCGAGCTACGGCTACGACCTGCGCGTCGGCTCGGTCTTCAAAATCTTCACCAACGTCAATAGCGAAATCGTTGACCCCAAACACTTCAGTGAGCGGAGCTTCGTCACGGTCGACACCGACGAGACGGGCCGCGACTACGTGCTGATCCCGCCAAACAGCTTTGCGCTCTGCGAGACGGTCGAGGTCGTCGACATGCCGCGCGGGCTGCTGGCGATTTGTGTGGGCAAAAGCACCTATGCCCGCTGCGGCATCATCGTGAACGTCACGCCGATCGAGCCGGAATGGCGCGGCAAAATCACTTTGGAAATCAGCAACACCACGCCCCTGCCGGCCAAGATTTACGCCAACGAGGGCATCGCGCAGCTCATCTTCCTGAAGGGCGAGCGCACCTGCGCCGTCAGCTACGCGGACAAGAGCGGCAAGTATCAGGATCAGGTCGGCCTGACATTGCCGCGCGTCGATTGAAGGATTGACCGGTTGAAGTGCCGCGGGACGCGTGCCACGACGAATCACGGAAGATCGGGATGAGGCGTGATGAGAACTGTTTTTAACTCACTTATGCAAGCCCATCGGCTTGCGGTTTGTCTCGCCTCCCTGCTGCTTGCAGGATGCGTGACGGTGCCCGTTGTCGATGTGCCGCGCACGGCGACGCTGCTGTACATGGGGCTGCCAGTAAACTTCACCGGCACGCGCCCTGCCGGCGCGGGGCGGGCGTTTGTCTTCGATGAATCCGACGGCCGGGTTGTGAACGTCACGGCTGTCGGATCGCACGAGGATTTCAAATTCAGCGGCCTGAACCCGACCCGTCGCTATCGCATTTATTTCGAGCCGGACGCGACGCTTCGCGAGCCGACGACCGCGCCTATTTGATGTTGTGATGTCGTAACGCCTGTACGAGCAATCGTGCATTCGCTGCTTTGCTATGCGTTTCGTTGCAGCCTGAATCGTTTTGTCATGTCGCCTCGCCGTTTTCAACAACTTCGATCAAGCGGTGAGGTTGGCGCTCTCGCTTGCGCCCTCGCGGCGTTCGCGCTCGCCGGCTGTCATCACGATGAACCACCGCCACCCGAAAAAATCAACCTCTCGACCACGCAGCACATTGTGGAGCAGCCATACAACACGTCGGCCCGCCCGATCATCATTCAGCAGGGGACGCTGCCGCTGGCGTGGCTCTGCCAGGCCGATGCGGATGTGTCGTTTACCGATCTGGATACCCACGAAGCACTCGGCGATGCGCGCGTCAGCAGCCGGCAAATTGTTCGGCTCGATGCGCGTCGCGGCATCGCCGCGGGCGATGAAACCATTCGCGTCGGCCCGCTGCCGGAAAGTCATCATTACGCAATCACGCTGCTTCCAGACCGTCAAAACGTGATGCAGACGATCACCGGCAATTCTCCGGTTCCTCCGAAGCCCGTATCTCCGTGAATGCAATTGAACCCAGAGCGCGATGAAACTTTTTACTTACATGATCATCGGATCGGCACTGCTGGCCGGCGTCGGAACGCAGACCGGCGGTTGCAACCTCAGCGACAGCAGTTCGCGATCGCCGGGCGATACCGGCGTGTCGGTTCCAAGCCGCGCACACTTGGCGCGGGAAGGCGATGGAGAAATTTCGTACATCCCAAAGGCCGACGGCCACGTCTACGCCTACGACGCCGACGATCGCGTCGTGCTCGATGACCGCGCCGTTCGTTCCGGTCAGGAATACACCGTCAGCCCCGATCAGAACCGTATCACGCTCGGCGGCAAGAAAGTTTTCGAGCAGGACCTGAAGAAAAAGCACGCGCACCGAATCTATTTTGTGTCGGATCGCGCCGATCACGATGACAACGATCGCGGCAGCGACTCGCGCCTGCCGCACACCGCCAAGCGCGTTGCCGATGGCAGCGGGCTGATCAACTACACGCCGCGCGACAACGGGCACGTTTATCTTTACGACGAAGACGCAGACCGCGTTGTGTTCGACCATCGCCTGCGCGACGGCGAATCGATGTCGGTCGATCCGGACAAAGATCGAATTCTCATCAACAACAAATCCGTCTTCGACGGCGATTTATCGAAGAAACATTCGTTCCGAATTTATTTCGATCGTGATTGAGTGGCTCAGTCGCGGTCACGCATACATCATTTGCCTCGTTTCAAGGATGACCTAAGTCATGAAGATCTCTCGACGATTCACAAAAGCCGGCCAGGACGTTTTCTCGACGGTTGATTATGAGAAGCGCACCAGCCGCATTTCAAACCCCGACGGCTCGGTCGTTTTTGAAATGAACGATGCCGAGATTCCGAAGCAGTGGTCGCAACTGGCGACCGACATCATGGTCAGCAAATATTTCCGCAAGGCCGGCGTGCCGCAGACCGGCGCGGACGGCAAGCCGCTGCGTGATGCCGATGGCCGAGTCGTCACCGGCCCGGAGAAGTCGGCCAGGCAGGTGATCAATCGCCTGGCCGGCTGCTGGCGGCATTGGGGCGAGACGCACAACTATTTTGAATCGACCGAGGATGCGCAGGCGTTTTACGACGAGCTGTCGTACATGCTGCTGCACCAGATGTGCGCGCCGAATTCGCCGCAGTGGTTCAACACCGGTTTGAACTTCGCCTACGGCATCAGCGGGCCGGCCCAGGGCCATCTATATTGCGATCCAAAAACCGGCGAGCTGAAAAAATCGGCGGATGCGTACACGCATCCGCAGCCGCACGCGTGTCAGCCGTTTCGCGCGCCGGTCAGTACGCCCAATGGCAACGTGCCGATTGGCAAGATCGTTCAGGAAAACCTTGTCGGCCTCGAAGTGCTCGACGGCACTGAGGGCGGCAGCGGCACGACCCGCGTGCTGGCGATCGCGTCGAACGGCGTGAAGCAGGTGTTCCGCGTCGTGCTCGAGGACGGAAAGTTCGTTGAAGCGACGGCCGACCATCTGGTGTACGCAGTCACCTCCGACGGTATGGCCGGGCGGTGGGTGCGCGTCGATTCGCTCGATAAGGGCATGTCACTCATGCGATCCGTGCGCGATCGCGCCGGCGAGCGCGCGATCTCGAAATCCACCGATGCAACGAAAGCCGAAACGCAACTGCTCGGCATGCGCGCGCTCACGCAGGTGAAGGTTCGCCGCATCGAGCCGCTCGGCGAAGAGATGGTCTACGACATCCAGACCGCGAGCGGCCAATACCTCTGCGATTACATCGTCGTTCACAACTGCTTCATCCAATCCGTCAGCGATGATCTCGTAAACGACGGCGGCATCATGGATCTCTGGACGCGCGAGGCGCGCCTCTTCAAGTACGGCAGCGGCACGGGGTCGAATTTCTCGAAGCTACGCGGCGACAACGAACCGCTCTCGGGCGGCGGCAAATCATCGGGCCTGATGAGCTTTCTAAAAATCGGCGACCGCGCGGCCGGTGCCATCAAGTCGGGCGGCACGACGCGCCGCGCGGCCAAGATGGTCTGCCTCGATCTCGATCATCCGGACATCGAAAATTTTGTGAACTGGAAAGTGCGCGAAGAGCTGAAAGTCGCGGCACTGGCAGAAGGGATGAAACACCTTTCCGACGATCAGAAAGCGCTCGCCGCCCGCTTGCGCCTTCGCCTCGACTACGACTTCAACGGTGAAGGCTACGCCACCGTCAGCGGGCAGAACTCGAACAACTCCGTCCGCATTCCAAACGCGTTTTTTGAAGCGGTCGAAACCGACGGCCAGTGGGAACTGCACGCGCGCACCAGCGGGAAAATCATGAAGACCCTCAAGGCTCGCGACCTGTGGGATCAGGTGGCGTTCGCGGCCTGGCGATGCGCCGACCCGGGCGTGCAGTACGACGACACGATCAATGAGTGGCACACCTGCCCAAAGAGCGGCCGAATCAATGCGAGCAATCCGTGCGTCACCGGCGACACACGCGTCCTCACGCCCGGCGGTGTCTGGCGGCGAATCGATTCGATGATTCACCTCCCGGCCCGCATCGTGACGAACCTCGAGACGCAGGAAATCAACGCCGTCGACGGCGCGTTCCCGACCGGCACGAAAGACGTCTACGAGCTGAAAACCGTCGGCGGCTATTCGCTGAAGCTCACGGCCGACCATCGCGTCTGGACGAAATCGCGCGGCTGGGTCGAGGCGCAGTTCCTCACCACCGACGATGAGGTGCAGCTCATCTCGCAGCCCGCCACGATCGACCAGATCGGCGAACCGCAAGATCACCGCTTCTTCCAGTTGCTCGGCCTGCTGCTGTCGACGACGAACAGCAGCCACAGCGCCATCAATCTCGATGCGTGCCTGAGCTCTGATTCCGTCGAAGAATTCGCGCAGTATGCCGCAAACAATTGGAGCGAAGCCGTCGCCGGCTCTGTCGAAGGCAACACGCTGACGGCCACGCTGACAAATCGCCGTTTGATCTCGCGCTTGCGGGGCTTCATTCGCACGGACGACGGCCAACGCCGTTTAAGCGATGAAGCATTCACCGTCGGACTCGCGGCCCAGCGTCATCTGCTGCGCGCGCTCTTTCATGCGGATGGAACGTTCGACAACAGCAGCATCACACTTCACTCCGATTCGTCCCCCTTGCTCGAAGACGCTCAGCTATTGCTGCTCGGCTTCGGCATTCAATCGTCCCGCACTTACGACGGCGGAGCCGTCGCTCACGGAGGTATGCCCAGTGATCGACTTCTCGATGCGGACCTCGCATCGGATGGAGCGCGCACGCCAGCCCGGCGCGCCGGCGCAGCAGACCATCGCCACGGCCTGCGCATCGATCCGGGCAGCCTCCGATTTTTTGCGGATTACATCGGTCTCCTGCCCGGTCAAAAGCTCGAGCGGCTCGCCGCCATCGTCGCGCGAACAGAACAGCTTGCCTCTTCACGCATCACTCATCACGCATCAAGAAACACCGACCGCGTTACGAGCCTGACGTTCGTCGGCACCGAATCGGTATACGACCTCACCGAACCCGTCACCCACAGCTTCATCGCCAACGGCATCACCGTGCACAACTGCTCGGAATACATGTTCCTCGACGACACGGCCTGCAATCTTGCATCGCTCAACGTCCTCACGTTCTTCGATTCCGAGCACAAGCAATTCGACATCGAAGCCTTCAAGCACGGCACGCGCCTCTGGACGATCGTGCTCGAAATTTCCGTGCTGATGGCCAGCTTCCCGTCGGAAGCGATCGCCAAGCTCAGCTACAAATTCCGCACGCTGGGGCTCGGCTTTGCCAACCTCGGCGCGATGCTCATGCAGTCGGGCATTCCGTACGACAGCGAACGCGGCCGCGCGATTTGTGCGGCGCTCTCGGCCATCCTCACGGGCGAAAGCTATGCAACGTCTGCCGAGATGGCGCGCGAGCTTGGTGCGTTCGCGGGCTATGAAGAGAACAAGGCCGACATGCTGCGGGTCATCCGCAATCATCGTCGCGCTGCGTATGACGTGACCAACAACGCGCACGCGGCGCGCGGGCTTGGCGGGTATGAGTCGCTTGCCATCAAGCCGATCGGCATCAACTCGCAGGAGTTCGGCGAAGATCCGCTGGCGTCGCGTCAGATGCTCGCGGCGGCCCAGGAATGCTGGGACCGCGCGCTCTTGCTCGGCGAGCGCCACGGCTTCCGAAACGCGCAGACCACCGTCATCGCCCCCACCGGCACGATCGGCCTGCTCATGGATTGCGACACCACCGGCGTCGAGCCGGATTTCGCGCTCGTCAAATTCAAAAAGCTGGCCGGCGGTGGTTATTTCAAAATCGCCAACCAGTCGCTCGCGCCCGCGCTGGTCAACCTCGGCTATACGCCCGAGGAGATCAACGACATCATGAAATATGTGATGGGCACGCTCACGCTTCACGACGCGCCGGCCATCAACTGGCAATCGCTGGCGGCCAAGGGCTTTACCGTTGAAGAGCTGAACAAGATTGAAAACGCCCTGCCCGGCACGTTCGAGCTTGGCTTTGCGTTCAGCGCCTGGAGCCTGGGCGAATCGTTCTTCAGGCGCATGGAAATCGCTCCCGAAGTCTGGCAGGCGCCCGGCTTCAATCTGCTTCGAAATTTGGGTTTCACCCGCAAGCAGATCGACGCCGCCAACGACATCATCTGCGGCAAGGGAACCGTCGAAGGCGCCCCGCTGCTCAAGAGCGAGCACCTCCCGGTATTCGACTGCGCCAACCGCTGCGGCAAAACCGGCGAGCGCTTCATCCACGTCGACGGCCACATCCGCATGATGGCCGCGGCCCAGCCGTTCATCACCGGCGCGATCAGCAAGACGATCAACCTGCCCAACGAAGCGACGATCGACGACATCAAGCGCAGCTACGAGCTGAGCTGGAAGCTGGGCCTCAAAGCCAACGCGCTCTATCGCGATGGTAGTAAACTCAGTCAACCGCTCAATGCGAAGAGCGACAAGGAAGTCGACGAGATCGCGGATGAAGATGACGCAGACAATGTGGAAGCCGCGCGAGAAGAAGTCGCCGTCGAAGTCGCAAACGGCGCGGCGGTCATCTCTTCCCTAACGCCCAACGCCCAACGCCCAACGCCCAATCTAGAACCCGTCCACACCAGCGTCATCGGACGCATCATCGAGCGCATCGTGGAACGCCCGTTGCGTCGTCGGCTGCCGGATACGCGCAATGCGGTCACGCACAAATTCGACGTTGCCGGTCACGAGGGCTACATCACGGCCGGCCTGTACGACGACGGCTCGCCGGGCGAAGTCTTCATCACGATGGCAAAGGAAGGCTCGACGATCGGCGGCCTGATGGACGCGATCGCGACGCTCGTGTCGGTCTCGCTGCAATACGGCGTGCCGGTCGAATCGCTGGTGCGAAAGTTCGAGCACGTGCGCTTCGAACCGAGCGGCATGACCCGCAACCGCGAAATCCCCATGGCCAAGAGTTTGGTCGACTACATCTTCCGCTGGCTGGCCATGGAATTCGTCCCCGGCTACCGCGAAGTGAACGCCCCCAACCGCCCCGCCGCCAAAGTCGAGCCAATGTCCTCCATCGACGAAGACCGCGCGACACCAGAAGACGACGGCGGCAACGCTTCTTCCCCAACCCCCAACGCCCAACGCCCAACCCCCAATTCCGACATGGCCGCCACCACGTCCACGCTCGACAAAAAAGCCCCGGTCACCCAAAGCACGCGCATGCAGGCTTTGTCGTCCGACCCGCTCAGCCAGCAGTCAAGCAACATGCAAGCCGACGCCCCGGCGTGTGACACCTGCGGCAGCATCACGGTGCGAAGTGGGACTTGTTACAAATGTTTGAATTGTGGGAATTCGATGGGGTGCAGCTGAACGATTTCGAGAACTTGAGTTAGTGGCTTCGGGGTTAAGCCATGGCTACGCTATTGCCCAATGCGGAGGTTCGCCGTGAAGCGCTTAAGGGCTTCCGGATCTTCATTTTTTCACGGGATCATCCGCACCCGGCACACGTACACTTTCGAAAAGGAAAGCAGGTTAGCATCTGGGATCTTACGACAACTGGCTGCATCGACCCGGACGGTTTTAAAGCTTCAGATTTAAGAGAGCAGCGGAAAATATTAACCTTGTATGGCGCGGCGATCTGGAGGAGTTGGCATGCCCACTGGCAACAAGACAATGGCACAGTTTAACCGATCGGATTTTGCGCAATCGATCGAGTTTGAAGACGGCCAGTTAAAGCTCATCCTGGCAGATGGCCGTGCATTCCTACTCCCTCTGCTCTTGTACCCTTCGCTCGCAACGGCAGACGCCGACACTCGAGCAAATTATGAAATTATCGGCACCGGTATCGGCTTTCACTGGCCGGACCTCGATCTTGACCTTTCGACCGATCAGCTCGTCCATGGTGATGCAGAGGTTACTCCACGACCGCCGGATCTCAGTCGTAAGCCCATTAAGAGGCGCCCCGATGAAAATCACCGTGTGCGAATGAAAGCCTGGGTGCTGGACGCACTGGAAGACTTGGGCGGGGCCGGTGCCATCGTTGACGTTGCACGTATCGTGTGGAGGCGACATGAGCGTGAGATCAGCAGTGCCGATGATCTCCTATACAAATGGCAGCACGAGCTCAGATGGGCTGCTGATCTTCTGCGCAAGGACGGAAAAATCGTTTCAACACAAGGATTTTGGCGCCTGGCCAAAAGTTCTGAGTTTCGACGTGGTGCCTAGCCGCTGACCCACTCGGCTAGCAGAGTATAAATATTAACGCCTTATCGATGCCCCTCCCGCTGCGACACCATCACGGTGCGAGGTCGGACGTGCAACAAGTGTTCGAACTGCGGGAATTTGATGGGATGTGCTTCAGTCATTGAAACCTATGAGGCACGCGCTGCATCGCCGGGACGCGCGTGCCGGTGAAGAATCTTTTCGATCTTGTCGCCCACACACCGTCTGCAGGCTGAGTTATCATCTTTGACAACTCGCGAATTCCACCCCCTCTTTAAAACGAGCAACGTGATGCCATGGCTCGACGTTTTTTGGACGGTTGAAAACGAGGCGTATTTGCTGGAGCACGGCGTCTCGCGGGATGACGCGGAGAGCGATGCAATTTTCTGCGGCGACAATTTAGGTTTTTTCGTCTTCATCGCATTTTACTCCACGTCGTAAGCCGTGATCGGATACACCGTTACTGTGTCGATGATTTCGTAAACTACGGCCAGCATTGAATCGCGATGTCCCCAAAGGCACGGAACTAGCCGTACTTCGACAGGCAGGCTTGCGATAAGTTGAGGAGCCAATGAAATACTTCTACGTCATCGAACAAGCCCTCGACGGTAGTTATTCCGCCTACGTGCCTGACTTGCCCGGATGCACGACATCGGGTGAAACCCTCGACGAAGTTCGCGTAAACGTGAGCGACGCGGTGACGACTTACATCGACTCATTGCGCGAACATGACGAGCCGGTTCCACCGCCAGGATCATCCACGGGATTTGTCGAGGCCGCGTAACACTTCAAAAGCGAGCGATATCGTTACGCAATTTGCAAACAGTATAACGAGGGAGCGCGACACGAAAGAATACGTCGCGATTATTTCTGTAGAAGGTTCGAGAAATAATACGACAGGGATCAAACCATCCAGGCACGAGCAGCATCAATATAAACCAAGGGTTCGGTAGAAACGCGCCAACGATTTCCCGGTGTGAAATCAAGTTCCTCGGAGGATCTCCGGTCAGGTTAAGTTGCGAGCTTGAGTCAACCGATCTGTTCGGCACGGCGAGCGCTCCGGGATCGGGAAGGCGAACGTCTCGCGACTTGAAAGCAATCCATCGCCAAGTCCGACGTGGGACACGATTATGCGGTACGCCGAATCGGTGGGACGACGGTTGGATGTCAGCTTGAGGTGGAAAATTTGCGAACGTCGTTGTCCCGTTCAAAGAGGGGATTTCTGACCAATGTTGAGATACGCCGTCTCTTGCTGGCCTGCATTCCGGGAGTCGCGGGTGCCTTCCTATTGAGTCCGTGGTTTCTGTTAATGCTTTTGCTGCCACTCATCGCTCTTCTCATGACATTGCAACTTCAGTCTCGTGAGACAAGCGGCGCTTGCGTTCGGTGCGGGACAAAGTTAGCTGAGCTATCCCCTTTATGCCCAACGTGCGGGCTTGATTCAACTGACCCATTCGATCAACGAAAAAGGCTCTGAGAAAATCTCCCGATAGCTACTCGGCATCGTGACGCGATCCGATTTGAGACGAGCGATCATGTTTCGATCGTCGCGTTGTTCGGGGCCGCGAAAGAGTTGAGCGGGCAGTTGCGAAGCGATGCACCGTCGCGGCCGACGTTGATTTATTTCCACGGCAATTCTTCCTGTGCGACCGACTGTCTTACCAAGTTCGCGGCCGGCTGGTCACTCGGGGCGGCCGTCGCTACCGAGCTGGCGACGAAACGCGACGTGATGGCGCTGGCGACATTCAGCGGCTTCACCTCGTGGATCGAGGAGACGCACGATCACTTTCCCCTGGCTGCCGACCTCTCTGCTCCTGACGTCGAGCTTCGACAACGAAAGCAAATTCCGCACGCTTCGCTGCCCGGTTTTCATCGCGCATGGCAAGCACGATTCGATCGTGCCATTCGCGATGTCAGAACGACTCTCGGCCGCGCGGGGTGACGCCGTGATGATCGACATCGGTTCTGACCACGAGGATATTTTTGAGACAGGCGGCGATTCACTCGATCGTGAATTTCACGACTTTATCAAACGTAGCCTGAGGCAATCTGAAGAGCGAGATCGATGACACGCGACGGAGAATTAATCGGACACTTTTATGTCGATGAGCAACGGACGAAATTGGCCGACAAGTCGCAGTGTTGGGCGTAACATTCCGAGTGGCGGCGGATGGACGCATCGGCGGATTGGGAGTCGTTGACGGTGTATCGAGGCGGCTTTTTGACAACTAAATGAACGGCTCTTGCCGGGCGAAACCACGTGTTGACGGCGCGGTTGGCGGAACAGGGCACGTACGGGTTGTCAAGCGAAATGCCCGGCGTGAACCTGGGCGGGCACTCGCCCTCAACGACCGCCGACGGATTATTTCGCCGACAGACGCGTAACAGAGACGGATCGCCGCCGGACGATTCCGCACCACCGAACGAGATGGCATCGCCAAAGACGCGCTGCGCGCGAAAATCGAAGAATGCGCAGATGCATTCCGGGGTCATCCCCATTCCCGATGCCAGCCCAACTCGCGCGGCGACGCGCGGCGCTCGCTCACTCGATCGTCAGAGGTGGTCCGTGAAACGTCAGATCGAATTTGCCGAACGCTTCGACGAGCATGTCCATCGTTGGCGAGGCGCTCGCGCTGCGAGCATGGACTTCGCGGAAGCAGTTTTCGAGGCCGCCCGGGGTGCAGGTGATGATCATGCGCGATGGAGTGTCGCCGACGTTGCAAAACGCGTGCGTTGACCCGCGCGGGGCGAACGCGTTCTCGCCGGCGTTGGCGAGGATCGTCTTGCCGTCGACGACGAACTTCATCTTTCCTTCGACGACGTAGAAGTATTCGTCGTCGCGTTCGTGCCGATGCAGCGGCGGCCCACCGCCCGGCTGGCTAACGCATTCGAAGACCACGCACTTGCCGCCGGTCATGTTTGAATCGACCAGTATGCGAATCCGGTCGCCGACGACGTCCAACACTTCAGTTCCGTAAGCACGCTCTTGTTTCATCACGGACATTGCAGGCTCCAAACACCGATGAATAAAGCTCACCGCCGGCGATCGGTGGCGACGGCGATGAGGGAATAATCGTCATGATTCCCGGTAAGAGCTATTGCGGCGAATAGAGCTGTTTTCTTGCAAACTTTGGAAGAAAAGTCAATTGTAAAGATACGGAGCGTGTGGAGAAGGTGGTCAGTTTCGGATCAATTTCATTCGAGCTACGCTGTGACCTTGAGTCATGTTTCCTTTAGAGATGAGCCGCTGATGATGTTTGAATTATTGGAAGATCGACGACACCTCAGCGCCACGCTAAAGAGCGGGACACTGACGGTGATCGGCACGGGGAAGTCGGACAGCATCACCGTTCATGAATCGGGATCGAACGTGGTGATTTCGAGCGGGCCGCGCGATCGCGAAACGTTTACCGCCGCGAAGGTGAAGAAGATCGTTGTCGATGCCGAAGGTGGGAACGATCATGTAATCGTTGGCCTCGACACGATCTCGCCATCGACCACCGTGTTGGGCGGCTCGGGGAACGACAAGCTCGAAGGCGGCGATGAAGTCGACTTCGTCAACGGGGGCGGCGGGAACGACAGCCTCTCGGCCGGCGGTGGCGACGACATTCTCATCGGTGGCGCCGGCGACGACACGCTGCGCGGCGGCGCGGGTGCCGACTCCATGCACGGGAACGGCGGCACGAACCGTGCCCTTACCGAGGGCGACGACATCGTGCTCGATAGCGCTATCGACGACCCGGCCAACTCGTACGTGCCCGTGGAACTGACCGACCTCACCGTCACCGTGAGCGTCGTCGCAACCGGGCTGCGACCGATCGCGACCGTCACCGTCGCGAACGTTCCGACGACGGCCAAATTTCCGCGAAGTGGACCCGTCATGTGGGCCGAAAGTTTTACATCGTCGTCGATGTCCAACGGAGCACCGAAGACTTTACCTCCACGAAAACGACGACCAAAACCGAAACATTCGACTTCGGGAAATATGCGGTCGGCGCTTACGAGGTCGACGTGTTTTCCCAAACATTCAAGTCGATGCAGACGCAGGCCTTTACGGTCACGGCATAGGTCGAGCGATCTTGGACATCGACGCTCCTACTGATCTACCTCCAATCGCGCGCCACCCGCGGCCGTGGAGCGTCGTCCTGATGGCGGCGGCTGCGATCGTAGCGGTCGTTCTTCAGATGCGCTCGACAGCACATTTCGGGGCGGGCCTAGCGCCCGATTCGGTCGCATACGTGCAGGGTGCGCGGCACATGGCGTCGGGCCTCGGGTTTACGCAAAACCCCGCCGGCCGGCCAACGGATTTGACGCCGATCACTTGGTTTCCGCCGGCGTATCCCATGCTGTTGTTGGGCAGCCGGTTGGTCGGCGCGGATGTGATCGTGTTTGCGAGATATTTGTCAGCGGCGTTGTATGCCGCCTCGATGATGCTCACGGTCTACCTTATCCGCCGGCTCACACGATCGATGGTGTTTACTACAATCGCAATGATTGCGGTAATCTTTTCGACCGATCAGTTGGAGATCTTTTCGCAACTGCTTTCCGAGCCGCTTTTCATCGCCGCCACACTGACGGCTTTGATCTGCCTGGCGAATTATTTGGAGAAGGAAACCCGACGCCGCTGGCTGGTGGCGACGGCTGCCGCAGTGTCGCTCGCGGCAATGACGCGATACCTCGGCCTGCTACTTGTGCCCTTTTGCTTCGGCGTGATCGCGTTGCGACGACCTGCCGGACGATTTCCCGACGGCAAGCGAATGACCAGGCGGAAGCTGTTCGACTTGGTCACGTTTTCGGTGCTGTCGACGGCGGCAACCATCGGCTGGGGAATTCGGAGTCATTTCGCCGGCTCGTCCACCGGCCGACAGCCCGCCTGGCATCCGGCCACCGCGCAGCATTTGGTGACCGCGTGCCAAACGGTTGCGCGATGGCTATTGCCGCTGAAGCCCGCAATCTCAGCAACCTATTGGCCGATCGGTCTGGGGCTGGCGGTGCTTATCGTCGCGGGATGGATTCTCGCAGTCCGACGTCGGCCGAACCGCGACGCGATTGTCGATGTGTTGCTCGCGTTCATTCCGACGTATTTCACCGGCCTGCTGCTGGCGATCTCAACGATCGATGCCGCCGCCCCGACCGACTATCGCCTGCTGTCGCCGATCTACATCCCGGCCGCGGCACTGATCGCGTTCGCGGGCGCGTCGCTCTGGAATGATCGGACGGTTCGGCTGTTGCTATCGAGCCCGTGGCCGGCACGATGCGGCTTTACCCTGGTGCTCGCGCTCGCGATCGCCACCGACGCCTCGCGCACACCGAGCTGGATCAAGCGTGCAAGGAAGGCCGGCGACGGGCTGGGTTATGCGTCAAAGCGCTGGCACGATTCGCGAGCGCTTCGGGCGATGCACCGCGTCCCAACGACGAATCCCGTGTATACGAACGCGCCGGATGCGACCTACCTGCGGGCTGGTCGCATCGACCGGATATTGCCATGGAAGATGGACCGGTCGGGCCACACGCTCAGCATAATGTACCCGGCCGCAATCGCGAAGGTCCGCCAGGAGGTATTGGAGAAGCATGGCGCGGTCTTTTTCTTCTATGGCATTTTGCGGAAAGGCGCGCCGCTTCCCGAAGATCTCGATCGTGATCTGAAAGGATTGAAGCGGGTCGAATTTCGGAATGATGCGATCGTTTATGCGCATCCGGCGATCGCCAGGAAACTCGCTGCCGCGCTGAAGCCGACGACAAAGCGTACGAGGAGGACGACGATAACGACGACGTCCGCACAGCCCGCGGCGAAGTAAAGCATTCGCCATTTGAACGCAGGGCAACCGCATTCTATTAACTCCTCTCCCTGTACTCGGGGAGAGGCTGGGTGAGGGGTCTTCTGCCGCTTGAAAACGCCCCTCACCCGACCTCTCCCCGAGTACAGGGAGAGGAGAAAAAACGAAATCATCCAGAATGCGGTTGCCCTGCATTTGAACGGCTCACTTCGCCCGGATTTTCGCAGAATTACCGACGAATTATGCTATGCTCTCGTTGCGTCAGGTCCCGCCTTTCCTCCCTCCTCGTATCAGAAGGTTATCTTGAAACTAACAGTCATCGTTGCCCTCATCGTTCTTGCGGGCCTGGGTATTTGGCGATTCGCCGCAAATAAAGTTGACTTCGCGAAGCCGGAATCCGTTGCAATGGCATTTTCGAAGGCGCTCAAGTCGAACAATATGAGCAAGGCCAGCCAGTATTACGTTCCATCACGATCGCAAGAGTGGAAGACCGCGGCGCTCGCGAAAATCGAGTCAATGCAGGGCGGTACGTTCAGCCGGTTTTTTGAAGAGATGTCCGACGGCTCGCCACCGTTCGTGGCAGCCGCCGCGCCACTCAACGCCCCTAAAGACGAGACGACGATGAATAGCGGCACGACGTCTCTGGGCATGAAGAAGGTTGACGGAAAGTGGTACGTCTCGCGCTCGCCGTTGTGATTCGGAGAAAAACAAAACCCGCCACGCGTGGGTGCGACGTGGCGGGCAAGGAGGGAAGAGAATCGTGGCCTGGTTAAACCATGACCGATGTTTCGTTACCCCTCAGACAGCACCTTCTTCACCTTCGGCGTGATGGCCGTCCACTTGGCCGACGGTGTCTTATTCACGGTCACAAAGTTACCCAGTAATAACAGGCTCGCGACGCCAGCAATTCCGAACAGCTTGCTCGCCAGCGGATGAGCCTTGCCCGCCGCGGCGTTAAAAAAGCTGAGTGAGTCTTCGCTGACTTGCCCGTCGAGCACGAACTTCATCGCGTTCGGATTCGGCGTCGGCTGCACTTCGATCACGCTGAATCCCATCGTTGTCGCTTTCTTAAAATGAATGTAACCACTTATGCGGCTCCACCGCACAACTTCGTCAAGCTCGAAACAGTCTGTACACAAGCTTATGGGACGTAGCACCGCGAACGCGCAAATCGTGCGCTATTTCGAGATGGTTGGAAGCGCTCGAAGAAGGGAAAGTACCTGTCGTCCGCCGACCGCCCAGTCGAGCGTGGTGCGGTATCGCTCGAAGCTCGACCGGGCCAGCGCGCGATATGCGTCAGGATTCGCAAACAGTTCCGCAATGGCATCGGCGTACATCGATGGGGCCGTGTCGAGCGGAAACGTGCGCCCGTTGACGCCATCGACGACCACCGACGGGATGCCGCCGACGTTTGTCGAAATGCTCGGCACGCCGAACGAGCTGGCCTCGGCAAATACATGGCCGTATGCCTCGGCTCGGCTGGGCGTGAATAGAAAATGCGAACGGCCAAAAATCGCGTCAAGCTTGTCGCGCTGGTCGGGTACCTGTCGCCGCAACAAGCCTTCCACATTTACGAATGACGGCTTCGACCTTCCTTGGAACGGATCGCAGCCGACGATCGTCAGCTCCGTCGGAACGCCCGCCGCGATCATCTTTTCCGCCGCCGCGAGAACGATGTCGCCCCCTTTTCGAATCCATTCGAGGCCCAGGTATAGCAGCCGGCAGGTAGTAAACTCGCGCGACTCAATCAATCGGTCGACATCCGCGACGGAGCGTGTCGAATCCAGATTCGCTCCGAACGGCACGACCTTCACCTTCGCGTCTGGCAGTTGATATTGCCGCTTCGCTTCATCGGCGGCCCAGGTGGAGGGATAGATCGCCAGCGCCGCGCGCTCCAGTGCCGCCCGCTCGTTGTCCAGGCCGGCCTGCAGGTTTGAACGGATCGACGAATCCCATCGCAGCGATGGATACGCATCCACCGCGCTGGCCAGCGTGCTGTCGGTCCAGATCGCGATTGGCTGTTTGCATTCCAGATACGCGACTGGCTGCGAGCCGGGGCTAACCGGGCTCACCACTGCGTCAATGTCGCTGTCGCGCAGCTTGGCCGCGAGCTGCTTGCCGTAATCGCGACACGCCAATTTCTCACGGTGCCGATTGTACGTCTTATGAACGAACTTCCGGATGAACCAGGTCTTCCCTTTCAGCGGCAGGCCATATGTTTCATGTAGCGGGCCGAGCGGAACAACGGTCGAGTCCTCCAGCTGCAGCGACTGACGAATGTAATGCCCGACGCGATTAATGCTGCCGAACCCGGAAGCATCTGAGGATGAATCATAAATAGTTGCATAACCGATTTTCATAGATTCATCGCTTCGAAGTTTTCACCGTTGCAGTGGTCGTGTGCGATTCGCCGGGCTCGAGTCGGATCGCATCCGGAGCGACGTTCGCCGTCTCAATGCAGACCATGCGCGGCCATTCATCATCGCCGAAGTCCGACATGGCCTTCGCCTTCACGCTCCACGGATTCCAGACCACCGTCGAGCTCGACCCGGTCTTCTCGATGCGAATCTCTCGACCGAGCGATGGATCGTGCAACTCCACCGGCAGCAGCGTGGACAGGTATGGCCGATCGGTTTCTTCCGTAAACGTGATCGGCTCATCGCCTTGCGTCATTCGCACCGCGTTGCGCGTCTTGTCGAGATAATCCGTTTTCGCCAGGCCGGTGATCGACACTTCCTTCACGTTGCCCACGGTGAAATAGGTGTGCAACGCCTCGGTGTATGTCGACGCGTCGGTTCCTGTGTTCTTGATCGTCAATGCCGTCGTCAGCGTCTTGCCGACCGTCACGCTGCACGTCGCTTCGAAATCGAAAGGCCAGAGCTTGCGGGTCGCTTCGTTGGACGAAAGTCGCAGCACTAAAACGATCGCCCCATCCGCTTCAACGTTTGTTCCGACCAGAGTCCATGGCATCAGCCGCGCGAAGCCGTGCGCGGGCGCGGAGGGGTCGCCATCTTTCGGGCCGAACCATGGAAAGCAGATCGGGATGCCGCCGCGGATCGGCTTGTCCTTTTCGAATCGGCTAAGCCTGCTCATGAACAGCACCGGCTCATCCATCTCGCGAGGCTGATACTTCGTGACGTGCGCCCCGTGCAGATACACCTCGCCCGTCGCGAGTTCCGTCTCGATCGCAATCCGAGCCAACCCGTGTTCATCGTTCGACAGCGTGCAGCCCGCGGGCAATTGATTTGTATTCATAGACTCCATCCAGCCCCGGATTATGCGCGTCGCGACATGATCGGCAACGTCGCACCGCCTGGCCTCACGCGTCTCTCCAGAACTCTGAAGGAAGCGGGGAGAGGCGTCTCCTTACTTCACCTGTCGCGTGACAAAAAGATTTCCTCTTCTCCCCGGGTACGGAAAGAGGGGTCAAAGCAAGTGCAATCGACGTCACCGCAATCCGACGCTTATCATGCGCCACATAATGCCAACGATCACACTCATCACCGGTGCGAACAAAGGAATCGGACTTGAAACCGCGCGGCAGCTCGGTGCGATGGGACACACCATCCTTCTGGGCGCGCGAAGCAAGCCGCTCGGCGAGGCAGCCGTCGCCAAACTGCGGGATGAAAAAATCACCGCACACCTCGTCGTCATCGACGTTTCTGATGTCGCGTCCATTCGCGCCGCGGCTGAGTCCATCGACAAACAGTTCGGCCAACTCGACGTGCTCATCAACAATGCCGGCACGATTGACTATGAAAAAGACGGTCCGGTCGGCTCAGCCGACGTCGATGCTGTGCGCGATGCCTTCGACGTCAACTTCTTCGGCACCCTTCACACGACGCAGGCATTTCTGCCGCTGCTGAAGAAGTCGGCTGCGGGACGAGTCGTAAACCTCACGAGCATTCTCGCGTCCATTGCGGAGCATGGCGACAAAAATTCGCCCATCTATGCCCGCACGTTCATCGGCTACAACGCCAGCAAGGCCGCCGTGAACATGCTGACAGTGGAGCTTGCCGTTGAGTTAAGAGAGACCAAGATCAAGGTGAACGCCGCTCATCCGGGCTGGGTGAAAACCGACATGGGCACCGCCGCCGCCCCGATGCACGTCGAGGAGGGCGCCAAAACCAGCGTCATGCTCGCGACGTTACCCGAAGACGGCCCTACCGGCGGGTTCTATCACATGGGCGTGCATATGCGGTGGTGAGACCGTCGGTGAATCTCCTTCTTTCGGGACAACTCGTGACACGAACTCACATTCGGACGATCATGCCATCACTACCCAGCTCAACGAATGAGTGTTGGCCGAATTCGATGATTAGTTCATGGATTGAAGGAATGATAATGGCCTCCAATTGCGTATTGCTCAGATTTCCGGCTGAGATCAGCAATAATTTTTCCGGTTCTCGGTGAAGCAAGTGAGAGTCGACGAAATCCGAGTCCTTCGTGATAACGATGCGATTTTCACGTCTAGCAATTCTAAAATCTCGGCATCGGTTGTTCTGTTGTGATTCCGAAGTTCAATTGTATGAACTGCGTCCGCACCCGCGGTCCGAAACCACTCGGCCACCCTTTGCGGGAGTTGAGCGTCGATAAGAAATTTCACGGATTATACGCCCCCGGCTTGATTGTCGCGCGCAGGTTCGGCGCTTGTTCGGTAGCGCGACGGCTGGGGATGTGCGACGATGCTTTTACTTTTTGGAAAGGCGTCAATGCGAATCGAGTGGAAGTCGAAGACGGATCGGGATGAGCTTGGGAAGCGGATCGAGAAGGCGACGAAGCAACGCAAGACTTTGCAGCGAGATCGGCTGCGGGCGGTGCTGCTGGCGGGCGAAGGGGACGAGGCCGGACACGAGCTGTTCCGCGAGCAGATCGCACAGCGAGTCGGGCGTTCGCGTCAGTTCGTCGATCAGTGGGTCGGCCGATATCGCAAGGGCGGGCTCGAGTCGTTGGAAGCGAAGAAGCAGCCGGGACGCGTGCCACGTCTGACGAGCGAGCAGGATGCAAAGCTCAAGGCGATTCTCGATGCCGGCCCACGACCGCAAGACCAAGTCTGCACGCTGCGTGGCCGGGACATCCGCCGGATCGTCGAGACGGAGTTCGGCGTGGTCTACTCGGCCAACGGAATTTACGACCTGCTTCAGCGGCTGGATTACTCCTCGCTGAAACCGCGTCCACGCCATCGCAAGAACGATCCGCAAGCGGCGGCGGCATTCGTGGAACGCGCCCCCTTTTTGCCCGGCAGGTGAAGGAGTCTGATCCCGGCAAAACACTGCGATGGTTCGTCAGCGATGAAGCGCGAGTCGGACAGCAGGGAACGCTCACGCGGGTTTGGGCCCGCACCGGCACCCGGCCGGCGATCGTCAAGCAGTGCGAGTACCAGTGGGTCTACCTCTGGGCCGCCGCCGACCCATTCAGCGGCGATGCGATCGCGATGCTCACGCCGACGGTCAGCACCGAGTTGATGCAGACCTTCATCGACGGACTCGCTGAGCACATCAAGCCCGATGAGCACGCGATCCTGGTGCTGGACAACGCCGGCTGGCATCGCGCCAAGAATCTCAACTGGCCGGCGAACGTCACGCCGCTGTTCCTGCCGCCATACAGTCCCGAGCTCAACAGCGCCGAGAATCTCTGGCAGTGGCTCCGAAGCCAGCACCTGTCGAACCAGATCTTTGATGATGCCCAGGACCTGTTACAAAAGACCAACGCGGCATGGTTGCACCTGACGCCCCAGCGAATCAAAACCCTATGCCACTCCTCATGGATCGTGCGCGCGAATCAAGCCTGAGGCGTATTA
>CAXSBN010000030.1:0-3797 GCA_964236135.1 uncultured Phycisphaerae bacterium
ACGGGATGTGGGCGGCATGGAATAGCGGGCTGTGTCGCGTCATGCCGCTTTATCCAATCATGTACATCGCGGTTGGAATCGTCTTCACGATTGCGGCGCGACACGTGAAGCGACGCAATGCACAATTCATCGGCGCGTTGCTATTGATCGGACTTGCCGCGGAAACGCTTTCGACCTGGCCAAATTACATCGCGTTCTTCAACGCGCCTTCGGGCGGATCGGTCGGCGGACTTCGACTGCTCGGCGATTCAAATCTCGATTGGAATCAGGACTTCACCGGGCTGGCGAAATGGCAGCAGGCACATCCAGCGGAAAGGCTTTATTTCGCAAGCTTCGGCGGGCTCGATCCGGCGGTTTACGGAATTCGATATTTCAACCTGCCGGGCGGCTATTGGCGAAAGGCCGCCGAACGGATCACGCCGCCGTGCGTGGTCGCGATTTCCAGCAACGACTTGCAGGGTCTATACCTTTCGCCGGCGTTGCGGAAGATGTACGACGTTTACAACCGCCGCGTTCCACGCGAAATCATCGGCGGGACGCTTTATCTGTATGACGAGTTTGGACAATGACGGGAAACATGAAATCTCGTTGCAGTCGATCGCTCGCTCTGCCCGATTCAAATGACATATGCAAACGCCGAATTTGTTCATCGGTTCTGTCATTGAGCTGTCTGCGCTCGAGCCGCGGCGGCTCTGCTCGGCTGCGTATCCAACGAATGTTGAGCAGTACGAGGTGGAATTGGTCAATCGCGCTCGTGCCAACCCGTCGGCCGAGGCGCAGCGGCAGGGCATCGATCTCAATGAAGGGCTCGCCGCCGGCACGATTTCGACGGCCGCCAAGCAGCCGCTGGCGATTAATCCGTATCTGACGGCGTCGGCGCGCGGCCATGCGGATTGGATGATCGACAACAATGTATTTTCGCATACCGGCGCGGGGGGCAGCGATCCGGGCGATCGCATGCGGTCGGCCGGCTATTCCTTCACCGGCAACTGGACGTGGGGAGAAAATATCGGCTATCGCTCTAGTTATCCCAACACGCCGGAACCCGTGTCTACCACCGCCCAGATTCACAACGATCTGTTCGTCGATAACGGCATCGCCGGACGGGGTCATCGCACGAACATGATGAGCAACGCGTATAAGGAAATCGGCGCGGGCCTGAGCGCGGGCGAGTTCAATAACTTCAACGCCCTCATGCTCGCCAACGATTTTGCGACCAGCGGCAGCGGAAGCTTTTTGACGGGCGTCGCCTACGCCGACACGACGACGCACGATTCGTTTTACACCCCCGGCGAAGGGATGGCCGGCGTGACCGTGACGGCAACCCGCGCCGGCGACAACGCGGTTTTCTCCACGACGACCTGGAGCAGCGGCGGCTACAGCCTGAAGCTTAACAGCGGCACGTACATCATAAAGGCGTCGGGCGGCTCGCTGGGCGGCGATGTCACCTACTCGAATGTTGTCATTGGCGCGGAGAACGTGAAAAAAGACTTCACGCCCGCGGATGCAGTCCCGCCCACGCCTCCCACGACCCCGCCAAGCGCCTCGGGAACGGCGGCGATCCGTGGCACGGTCTTCAATGACTTCAATCGCGACGGACAACTCGAAAGCGGAGAAACCGGTATCCCAGGCGTTTTGGTTTACATCGAACGGAATCACGACAACCGCCGGAACCATGATGAGCTGTATGCCCGGACGAACGCGGACGGCGCTTACAAAATTTCCGGACTCGCGGCGGGCACCTATCGCGTCCAGCAGACGATCGTCAGCGGAGAGAGCGTGACCGCGCCCGCGATGAATACCTACGTTGTCAAGGTGAAGGCCGGCCAGACGGTGGGCGGTCGATCGTTCGGGAATGTGACCACCGCCTCGGCAAGTCAACCATCCATCGCCGTGTCGAAGATGATGTGGAACAACGAGGAAGGCTCGCTGGCATCGAAACTGTTTGATGCAATCGACGCCCTCTGAAGCAAAATTTGCGAGGAAGGCGTTCGACGTCGAGTCCGAATCGTGATCGAGGTCCAATATTAACCCCAATTACGCAATCTACCCGATCTAACAGTAGCGAATGCGTCGCCGGCGGCCAAGCTGCGATTGTTTCGCAGGCGACGTTTTTGTCACTGCACGGTTTCCGTGCGATTGCACGGCGAGGTAAGACCGCATTACGCCCCCAATTGGCTCTCTTTCAGATCATGGAGGCCGATTTTTGCACCGGCACGAGGCTCGCTAAGGTCATGTGACAGCGATCGCTCGAAACTCAAAATTGTGTTTGGTTTGATCTCGACGACCGTAGGTGCATCTGTTAAATCGAGCATTACGATTTTGGTGTGGGTGCATCGGAGATCGGGGCATTTGAAATCGAAGAACTTTGCAATCTGGTTAACGCTGGTATGAGCGATCATGGGGCGAGGGTCGGGTGGCGCGGCGGGTGTTCGCCGCACACGGCGACGCGGTCGTATTTCTCGCGGGTATGCGAACCCGATGGTCGAGCAGTGCGTGATCGGATTTTATCGGACGATGCGGCGTTTGATGCGATGTTCAATGCAGTTCATGAGCAGATTAAGCCGGATAGACGTCAAGGATGAAACGCGTGCGGCAAATGATTCCTTACTCTTGGCCGAAACATGCGTTGGTTGAGCCGAGTCTCGACCGATGATTGAACGACGTGCGCGCTTTGATGTGTTGCTTGAAGGCGTAACGCGACGGGATGCGGCAGCGATAGAGGAGGTGAACGACTTCGGGATGTCCCGCGGTCGGAATCCCTTCGCTGGCCGATTGGATTGCCAGGAGTTGTGAGAGATGCTCGAACGAAACGACATGATGTTGCGAGATGAGCGGCAGGGCTCGATGGCTCCCTATCAGCCGCAGCGCCAATACATGCCGCCGACGCCCCCGCCGGAAGACATCGAGCCGAGCCTGCTGGCATCGATTTTTCGCCATTTCTGGATCGTGATCCTGGTCTTAGGCACGTCGTTGGGCGGCGCGTTTTATTATCTGAAACATGCCGAGCCGCTCTACACATCGACATCGAGCCTTTACATCCCGCCGACCCACGCGGGCGCACCCGAGATCGCCATGGGCGAGCGTGCAGGCGATTTAAACACTCAACTCACGCGAATCGTTTCCAAGCCGGTTCTTGATCGCGTGCTGGCCGATCCGGCGGTACAGGCGCTTCCGCATTTCGGCAAGATGCAGGATCAGATGCTCTTCCTGCGGTTGCACGTGAGCGCCGATCTTGGGCGCAAAGACGACATCATCACTATTTCAGTGGAATCGCCAGACCCCGAAGAAGCGGCCGTCCTGACAGACGCGACTGTCCGCGCGTTCAACGATTATCGCTCGGCATCGGTCGAAATTCTCGCTTCGGGCGTATTAAAGACGGTCAAGGCTGCTCGCGACAAAGCACAAGTCGAGCGTGACAGCGCCGACGGGGCCGTGCAAAAGTTCCGCGACGACAATCCGGAAGTGATGCTCGGCAGTGCCGACGGCAACGGTCCGGAAATGCAGCAGATGCTCGCGGCCCAAAACGCGCTTGCACAAGTTCAATTGCAGTTCGAGCAACTTGCCCAGACCTACGGCACCGGCTCGGCAAATCCTCAGCTTCAAAAAGTGAAAGAACTCGAAGCTAAGTACGACGACACGGTTCGCGAGGCGAAGAAGTCGGTGCTGGAAGCCAAGACCAAATCGCTGAAGCTTGCGAAGCTGCAGATGATCGCGACGCAAACGCAAGCAGCGCTGGATCAGCAGCAGGCGCGGTTGACGACGATTCAATCCGCCGAAGATTTAAAGAATAATAT
>CAXSBN010000030.1:3807-27193 GCA_964236135.1 uncultured Phycisphaerae bacterium
AGCCGGCTCGTGTGCCGCTCGCGCCCAGCTCGCCGAAGAAAACCAACACGCTTGCCTTGGCCGGCGTGCTGGGGTTAGTGCTGGGCTCGGCGCTGGCGCTCATGCGGGATCGGATGGATACGCGCCTTCGCACCGTCGAAGAAGTCATGCAGATCGTCGGCCTCCCGATCCTTGGCGTCGTGCCGCGCATGCCGGGTCGGCGCACGGCTGTCGCTCGGGCGATGGCGGTCCATCTCGATCCGCGCTCCGAGGTGGCTGAGGCGTATCGCACGATTCGAACGGCCGTTTACTTCTCGGGTCAGGGCATCGGTAATCGCGCGAAAACGCTGCTCGTCACCAGCCCCGAGCCGGGCGATGGCAAGACCACCAGCGCGAGCAACCTGGCGATCGCGATCGCCCAGACCGGCCGCAACATCCTGTTGCTCGATGCCGACTTCCGGAAGCCGACGCAGCACAAAAATCTCGACATCAAAGACACGGTCGGCCTTTCCAGCGTGCTGGCGGGGCTGGAGACGCTCGACAGGGCGATTCAACACACGGGCGTGGAAGGGTTGGATATTCTTCCCTGCGGGCCGATTTCCGAAATCCTGAACAGCCAGGAATTTGGCGAGCTGATCGACCGGCTCGCAATGAAATACGACCACATCCTCTTCGATTCGCCGCCTGCCAATCTTGTGACCGATGCGCGGATTCTGGGCGCGGTGTGCGATGCGTCGATCCTTGTGTTGCGAGCCGACAAGTCGACCCGCAAGGCCGCCGAGCATGCCCGCAATGCGCTGCTGAATGTCGGTGCGAATGTGCTGGGCCTGATCGTCAACGATGTGCCGCGCGGCAAGGGATACGAAGTGTACGGCGGCAGCTACTACGGCACGCCGGAGATGCGGAAGCGTACGTCAGTCGCCGCGTTGCCCGCCGCGTCGAGTTCGGCGGCTTCCAATTAGATGTCCAAGTTAGATATCACGTTAGATGTTCACGGAGATGTGCCAAGGTTGTTCATGTGTTCCGTTTTCGAAGCGATCGATGAGGGAAATATCCCGCTCATATTTTCTGATCGAATGCGAGAAGACGACGTCGATTGAGCTGTGCTATCCGGGTTCAGTCGTCCGATAACGCTTGAGTGGTGGGTGCCATGAACGCGCAAATGGATAGTGGGAGCAGGGAGACAAGTGCACTTCGCAATTCGCCGCCGTTGACAGGAATGGATAACGGCGGCAAACGAATGCGAAGTCTTGAGGCCAACATGCTACGACGACCTCTGACCAATGATTTCAATTCTCGGCGATTGCCAAGCAAGCGCAGCTTGCAGAGCTTGCTCACGCCCGAGCAGATGAACATCGCCATCCAGCGCGAAAGCGCCCGCGCCGACCGCAACGGCGGCATGTTCGCTCTGGTGCTGTTCCGCGCCCGCTCCGACGATCGGCAATCGCTGTCGACAACCCGGCTGGCGCGAACGGTGCTTCGTCGGGTGCGCGCGACCGACGACCTGGGCTGGTTTGACGATCAACATCTGGCCGCCATCCTGCCCGATACATCGGCTGCGGGATCATGGCGATTTGCAGACCAGGTCTGCACGATGCTGTCGCGGAAAGGTCCACGCCCGTTGTGCAGCGTGTATTGCTATCCGACCAAATGGTTCGACAACGCCGACAGCGATCAGCACGACAACGGCGGCGGCGGTGAAGCGGTCGAATCATCGAGCGAACGCCGCACGCGGCTGCCGGATCAAATTCCCGCGCCGCGCGCCACCACGATGGCCCGCGATGCCGGCACACCCGGCCGGCCGCTTGGCGTCGGCAACATGATTCCGTACTTCCTCGAACAGTTCAAAAGCAACGGTCGCGATGTTCGAACCGCACCGGTGCATCGGCTTGAAAGCCTTCTCGTGCGCCCGCTGCCGGTGTGGAAGCGCATGATCGATATCGTCGGCGCTTCGTTCATTCTCGCCGCCGCCAGCCCGGTGATGGGCACGGCGGCGCTGCTGGTGAAGTACGGGTCGAAAGGGCCGGTCATTTTCACGCAACAGCGCGCCGGCCTGGGCGGCGTGCCGTTCACGATCTTCAAGTTCCGCACGATGGTGGTGGATGCCGAGGAGCAGAAGGCCGCCCTTCGGAAATTCAGTGAGCAGGACGGCCCGGCGTTCAAGTTGACGAACGACCCCCGTGTCACCCGCGTCGGCCGAATTTTGCGCAAGACGAGCATCGACGAGTTGCCGCAGTTGTTCAACGTGCTCAAGGGCGACATGACGCTCGTCGGCCCGCGCCCGCTGCCGATCGGCGAGTCCGACGCCTGCGAACGCTGGCACCGCCGCCGCTTAGACGTCACGCCCGGCCTGACCTGCATCTGGCAGGTGAAGGGCCGAAGCAAGGTCAGCTTCAGCGAGTGGGTCCGCATGGACGTCGCCTACATCCGCCGCCGATCGCTGTTTAATGACCTGCGCATTCTGCTGGAAACGGTGCCGGCGGTGTTGATGCGCAAGGGCGCTCGGTAGCTCCAATTGTTTGTTCAATAGTCGCGGGCGTTAGTCTGCGGGTATTTGTTCGATCTTTACGGTCGTCGAGATCATCGGCAGGCCGTAGCCCACGGCTCTGTTTTTACTCCTTTTCCAACCAATCGTTCTGTATACAATCAGAAATTGAATGAGCGTCGCGCATATTCACAATGCCGCGGTCGATCGACTTTGGTCCTTGGTATATGCGCAGGCGCAGATCGATCCCACCCGACTTGCCAACGCGATGGAAGAAGTCATCCGATCGACGCCGGCGGTCGAGCTGGATCAGAGAACCCGAAAGCTCCTGTCGAGCGCACTTGACGCGCTTCGTGCTCATCGCGATCAAGGTTATTTGCGGCGACTGTCAGAGGAAATGCGACTCGTGATCGATGAACTTTTCATTGATCCGCTCAGTTTCGTCGATCGCGGCTTTCATGGCTTGGGAAAGCGATTGATACCTGAAACGCAGAAGAAGACTCTTGAAAACGTGCTTCGCCTGATCGATGAGGCGATGCGCGATGAGCTGCAAATCTACATCGCCGGCTCTGGCGCACTTCTCCTTCAGGACAGCATGCGATGGAACACCGAAGACATCGACATCGTGAACGAAGTGCCGTCCGTGATTCGGAACAATCACGCATTGCTCGAAAACATTGCCGCCCGCTATCAGATTCAAATCGGACATGTTCAGTCGCACTACTTGCCGGAAGGCTGGGAAACGCGCGCTAACAGTTTTGGTGATTTCCGAAAACTCATCGTGTTCGTGGTAGATCCGCTCGACATCTTTATTGGGAAGCTCTTCAGCAAGCGAATGAAGGATCAGCTTCATCTTGACCAATTGGTAAAGCAGTTTGATCGCGATTCGATTCATGCACGATTCGTTGAGTCGGCCCACAAGCTTATGTCGGACGAGTTCTCGCGGCCCAACGCAGAGAAGAACTGGTACGTTCTCTTCGGAGAGAAGCTCCCCGACGTCCCATAATCTCTTGGTCTCTCTGGATTCAACCCGCCTGCCGATAATAGGGCTGTGACTACTCTTGACGCGACGATCTCCGCAACTCAATCCGTGAATGAAACCGAACCAACGACCGCCACGACAACAAATGTCCTCGGCGTGCAGATTAGCGCGGTGAATCTGGACCTGGCGACGGCCCGCATCGATGGTTGGATTCGCGCCTATCGCGATCATCACGCGCGCGCTAACCATTATGTCTGCATCACCGGCGTGCATGGTGTGATGGAGTCGCAGGATGACCCGACGCTGAAAGACATTCACAATGCCGCCGGCATGGTCACGCCGGACGGCATGCCGATGGTCTGGGCGAATAAGATGGCGGGGCGGTCGCACGTCACGCGCGTGTATGGGCCGGACCTGATGATGAAGGTTTGCCGCGAGGGCGTGGCGAAAGGCATTCGCCACTTCTTCTACGGCGGCAAAGAAGGCGTCGCCGATGCGTTGAAGCAGAAGCTCGAAGAAAAATGTCCGGGCCTGAAGGTGGTGGGAACGTTTTGTCCGCCGTTCCGGAAATTGACGGATGATGAAGACCGCGAACTGTGCGCCCTGCTCGAGGCAGCCGACGCGGACATCGTCTGGGTCGGACTCTCCACGCCGAAGCAGGAATTCTGGATGAGCGGCCATGTCGGCAAGATCGACGCCCCGGTCATGATCGGCGTCGGCGCGGCCTTCGACTTTCACGCCGGCCTGGTGAAGCAAGCGCCGAAATTTATTCAAAAGTCCGGCATGGAATGGCTCTTCCGCATGTGCATGGAACCGAAGCGATTGTGGAAGCGCTATATGAAGAACAACCCGCGGTTTATCTGGAAGTTTGCGATGCAGAAGCTCGGAATCATCAAATACGAGTGATCGCCTTTTACTCCTCTCTCCGTACTCGGGGAGAGGCGGGGAGAGGGGTCTTCGTTTTCATTTGAACAAATAAATCCCTACTCGCGCTGCAACAGAATTGAAGACACCTCTCCCAACCTCTCCCCGAGTACGGAGAGAGGGGTAAGAAATGAACATTCTCGTCGTCCACAACTTCTACCAACAGCCTGGCGGCGAAGATCAGGTCTTCAACGACGAAGTCGCACTGCTGCGCGAGCGCGGGAATTCCGTCGAGACGTTCACTGTTCACAACGACGTCGTCGCCCATCTGGGCAAATTAGCGTTGGCGAGAAAAACGCTCGGCAACAAAGAGGTCGCCAGCGAAATCGAAAAACGCGCGCGGGCAATGGGCGCGAACATCGTTCATTTTCACAACACGTTTCCCCTCGTTTCCCCCGAAGCGTATCGCGCGGCGCGAGCGGCGGGTGCGAAAGTGGTGCAGACGCTGCACAACTACCGCCTGCTATGTCCGGCCGCGACGTTTTTTCGGGATGGGCATGTGTGCGAAGATTGCCTCGGCAAGTTCATCCCCTGGCCGGCCGTCGTGCATAAGTGTTATCGCGACAACCGCGCCGCCAGCGCGACGGTCGCTGCGATGCTCACCGTGCATCGCGCGAAAGGGACGTATCAGCATCAGGTCGATCGCTACATCGCCCTCACTCAGTTCGCGAAGAATAAGTACATCGAGGGCGGCCTGCCCGAATCGAAGATCGTCGTGAAATCAAACTTCGTCAGCCCGGACCCGGGCGTCGGCACGGGCGACGGCGACTACTTCGTGTTCGTCGGACGACTCACCATCGAGAAGGGCGTACGAACACTCCTCGAATCGTGGCGCGATCATGTCAAACATGCGGCCAGGCTGAAGATCGTCGGCGACGGCCCGTTGCGCGATGAAGTCGCGAAGGCGGCCAGCGCGTCGGGCGGATCGATCGAGTACGTCGGCCGCCTGCCGGGGCCCGAGGTACTCGCGACGATCGGGCAGGCGACGGCGCTGGTGTTTCCGTCGGTGTGGTACGAAGGACAGCCGCGCACGATTATCGAATCGTTCGCCTGCGGCACGCCGGTGATTGCGTCCGATATCGGATCGATGACCGAGCTGGTTCGCCACGGTGAAACCGGCTGGCTCTGCACGCCCGGAGATGCGGCAGGCTTAGCGATGGCGGTGAATGAAGCGGCAGCACACGGCGCGTCGCTCCGTGACGGAGCACGGGCCGAGTTCACTGCAAAGTACACCGCGCAAAAGAGTTACGAAGCATTACAGGCGATCTATGATTCGGCAATCTCACCGACACCTTGCCCGGCATAGTGGTTGTTGTAGACAAACCGGCAGGTCCAGTGAAGATTTGACGATTCTAACGGTTCAGCGTCGGTGGCCGATGCGTTTTTTCTTCGTTTCGGCGTTGGCTTAATTGTTGTGGACGTTCGGCCGATGATGCGAACGGACGTTTGAGGCAACCATGCAGGTTATCGGCCGACAAGATCGGTCGGGAGTCGAGATATGAAGGTAGTCATCCTGGCAGGCGGCAAAGGCACTCGTCTCGCGGAAGAGACGGACATCAAGCCCAAGCCGATGGTCGAAGTCGGCGGCAAGCCGCTGCTTTGGCACATCATGCAGCATTATTCGCATTACGGATTCAACGAATTCGTGATCGCGCTGGGCTATCGCGCGGAATACATCAAGCGCTACATCGTCGACTTCTGCCGCTTTAACACCGACCTCACCGTCAAGCTCCGCAGCGGCGACGTGATGCGTCACGGCGGCGGTGCAGACCCGGCGGCCGACTGGACTGTCGAGCTTGTCGATACCGGCCTGGAGACCGCGACCGGCGGGCGGCTTAAACGCCTCGCCCCCTTTCTCGGCAACAGCGCCTTCATGATGACCTACGGCGACGGCGTTTCCGACGTCAACGTCAAAGACCTGCTCGCGTTTCATAAGAAGAGCAAGAAGAAAGTGACACTGACGGCCGTGCGACCGCCGGCCCGGTTCGGGCACATGCACTTTGAAGGCGACCTCATCACAAGCTTCACCGAAAAGCCGCAGACCGAAGGGGGCTGGATCAACGGCGGCTTCTTCGTCATCGAGCCGGACGTGATCGATTACATCAACGGCGATGAAACCTGGTTTGAAAAAGACCCGCTCGAACGTGTCGCCAAGGAAAAGGGCCTGACCGCGTTTAAGCACGAGGGCTTCTGGCAGTGCATGGACACGCTGCGCGACAAGCGCCTGCTCGAAGAGCTTTATGCTTCCGGCAAAGCGACCTGGCTGCACGACGACAAGGACGCCGCGGTGCTGAACGGGAAGAAGTAAGGATTGGATTGTGGAATGTTGAATGTGGATTGTTGAATCACCGCTCCATCACTGAACGATTTCAACAATCAACGATCAACAATCAACACTCGAACATTTATGCACGACTTTGCAATCATTGGCGGTGGAATCGTTGGGCTGTCGGTTGGGCTTCACCTGACCGAGAAGTATCCGGGTGCGCGCATTCTTTTGATCGAGAAAGAAACCCACTGGGCGGCCCATCAGACGGGGCATAACAGCGGTGTGATTCACTCGGGCATTTACTACAAGCCCGGCAGTCTCAAGGCGCAGTTCGCCGTCGAGGGGCAGCGCCGCATGACCGAGTTCTGCAAAGAGCACGGCATTACGCATGACATCTGCGGCAAGATTATCGTCGCCACCGAACCGCATGAGTTGCCGCTGCTCGACAACCTGTTGCAGCGCGGCCTCGCGAACGGCCTGGTCGTCAACAAGCTCGGCCCGGAGCAGATCAAGGAAATCGAACCACACTGCGCGGGACTCGCTGCACTGAAAGTGCCGAGCACCGGCATCGCCGACTACAAAGCGGTGGCGCGGACCTACGCAAGAGTCATCGAATCACGCGGCGGCGAACTGCGCCTCGGCTGCAAGCTGCTGGCGATCGACGAACATCACGATTCCTGCCCCGTGCTCGAAACCACGCAGGGCGATTTTCCCGCAAAGTTCATCATCAATTGTGCCGGCCTGCACAGCGACCGCGTGGCGCGGATGGATGAAGTCGATCCGGGCGCGAAAATCGTTCCGTTCCGCGGCGAATATTACGAGTTGAAACCCGAGAAGCGATATCTCGTCAAACACCTGATCTACCCGGTGCCGAATCCAAACTTCCCGTTTCTCGGCGTGCACTACACACGCATGACCGACGGCAATATTCACTGCGGCCCGAACGCGGTGCTCGCGATGAAGCGCGAAGGATATTCGTGGAAAGATTTCAGCTTCCGCGACCTGTTCGAAACGCTCACGTACAGCGGGTTCCATAAGCTGGCGTGGAAAAACTTCGGCGAAGGGATGAAGGAAATTCATCGCAGCTTCAGCAAGAGTGCGTTCACGCATTCGCTGCAGCGATTGATTCCTGAAATTCAGTCAGACGATTTGCAGCCGAGCCATGCCGGTGTGCGCGCGCAGGCGCTGATGACCGATGGAAAGATGGTCGACGACTTTTTAATCATCCCGGGCCGCGATTCGATGCACGTATGCAACGCGCCCAGCCCGGCCGCGACGGCGAGCTTGCCGATCGGGCGCGCGGTGGTGGAACGAATCCCAGCGCCAACACGGCCGACGAGAGTGGCCGTACCAGCATGATGGTTGATTGTTGATCGTGGATTGTCGACGTCGCTGGACGTTCGACGACGCATCAACAATCCACACTCGACATTCAACAATCAACGATCGAACGGAGTTCAAATGAAATGCTTAGTAACAGGAACAGACGGCTACATCGGAACAGTGCTCGCGCCCTACCTCATGGAGCGCGGCCACGATGTGACCGGGGTTGATACCGGGTTCCATCGCATCGGTTGGCTCTACAACGGCGTGACGTCGCTGCCGAAGTCGATCACCAAGGACATTCGCAATCTGACGGAAGAGGATCTGAAAGGTTACGACGCGATCGTTCACCTGGCTGAGCTGAGCAACGATCCGGTAGGGCAGCTCTCGCCGACGATTACTTACGACATCAACCACAAAGGCACGATCGCGCTCGCCGAGAAAGCCAAGAAAGTCGGCGTGAAGCGGTTCGTGTATTTCTCGTCCTGCTCGGTCTACGGCGCCAGCGCCACCGAAGCGAGCGATGAGAACGGCAAGACCAATCCGCTGACGGCCTACGCGGAGTGCAAGCTGCTCGTCGAGCGCGATATGAAGCCGATGGCCAGCGATAATTTCTCGCCGACGTTTCTGCGAAATGCGACGGCGTTCGGCGCGAGCCCGCGCCAGCGCTTCGACCTCGTTGTCAATAATCTCTGCGGCCACGCGTGGGTGAGCAAGCTGATCAAGATGGACAGCGACGGCACGCCGTGGCGGCCGTTCGTGCACATCCTCGATATTTCCCAGGCCGCCGCCTGCGCGCTCGAGGCCGACAAGTCGATCATTCACAACGAAACGTTCAACGTCGGCAGCAACGACAACAATTACCAGGTGAAGGACATCGCCAACATCGTCGGCGGCGTCTTCCCCGGCTGCCGCGTCGAGCTCGGCACGCGTGGCGATGACAAGCGCGACTATCGCGTCAACTTCGACAAGATCAGCAATAAGCTCCCCGGCTTCAAGACGAAATGGAACGTGAAGAAGGGCTCTGAGCAGTTGTTGAAAATCTTCCAGGCTGTCCAGATGAATAAGGAACTTTTCGAAGCGCCTGCACACACGCGCTTGAAGCGAATCAATCAGTTGATCAGCACGCAGCAGATCGACAAGGATTTCTTCTGGACCGAAGCAGCGTGAGATTTGTTTCGCTCTGAGTTGTTTAGCGGCGCCGCTTGCGGTGCGTTCGGTACCGATGATTTACACACCGACGAAAATTGATGGGGTCATGCTGATCGATCTCGAGAAGCGCGAAGACGCGCGCGGGTATTTCGCCCGCGCGTGGTGCGCGGACGAGTTCGCGAAGCATAGCCTGCCGAAATTTCTACAGACCAATATGTCGATGAGCCGCGAGAAAGGGACGATCCGCGGCCTGCATTACCAGGCCGCCCCGCACGGGGAGGCCAAGTACATGCGCTGCATCCGCGGCGCGATCTGGGATGTCGCCCTCGACGTGCGAAAAAATTCGCCAACGTTCGGGCAGTACGTGGGTCAGGAACTAACAGCCGACAACCGTCGGGCGATGTTTCTGACGGAAGGCCTCGCCCACGCCTATCAGGCGCTGACCGATGATGCGGAGGTTATCTACTCCGCATCGTGCGCGTATGCCCCGGGCTTCGAGCGCGGCGTGCGGTGGAACGATCCGCTGTTTAACATCGCCTGGCCGATCGCGGACGCAAAGGTTTCGGACAAAGACACGAAGTGGCCGGATTTTAAGGCCGAGTAATGGGTCTTATTCCCTCTCTCCGTACGCGGGAGAGGGTTAGGGATAGGGGTCTTCATTCGCCAAGTCGCGCGACGAAGACCCCTCTCCCAACCTCTCCCCGAGTACGGAGAGAGGAGTGAGGTTTACGGAGAAACGAAATGATCGTCGTTGACAGAGCATTCGCCGAACGTGAAGCGGCGGGTAACCCGATCCGCATCGGCCTCGTCGGCGCGGGATATGCCGGCAAAGGCTTCGCCCTGCAGATCCTCGGCGGCCTGCCGGGCATGCGCCTGGTCGCGATTTCCAATCGCACGATTTCCGAAGCGCACGAAGCGGTGAACAACACCGGCAAGAAATTCGTCGAATGCACCAACGCCGATCAACTCCACAGCGCGCTCTCGAAGAAAGACGGCCCGGTGGCGCTCGTCACCGATGCGATGCTGCTCGCGGCCTCGCCCGATATCGACTGCATCGTCGAAGCGACCGGCGAGATCGACTTCGCCGCGCGCGTCGCGATGGAAGCGTTTAAGCACAAGAAGCACGTCGTCTGCCTGAATGCCGAGCTCGACGCCACGCTCGGCCCGATTCTGCGCCACAAGGCCAAGCAGATGGGCGCGTTCTTCTGCCAGGCCGACGGCGATCAGCCCGCCGTGATTATGAATTTGTATCGCTATGCGAAATCAATCGGCTTCACGCCCGTGATGGCCGGCAACATCAAGAGCTTGCAGGATCATCGCCGCACGCCCACGACGCAGGAAGGCTTCGCGCGCGGCGTGTTCCAGCGGCCGAAGTTCATCACCAGCTTTGCCGACGGCACGAAGATCAGCCAGGAAATGGCGACCGTAGCAAATGCAACCGGTTTCCCGGTTCAGAAGCGCTCGATGTCCGGCCCGAAGTGCGATCACGTCGACAACGCGTGGAAGCTCTTTGACATGGACAAGCTGATGACCACGGGCCTGACGGATTACGTGTTGGGTGCGCAGCCGAGCTTCGGCGTGTTCGTGCTGGCGCACTGCAACGATCAGCCGATGAAGCAGCGCTGGATGAAGTGCTACAAGATGGGCGATGGTCCGCTCTACACGTTCTATACGCCTTACCATCTGAGCCCGCTGGAAGCGCCGAACAGCGTCGGCCGCGCGGTGCTGTTCAATGACGATCCGGTGCCGCCGAAGTTTGGCATGGTGTGCGACGTCATCACGCTCGCGAAACGCGACGTGAAGGCCGGCGAAGTGCTTGACGGCATCGGCGGGTATTTGAGCTTCGGCGCGATCGAAAACACGCCGCTGTGTCGCAAGGAGCGACTGCTGCCCATCGGGCTCAGCGAGGGGTGCGTGCTGAAGCGCGATTTGCCGATGGACCACGCCGTCACGTTCGACGACGTTGAAATGCCCAAGGGCCGATTGAGCGACCAGCTCTATGCCGAGCAGACGGCGATGTTTAAGTGACGATTTGAGAAAGGCTTGCGTTGGCTGTTGGCACGCGCCGCCTTGGCCGATCGGGGAATCCCTTAACCTGTCCGTTCGCCGCATTTTTCGGACGTAACGCATCGGTTTCCGTGTAAACTTTCGAGCCGTGGGGGGAGTGGGTGAATGCCGAAAAGTTGCAGGCCGACGGATATCCGCCCGGCGGCTCCTTAAGTGCTTTCCATTGCTGCCCGATGAGCGATGGAGAGGATGTGAATGATTGATCAGCCGATAGCCTTGCGTCCGCGTGTCACGATCGGCGTTCCCGTTTATAACGGCGAACGCTTCATTCGCGCGACGCTCGATTCGCTGCTCGCTCAGACCTTCACCGATTTCGAACTCATCATCGCCGATAACGCTTCGACCGACGGCACGAAAGCGATCTGCGAAGATTACGTCCGCAAAGACTTGCGCGTCATCTACGTGCGAAACCCCCGCAACCTCGGGCCGGCCGCGAATTACAATATTCCGCTCGATCGCGCTCGCGGCGAGTTCTTTAAATGGAACGCCGCCGACGATGTGTGCGGGCCGGATTTCCTGAAGCTCACCGTCGCCGCGCTCGATGCAAACCCCGATGCAGTGATTGCGTATCCGCGCACGAAGGTGATCGATGCCGACGGCAATTTCGTTCGCGATTACGACTACGAGCTCGATCTATCGCACAAGTCGCCGCACGTCCGTTTACGGCGGCTCGCGTGCGTCGATCATAAGCGGCACGGCGCGCACGAAATGTTCGGCCTGATGCGAACCGCGAGGCTGATCGAAGCGGGCAAGAAGCGTTGTCACGTCCGGGCCGACAGCGTCGTGCTCGTGCGGATGGCATTGCTCGGGCCGTTCGTTCGCGTGGAAGACTTCCAGTTTTACAACCGCGATCACAACGCGCGGTCGAGCAAATATCTCGCCCGCCGCAACGTGCGCAACGGCAGCAAGCTCTCGGGCTATCTCGGCGTCGGCCCGCTTCCGAGCGCGGAGTGGTGGGATGCGTCGATGAAGGGAAAGATCGTGTTCCCCGATTGGCGCGTGATGCAGGAGTACTACAAGGCCGTCGCCGAAATGCGACTGAGCTTCATCGAGCGGCTAAAATGCCACACATCGCTGGCGTACTACGATGTGCGACACACGCCGAAGCTGATGCGCGACTTGATCATCGCCACCGAGCAGGCATTGCGACAAATCCCGCAACACAACGAACCGAACGGCCACGGCACCCCGCAGACGGCATCGCGGTAATCGGTCTCGCCTCCGACGTGGTGTGATGATAACTTGACGTCACCAAGTGGAGTTCACATGCCGGAAACGACCCGACAATCATTGCCGATCCAGCAGATCGAAGATTTCTGCCGCACATACGGCGTGACAGAGTTTTCTCTATTCGGTTCGGTACTTCGCAATGATTTTGACGCCGAGAGCGACATCGACGTCCTTATCTCGCTTGAGTCCGGCCGACAAATGACAGTTGAGCTCGATCTCGAAATGCGTGACACGCTCTCGAAAATGTTTGGCGGTCGGAGCATCGACTTGGTTCAGCAGCGTCTGCTAAAGAATCCTTTCCGCCGTGAAGAAATCCTGAAAACACGTGAGATCGTTTATGCGGCGTGAACGGTCCGAAGCAGCGTCGTTATACGACATGCTGCAAGCCGCCGAGGCCACGCTGCGTCACGTCTCAGGAAAGAGCCGCGACGATTACGAACAGGATGAGTTAATTCGTCATGCAGTCGAGCGTAGTATTGAAATCGTGGGTGAAGCCGCGCGCCGAATTTCCAAGAAGTTTCGAGACGAGCATCTAGAAATTCCGTGGCGGGCTGTCATGGCAACGCGGAACATACTTGTCCACGATTACGATGAGGTCGACAATGATATTGTTTGGCGCATCGTCACCGATCACATTCCCGTTCTCATCTCACAACTCCGGCCACTGATTCCACCATTTCCAAAGAGTCAACAACCAACCGGGCGTCCTACAGACACATCTCTTTAATACACATCGGGGTATCTGTAGGTGTGTTTTTACTTCGTCCCATACCCGCGGGGATGTTTCTCAAACCAGTTCCACGCGCTGCGGATGATCGCTTCCGGGTCTTTGTGTTTTGCTTCCCAGCCTAGCGCTTTCTTCGCGTAGCTCGGATCGGCGTATAGCGCGATCGCATCCCCGGAGCGCCGCGGGCCGAATTTTACCGGGGCTTTTTTGCCCGTCACTTTCTCGGCGGCCTTGATGATTTCCAGCACGCTGAAGCCGCGGCCGGTTCCAAGATTCGCGCGGATCGGCTTGCCGTCCTCTAGCCGTTCCATCGCGGCGATGTGCGCGTCGGCCAGGTCGTCGACGTGGATGTAGTCGCGGATGTTCGTGCCGTCGGGGGTGGGGTAATCCGTGCCGAAGACCGTGATGCCCTCGCGCACGCCGAGGATAGCTTGGAGGATGACGGGGATGAGGTGCGTTTCGGGCTCGTGGTCTTCGCCGAGCGTGCCGTCCATTGCGCAGCCGGACGCATTGAAGTAACGCAGCGCCGCGAATTTAAACTTTGGATTGCTGGCGGGCAGATCGCTGAGGATCTGCTCGACCATCAGCTTGCTGTGACCATACGGGCTGACCGGCGCTTTCTTCTCCTCTTCGGTGATGGGAATTTTCAGCGGGTCGCCATAGGTCGCGCAGGTGCTGCTGAACACGAAACGCTCGACGCCCGTCTCGCCCATCGCTTCGAGCACATTGACGGTGGTGGCCACGTTGTTGTGGTAATACATCAGCGGACGATGCACGCTTTCGCCGACGTACGCATACGCGGCAAAGTGCATGACCGTATCGATGGAAAATTCCTTCAGCGTGGCGATGAGCGTGGGGCGATCGTTAAGGTCGGCCGCGACGGCGGGGACGTTCAGGATGTCGACAACCGAGCGATGACCTCGCGAAAGGTTGTCATAAATCACCGGCGCGTGGCCGGCCTCTTTGAGCCGTTTCACGGTATGCGAACCGATGTAACCCGCGCCGCCGGCAACCAAGACGTTCATTGAAGCTCCAGAAGGGGAATTGGGCGTTAGGACTTGGGCGTTGGGCGTTGGGAAAGACATCAAAGCCTAACGGCGATCGCTCGCCCGAATCATTCTAAACATTTCTTCCCCATCGCCCAATTCCCAATTCCCAATTCCCAACGCCCAATTCCCAACGCCCAAACCTACTTGCTCCCCTCCGGCAATAGCCGTCCCGATTCTCGCAGGCGTTTGAAGGTGCGGCGGCGAATCCGTTTGTACGGCATGACCATCGCACGATGTAGGCGGATGAACCAGCTTCGTTGCTCCGATTCCAGTCGCTCCTCGGCGCTCAGCAGATCGGGACGAAGCGACTTCTTATGCTTCAACAAATGATAAAAATCCTCGCGCTGTAATCGCCGCAGCAGCCAGCGCGTGATAAACGAGTTTCCGAAATCGCGCAGGTCGAAGCTGATTTGAAAATCGATCAAATGCGGACGGCCGTCAGCACCGTGCAGAATGTTTTGCGGCTTGTTGGTATCAACGTACGCGATGTCGCGGCGATGGATTTCGCGGATCAGCGTCCAGAGATCGTCAAAAAAATTATCGGGGATCGGCAGATCCCTGCTCAACGGCCGCCCCGGTGCGTAAGCGTGGACGAACCCGGTCGGCCCCGCGCGGCCGATCAGGCGAGGCACGTTCGAGAGGTCGGCGAGCGCGCGATACATCCTCATTTCGCGACGGCAGAGAAATTTGCCGACGGCGAAGAGCGGGAAGCCGCAAAAGTCCGCCGTACGCGAAATTTTAAGGACGACACGCTCTGAATCGTCGTCGGTCGATTCATAGAAGCCGGTGGCCGCCCAGAAATCGTGCTTGATGGACTGCGCGATTTTAAATTGCCGATTGCCGATGACCAGACGTTCGGGCAAATCTTTGGGGCCCAGTGCGCGCATGGAGAAAAGCATCCGGCTCGCGCCATCGCGTGGCGGCCGCTGCTTGCTGCGAAGTTCGGGCGATCGGGTCTGCAACACCGGCATGGGATTATTTCACCAACGTTGGGCTTCGACAACCTGATGAATTGACGCGGGACCGAAATGCGGTTGTTTCAACATAGAGACGGCCAGCGCGGGAAACGCCGAGAAAAGAATTATTTTTGTGGGCCGCGACGGGGGCGGAAGAAAGCGGTTAGCAATTCGGCGCACTCGGCGGCAAGCACGCCGGAGGTAATGTCGACCCGATGATTCAGTCGAGCGTCGTCGCAAAGATTGTAGAGCGTGCGAACCGCGCCGGCCTTGGGGTCGTGGCAGCCGTAAATGAGTTGGGGGACGCGTGCGTTGACGATCGCGCCGGCGCACATGGGACAGGGTTCGAGCGTGACGACCAGCGCGCAGTCGATCAGCCGCCAGTGCCGCTGTGTCGAGGCGGCCTGTCGCATCGCGACGATCTCGGCATGGGCGGTGGGGTCGGCAAGTGTTTCACGAAGATTGTGCCCGCGCGCGATGACTTGCTCCGTATACAGATCGACGATCACGCAGCCGACCGGGACTTCATTCGCATCGCGAGCGGCCCGCGCTTCGTGAAGCGCCAGCCGCATCCAGGTTTCGTGTTCGATGTTTGAACGGGCCGCCATCAGATGACGGGCACGACGCTGGTGATTTCCGGGACGCGCTGGCGGATGTTGTTTTCAATGCCGTGCTGGAGCGTCATCGTGCTGCTCGGGCAGCCGTGACAAGCGCCGTGAAATCGAATCTGCACCACGCCGGCCGGAAGCACGTTCACCAGTTCGATGTCGCCACCGTCGGCCTGCACCGCAGGACGGATCAGGTCGATGACAATTTGAACCTTGTCGCGAAGTGACGGTGCATTCGATGAGGCGGACGTCGGAAACGTCGGCGTTGTTGCAGGCATAGTCACCTCAATTGAGAGCGATGGTCAACCACGCGTTAAAACCACGGCAAAGTATAGCGCATCGGGAGAGACGTTACAAACAACGCGACCCGCGGCGGCGACTTATAACCAGGGCAACCGCATTCTATTAACTCCTCTCCCTGTACTCGGGGAGAGGCAGGGTGAGGGGTCTTCTGTCGCTCGAAAACGCCCCTCACCCGACCTCTCCCCGAGTACAGGGAGAGGAGAAAAAACGAAATCATCCAGAATGCGGTTGCCCTGGGCTTATAACCAGGGCAATTGCATTCTCCTCGCTCCTGCTCTTTCTCCTCTCGCCGTACTCGCGGAGAGGCTGGGAGAGGGGTTCTTTCGAACGAATCGAAGACCCCTCTCCCGACCTCTCCCCGAGGACGGAGAGAGGAGGAATGCGATCGCCGTGGACTTACATCTTTTAATGATTTGCGGGCTCATCCGCATGTGCGCCCGGCAGAAAGCAGAGCTTTTGGTCGGCCGAAAGGTAATAGATTCCGCCGTCGGTGCCCTGCACGGCGAGAAACGGGAGTCCGATGTGGGTGGTGAACGGGCGGCTGAACTGCACGCTTCCGTCTTCGCCTCCCGCGGGCAATTTCGCCCGGGTGTGGATAAAGATTCGAAGCTCTGGCGGACTGCCTTTGGCGACGCGGTTTCGCCCGTTGTCGCGCCGAACATTGCCGACGGGTGGTTGACCGGGAATCGCCGCGATGTTGTTTCGCTGCGCTGCGATCTCCTGCGGCGTCAACGTCGTGGAGGCGATCGCCAACTGGTCACGGCCAACAAGCACTCCCGCAAACCGAACGCCCGCCGATTCGATCGGATTGGTGTGCCATGACGCACCGTCCCGTGTCAGATCGTGCGCGACGAGGGACGTAAATGACGCGACATAGAGCATCGAATTCACCATCCGCAAATTTGGGAAACCGGCAAGACCCTCATTCGGATGAAAGCCGGTCGCTCGCCGTTTCTGCGTGCCGTCGGCGCCTTTGAGCAACTCGCCGGTATCGATGGATAATTCGCGCACGCACACGCCATTCTCAGCGAGGATGAGCAAACGTCCATCGTTGACGATCAGGCTGTCGCTGCCCGTCGCGCAAGCGTAGGGCTGACTGTTTTCATCGCCCGGCAGTGGCTGCGAGCCAAATCGCGGCGGGGCGTTCGCCGGCTCGAAAAGATCCTTACCCACCACGCGATCCGGCAGCGCCCACACCAGCAGTCCATCACTCGACAGCGCGAGCGTCACGGGCATCGCAGCGGCCACCAGATCACTCACGAAGCTTTTTTGATAAACGATGCGGCCGCTTGCGGTATCGAAGCATGTGATGGCGGCATTGTTCGTTCCGCCGTCCTGCCGGATGAATCCTTGAGCGGCAGCGACGTTGAAGTCATCGGTGCTATAGGTCGCGGCGAAATCATCAGTCACTTCAAGACGAACGACCGATCGGCCGGGCGTCGCGCCGAATTTCTGCCATGACATTTTCCCGTCGACGAGGTTCATCGCCAGCAGCCGGCCGGCGGAAGTTGCGACGATGACGCGATCGCTGCTCAGCCGCACCGCGATGATCGACTCCACCAATTGCGACGGGTTGGCATCATCGTTGTCGGCCGCATCAAGAAGATTCACATTTCCGTTTAGTCCGGCTCCACGCGCCGCGACGCCTGCAACGGCGGGACGTGCTTGAATCGCTATTCGCTGGTTGGCCCCCAGCCGTATTCTGCCGCGTCGTGCCGCCATGGCAGCCTGTTCGGGTAAAAGGTTAGAATTTCCCTCACCTGCATCGCTCTTGGGTTCGGTGTCGGGCTGACCGACGGCAAGGCGCGAAGTATCGACAACATCAAAGCTCGGCACCTTTGACGGATCAAACTCCCAGGACGTCTGGCCGCTTTCGCCGTCAAGCATGACGAGTTTCGACACGTTCCACGCGACCAGATTGCCGCCCGTCCACGCGCAGCCGTTCAGGTTGGTCGCGATGGCGTTAGAGGTGAATAGCGGCGTTGGGTTGGCGGCTGCGAAGACGGAAATGCCGGTCCCCACTTTGGTGACGACGACGCGATCGTTCCGTTCGAAACCGCGAAGCGGCGCGCAAAGTCCGGAGATTTGGTCGGCGACCACCGTGGCATCGGCGGATTTAAATGGCGACGCATCACCCGCCACGCCAAGCTTCATCTCCGGCAGCATGTCTTGAGCCAGGGCTGCCCGCTGTGTATTCAGCGCGGCCAGTGCATCGGCGATCGTACTCTCGGAAGTGAGCGTTCGCCCATCGGGCAGGCGAATCGATCGCGACAGATGATTTATTCCACCGCCGTTCTTCACGATCTGCGCCAGCCTTGCCGCGGCTGAGTCAGCGCGGTTGGGAAGCATCAGCGTGTTACGCGCGATTGACTCGAGCAGCGTCAGCTTCAGCCGGCTGTCGCTGGTGTGAAAATACTGCTCGCGCAGCGTTTGCACCGCACGGGAAAAATCGCCAGATGACTCGTACGCGTCTGCCGCCCAGGCGATCGCCTCATCGGCGGCGCGAGCGTTGGGATACGCCTGCGACACTTCAAGCATCGCCGCCGGATTCAGCGCGGTTTTTGAAGCCTGCGCATCGCGGGACGCGCGCGTCTCATACGCCTGATAGAGTTCAGGTCCACCGGGGCGTTGGATGATCTGCTGCACCGCGCCGCGCGCGACTTCCGCCGCTGCGAGCACGTTCGTTGCGTCGCTGTTGTCTCCTCGCCGCGAGATCGACAGAGATCGCCAGTCCGGCCGGGCGAGAATCTCGTGATACAAACGCAGCTCGGTCGACGCATCGTTCTGCGCCCGCGCGAAATCCGCGCGCGCGAGCCGCACGCTGACCTGTTGACTCGGCAACTGGGCCGCCGCGACGGCACGGTCGAACAGATGATCAATCACATCGGGCGACACTCCCGGCTTCGACGGGCGAGTCGTGCTTCCGGCCGCGGTCGATGCGCTCGACGCTTCGTTCGATAACTTTTGAGCGAAGCTTTGCGCATCCAGGTAAACGCGGTTGCGTTCGGCGCTTGCTTCAGGGAGATGCTCGGGACCGCCGAGCAGGTCGATCGCTTCGTCCAGCTTCTTCGCGGCAAGGTCGGGCCGGCCGCTTACGAACATGATCTCGGCGTATCGAAGCTGCGGTGCCGCATCATGCGGCGCGGCGGCGACGGCGGCATCGAGCTTCTGAAGCGCAATCGCCAGATCGGTGTAAATCGTTACCCGTTTCGGCCCCGCGACGATCACATGTTGCGATGTCGCCAGCACGTTCCCGGCTTCTTCTCCGTCGCCCCACGCGCGGTCGGCACCGGGATAAGTCCAATCGACTTTCGCGGTTCGAAGCGAAATGCACTGTAAGTCCCATCGCGTCGGAACATACAGCGACTTGTCGCTCAGAAACGGACGACCCGCGATCGTCGGCTGTTCGCCGGCGAGCATCGTCTGCGGTCCCCGGAAGAGCGGCGGCACTTCCGATCGATTGCCGCCGGCGGGGTTGGACTGCTTTGCCCCCGCGCCTTTGTCAAACGTGCGATACCACACCAGCGGCTTGCCCGACGTATCAATCAGGCCGCTGCTCATCGCGTCGGCGGGAACCGGCTTCGTCCAGTCGACGGCGGCAATCGTGCGGTTCCCGCAAATATATACTTGCGACCCGATCACGCCGATCAAGCAATCCATCGCCTCGTTGCTCGATGCCGCGTACGGCTTTCCTCGCTCCACCCGCTGAATACGTAAGTGCAGCGGCAGGCGATTAAGCACGCGGCCGTCAGCGACGTTGTAAACCGTCAGCTCTTTTCCATCGACCGGCAGCGAGAACACTTTTCCATCCAGAACGATGATGGGATTCAGCGACCAGGATTTTTCGATTGCGAGCGGCGCGAATCGTCGATTGGAAAAATTCATGGTGTCTGACACATCGCGGCTGTAGATGCTGAGCCATGCGATTGATCCGTCATAGGCATCGATGGCCGCGACCGCGCCAAGGTTGGTAAGACAGAAAATGCGACCGTTGGCGGCGGAGAGGTGGGAGAGCGTTTGCCCGCTAGCGGATTCGTCGATCTCCATCGCGGCCGCCGAAGCGCTGGAAGCGCTGGCGACGTAGGTCGCCCACTTGAATTCCCCGGTCAACGCGTCCAGGCAGACCACGTAACAATCTTCGAACGGCGTGCCTTTTCCACCGCGCGCGGTGAGGTAAAGACGACCGTCGACGAGCAGCGGCGAGCCGGAGAAGTCAAGTTCCTTCATGGTGGCCGGAACGCGGTCGCCGGTTAGTTGTGCCGGGCGAATCACATATCGCTCTCGGCCCGTCGCGCGATCGAGGCAGACGAGGCGCGTGTCGTGCGGCTGCATCGCCGCTGCCACGCCGAGACCCATGGCCATGTAGTCCGGTTGGCCGACGACGGTGAAGAGTGCATCGTCGGAGAGGGTGATCGTCTGATGCGAGCCGCGCGGCATCGGGACGGTCTTGGCGATCGCATACTTTCCATTACGATCGCCGTCGTAGGTTTGAGCCCACCCGGGCAAGGGGAGTCCGGTTTCCAAATCGAGGGCGTAGATGAACGCGTTGTCCTGAAAATAAAGCTCGCCGCGATCGACGACCGGATAGACGTTCGTCATCACGCCCAGTTGCCGTGCGCCTTCGATTTGCAGGGCAGCCTGGCCGCGTGCGTTGAGGCTGATGGCGTTTTCCTGCCGCGCCAAGGGGACGGAAAAAAGCCGCGCCCCGAGCGATGTCACCGCCGGGGCGACCCGCCCGCGCGACGCATCGCCGAAAGCCGTCCGCCATGATTCACCAGCGTCGACCGGGCTGGACGGAGCGGCGACCGGTGGAGGAGTCGCCAGCACCTGCTTCGCGGCGTCGAGCAGGCGAACATCCTCGCCGCGAACTTTTCCCAGCGCGTCGGGCGACGTTCGCTCCAAATCCGCGAGCGTCGATTCGGCCAGCGATGTATCGCCGGCAAAGTGGGCGGCGACGATCGCGCGATACTGAAGCGGCGCGCGGTCGGCGGCGAGATCGGGTTGGGTTGTCAATAAACGTTGCGCCATCCATGACGCCGCCGAAAAGTCGCCGCGCTCGAGCGACAGATCGATCAGCCGAACTCCCGCCGCCTTGCCGGCATTCGTGATGAAGTATTTCGAAAAGACTTGGTGCAACGCCGCCCGATCGTCAGGCGCGGCATCGCTCAGCATCGACTGTGCGTCGGCGTCAAACCGCGAATGGTACGCGTCGAGTCCCTCGCGCGGCCATCTTGAGAGATGCTCCTGAACGGCGGCGACAACGCTGACATAACGCGTCGGTTGAGCGTCACCGGCCGGTGACGACGCGTCGCCGGACTTATCAGGCACGACACGATCGGCATGTTCCTTTAAAACTTCCTGGTAGATATCCGCGGCTTTCGACCACTCGTGCAACCGCTCCATCCGCTCGGCCAGCGCGAACTTCTCGATCGCGATCGCACTGTCACGCACATAAACCTGGTCCGATTGCTGTTGCGGCGCGGACGGCACGAACTGCGCCGAAGCGCGACCGGTCAGGCTCGCGACCGTGAGCGCGATCGTCATGCCGGCCAACAGGGTGCGGGATACTGTTCGATGGTCCGATGGCTTCATTCTTGAGCAGCTCCCTTGCGTCGGGCCGAAGGAATCGAGGCGGATCACGATGCAAAGTATTTTAACCACAGCGGCCCGAGTCGATCGATCTGTTCTTTCGGAATCTGCGACTTGTCGGACCAGATCGCCAGCCGCAACGCGCTTAACGCCGGTGATTTTGCAAGTTCCTCGCGCCGGTTCACCATCAGTGCGATGCCGGCTTTGACGAGCGCGATCGCGTGTTCGGAGCCGGCGGACAGATTTCCGATGATTTCATCCAGCAGCGTTTCTGACGTTTTGGTCGCTGTCGCTTTCGATGCCGGCTGAGCGGGCGTTCCGGGTATCGCGGGCATCGGCCGCCAGCAGTCGTAGTCGGTCACGATGGCGATGAGCGCGTAGGCGATTTCCGCTTCGCGCGCCAGCACGGCCTCGGGCATCGCGGTCATGCCGATCAGGGCGCCGCCCCAGAGTCGGTGCAGCAGGGATTCGGCCCGCGTGGAAAACGCCGGGCCGCTCATCGCGACATAGCAGCCGCGCGTGTGCGTTGCCGATTGCTTCGGTAATGAGTCACTCGCGTCGATCAATATCTGACGGAGCACCGGGCAAAAAGGTTCGGCAAATTCCACATGGACGGCGGCTGCGTCGTCGAAGAACGACCCGGGCCGGTGTCGCGTCTTATCGATGATTTGATCGGCGATGACCAAATCGCGCGGCTTCATTTCTTCTCGCAGGCTGCCCACCGCGCCGCTCGCCAAAATATGGGTGACGCCAAGCGACTTGAGCGCGAAAATGTTCGCCCGATACGGCACTTGTGACGGCCCCAGCCGATGCCCCGGCCCGTGGCGACTGAGGAAGTAGATGGGCAGGCCGCTGAGTTCGATTTCGGTGATCGCATCGCTCGGCTCGCCAAATGGCGTTTCGATCTCGTGCCGCCGACCTGTCGCCGCGCCGCTCATCGCCGCGGCGAAGCCGGAGCCTCCGATGATGCCGATTCGAATCGCGTTGCTCATCCCGCTGTTCATCACACCGAAACGTTAGGGTCGGCGAACGCAGGCCGCAACGAATTTCTCGCTGTTGAGCAAACATCTCATCGCACCTATACTTCGGCCGCGCCCACCAAATTTCCAACCATGGGCGCGCGGGCGGTTTTTCCATTAATGAGCGATAAGTCTGAACACCCACCGATCCCCGACGCCTTTAAAGCGCTGGGCGTTCGTGATTCACTCCTGAAATCCCTTGGCGAGCTAAAATACGTCACGCCTTCCGAGATTCAGGCGCTGCTGATCCCTCGCGCGCTCGCGGGCGTCGACATTCTCGGGCAGGCGCGCACGGGCACGGGGAAGACGGCCGCGTTCGGCATCCCGGTGTTGCAGATGGCAACCAAGGGCCTGGCCACGCAGGCGATTATTCTCGTCCCGACGCGTGAGCTGGCGGTGCAGGTGGAAGCGGAGATCAAGCGGATCGGGCAGTTCACGCCCATCCGCACCGTCGCCGTTTACGGCGGGCAGAAGATCATGGCCCAGATGAAATTTCTGCGGCACGGCCCGGAAATTCTCGTCGGCACGCCCGGCCGGGTGATCGATCTGCTCGATCGCCGCATCATCGATTTCGGCAACGTGCGCTTCGTCGTGCTCGATGAAGTCGATCGGATGCTCGACATCGGCTTTCGCGACGACATCCGCAACATTCTGTCGCGCGTCAAAGGCGCGGTCCGGCAGAGCGAAGAGGGCGACGACCGCCAGGGGGCGGCGCATCAAACCA
>CAXSBN010000030.1:27276-50237 GCA_964236135.1 uncultured Phycisphaerae bacterium
GAGATCGAAAAACTCTCTCGCCGCTACATGCGCGAGCCGATCGAAAAACTGATCGCGCCCGGCGCGAACGACAGGCCGACCGTCGAGAAGGTCGAGCAGTATTACATCTCCGTGCAGCCGTGGGATAAGTATCGCGCGTTGCGCGCGTTGCTTATGAACGAGAACCCGGAGCTGGCGATTGTCTTCACCCGCACCAAGCGGGCGGCGGAAAAAATCGCGCAACGGTTGCACGCGGACGGAATTGAGTGCCGTGAAATTCATGGCAACCTCGCGCAGAACGCGCGCGATCGCGTGATGCAGGGGTTTCGCAAAGGGAAGTTCGACGAGCTGATCGCAACCGACCTCGCCAGTCGCGGCATCGACGTGGCCGACATCTCGCACATCATCAATTACGACATTCCGGAAGATCCCGAGGTCTACGTCCACCGCGTCGGCCGAACGGCGCGCATGGGCGCGAAGGGGAAGGCGTTTACGTTTGTGCAGAAGGATCAGGGCGATGAGCTGACGAAAGTCGAAGGGCTCATCAACATGGTGATTCCGGTCGCGACGATCGAAGGCTTCGAAGTCCGCCCGCCGCCCGCGGATTGGACGGAGCATAAGCCGGGATTTGGCCCCTCGCCCGACGCACCCGCCGCCAAGCCGATCGTCAATCGCTTCGAGCGCCCGTATGGATCGACCGCGGCGCCGACGATGACGACCGCAGAAGACGGGACTACAACAACGGCCGCCCCGATCCCGCTGCCGCGCCGCACGATCGGCAGCAAGATTCCCATCAACCGACGGCATAAGCGACGGTGATCGGAAGGCGCTTCACCGCAGAGCCCACTCAATCGCCGTCATTCCGAACGGAGCAGCAGCGACCCGAGGAATCTCGATTTGGAGAGGATGTTTCGTCAGCCGAGATCCCTCAGGTCGCTGCTTCCCTCTTCGGAATGACAGTTCTTGGTCGGACACGTTCCCACGCGACTTGAACGACTATCATCGTCCACTTATGACCCGACCCACACTCGATGCTCCCGTCGCGATCGTCGGCGCGGGGCCGATCGGGATTGAACTGCATGTCGCGCTGAAGCGGGCTGGTATTCGCGCCCTGCATTTCGATGCCAAGCAGATCGGCTACACGATCTCGTGGTTCGCGCCGCAGACCAAATTCTTCAGCAGCAACGAGCGTATCGCCATCGCCGGCGTGCCGCTGCAAACCGCCGATCAGGGGAAGGCCACGCGCGAGGAATATCTGGCGTATCTGCGCTCGATCGTGCTCCAGTTCGATCTGCCGATTAACACGTACGAGCCGATCATCGGCATCGACCCGTTGCCGGATGTGGACGGATTCGAATTGACGACCCGCCCGTCGAGCGGCGAGAAAAAGTATCGCGTCGGCAAGCTCATCCTCGCCACCGGCGGCACGGACCGCCCGCGCCGGCTGAATATCCCTGGCGAAACGCTTCCGCACGTCAGCGCTTATTTTCAGGAGCCGCACTGGTATTTCCGCAAACGCGTCATGATCGTCGGCGGCAAAAATTCCGCGGTGGAAGCGGCTTTACGCTGCCAGCAGGCCGGAGCGTTTGTGTCGATGAGCTACCGCGGCGCGGGGCTGCCGGAAAAGAGCATCAAGTATTGGCTGCTTCCTGAGATTGCGGGTTTGATCAAAGAAGGGCGGATCGAAGCAAACTACTCGACCGTGCCAATCGAGATCACGCCCAGCCATGTTCGACTGAAATCGCTCGACGGCAGCGCGCCCGAACTGCTCGATGTGCCGGCTGACTTTGTATTGATGCTGATCGGCTATGAACAGGAAAACAAACTATTCAAGCTCGCGAAGCTGAATCTCGACGGCGACTGCGGCGCGCCGACGTTCGATGAAGCAACGATGGAAACCAGCGTGCCCGGCGTCTTTGTCGCCGGCACGGCGGTCGCTGGCACTCAGGATAAATATCGCGTGTTCATCGAAAATTGCCACGTGCACGTCGACCGTATCGTCGGCGCGCTCACCGGCGCGACGCGCCACGTCGAAGCGCCAGTCTTTGCGCGTGAAGAGAGCTGAATCGTTTCGCGACTCGCCGATCGCAAATGAACACCGTCCGACTATCATCACGCGCACGTGATCGCATATCCGCTCGAATGGTCCCTCGCAATTCTGTACGTGCTACTCGGCCCGGGATCGTGGCTTTTTCTTGGCTTTGTTTCGATCAAAGGCCGCTCGCGCATGACGTTATTGACGCGTCCCATCGAAGCATTACCGGCACATGCTCCGAGCGTGGCGGTGCTCGTGCCGGTGAAAGATGAGGGTGCGCAGGTGCGCGAATGCCTCTCGTCCATTCTGCGACAGGAATATGCGGGCGATTGGCGCGTCGTGGCCATCGACGATCGCAGCACCGACGACACCGGGCCGGTGCTCGATGCGATGGCGCTCGAGAACGATCGGCTGCGCGTGTTGCACGTGATGCCCGGCACGCTGCCGCCAGGTTGGGCGGGAAAATGCCACGCGCTGCACGTGGCCGTGCCGACAACCTCGAGCGACTGGCTGCTGTTCGTCGACTCGGATGTAAAGTTAACGCCGGATGTGCTAGCCGCCACAATCGCAGTGGCGGAGTTGCGCGAGTTCGATCTGCTTAGCTTGCTGCCGCAGCTCACCGCCAATTCATTCTGGGAGCGATTGCTCGTCCCCCTGGGCGGGCTCGCGACTAGCGCGATGTATACGCTGCCGCTCACTAACTACAACGAAGTGCCGAGTGTCGCGTTTGCGAATGGGCAGTACCTCGCGATTCGACGCAGCGCCTACGACGCCATCGGTGGTCATGCGGCCGTCCGTCAATATCTGTCCGAAGATGTGGCGATCGCGCGCAAGTTGAAACGCGCCGGTTTCAGGCCTCGCATTTCGGTGGGAACCGAATTCGCGTCAACGCGTATGTACGACTCGCTGGGCGGCATCGTGCGCGGCTGGTCCAGAAATTTCCTGGCCGGCAGCGATGGCCGCCCGTGGCGCATGCTGGGCGCGATCGCGTTCACGCTGTTCTGCTGCCTGTCGATGTATCCCGCCTTCGCGTGGGGCGTTTATCGCAACTTTCACCCGGTCAACATCCTCGCCGGCTGGGGCTGGATCGCCACCTCGCTCCTTCACTTCATCATCTGCACGCTAACGCTCGGCCAGTTCTACGTCTGGAGCGGCAACACACGAAAGTACGCGCTCGCCTTCCCGCTCGGCGCGCTAGCAATGATCGCGATCTGGCTGCGTGCGATTCAGTTAAGCCTGAAGGGCAAAGTCGAATGGCGCGGGACGACGTACAACTTCAAAGTCGGCTATGGCGTCGACGACGGCGCGGCGTGATGCATCTTCGTGTTACGGGCGCAAGCCCGCCACGGAGAAAACGAATGACTTCACTTTCGAATAAAGCCGGTCCGCACGATTACGCGAACATTAGAAAGTCTGGCGGGGCGTAGAAACCTCTGTGCCGTAATGACGCCGGTCCTTCTGATTCACACATCATCCGCAGATTCCGCATTGTCGCTGCCGACTGAAGTAGGTGAATCGGTGGAGATATACCGGCAACGTCATTGCTCCAAGCGGGCGGCATTTGACTCAACCGGCTTGACAGCAATTCCGCGAGACCCGCGCTTAAAGCCAATACTCGGTGATCACACGTCGTCGGCTTGGGAAGCTTGGTTAAATTAATCTTCATAACTGTGAGCGCTCGAACCGACTCGCGCGCGAGGAGTGCATCTCCGGCCAGGATGAGTCGAGCAATTTCCTCAAGTGTGTTCATTCCGATCTTCCTCTGTCGAATCCCATAAGTCGTCGAAAGCGAGTTTGGCTTTCAACTCGCGGCCGGGCTGGACAAAGAGCCTAACGGCCGACCAGGTGCGATTTCTTTCTTTCGGAAGGCAGGCCGATAGGATTCGCTTCGCATCCGATACATCCACATCGTCGCGCCACGCACAGAGCTTCATGGCCAGGAGCTGTTCCAAAGAGGGTCTCAGCAAGTTTATCCCAGGAGAAGACAAAAGAAGGGTTGGAGTGATCGGACCAATCAAAAAGCCCTTCGCTCCGTCATTCAACCAGTCAGCCTGCCAACACTTTTCAGCCGCGACGTTCGCGGCGTAACGACGAACTTTTGCGATGCCGACCGAATTAACAATTACCCCGTCGAGATCGTTTGTGCTTTCGCGCGATCGAAACTCCAGTACCATAACGCCGCCACCCACGATCAGGAGGTCGATCTGCTCACCGTCGGCGGTAGCTAGCTCCCCGAGCCGAATGATCGCGTTGTATAGATCATTGTAGCTAAGCAATGGCATCGCGACGCGAGCTTAGCCTGCATATCCGGCTTGGTCGATCACTTCTGCAACAACACCCGCTCCACAAACCCTGTATCCACATCCCCGCTCTGGAAATGCTGGTTGTCCAGAATCTGCAACTGCAACGGAATCGTCGTCTTGATCGGCCAGATGTGGAACTCGCTGAGCGCCCGCTTCATGGTGGCGATCGCCTCGGCGCGGGTTTTTCGGTGGACGATCAGCTTGCCGATCATGCTGTCGTAATTTGGCGGGATGCGGTAGCCGGCGTAGGCGTGGGTGTCGAGGCGCACGCCCGGGCCGCCGGGGGCGCGGAATTCTTCGATCAGGCCGGGGCTGGGCGTGAAGTTGCGGGCGGGGTCTTCGGCATTGATGCGGCACTCGATCGAATGGCCGATCTGCGGGATGTCTTTCTGCTTGAACGACAACACCTCGCCGGACGCGATGCGGATCTGTTCCTTGATCAGATCGATGCCGGTGACCTGCTCGGTGACCGGATGCTCGACCTGAATGCGCGCGTTCACTTCAAGAATGTAAAAATTCTGCTGTTTGTCGACGAGAAATTCGACCGTGCCGGCGTTGGTATAACCGGCCGTCTTAATCAACCGTACCGCCGCGGCGCACAGCGCTTCGCGCACGGATTGTTGCAGCACGGGCGATGGCGATTCTTCGACCAGCTTCTGATGCCGCCGCTGCATCGAGCAGTCGCGTTCCCACAGGTGCACGGCATTGCCGTGATTGTCGGCCAGCACCTGCACTTCGACGTGCCGGCCGAACTCGACATATTTCTCGATGTAAACCGTCGAGTCCTTGAACGCGTTTTCAGCCTCTGCCTGCGCTTGCTTCAAGCCGGCGCGGAGCGAAACGTCATTGTGTGCCACGCGCATCCCGCGCCCGCCGCCCCCGGCGGCGGCCTTGACGATGACCGGGTAGCCGATTTTTCGCGCGATCTCCAGCGCGGTCTTTTCGTCATCGACAGCGCCGTCCGAACCCGGAACCGTCGGCACTTTCGCCTTCCGCGCGAGCTTCTTGCATTCGACTTTGTCGCCTAATGCCGCCATCGCCGCGACGGGCGGGCCGATGAATTCGATGTTGCAACTGCGGCACACCTCGGCAAAGTGATCGTTCTCAGCGAGGAAGCCGTACCCCGGATGAATCGCCTGCACGTCGGCGATCTCGGCAGCGGAAATGATGCGCGGAATATTCAGATACGAGTCGCCGGGCGGCGGATCGCCGATGCAGATCGCCTGGTCGGCGAACTTCAGATACGCGGCGTCTTTATCGGCAACGGAATAAACGCAGACCGCCTGCACGCCCAGCTCGCGGCAGGCGCGGATAATTCGCAGGGCAATCTCACCGCGATTGGCAATCAAGATCTTGGAAAACATTGTGTTGTTGTTAGTCGGCGGTCGGCAGTCGGCGGTCGGCAGTAAAAATAAATCCCAGAGAGACGCCCATGGGCTTCAGCCCTGGGTTCGTATCATTTACTAATTCGCGATAAATCGTTTCATGTGATGCACGCAGTGCAGCAAATTCAGTTCGCGACCTTCCGCGACCGACATATTTCCGAAAATGCGATGCGGCGCCAGCGGCTCGAGGCGCGACTTCAATTCGGAAAGCGTCGCGATGTACTCGTCGATCGCGGCATCCGGCACATCCTCGGGCGGCACGGCAAACGGCGGGGCGGTGACGCCGGTAGGCAATCGCCGCACGGCGACCGCGCTTTGCACGACGGGTCGCATCGCGTCTTGCTCCGGCGTGTTCGGCTCGAACGGGCCCGGTCTCATGCGGACGCGCATCGTCGCGTTCAAATGCCAGCATGCTTGCGGCAAGGACCACGCACCCAATTGCCGGCAGCCGGCGCGCAGCTTCTTCACGTCCATAATCGCATCATCTTCGGTCGTGTAATTGAGCGCTTCACGCACCTCTTCCGGTGCCAGAAACGACAGATGGTGGGCGGCGTGCGTCAGATGCAGCCGACGAACCATCTCGATCGGCGTCGCACCGAACGGACCGAGGTCGACTCTGCCGGAAGAAAAATCACGAAGCAGTTCGAAGTTGCGCACCAGCCGATCGACATCCGGCTCATCGCACTCCGGTGCCGGCACGGACGCCGGCGGCGCGTTGAACTTACTGCTTCCGCCCGGCAAGGAGATCGCTTCGTAAAAACCCTTGAACTTCGCCGCCTGCTCCGGCGTTTGCACCGCGTCGACCGACGCGGGCGACTGGAACTTCTCCATCACGCTGCACAAATGCCACGCGATCATCGGCAGTGTCCAGTTGCCGCCCTGCACATAACCCTTCCGCAGCGCCGCGATGTCGTTCAACGCGGCGTGGATGTCGAAATAAATCAGCCCATGTCGAATAGACGGCTTCAGTGGCTTGGGCACGAGAAACGACAAATGATGCGAGGCATGCGCGAGCAGAAATCGCTTCATCTGGCCGGTCTCGACCGGGCCGAACGGCATTGTGGTGACGTGCGCGCCCTGATAGGCGCTCACCTTCTGAAGCGAGGCGATAAATGTATTCACCTGCACGGCCGGGCACTCTTCGGGCGGCTGAATCTGCGGCGGGGAGGGGAACTGTTTATTTTCGGGCCAACCGTTCGCGGCAACCTGGTCGAGAAAGGGCCGCAGCGCCTGCTGCTCGGGCGAGCTATCAAGAGACGCGGGCTCGTGCAGCAGTTCATCGATGCCCTTGCCCAAATGATACGCCATCTGCGGCAGCGACCAGTTTCCCCGCTGCTCGTAGCCCGCTGCGTGCAGCCGCTTCACGTCTTCGATGAGCTCGTCGACGGAAGAAAATTGGAGCGGTCGACCGCCGGGCATGCTCAAGGTTTCACCAGGAAAAGAATCTGCCCGAACTCCACGGTCGCGCCGTTGGTGACGAGCACCTTCGCGATTGTGCCGTGCGTCTCGGCTTTGATGTTGTTGAACACTTTCATCGCTTCGATCACGCAGATGTCGGTGTCGTCGTCGACCGTCGATCCGACGGAAACGAACGGCTTGGCATCGGGGCTGGAGGCGGAATAGAACGTGCCGACCATCGGGCTTTTGATCGGGACGAGGTTCGCTTCGACATTGGCCTCGGCTGCCTTGCCGGCGTCGGCACTGCCCGTCGCGACGGCGGGCGTTGTCGATGGCGTCGGTGAAAACGTGGGCGTCGAGACGAACGACTGCCCGCCGCGCTTCACGCTAATGCGCTTGTCACCGTCGCGCACTTCGATCACGTTCAGATCGTTCTCGCGCATCAGCTTCGTCAACTGCTCCAGCAGCGACAGGTTCATCGGGCTTTGCGCCGCGCCCGCCCCCAGGGCTTCGGGGATGGCGCGATTGCCGCGCTTGGGCTTTGTCCCGGCATTCTTCTTGGCCACGTTGGTGTCCTCGTCAATCCTATTCTTCCGCTACGTCCAGACCCGGCCCGCACCAACGCGCCGACGGCGGCGTGTCAGGGGCGAACCAATTGTCGACTCTTTTGGACGAATGTCACACTCGCGTCACGTTTGAAAACATCTCACTCGATGTGGCAGCCTTCGAAGGAGCGATCGATGCTTGAGAGCACTTCGCGCCCCGAATGGGTGATCAGCACGTCGTCTTCAATCCGCACGCCGCCCTCGCCGGGGAGGTAGATGCCGGGCTCGACGGTGATGACCATCCCCGGACGCAACTCCTCGTCGCCGCCGTTCTTACGCATGGTGGGCATCTCGTGAATGTTCAAGCCGATGCCGTGACCCAAACCATGCCCGAAAAAGTCGCCGTAGCCGGCATTGGCGATGACTTCGCGTGCGACGGTGTCGGCCTGCCGCGTGGTCACGCCGGGGCGGAGAAATTCGATCGCGGTCTGCTGTGCGGCGGCGACAACGCGGTAAATCTCGCGGATTTTCGCGCTCACTCTGCCGACGACAAACGTTCGGGTCAGATCGCTGCAGTATCCATTGAAGACCGCCCCCCAGTCGAACAGCAGCGGCTGATCGCGCTGCACCAGCGTCTCGCCCGGGCGATAGTGCGGCAGCGAGCTGTTCGCGCCGGCGGCCACGATCGGCGGAAAACTCGTTCCCGACGCGCCGCGCGAGCGAAGCTCAAAAATCAACAGGCCGGCCAGATATCCTTCCGATTGGCCGACCTTGATCGAGTCGCGAATCGCATCGAACGCTTCTTCAGCCACCGCGACCGACTTGCGGATCAGATCGATCTCATGGTCGTCCTTGACCTTTCGAAGATTGACCATCACGTCTTCGAGCGGCACAAGGGCCGGCTCTTTGAGCTCTTTGCCGTTCGAGGCGTGCGCCTTCTTCGCGAATTGTTTTATTGCGCGATCCAGCGCGGTCACCTGGCCGAACGACGCAAAGTTTGCCTCGAAGCCGATCTTCTGAATCTTCAGATCGTTGACGGCCTTCGAGAGGGCTTCTTCCATCTTGCCGTCGCGCAGATGAATCTTCAGCCACGCCGCCTCAAAGGCCGCTTGTTCCTTGTAGCGAAAGTCGGTGACGAGGTGGATTTCTTTGTCGGTGACGATGGCGATGGAGTCGTCGCCGGTAAAGTTGGTTAGCCAGTGGATGTCCGCCGGGTGCGTAAGCAGCAGGCCGTCGAGCTTCAACTGCTTCATCATGTCGCGCACGGACTTGTGCCGAACCTTGAGATAAGCCTTGGCACGACTGACGACAGGTTGAGCGGCGGAGGTGGTAGTCGACATAAAACTCACAAATGCTATCCGAACTTCGGCCGAACAAGGGCGGCATGAGTCGGTCTAGCAAAGTACGCGAGGATGCGTGGGAGTGTCAACGCGGGCGGGAAACAGTCGGAGTTTGTAACGCGGACAAGCAGAGATAATCGCGCCGAGATCTGTAAGGCGTGCGGAACAGGATAACTCTAAGCGGCGATGGTGATGAAAGATTTACCACGCTTCAGCTACCGTTTACGTATATACCGCGAAGCGAACGAGTTTTCGTGTGATGACATCAGATGAAACCAATCCTACGATTTGGCATGAGCGAATCAGTCACCGTTCGAGTGTTCGATGCGGCCGGTCATCTCAGCAGCCCGGTTCAGCAGTTGAAGGTCAAGAAATCTGACGCCGAATGGAAGTCACAACTCGGTGCTCAAACATTTCAAGTTGCCCGCGCGAAAGGAACGGAACGACCGTTTTGCGGCACGCTGCTCGACAATCATCTCGACGGTATCTACACCTGCATCTGTTGCAACCTTCCGTTGTTTTCATCCGATTCGAAGTTTCAGTCCGGCACTGGATGGCCGAGCTTTTTCAAGCCGGTGGCGGAAGAGAATGTGGTGGAAGAAGTCGATCGTGCTTATGGAATGGTGCGGCGAGAGATTTTATGCGCCCGCTGCGACTGTCACCTTGGCCATGTCTTTGACGACGGCCCGCGGCCGACGGGGCTGCGATTTTGCGTCAACTCGGAGTCACTCGTTTTCGTAAAACGTGACGAGCTTGCGACGCTAGCGGAACCGCATCCGACCATTGCATGACGATTGCGGTCAGTAGCGGGCCCGTGAAGAACGCCGTCGCCCGCACCCCCGTAGCCGGGAAGCCACGTACCGGTGTTGAGCCAGCGAAATACATGTATTACCTGCTCGCTCCCTACGCAGGTGAAGATCTCCTACATCCTTGAATGTCGGAAGACGCGTCTTTGCCGGCGTTGCTATCTTTAACGTTTGTCCGGCCATCGAAAGCTAGCCTTCGACCAAAAAACTCCCCATCTCACGTTTCCATGACTGGCATCTTTATTTGATGTTGATCTTGGAAGCCGGGACGGTTTCCACGTTGGGGAGAAAATATGTCAGTGTTGACCGCGTTCAATCCGTTCGCTCGTTCACAAGTGCGCTTGGAAACCATGCCAAGGTCTCTTGGAACAAGGGAATTTCATCCACTTCATTTGTTCAGGCCGACTGATGGCAAGCAAGGTGATCCGCGGCAACAGTCGGCTGCGCCTCAACCCCAGCAGGTACGCTTCGAGTTTATCGAAGGATTGCGTGGACTGGCGGCATTTTACGTCGTGCTCCACCACGCGTCTGCAAATGTATTGTCCAGCCCGGATCGCGTCGCCGGACTCCCGCGCATCGCGTATGCCGGTCTACAGTTATTCAACTACGGCGGATTTGCCGTGTCGCTATTCATCGTGCTCTCCGGCTTCTGCCTGATGCTGCCGGTGACGCGACATCCTGAACTCCGGGTCGCTCGCGGCTGGCGCGATTTTTTCGCTCGTCGAGCGATGCGTATTCTTCCTCCATACTATGCAGTGCTCGCGTTGTCGTTACTTGCACCGGTGTTGATTCCCGCGTTAGGGCGCGTGACGCATTCGATGTGGGACGACACACAACCGAATATGACCGCGGGTGCGGTTCTCTCTCACCTCTTTCTCGTGCACAATCTTTCGGATGGCTGGATTTTCCGCATCAACTATGCGATGTGGAGCATCGCAACCGAGTGGCAAATCTATTTCTTTTTCCCGTTGCTACTTCTCGCCTGGCGACGGGCGGGTGCGGCCGCGTGCGTCGTTACGGGATGCGCGATCGGCTTGGCGATTCAGTTCGGGCTGCACTCGTTCGGCTGTGCAAGGCCGTGGTACGTCGGACTGTTTGCACTGGGCATGGCGGCGGCTGGCGTCACACAAACACCAACGACGGCCATGCAGAGGTTAAAGTCGGTGATTTACTGGGATGTCTTAGCCGCGACATTCATGACGTTCGCCTTGATCGGCTCCGTTATCGTCAAGCGCGCAATGCCCGTTGATTATCTGGTGGGCGTATCCGCATTTTGCTTGGTTGTTTTATTCTGTGGCGGGCGCGCGCTTTTCGGAAATTGTCGCCGCCGGATGCTGAAAGTTCTCTCCTGCCGGCCGATCGCATGGCTTGGAAAGGTTTCGTACAGTCTTTATCTCGTGCATCCTGTGGCTGTCGCCGTCGCCCTTGTAGCTACACGACATTTATCGCTAAGTCCGATTTCCTGGACGCTCACTATGCTCGCAAGCAGTGTTGCACTTTCGTTACTCGCTACCGCTGTCTTCTATCAGTCAGTCGAGCGTCATTGCATTCCGACAAAGCGAAAGACGTCGGATCAAAGCCGACCCGGCTGGTCGCGAGTTTTCACCCCAACGACAACACCCCGGCTGGCCGCTTAATACGGCGGCGTACAATGTCGCAGTCGAACAGCCATTATAACCGGCAGGGTCTGCGCCGGGTGCCAAGTGTGACCGCAGGCTCACGCAGGAGATGGCCGAACGGCTTTGCCTGTTTCGAAAGATCGAATATTATGACGGAACGTCCCGCCGTAATATCACGTCAAGGACGGGAGCTTCCGATTCCGTCTTTATCAGTTGCCAGGAATTTCGCTATGTCTATAGATCGCGCGGCTTCAACGCCGATTCCCCAAACACCGACAATTGAAGCGCTCGAGAATCGCACCTTGTTCGCGGCGACTCGGATCCTGCCGCTCGGAGATTCGATCACCGTTGGACCAAGTGGTCACGCGAGCTATCGCTATTGGCTGTGGAAGTCCTTGCAAGCGGGTGGGTGTACAAATATCGATTTTGTCGGCACTCAGAACAATTCACCGCTTTATAGCGATTTTGATGCTGATAATGACGGTCACTCCGGCTTTCGTGCGGACGATATTGCAAACAACATTTCATCTTGGGCAGCGAGCACGAGGCCCGACATCGTCCTTCTTCACATCGGCACGAACGACTTCTTTCAAAATCAGTCGGTCGCTAGCACCATCGCGGATGTCGGCTCAATTATCGATAAGCTGCGCGGTGTAAATCCGAACGTCGCGATTGTGCTCGCGCAGATCACGCCGGACACTCAAAATCCGAATGAGATTTCGCAGTACGACGCGCAGATACCGGCTCTTGCCGCGCAAAAAAACACGAGTGCTTCGAAGATCGTCGTGGTGGATCAGTATTCCGGGTTTAGTGCCGTCACCGACACCTACGATGGCACGCATCCGAATGAATCCGGCGAAAAGAAGATGTCTGCCAAGTGGTATGCCGCGCTCACGCCGCTGCTCGCCGCGCCCGGGCCATTGCCGACAGGAACATATCTCAGCACGCTTACACCCACACTCTCGAACAACGGATGGGGGCCGTTCGAAAAAGATAAGAGCAACGGCGAAGCCAACGCCGGCGACGGCAATGTATTGACGCTCAATGGCACGACCTACAGCAAAGGTCTAGGCGTCCATGCGGGCAGCGAGCTGCGCTATACGCTTAACGGCCAGTACAGCAGCTTCCAATCCGACATCGGCGTCGATGATGAAGTTGGGAACAATGGCTCAGTCGTGTTCCAGGTGTTCGATGGTTCGGGCACGAAACTTTACGACTCGGGCACGATGTTGGGCGCGACAGCAACAAAGTCGACTACGGTCGATGTCACGGGAAAAAGTGAGCTTCGCCTGGTCGTGACAAATAATGGCGACAGCTCTGATTTCGACCACGCCGATTGGGCGAACGCACGATTGAATGCATCGACCGGGACGACGGCCGCCCCCGTTGTCAATACGTTCGCTGGCGGATCGATCAATGAAGGTGGCACATACACCGCAACCGGTTCCTTCACCGATGCGGGTGCGGGTCCGTGGACGGCTACGGTGAATTATGGCGACGGGGCGGGCAGTCAAGCGCTCACGCTGACGAATAAGACCTTTGCACTGAACCACGCCTACGTCGACAACGGCAACTATTCGGCTGTCGTGACGGTGGTTTCGGCCACGAGCACCGCGAGCGGCAGCAACAGCGCGGCGGTCGTCGTGAAGAACGTCGCGCCGATCCTCACCATGCCGCCCGATTTTAAGGCGACGGTCGGCACGCCGTTCTCAGTCGTTGGATCGTTCAAAGATCCGGGTGCGAATGACACGTTTACCGCGCTGGTCAACTACGGCGACGGCAGCGCCAGCCAGGCGTTGACGCTCTCGAATAAAACGTTCGTGCTCTCCAGAACGTATGCGTCCGTCGGGACATATTCAATCAGCGTCACTATCACCGACAAAGATGGAGGCACGACGACCGGAACGATCAGCGTCTATGCCGCGTCGAATACCGGCGGTACGCAGGCGACGACTTATCTCAGCGACCTGAGCCCGACGTTTTCCTCGAACGGCTGGGGCCCGGTTGAAAAAGACCAGAGCAACGGCGAAGCCAACGCCGGTGACGGCGCGATGCTCAAGATCAACGGCGCGGCTTACACGAAGGGCCTCGGCGTGCACGCGCCCTCGGAGTTACGTTACGCGCTCGGTAAAGCGTATTCACGTTTCAAAGCCAGCATCGGCGTCGATGATGAAACCGGCGGCAACGGCTCGGTGCAGTTTCTCGTCTACGGCGACGGCGTGCTGCTTTACGACAGCGGCGTAGTGCGTGGCAAGCAGACCGCCAAAGCGGTCGACGTCGATGTGACGAACGTCGGCGAATTGAAACTGATCGTCCACAACGCCGGCGACGGTAACAATTTCGACCACGCCGACTGGGCGAACGCAGCGGTGTACAAGGCATCGGCTTTCGTCGTGAACGCTATCACCGCGACGACGGTCGACGAGGGGTCGACTTATGTTGCAAGTGGATCGTTCGCCGACCCCGGTACCGGGCCGTGGACGGCAACCGTGAATTACGGCGACGGCTTGGCGACTCAATCGCTTCCGTTGAATTCCGACAAGACATTTTCGCTTTCGCATCTGTACGCCAACGACGGCGCGTACGTCGCGACGGTCGTACTTAATAACGGCACGACGACGGCCTCGACGACCACATCGGTGAAGGTGAATAATGTTGCACCGGCGATCGCCGCGCAGAGCGATGCCGCGTTGCCGGCAAACACAACCGCGTTCTCACGGAGCATCGCCTTTACCGACCCTGGCACCGACACCTTCTCGGCCACCGTGGATTATGGCGACGGCACGGGCGCGCATGCCGTGGCAATGTCGGCTGATCCGTTCCTGCGGCGGTTTTTGATCGGCAGGACATACACCTACAACGGGACCTACGCTGTCAAAATCATACTGACCGACAATGATGGCGGCATCGGCACGGCCAACTTCAATGTGACCGTCACTGGAGGATTGTCCGCGACGCAGAAATATCTGAGCGATCTCACGCCGACCAGCATGACGAACGGCTGGGGCGCGTACGAGCGCGACATGAGCAATGGCGAGCAGGCGTCCGGCGATGGTCAGATCATGAGCGTTGGCGGCGTGAAGTATGCGCGCGGGCTTGGCGTGCACGCGTCCAGCGATCTGACCTACAGCATTCCAACAGGCGGAAATTACGCACACTTCCTCGCCAACATCGGCGTCGATGACGAGCAGGGCGGTAATGGCTCGGTCGATTTCAAAGTTTATCTCGACGGCACGCAGGTCTATGACAGCGGCACGGTCCGCACCGGCGCGGCCAAGGCGATCGATCTGAGCGTGCTGGGCAAGTCGACGATTCGGCTGGTTGTCACCGACGCCGGCGACGGCAACACATCCGACCACGCCGACTGGGCGGCGGCGCGGTTCACAACTTGACGCCTAAAGCTGCGACTCCTGCTCGGCGATGATATTGAACATCTGCTGAGCGTCCGTCGCCTGATTGAGGGCCACGCGAAATTTCTCGATCGTCATCAGCCGGCTGATGCGCGCCAGTGCGTGGATGTGCGGGCCGGTCTTATCGGGCGGGCTGCTAAGCAGCCAGATGATCGTCACCGGCTTGCCATCGATCGACTGGAAGTCGATCGGGCTGACCGGCTTACCGATGGCCATTACCAGCTCGGTCGTGCCGGTCGTCTTGCCGTGCGGGATCGCCAGGCCGTTGCCGATGCCCGTCGTGCGCGTGGATTCACGGTCGAGTACTGACTCCAGCACTTTCTTAGGATCACCGATTTCTCCTGAGGCGGCGAGCACGTTGACAAGCTCGCTGATCGCATCGGCTTTAATGCCCGCAGTCAGGGGAATCTTGATATTTTGGGGCTTGAGAATCTCGCTCAACCGCATAGCCGGACACTCCGCAGCCGTGGCAACGTTGTTGGACGCGTGCAATGGCGCGTTGATGGTTCGGTCGCATCCTAGCGTGACGTGAGGATCGCGGCAACGTTCCGAACCCGTGCGGAAGCATATCCGATCGTCGATGCCTCAGGCGGGCTTAAACGTTTTGCGCGGCGGGAAAAATCCAACCGAAAAACAGACGGCCATAGCGACCCAGAAAATCCAGAACGCCATCGTGCCCGGGCTGTGGAAATTCACGTGTTCCGGATCGGCAGCCGAATTGAGCGCCCAGTCGATCACGAGCTTTCCGCCGATGACGGTGACCAATAGGTAGGCAGCCGTTTCGAAACGCGGAAATTTTTCCAGCAGCTTGATAAACATGACCGCCGCAAAGCGCATGAGGATGACGCCCAGCATTCCGCCGGTAATGACGACCCACATCTTGGGATGGGCCGCCTCTTCCGGATGACCGGCCGGCGTGCCGCCGACGAGTGCGATCGCCGCGAGGATGGAATCGACCGCGAACGCGATGTCGGTGATCTCGATGGTGATCACGGTCATCCAGAAAGCTTTACTATGCGTCGATCGGGCGTGGGCATAATCCAGGCCGGCCCCGACGGCACCCTTCGACCCTTGAGTATCGGCCAGTTGTTGGTCGGTGAGCGGCTTGCCCGTCGCCGGGTCGGCAAGCGTCGGCTGTCCATCCTCGCCCACCACCATCTTCCGCTCGGCGGAAGGGTCTTTTGATAGGAAATGCTTAATCGCAACAAAGACCAGGTAGCCGCCGCCCAGCAGTTTTGCGATGCGCCACTCCAGCAGGAAGGATGCGGTCGCGATGGCGAGCACGCGAAAGACAAATGCGCCGACCAATCCGTACGTCAGGGCACGCGCCTGGAGGTGGTGAGGCAGCCGCCGCGCCAGCAGGCCAAGCACCAGCGCGTTGTCGATGGAGAGAATGCCCTCGAGGATGACGAGCACGCCCAGCACGACGAGATCATGATTGTCGAATGTCTGGCTAAACACATTGCCCTCATTCAATCATTGGCCGCCCCCGATTGGCCGGATAGGGCGGCCGATCGCCTTAAGTTCCGAAAATTCGATCCCCCGCATCGCCGAGGCCGGGCAGGATATACCCCTTCTCATTCAGTTGGCGATCGACTGCCGCACAATAAATCGGAATGTCCGGATGCATTTTGTGCAGCGTCGCCACCCCCTCGGGGGCGGCGACCAGGCAAACGAATTTGATCGCGGTCACGCCTGCCCGCTTTAGAAACGTCACTGCCGCGACGGCGCTTCCGCCGGTCGCGAGCATCGGATCGATCAGCAGCACTTCCGTCTGCGCGATGTCGGGCGGCAGCTTCTGATAATAGCTGAAAGGTTCGAGCGTCGTCTCGTCGCGCCGCACGCCGAGGTGACCGAGGCGCGCGTCCGGCAAAATCTTCAGCACCCCATCGCACATCCCCAGCCCCGCGCGGAGGATCGGCACGAGCGTCACCTGCCTTGCCAACGTCTTGCCCACGCTCTGTTCCAGCGGCGTCTGCACCGGCCGCGGCTTGGTGGGCCAATCCCGCGTGACCTCGTACACCATCAGCATCGCGATCTCGTCAAGCAACGCGCGAAACTCCCGGTGGTTCGCCCCCCAGTCGCGAAGCTCCGTGAGCTTGGTTTGCACGACGGGATGATCGATGACGAATACGTTTTGCACTGGTTTTACGCTCTTATCAGCGGCCGCGAATGGTCACCGCCGCTTTCGAAGGCCGATTCAATTTCACATCATTCCCGCCTGCTTTGCGTACTCGAATACTCCGCCGGCTTCGATGATCGGCAGGGTGTCGCCGAGCGGTTGTAGCCCATGTTCGCGGCCTTTCGTCAAGTTCTTCAAGATTCCGCTTGAAAGATCGATTTCGACTTCATCGCCGGTCTCGATGCTTTCGACGAGACGTTCGGTCGATTCGATCGGCACGAGATAGCCGCCGTTGATGCTGTTGCGGAAAAAAATTCGCGCGTAAAACTCTGCCACCACGCACTGAATTCCCGCCTCGGCCAGCGCGAGCGGCGCGTGCTCACGGCTGCTGCCGCAGCCGAAATTCTTACCGCCGATGATGATCGAGAAATCGCTGCGGAATTCGTTCTCGCGCACGAACCTGACGTTCCCGTCCGGCAACCCCATCTGCCCGGCTGGCACGCCGCTGTTGGCATACATGCCGAAGAACTTCCGCTCGTCCGGTTTCCCCGGGTCATACGAAAGATAGATCGCCGGAATGATCTGGTCGGTGTCGACATTGTCGCCCATCACATACGCGCGGCCTTTGATAATCTGCTGCATAGTCGAGAATGATAAGGGTCTGTTCAGGCCGGGCACAAGAAAAAGTGAAGCGGCGGTGAGCACTTAGGCGGCAGGACAGACGTCGAGGAACTGGAGAAAATATTTTACCTTCGCGGTTAGCGACTCAACGAAGCGCTGCGCATTTGGCATCACTGGTTGGCTTCGTTTCGCCAAAACGCGATGCCATTGCGGCTGACCGTTGCGGCCAGGAAAACGAGAGGTGGCTTCGTTTCGTCGATTGAGCGATCGAGGGAAGCGGCCGACGATCACCGCTTTCGTTGCGGCAGAGCAGCCTTGACCTCCGGTCGAACCCTGTCGATGAAGATGAAATTGAATGTGTCGCCAAGGCTACTCTCTTTCCAAGTTGCCGGGTTATATCGTTCATCACGCTTCAGCACGCATGCTCACTACAAAACTCCGAGGCGCTGCGCGCCGGGAATGCAGGAAGCGAAGCGCCTCGGCTGATGGTGGGTTGAAGAACGGAACGGTTGAGTAAGTCGTGGGCGATTTCGTCGGGTGCGAACGCCGCTTGCAGCTTCGCGAGGGCGGACCTGCGATATTCCGCCTGCCTCGGCTCGCGAAGCCGCAAGCGGCACTTAGCGCGTTGACTTCGGAGCGAGCGGCACATCCGCTCTTCGAAGCACGTCGTCGAAAACCTCCTCTGCACTTCTGCTTGTCAGAAACGTTTCCGTCCGCTTGCCGTCGGAAAAAATTTCGCCGTGATTGCAATGGAAGCAGATGATAATGTCGGTCGCGTGGCCGGCCGCAACGAGATGCAGTGCGTGACGTCGCTCAAAACAAGCGGCATGCGACGCATTTCCGTGCGCCTCCCCATGTTCCGAAGTGTTTCCCTACCCTTCTTCCTCATTCAGCAACCGACCGCTCAGCTCATTCACCTGCCTCTGCAATTGCTGTAACTGCTTCATGATCTCCGGCAAGCGCTTCACGGCGACCTGCTCGCGCAGCGTGTGTCGATGCGGGCCGGCCGGGTTTCCGCTGACGGTCGTCGATGCGGGGATGTCGGAATAGACGACCGAACCGCCGGCGACGATCGTGTTGTTGCCGATCGTGATGTGATCGCGCAGGGCCGCTTGCCCGCCGAGCGCGACGCCGGCTTCGAGCGTGACCGAGCCGGCCACGCCGGATTGTCCCGCGATCAAGCACGCCGGGCCGATCGTTACGTTGTGACCAATCTGCACGAGGTTGTCGATTTTCGAGCCGCGCCCGATCCGCGTTGTCGCGAATTTCGCGCGGTCGATGCAGGTGCATGATCCAATCTCGACATCATCCTCGATCACGACCGTGCCGATCTGCGGGATTTTTTCATGCTGCTTACCGTCCCACCGATAGCCGAACCCATCCGTGCCGATGATGCTGCCGGCGTGAATGCTGACGCGCTGTCCGACGGTGATGCGGTCGCGGAGAACGACGTTGGGAAAGATTTCGCAGTCGGCACCGATCGTGACAAATGCGCCGATACAGACGCCTGGGTGGATAACGGTGTTCTGTCCGATGATCGTGCCGTCGCCGATGACGACTTGCGCGCCGACCGAAACATTCCGGCTGATCACGGCGCTGGCTGCGACGGTGGCGCTCGGATGCACACCCGCATACGGTTGCGCCGGGGGCGGGGCGAACTGCCGGAGCGCATCGATCATCGCCACATCGGCATTTTCAACGAACAGCAACTTGGGCGGCGGGCGCACGAATGGGGAATCGTCATTCGCCGCGCGCGACACATCCACGCCATGCGTCACGATGACGGCGGCAGCGCGGGTGGCCCGGAACTCCTCATGATGGCGATTGGAGTTGTAGAACGAGATTTCGGTGCGTGTCGCCTGTCGCAACGAGGCGATGCCGGAAATTTGCATCGCCGGATCGGCCGGCGGGGCCGCGCCGATCAACAATGCAATCTCGCCGAGCCCGACGGTCGACGCTGTCGGAAACGACAGCGTTCGCGGCGTGGGAATTGCCGACAACGTGCTCAATGGCCGCCTTTATACTTGGCGTCCATCGTCGCGATGACATCGCTGCTGATATCGACCGATGAGTTGGCGAAAAGCACGATTCGACTGTTAATGAGCAGCCGCGTCTCGTCGATGCTGAGGTTCTCGATGGATTCAGGAAATTCCGGACCTTTGGAAATCACGATGTCCAAGCCCTTCGCGTCGGCGACTTCTTTGACCGCCTGGATGATCTTGTCGAACAGCGATTTCATCTGCATCTTCTGCTCGCGCTGAAGATCCGCCTGCATCATCTTGCCCCACACTTCAAACTCGACGCCTGCCTGCATCAACTCTTTATTACGGTCGGCGTATTGCGGAGCGTCGGGCTTGAGCGAATCGCGAGCGTTTTGAAGGTCGCGAAGCTTGCTGCGCTTGTCGTTCTCCTGGCTTTGGAGGGTGACGTGCTTGCTCTCCATCGCCTTTTTCAGGTCCTGAGTCTCCTGTAATTCGTTGAATATCTTGGCCGGGTTGACCACCGCGAGCTTCGTTGCCACGGCCGGTCCCGCGGCTTGTGCCTCAGCAAGTGGGCAGGCAAGCCAGCAGGCGGCGAGCGATAGAGCCAAGGCCAGTGCCAGGGGCAAGGGGCGAGGGGTGAGGGGCGAGGGGAAGAAGAGCGTCTTCAATGTTGCGATCATGATTCGTTCCATCCTTTGGTGCTAGCTTATAGTCCCGACGATGTTGAAGCGACAGCCGCCGACGAACGCGCTTTTACTCCTCTCTCCGTACTCCGGGAGAGGTTGGGAGAGGGGTCTTCGATTTACCGAAAGAACCCTCGCCCTAACCGTCTCCTCGAGTATGGCGAGAGGGGATCAGAAGGCGGCCTACTGGCTACTGCTGGAAGCCCAGCGAAAAGCTTAGCCATTGCGTGTCATCCTGGCTGCTTTTGGAGAGCGGGATGGCGATGTCGATCGCGATAGGCACTTGGCCGAGGAAGGGGAGTTGCAGGCGGATGCCGGTGCCGACGCTGGTGCGGATGGTGCCGATGCGAACGTCCGGCTCGACGGAGCCGAAGTCGGTAAATACAACCCCTCGCAGCGACTCGCCGTAAAGCGGATAAGAGACTTCCACGCTGCCGGTGACGGAAAAGTCGCCGCCGATGCGGTCGTCGTCCGGGCCGGAGCGCGGGCTGACGCCGCGAAAGGCGAAGCCGCGAATCGAACCGATTCCACCGCCATAAAACCGCTCGTAAAACGGATCGTTCCCCGTGATGTAGCCGGCATCCGTGTGAAACGAGAAGATCGTGCGGCGGTCGAGCAAATCCTCGCCGAGTGTTTTGTAGTAGTCATAGCCGAGCGTGAACTTTTGAAAGACCGGCCCCGCGATGACGCCGTAGGACTCCCAGCCGACCGTCGTGGTCGTGCCGCGGCTGGGAAGAATGCCGCGATTGGTCGTATCGCGTCGCAAGGTGAGGCCCGCGCTGGTCAGCGTGGTATGTCCTTGCCCGTCGAGAATTTCCTGGGCACGAATCTCCTTATCCTGAACGGCCCGAATGTTCACATCCTCACCTCTAAGGGACAGCCGCGCGCTGTAGACGTAATCAAACCGCTTTTCCAGCGACACCCGGCCGCCGTAACGGGCATCCGTATACGCCTCGCGAACGCGATTGCGCAAATAGGCTTCGGCCCCGAAACCATAAGGCTGATCGAAAATCCACGGATCATAAAATCGTAGTGAAGCATTGGTCTGAGTCGTGCCGGGCTCGAGTGATGCGCGGAAGGTTTGCCCCGCGCCGGTAAAAGCGCGATCGGAGAAAAAGTCGCGCCACGAGCCGGGCACGTTGGTGATGTCGAAGTTGCGCTGCTCGTAGGTGATGTTGCCGCCGATGCCGCCGTTGCTGTTGACGCCGGCACCGATGTTGAAGTTAGCGGTGCTTCCTTCTTTCACTTCGACCAGCACGTCGCGATAGGCCGGGTCATCGCCGATGGGCGTGATCTGCACGCCGGTGAAATAGCCGTAGAGCCCCCTCAGACGATCGGTCGCATCCTGCAACTCGCCGGAGTTGTAGGGCTGGCCGGGATTCACCCGCATCTCGCGCAGAATCACCTTGTCCTGAATTTTGCTGTTCCCCTTGATGATGATTCGGCCGGTGCGGAACGGCTTGCCCTCGGAAATCTGGTAGACAAGCTCCACGCGCCCGGCCTCGCGTCGAAAGACCGGGCTGGGGTTGATTTGCAAATAATCGGGCTCCGATAGCTGCGGATTCGTGCTGTAGATAAAACCGAACGGGCTATACGCCTTCACGATCTGCTTTTGATCACGCTGAAGCAGATCGAGATCATAGTATTGACCCTCGATAAGTTTCAGATCGCGACGAAGGTCTGCCTCGGAGACTGACGTGTTCCCTCTGAACGTGACGCGGTCGACGACGTACCGCTTCCCTTCTTCGATCACAAAATCGACCTGCACTTCGGAATTATCCGGCGAAAAGATGACCTTCCGGCCGACGCGGACGTCGAAAAAGCCGTGATCGAGATAATATTTTCGCAGCCCCGCGACATCATCCTCGAGGGCGTTGGGGTCGAACGTGCCGGGGCGAAAAATCCAGATCCAATATTTCGTCGAAACCTCATCGCGAAGGCGATCGGTCGAAAACGAGTGATTGCCGACGAACCGAACTCTCCTCACACGGACATTCGGCCCTTCAACCACATTGAAGACGAGTTCGCCCGTGCGCGAGAGCCGGTTGGAATCGACATCGACGTGCGCGAACGGGAAATTCTTATCACGGTAGAGCGCTTCGATCGCTTGCCGCGCGAGGGCGATTCGAAAATTATCGATCGCTTCGCCGGGCTTCACGTCGAGGGAGTTACGAACGGTGATCTCGTCAATTTTGAAATTGCCGCGAATGATGACGTCACGGATCTGCTTCTGCTCGGTCACGATGAAAACAACGATCACGCCGTTTTGCGTCGGCTCGACTTTCGCTTCGACATTGGAAAATTGTCGAAGCCCGAAGATGCGTTGATAGTCTTCCTGCGCGGTGGCCGGGTCGAATTTTTCGCCGGCGCGGGTGCGCACCAGGTTCAGGATGACGGCGGTCGACACCTGCGTATTGCCGAGAACGCGGACGTCTTCGACGGTTCGGCCCGCGAGCGACGAAGCGCCGGCAATGTCCGTCTGACGGGCCGGCTGCGTGGAAGGTGCGGTGGTGGTTTGTCGGGCGATCGCGGCTCGTGACGAAGCAAACACGGCCGCGAGTGCGACCGTCGCGAAGCCAAACTTCAGAATCCCGCCAGCCGCTCGCACAGTTGAGTCGGAGTGTAACGGTGCCGCGCGCTAAGTCAAAAAGAGCCGGCGTTCGACGTGACATCGCGCGTAGGGCAACCGCATTCTGGATGATTTCGTTTTTTCTCCTCTCCCTGTACTCGGGG
>CAXSBN010000031.1:0-48774 GCA_964236135.1 uncultured Phycisphaerae bacterium
GACTCCTACGGGGGGCTGCAGTAACGAATCTTCCGCAATGCACGAAAGTGTGACGGAGCGACGCCGCGTGTGGGATGAAGTTCTTCGGAATGTAAACCACTGTCAGGGGAAAGAAAGTTCTGATCTACCCCAGAGGAAGAGACGGCTAACTCTGTGCCAGCAGCCGCGGTAATACAGAGGTCTCGAGCGTTAGGCGGAATCACTGGGCTTAAAGCGTGTGTAGGCGGAGTGCTAAGTACCTTGTGAAATCCCACAGCTTAACTGTGGAACTGCTTGGTATACTGGCATTCTTGAGCGACATAGGGGCTACCGGAACAAATGGTGGAGCGGTGAAATGCGTAGATATCATTTGGAACGCCAATGGTGAAAACAGGTAGCTGGGTGTTTGCTGACGCTGAGACACGAAAGCCAGGGGAGCGAACGGGATTAGATACCCCGGTAGTCCTGGCCCTAAACGATGTCGACTAGATCGTGGTAGCTCTGACGTTATCACGGTCGAAGCAAAAGTGCTAAGTCGACCGCCTGGGAAGTACGGTCGCAAGGCTAAAACTCAAAGGAATTGACGGGGGCTCACACAAGCGGTGGAGCATGTGGTTTAATTCGAAGCAACGCGCAGAACCTTACCTGGGCTTGACTAGCTAGGATTATCTCTATGAAAGTAGAGTAGGCCCTTCGGGGTACAACTAGTACAGGTGCTGCATGGCTGTCGTCAGCTCGTGTCGTGAGATGTCGGGTTAAGTCCCTTAACGAGCGAAACCTTTGCCCTTAGTTACCAGCGGGTTATGCCGGGGACTCTAAGGGGACTGCCGGTGTCAAACCGGAGGAAGGTGGAGATGACGTCAAGTCCTCATGGCCTTTATGCCCAGGGCCACACACGTGCTACAATGGGGTGCACAGAGCGAACCGAGAGCGCAAGCTGGAGGAAATCGCAGAAATCACCCCCCAGTTCAGATCGGAGGCTGCAACTCGCCTCCGTGAAGTTGGAATCGCTAGTAATCGCGGATCAGCTACGCCGCGGTGAATGTGTTCCTGAGCCTTGTACACACCGCCCGTCAAGTCATGGGAGCCGGAAATAGCCGAAGTGGCCACAATACTGTGGTCCCTACGCTAGGTTCGGTGACTGGGACTAAGTCGTAACAAGGTAGCCGTAGGGGAACCTGCGGCTGGATCACCTCCTTTCTAAGGGATTACTTAGAACTGATTTGGTGCAAGCCAAGTCGTAAACTGTCAGCACAATCTCGTTGAATTATAGTTTATTCTATAATTCAGGACGCATACGGTAACGTACGCGAACGGCCCATCCGACTATTCACTTGTCAAAGGTCTTTGACAATGATTGACAAAAGCCCACCCCGAGACGGGTGGGCTTTTTTATGCGCACACCTTTCTGGAAAAGCTGTCGCAGTGCCAACCCAACGTTGCGTTTGGCCAATCGGCCGGTACGGTGAGTGCCTCAACGAAGGGATCACTTGCCGAGCAAATCTCCACCGACCCAGAAGCGTCTTTCAACCCATAACACCAAACAAGAAATGCTTTCCGCCTATGGTGAAGTGCTGAAAGAACTTGAAGACGCCAAGGCAATCGAAAGCAAGCCTCAAGACAAGATCGAGCAGCGGATGAACGCCGAGGCTGTTAAGGTCGCGGACGATCTCTCGACGGAGGGCGTTGTCAAGCAGGTCGCTGAGCTGCGATCCACTATCGGTCGTCTCCTTGCTCAGGTGGCGACAGATCTCGATGAACAGGTCGGGCGTTACGCGCAAATTACAAAGGCAATCGGCCTGAAGGAAAAAGAATTAGCAGAGATTTATGAAATTCAGAAGTCCGCCCTGAGCTTCGCGGCCCTTCTTCAGGCGCAAGAGGCTAAGCGCGATCAATTCGAACAGGAGATGGAGCGTCGCAAGGAGGAGCTGACGCGAGACATCGAAGTGACCCGAGCGGACTGGGAAAAGGAAAGCAGTCGTCGCGAAGTGGAAATCAAGGAGCGCGACGCCGCAGAGGTTCGCCGGCGAAAGCGAGAGGAAGAAGAATATCGATACAGCTTCGCGCGGGAGCAGCAAATTGCGAAGGATCGCGCAGCGGATGAGCAGGCGAAGACGAATCGCGAGTTCGCGACGCGCGTCGAGTCGGCAGAGCGCGCGTTTGTCGAGCGCGAATCGAAAATAGCGGAGCGCGAAGCTGAATACGCCGACCTTCGCACGCAGATTGACGGCTTTACAAAGCAGCGCGACGCCGCCGTCCAAAACGCAATTCGCGAAACCACTCAGCGCCTCGCCGCCGAGGCCGTCGCACGCGAAGAACTCCTGAAGCGGGACTTTGCCGGCGAAAAGAATGTTCTGCTCACGCGAGTCGCCGCCTTGGAAAGCACGTTGCTGGAGCAAACCGATCGCATCGTCCGGCTGACGCAGCAGGCTGACAAAGCCTACGGGCAGGTTCAGGACATTGCCGTGAAAGCCTTGGAAGGCACGGCTAATTTCAAGGCATTTGCCGCCGCCCCGCAGGGCGGCTCCGATCCGCAACGACGATCACTTGCGGAGAAGTAGGCTGCTGAAGCGATGGCGGTTCGCTTAACGGCTTGTGACCCCGATCGCCGATAATCGTTGATGATGAACATCACTGATAGCTCTTCCGGCCTCTCCACCGAAGAAATTTCCTGGTTCGCCAGTCGCCCGGGGGTGCGGCGTCGTCTGATCGACTCGCTCATGATGCTCGACAACGACGACGTTGACCTCGGCCGGCTGACACGGTTTGGGGAATCGGTCGAAATCGCCGGCACTTGCGACGGCCTGCTCGACAATGCAACCCTCGCACACGCTGCGGCCACTTTGCTCCAGCCGGCACGCGCCCTCGAGATCGGCGTGCGTCGCGGATTCACCACCTGTGCCATCGTCGCCGCCTGTCCCACTGTTGAAATGCACATGCTCGACAGTTGGCGGCCAATCTACTCCGATCGTCCAAACCCTGGCCCCGATCTACTGCGTAAACAATTATCTCTCATCGGTCACGCCGGCAGTGCGCACTTCCACCAGGGCAATAGTCATGAGCTCCTCCCGCAACTGGCGAAAAATAACCTGACGTTCGATCTGATCGTCGTCGACGGCGATCACACCGAGCGCGGCGCCAGTGAGGATCTCCGTGACGCCTTCGCGCTCCTCGCACCGGGCGGGGTGTTGATCTTCGACGACCTCGTCCATCCGCAGCACGGCTATCTCCGTGGCGTCTGGCGACACTGGTCCAGCAATCTCGCGAACACCCATCGCTTCGCGGAATACTGTGACAACGGCCTAGGCGTGGGCTGGGCAATCCGAGCCGCGTAGGACGAACACTGCATCGCGAGTCACGTTCACTGCGGTGGGGGCTTAAGCGGCCACCCACCCCGGTTGCGCCGATCATTCCAAATAATTCGTTGATCCTACGCCTTCCCGCATCTCTTCCGCTAAGATGCACCGTCTCATTCAGCGTGGCCGGCAATTCGTTTTTGCTGCGATCGTGCTGATCCCGCTGCCCTGGAGTTCCAAGGATGGCTGACTTATTAAGCCCGTATCGCAAATGGCAAGGGGCTGCTGCACAATTAAAGCCCACTGGCTCGACCTCGGAGAAAGCGGAGACGACGCACCAGCATCAAGGTTCGCTGCTCAACGGCCTGGCGGTAAAAGCGTTCATGTGGGTGACGGTCCTCATGCCCTTCGCCGGGCTCGCGGCCGCGCTGGTTTGGTTTGCTTTGAAGCCGTCTGGCTGGATGAACGTCGGCATCTTCCTGGTCATGTACGCGATCGGCGGGTTCGGCATCACGATTGGCTATCACCGCCTGCTCGCGCACCGTGCGTTCGTTACGCATCCGATCCTGCGTTTCTTTATTATCGGTGCCGGCAGCATGGCCATGCAGGGGCCGGCCATTAAATGGGTCGCGACGCATCGCCGGCATCATCAAAAATCGGACCACGAGGGCGATCCGCATTCGCCTCATCTGCACGGCGACGGCGTCTGGGGCTTATTCCGCGGCCTCTGGCACGCACACACCGGCTGGCTGCTCGAACCTGACGTCGTCTGTTCCGAATCTGCCATTCGCGACCTCGCGACCGACCCAGTCGCCCGCGCGGTCGACCGTACCTATTTTCTCTGGGTCTTCGCCGGCGCGGCGATCCCGTTTCTCGCCGGGCTGCTGTTGCACCACACGTGGAGCGGCTCGCTGGCCGCGATGGTGTGGGGATTCGTCGTGCGTATCGGCCTGATGCATCACGTCACGTGGAGCGTGAACTCAATCTGCCACACGTTCGGTTACCGAACGTATAAGACGACTGACGACAGTCGTAACAACGCCCTCGTCGCCATGCTCAGCCTTGGCGAAGGCTGGCACAATAATCACCACGCGTTCCCCACCTCCGCGCGGCATGGCCTGCGGTGGTATGAGCCGGACGTGTCTTACTACATCATCCGGACGCTGAACATCGTCGGCTTGGCGAAGCAGGTCCGCGTGCCGACACGCGAGCAGCAGGATGCGCGTCGCGGGGAAACCCCATAATCGTTTACGCGCATCCGCTGTTCACTGAAGCGCATCTGTTGCTGTTAAGATCTGCGAAATTTGCCGCTCGCGGCTTCGCGAACGCAACCGCGTTGACCCTCCGACCCGCTCTTCGTTCACCTTGAAAATCGTGGTGAACCACGTACGATGCCTGCGGACATCAAGTTAAATCCTGCGCAGCACAGTTCGCTGGAAATACCGTCGCTTCAAACGAACGGTCGACCAACGCGAACGATTTCATCGACTTGTTTTGCACGCAGGAGACCACGCGGCCGTGGCGGAATTGGCAGACGCGCTAGATTCAGGTTCTAGTGGGTAACCCCCGTGCTGGTTCGACTCCAGTCGGCCGCAATCGACGCCAGAGCCCGGAGAGCCGTTCTCCGGGCTCTTTGCATCTCGTGAAGTCGGTGGATCCGTCACCTTCAAAACCTTACTAAAGTTCCCGCCACATGACTGCACCGATCGAACTCACTCGCGAGAAGCTGCGCCATGTCGACAGCTTAAAGTGGACGACCTTCTCACCGGATGTGTTGCCGCTGTGGGTGGCCGACATGGATTTCGCGATCGCGCCGTCGATCCTGTCGGCCCTGCATGAACGCTTGGCCCGGCCGCTCGGGTATCACCATATGTCGGCCGACCCAACGTTGGTCAAACTGCTGCGCGCGAAGGTGGAACGCAGCGGCATGGTCGGCCTGCCCGAGACCGGCTGGGTGAATTTTCTCGCCGGCGTGGTGCAAGGGTTGTACGGCGGCGTTTTGGGATTGACGGCTCCGGGCGATGAGGTACTGACCTTCACACCGATCTACCCGCCGTTTCTCTCGGCCATTACCGACCATGGCCGAATCGCCCGGCACGTCAAGCTGCTCGATACTGACGCCGGCTGGCAAATCGATTTTGACGCGCTGGAGTCGGCGATCTCTCCGTCGACGAAGCTGCTCATGCTTTGTCATCCGCACAATCCAACCGGCCGCGTGTGGACGCCGGCCGAGCTGACCAAGATCGCGCGGCTAGCCGAGGCGCGCGGGCTTTACGTTTTGAGCGATGAACTGCACGCCGACCTAACACTCGACGGCGGTTACGTGCCTTTCGTCAACGTCGTTTCCGATGCAATGAAGCTCAGGACGCTCACGCTCATCGGCCCGTGCAAAACATATAACCTGGCCGGCGTTGGCATCGGCGCGATGATCAGCCACAGCGCGCCGTTGTTAACGACCATCAGGAAAGCGATGGCCGGCGGAGGCCATTGTCAGGCGCTGTCGGTCGCGATGTGGCGGGCCGCGTTGGAAGATGACGGCGACTGGCTAACCAAAGTCTTGAGCAATCTTCGCGAGAATCGAGACTTCGTCATGCGTTTTGTTGGCGAACGACTCCCCGGCGTTCGCGTTTTTCCACCGCAGGCGACATACCTCGCGTGGCTTGACTATCGCAGTCACATCAAAGCGGCGGGCATTCAGAAATATCTCCTGTCGGAAGCGAAAGTCGGCTTGAATGCCGGCGCCGATTTCGGACCTGGGTTTGACGGATACGTTCGCTTAAACTTCGCGACCAGCCGCGAGATTTTGCACGAAGCGCTTGAGCGATTAGCCCGCGTCCACTCGCCAGGTTAGTTCGCCATCACGCCGTTAATTGTAAAACGCGTTAACGCGCACGAGAAAGTTACAGCTGAAAAGCGCATGCCGCGAAGCGGTCGGCATCTCGGGCGAAATCCGACGGCACGGGTGGAAGGTCGATCCAGCGCGGCGAACGCCCAATCCCTCTGACGACTTCGCGTTCGAGCCTGCCCGGCCGGGAGAGTGCTTGTGTGTTCGTCGAAGCCAGGATCATTCCGCCGCGGGTCAGCAGCGTCGATGCCTCGCGAACCAAGCGGTGATAATCGTGTTCGCTGCTCCATGGCCGAATCTTTTTCTTTTTCGATCCCGATCCAAAACTCGGCGGATCGAGCACGATTACGTCGTATCGCAACTGCTTTCGTCGCGCGTAAGAAAAGAACTCGAACGTATCCATCTTGGCGAAACGATGCTCGTCGTTGGCGACGACGTCGATTCCGTTGTGGGCAAAATTTCGTTTGCCCCACTCTAAATATCGCGGCGACACATCCACGCTCGTCGTCCGAGCGCCAGCGAGCGCGGCGGCTACGCTGAACGCGCAGGTGTACGCGAACGTGTTCAGCACCGCCGACGGATTGTTGCCTTTGAATTGCGCGATGAAATCGTGGAGGAACTTACGATTGTCCCGCTGATCGAGGAACAGGCCGGTCGACAAGCCATCGTATAAACGGATCTCAAACGAACAAGAATATTCTCGAACAACGATCGCTTCGGCGAGCGTTTCGCCCGCGGCTGGTTTGGGTTGCAGCACGACTTCCGGCATCTCGCCGCCAAGCCGCGACCGGTCGCGCGTGAACGGTTTCAAATAGACGGCCGTCACCCCGAGCGGGCGCAGCGCATCCAGCACGACCGTCGCCTCTCGGGCCGCGTCAAATTCCCGCGGCGCGCGGCCTTCGTACACGATGAGCGTCGCACCCGCTCCATACACATCGACGAAGACGCCGTCCAACCCATCGGCCAGGCCGCAGAACGCGCGGAATGCCTCGCTCGTTCCGCCATCAATCAGCGAGCGCCGCAGGTTGAGCGACTTGCTTAGAAGCGCGCGGAATTCGCTATCGGATGGCGGCATATTGTGAATCGTGTGGCGCGTGTATCTAAAAAGCTACAAACGTCACCAGACGTCTTTCTATTCGGCCGTGAAACGTAAGCGGCGGGAATGGCGAAATGACCGAGACGATCGACGACGCTTCTCCTTAAGATGTTGACGGATGAAGCGGCGGGATGTCAGTCTCACGGTCGGGCTATGCGTGTCGTTTGCGGCGCACGTGTTCCTGCTACGTGCGATGGCTGACCGGTATTCGCGCGAGAGGATTTACTTGTCGGCGCCAACTGGGCCGCGCGCGGCGTTGAGTGAGCCGAATGCGTTGATGATTCCCGTGCCGGCGGATCGCCGGATGTTGCTCGGCGACGATCAGGCGAAAATTTCGGGCGATGCAACGGACACGGCCCCGGGCGAGACGGCGCTGGAAGCGAAGGAGATTTCGCCCCTGCCGCAGCCGATGTTGCAGCGCGACACTCCAGGCGAAAATGGAATTCAGCAAGCGCCGCCGCCGCGAACGCAATCGCCGACCGAGCGACCGGTGAAATCCGAGACGGCCAGGCCCTCGGCGTCTGGATCGGCCTCGCCGTCGCTGACCAAGCCGCCGGCGGGGCAGGGCGTTGAACAAACTCCCGAACCGGCGGGGGGGCTCTCACCGCAACCGTCCGCACGGCCGCCGAGCGCGCCAAGCACGCCATCTGACTCGCCGCCGGAGCAGACGTCTCGCGGTGCCGCGCCGGGCAAGCCGATTCCGCAGGGGTCGAGTGATTCCGATGCGTTCACGTCCATTGGCAGCGTCGATTTTCGTGGCGGCGCGATCAACGCCCGCATCGGGCGGCGACATCGCATCACCCGGCCGCGTATCGCGCTGGGTGGAATGGTCGACGCAGTATCGATTGGTCGCGTCGTGGTGACGCTGCAATTAAAAATTGATCAGCAGGGCAACGTCGTCAACGTGCAAATCGCCGAGTCCAGTGGCAGCGCGAATATCGATGAAGCGACAAAGCTCGCCGCCTACGAATGGTGGTTCGATCCAAAGAAAGCTGCTGGAGCGAACGGTCAGGAGCAAACGCTCGCATCTGAATCGTTCCGGTTTACCGTCGGCTTTCGATGAAGTTTTTGCCGCTCGCGGCTTTGCTGAAAAGCGTGCATGACATTTCGCAGTTTTCGACATCGCGAAGCCGCAAGCGGCTGGATCACGGTTTTGATTCGATTTGCGATCGCTCTATGATGCCTCGCAATGATGAACGCGCTATCCAATACCGATCCGAAAATCGCCGAACTCATCGCTCACGAGTCCAAACGGCAGGCGAGCACGCTCGAATTGATTGCCAGCGAAAATCACGTCTCGCCCGCCGTGATGGAGGCGGCGGGAAGCGTGCTGACAAACAAGTATGCCGAGGGGTACCCGGCCGCGCGATACTACGGTGGGTGCGGCTTTTACGATGAGATCGAAAATCTCGCGATTGACCGGGCCAAGCAGATGTTCGGCTGCAAATTCGCCAACGTGCAGCCGCACAGCGGCGCGAATGCAAACTTCGCGGCCTTCCTTGCGGTTCTTAAGCCCGGCGACTCGTTTCTTGCGCTCAACCTGTCGAGCGGCGGCCACTTGAGCCATGGCATGAAGCTCAATGCGTCGGCAATGTTCTGGAAGCCGAATTTTTACGAGCTCGACCCGGCCACGCAGTTGATTGACTTCGATTCCGTGCGCGCGAAAGCCAGGGAGATGAAGCCGAAGATGATTTTGTGCGGCTACAGCGCGTATCCGCGCACGATCGACTTCGCCAGATTCCGCGAGATCGCGGATGAAGTTGGTGCCCTGCTGATGGCCGACGTCGCGCACATCGCCGGGTTGATCGTCGGCGGGGCACATCCGTCGCCCTTTCCGCACGCTCATATCGTGACGACCACTACACACAAAACCCTGCGCGGCCCGCGCGGCGGGCTCATCCTCACTAACGACGAACAGATTGCCAAGGATGTAAATCGCAGTGTCTTCCCCGGCAGCCAGGGCGGGCCGCTGATGCACATCATCGCCGCCAAGGCGGTCGCATTTGGCGAAGATTTGCAGCCGTCGTTTAAGACCTATTCGAGCCAGATTGTTGCAAATGCCAAGGCACTGGCGGCGGCGTTGCAGGCATTGGGATATCGCCTGCAATCCGGCGGCACGGACAATCACCTGATGCTCGTCGACCTGCGGGCGCGAAATGAAAATTTTACCGGCGCTGATGCGGAGAAAGCGCTCGAGGCCGCTGGAATCATCTGTAACAAGAACGCCATCCTGAACGATCCTCGCCCGCCGAAAGTGACCAGTGGCATTCGCCTTGGAACGCCCGCGCTGACGACGCGCGGGTTGAAGGAAGCCGACATGACGACCGTCGCCGGCTTCATCGACCGAGCCATGAATGCTAAGGATGACGCCACCGCGTTGGCGACGATTCGCGAGGAAGTCGCATCACTCGCGACGAAGTTCCCAATGCCGCATTAGAAGGGGTGAGGGGCGAGGGGCGAGAGGCAAGGGAAATACAAACGCGTGCGGGTTACGAAACGTTGTTTTTCTTCCCCTTGCCCCTCAACCCTTTCAATTGGATTTGACATTGGCAAGCAAAGCATTGTCTGTTTGAATAAAATCTGATGACGCTTGATTATACTTATCCCTCGCCTGTTCCGATGCCGCGGACTCGACGTATGAAAATCCTTATCGTTGAAGATCACGCGCCGACTCGCATGGCGATCAGCCGACTCATTCGTCAGAGCGGGGCCGAGGTCGTTACCGCCCGTGACGGCGAAGAAGGGCTTGGCTACTTGCTGACGCAGCGCTTCGACGTGTTGCTGACCGACCTGCGGATGCCGGTGATGGACGGCTTCGAGCTGATGCAGCAGTGCATGAAGCTCCCCGAAACCCATCGCCCCAACCGCATCATCGCCATCAGCGGCGAGTACGAGGCCGGTGCCCTGCGCGGCCAGCCGGTTTCCTTTCTGCCAAAACCGTTCAATCTCAATGCGCTGCTGGAAATGCTCGGCGGGAAGCCGAACTGACGCCTCAGCTTTGCGAAGATATTCGACCTGTCTGAAGCCCCGCTAACAAAAGTTGAATCAGCGCCCGCGCTTCGCCCTCAGTCGCCTGCGGAGGCTGGATGACGAGCGACGGGTGATGGAAGCGTACTGTCGCGTTCAAGAATGCACGTGCCGCTGTCTTCGGTTCAGTTGACGACGGAAATTCGCCCGATGACCTACCGTCCTTCATGATTATCTCGAGCTGCGAAAGCAACACGTCGATATGCGCCTCCACCGACTTTCGCGCATCGCCGACGATATCGAGATAGACCTGAAAAAGTTCCGGCTCGTCTACCAATTTCCTGCGTTTGGCTTTTCGCAACGTATCGAACCATCGCGTTAGCCGCTCGCCCGCCGGACGCGAATGGTCGGCGGCGATCGCTTCGATCGGCGACATCATCTCATCGATCCATCGCACTGCGACCGCCTCGAGAAGTGTCTTTTTGCTGGTGAAAAAGCGATAGATGTTACCGGGACTCATGTCGAGCGCTTCAGCCACGTCGACGACGTTGGTCTTCTCCGCACCGTGCCGCCGCAGGACCGTCACGGTCGCGTCGAGAATCCGATCTCGCAATGTCGCTTTAGCCTGCATGAAGAACTCCGACAATAGGGCGAGGTTGCAGTCTCCTCAAAATTGACGATAATTAAAATTCATCATTTGTCATTTGAGATTGTCAGCCCTATCGTGGCTCATGAATAATACAGAATTTCCCACCTTTGCCGCAAAACTTGCCGGCCGGTTTACTTTTCCCGGTACAGCGTTGTCCGTTCATCGAATGGGATACGGCGCGATGCAGCTTGCGGGCCCTGGCGTGTTCGGTCCGCCGCGCGATCCCGAGGCCGCGGTTGCGCTGCTGCGCGAGGCGATCGCGAGCGGCGTTAATCACATCGATACGAGCGATTTTTATGGCCCGCACGTCACCAACGAGATCATCCGTAAAGCGCTTCATCCCTATCCGGACGACCTGGTGATCGTTACGAAAGTCGGTGCCCGCCGGGGAGCGGATAAGTCTTGGATTCCAGCGCTCTCGGCAAAGGAACTTGCGTCCGCCATCGAAGATAATTGTCGCAATCTCGGGGTCGAGCAGTTGCAGATCGTGAACTTACGCGTGGGCGGGGTGACGGGGCCGTCGACTGAATCGATCGAGGCGCCGCTCACGGCGTTGGCCGAATTGCAGCGGAAGGGGCTGATCCGTCATCTCGGCTTGAGCAATGTGTCGCCGGAGCAATTGGCCGAAGGCCAGAAACTTGCACCGATCGTCTGCGTTCAGAATTTGTATAACGTGGCGCATCGCACCGATGACGCCATGATTGATGACCTGGCGCGGCAGGGAATTGCCTACGTGCCGTTCTTTCCGTTAGGCGGGTTCACGCCGCTGCAATCGACGGTGTTGAACGAAGTGGCCGAGTCGATGGATGCAACGCCGATGCAGGCGGCGCTGGCGTGGCTCCTGCACCGCTCACCGAACATGTTGCTCATCCCCGGCACATCGTCGGTTACGCATCTTCGGGAAAATCTGAAGGCGGCGTCGCTCAATGCTTCTGCCGAAGCTCTTGCGAAACTCGACTCGATCGGCGGCAAGGAAACTTTAAAATGAACGTCGCAACTCGAACGCGTTCAACGCTCCCGGCGTCGGGGTGCTATCCTTTCGCTGAATGTAATTTGGGGCCGTATTCAACTGCCCTGAACTCTACCGCCCGCCGGAGGTCAGATTCGTGATGACATTCACCGCCAGGCCGAGCACGACTGTTGCGAAGGCGAATGAGAGCACCGCATGCCCGGTGACGGTGCGGCGGGCGGATTTGCAGGTGAGGACGGTGTCGGTCACGCCGAACGTGCATGCGATGGCAAAGGCGACGTAAATGAAATCGCGGTAGTCGGGCTGGTCATCAGGCGCATGGTGCAGGTCGAAGCCGCCGCTGGGTGGCCCGTCGGGGTCGTCGTCATTGTGGTAGTACATCCGCGCGTAATGCAGCGCGTGCAGCGTATGCACCAGCAGCCAGGCGAGCGTCGTCGCGAGAATCGGCACGCCGACGCTGAACGCTTCGTGCGGGTGGCCGCTTCCGCTGGACTCGCGTAATGCCAGGCAAACCGCGAGGATGCTGGCCGCGCTGGCGACGAGCAGCAGCGCGCGCACCGTGCCGCGATGAGGATCGTCGCGACGGCATCGATGTCGCGTTTGCTCGGCGTCGGAGCGGAGCATGATCGTCCACGCAGCCGATAGAAAGGTTCCCGCGCCAGCCGACCACCCGGCGAGTGCGCGCAGCATCCACGACCAGGATCCGGGAACGAGCATGCCGATGACAATGGCAACGACCACGCTCAAGGTCAGCCATCCCGCGGATCCGCGAAGCCGGTTGAAGACTTTGTGATCAGCCGTCATGACAAACTATTTATCAGATTTAGAGCATTCCCGGCCGGATGAGCCACCAGACAAAATCGGGCCGAGCTTCCGCCCGGCCCATGTCAAGATCGCGGTGAACGGCTCAGTGAACGGCTCAGTGAACGGCTTATGGCGATGTGCTACTTCACGTCCACAAAATCCGAAACGCTTTTTAAGTCACGGATAAACTGTGGAGTCGCAGTGATTGTCGCTTCCGCGCCCTTAACGAGCTGCGGATGCACTTTGTTCGCGCGTTTAGTCCAGATACAGCCGCCGCGCCGCTTGGGCAATTCTTTGAAGTTACGGCTGCGCTGACTGATCGGCGTGGCAATGGCCTTATCGTTAAGGAATAATCGTTCGAGCGTTTTCCGGGCCGCCGCGCGGGTGACGTTTTTGCTGATTGTCACGCGAACGGTTGCACCCGGCTTCATTTCGATGGACATTTGAGGGATCTCCAGTTCTAAAATCGAGCCAAGCATCATAGCGGAGACCGCAGTCGCTGCAAATCCTCAATCCTCGCCCACGTCGGGTTCGCATCGACAACAGGGTTTTTACTACGCCGCCCGTCTGGTCGTTGGTAACGATGTCGGCGTGACAACGCGCTCCTCATTGTCGGTCGCGTGCTTTTTGAATTGATCCGCCATTTCCCGGCTGATGCGCGCCCGCAACTCGCGGGTCATCATTGTCTGATGATCCCCGGAAACGATTTCCACCGTCGCGTCGGCGTTGATTTTGTTCAGATCGGATTTGAGCAGTCGCACCGCGCCGTCAAGATAGAAGGTGTCGGTGTCTCCCACGTAGACATGAATCTTGCCGGCCAGATTCGGTGCCAGCTCGTTCCAATGCTCGCGCAAGATCAAGCCAATGTCGTAACGTTTCCATGCCTCAACAATTTTAGGGTCAATCGCGCCGGAGTCTCGGTCGTACAGGTGAGCGGGTTCACCATCCGATCCGGCCGTGCCGAAAACAGCCTCGAAGCTGCCGATCTGCTCGCCGCGGATGGGGCGCTCCATCTGGGTGAATTGCTTGTAAAAAATCGACGGCTTGCCATTCTGCCGCGCGAGCGGCCTCGGCTGGCCATGTTCGTCGATGAACAGGTTTTGACCTGGCTGATAAAGATTGATCTGCTGGAAATCGCGAAAGTCGACGGGATCAGGCGAGGTGCTCCAGCATCCACCGAACACGGTTGGGTATGTCACTTGAAGCCAGAGGCTCGACCACCCGCCGGAGGAATGACCGGTGACGAAGCGGGCGTCCGCGCGGGGTATGGCGGGGAATTTGGCTTCGATGTCGGGAATCAGTTCGGTTGTCAGCGCCTTACCCCATGGCCCGTTGTTGTCGCTGTCGGCAAATACGCTGTGACCTGTTGGACAGTTCGCATCGAGCGCTACCGAGATAAAGTCGATTCCGGCGACCGTGCCTGGTGCGCGGGTGCGCTGCGCGAGCTGATCAACACCGCCGCCGAAGCCGGGAATGGAATAAATCGTCGGGAACTTTCGCACGCCACCATTCTCCAGCGGCGGCAGATTTTGCGTCGGCACGATTATGCCGGCGCGAAGATAGGTGTCGCGGTGATAAAAATCGCTGAGCAGCGCGGATCGCAGCTTGATAAATTGAATAACGCCGGTGTCGGTCAGCTCTCGCTCGGGCACGACCTCGTCGCACGCAATCTCAATGTCGCCTGACGTATGCGCGTCGAGCTTGATAGTTACCGGCTTGCTGAACAAATTGCCGGCGCTCTGGCCGATCGCACGCCCACCCAGATTGCGATCGAGAACGGCCTGAACGATCCACTCGCCGCCCTCAAGATCAGTTATTTTCCCGGGAAAACCGACGCAATTGCCGTCGTCGATCGACATCGGCGTACCGGGCGCGATGTTCGAAAATCTGGCTGAGTAAATGGGTTCCGGATGAAACCAGTTCGGCCCGATGCGAGGCTCCGGGTTTTCGCGTGAAAGCCAGACGACCGCCCGGCCAGTAAACGGCTGGTCGAGTATCGCTTTCGGAAACGAAATCACGAATCGCAACGGCATCGCCGGCTGCGATGCGGATGTTGCCGCTGGCGCTGTCGCCGGTTCAACAGCCAGAAGCGGCAGGGCGAAAAAGCCAACTGCTAGCCAAGTCGCGACACGAACTACAAACCGTGTCGGCGTCTTTTTCATAAGATGAGATCGTTGATGACACTGCACGACGCCGCCGCGACTCATCGAACGCTGCTTTTTTCCGACGCCGGCTTGTCGGCCGTGATGACATCCAGCTCCGCGATCGTCGCCAGTGATCGTCCTCTCACTTCGCTTTCGTGGATGAACTTGACGTAGCGCGCGATCGTCGGCCGTTTAAAGCGAAGGGTCTGCCAGTCGTTGCTATCGCGCAGCCTGCCGTTGATGGCGGTCGTCCATTGTTTGTTATCGGTGCTCGTTTGCACTTCGAACTCTTTGACATGCCCGTTGTCGGCATCCTGTCGCGGAAGGTATCGCAGGCCGTTCAGCAGTTCATTCTTGCCAAGATCGAGCACGACATCAAACGGCGGCTTTCCCTGAGCCGGCGAATACTGGCTGTGCCAGAAGGTATTGGGATCGCCGTCGATCGCATGTTTGGCATCGCCCTCTCCGACCTGCTCGCTGCTGGACGTGATTTTCCAGGCCGATCGATCCAACATCCGGGGAAACGAATGCTGCATCTGGGCCGAGGTGAGCAACCCGTTTCGATCCGCGGTCGCCGCGATCGTTCCGCCGTCGAAGAACGGAATCGCCGTCGTGAAAACCTGCGCTGGCCCTCCGTTGATGGAATAGTGAATCGTCGCATCCTTCGTCGCGCTGGCCAGGTATAGCTTGCCTGAGCCGTCGCGACCGATCGCCACCGGCGCGGTCATTGGGTAGTCGAGTCGCGCGATGGTGCTTGTGTTTTGAAGGCCGGTGATCGCTTTGAATCGCACATGAAGCACATGCGGCACGGCCCGCACTTCATATTTTTCCAGCACGCGCGGTCCGCAGCTCGCGCCGCCAAGCCCGAGTACGGCGCTGTCGAGCGAAAGGACGACATCATCCCGCACCTTCAGATCGACCGGATGTTTTGTCTCGGCGATTTCCTGTTCCGTGAAATTCAGCGCTGAGAACGCGAACTTGTCGAGCGAAGAAACGAGCAGGCCCGTGCCGTCATGGTCAGTCAGGGCAACCCACGAGGTGTTGGTTCGCTCGCCCATGAATTGCGTGCGAACATAAGGCTCGAACATCTCCGCGACCGTTTTCGAATACACGCCAACGTCAGCGCTCGTGAATCGATCGGGATAATTCTCGTGCGGCCCGCGGCCGAGCCACGTCACTTGATTGCATTCCTTTGGCAGAAACATCCGCACGCCGGATCGCGGTAGCACCAGCGACTCATCGCTAGAGGACATTTGCGAGACAAGATCGACCGTACCGTCACCGAAGACGGTGTAGGTAACGGTTTCGAGAAACGTGACATTGTTGCCGAGCCACTTGCGCGTGCTGGTGTATCGCGCTACGGAATCTGAGATCTGTTTCGATGAGCCGTCAACAAATTCCGGGTTCAAGCGGTCAAGTCCGAGCGCATACCAGGTTTGGCGGATCCAGTTGTCATTGTCGCCCGGCGCACGAAACACTTGTAATTCCGGCCCGCTTTTCAAAAGTTCGCGGTCACCGCTCCGGAAGCTGTCGAGCGACGCGCCGCTGAAGTGGAGCTTGAAGTGGTCGCCGGAAATCTCGGTTCCGCCGTTCAGCTTGGCGATGCTGACCTTCGGCATGGCGGAAAAATCGGCGATCATCGCGGGGGGTGACGGCAGCTCGAGTTGTGTTGCCGCGATGCTGAAGCCGGCGTCGGCCCATTTGGTGGGTTCGGAAAGGTTAAGCGAGACGTCGATCGCGTACTGGCTACCGGCCAGCTTTTCGAACTTCGGCAAAGCCAGTTGCACCTCGCCGTCCGAGCCGGCGGCGATCGCAGGCGCGGGGCAATTGCCCTTTGCGATGGCGACACCATCCTGCATCAACGACCAGTCAACGGTCAGCCCTTTCAGCGATCGGAAGCCGTAGCGGTTCTGCAACGCAATTTTTCCCGTCGCCGGGTCGGTCGCGGCGAATTTCACATATTGATACACCCGCTTCACTTCGGCAATTTTCGGTGTCAGCGAACGATCCGGCGGGACAAGCCCATTCGCGCAGAAATTCCCATCGTTCGGCTTGTCTCCAAAATCGCCGCCGAATCCGAAGAAATAATCGCGACCGTCCGGCGATGTTCGACCGGCCGGGGCGGGCAAGCGAAGCGCCTGATCGACAAAATCCCAAATGCATCCGCCGATGTTCCGGGGATATGGATCGATCGCATCCCAATATTCTTTCAGGTTGCCGGTCGCGTTCCCCATCAAATGCGCGTATTCACAGATGACAAACGGTGTAGAGCCATCGCTTTGCCCTTGCGCTTCGACGCTCTTTACCGATGGGTACATCACCGACTTCACGTCGGCGTAATCCGAGTTCCCCTCATAATGCTTGATACGCGTGGTATCCAGCGCATTGATTGCGTCGCGCACCGCCGCGAAGTTCTCGCCGGGACCGGCTTCGTTGCCGTACGACCAAAAGATCACGCAGGCGTGATTCTTATCCCGCTCAACCATGTGGACCGAGCGATCGATATGCACCTGACGGTACTTAGGATCGCGGCTAAGTGATTGCTCGCCGTATCCCATCCCGTGCGTTTCAAGATTTGCCTCGTCGACGACGTAAATGCCGTACTCATCGCAGAGACGATACCACTCCGGCGCGTTCGGATAGTGGCACGTGCGGACGGTGTTGATGTTGTGAGTCTTAAAAATCTTGATGTCCCGCAGCATCGAATCGTGCGTCACGTATCTGCCGGTATCCGGGTCGGTCTCATGACGGTTCACGCCCTTGAATTTCACGGGATGGCCGTTGATCAAAACCATGGCGTTCTTGATCTCGATCGTGCGAAAGCCGATCCGCGAGCGTTCGACCGTCACCGTCTTGCCCGCATCGTCCAGCAGGGTGACCAACAGCGTGTAGAGATTCGGCGTCTCCGCAGTCCACTGCGCGGGCCTGGGCACCGCGCCGTTCAGCTTCAGCTCGGCCTCGCTGTCCGGCTGAATGTCGGCGGTCGCATCGCCTGTCACGATCGATTTGCCGGCATCATCGAGCAATTCGTATCGAACGGTTCGCTTGGCGGGCTTATTAGAGACATTGCGTACTTTCGCCGCGACGGCCAGCGTCGCATTCTCATAGTTTGAGTCGAGCTTGGGTTCCGACTTGATGTCGCGGATGTACGTCATCGGCTCGGCGACAAGGTAAACGTCGCGAAAGATACCGCTGAGCCGGATGAAATCCTGGTCCTGAAAATAAGACCCATCCGACCACCGATAGACCTCGACTGCCAGCGTGTTCTTGCCCGGCTTGAGGTATTTACTGATGCGAAATTCGCTCGGCGTGTAGCTGTCCTCGGAATAGCCCACCTTTTGGCCATTAACCCACACATACATCGCCGACTCCACGCCATCAAAGTGGAGGATGACCTCGTGGTCTGTCCAATTGGCCGGGAGTTCAAAGTCCCGGCGATAGGAACCGACTTCATTCCGGTCGTTGTAGGCCGTGTACTCTTTCGGGGGGTCGCCCATCACGCGTGGCGGGTCGCGAAAAAATGGGTACGTAAAGTTCGTGTAAATCGCAACGCCGTGCCCCTGAGGCTGCCAATCGCCCGGCACATTGATCGGCCCCCATTGCGACACGTTGTAATCGACCTTGTAAAAATCAACGGGCCGCTGCTCGGGCCGCTTGGAGAAATGAAATTGCCATTTTCCGTTCAGCAGTTGATAGAACGACGACTTGCTCGCATCGCCGGTCATCGCGCTGTCGCGATCCGCGAAGGGGATCGACGTCGCGTGCGGCAATTCCGTGTTCACGCGGTTGACCTGCTCGTTTTCCCACTCCGGCGGGCTGGAATCGGCGGCGCGAGCTGCTGGAGCCGTGAACCAGGTAATTGCGACCAATGTCGCAATCGCAGCCTGCACGCAGTTCTTCCAATTCGACGTCAAGGCATCTCGTTGCATGAAAGTCCCGGTTCGTTGAAACAGTCCAACTTCCTACAGTGGCCGAAAACAGCACCATTCATATCGCTACCGAATCTACTTACGTCAGAGAGACATGCGCTTGTTCATGCCAGGTTGCGAGTAAACGCTAGATACACGGGGTACAGTAGCATCTCATTGATCCGTTTCATCCTCCGACCGCCGAATAAGCTGCTCAAAAGCGACGGCGTAATCCGAGTGAACACTGCCGAGGTGATCAACGATTAATTTCAGCGAGATTCGATTTGCGCGGATTAGCTCAATGATGTCTGCAACATCCTTTGCACGACCGGCGGCCAGCTTCATCTCGATTAACGCACAAAGCGAGACGTAATGTAGCCGACGATCATCAACTCCTCCAGATTGTACGGGATGCGGCAACAGCGTTGGTGCCGGGCGCATCGCCGTTCCAGGTCGCTTACCCTCCGCGAGTAAGTCAACGATAATCCCCGTCTCACGGTGAAGCAACTTCGGCCACCGCTCCGGCTGAATTGATAGGGATTCAAATCCACTAAACGGTGCAAGCCTGATGAGTTCTGCAACGCGGTCGGCTGGCACGAGTAAATCAACGTCCTGCGTCACTCGACCGATGGACCCGTGTCGCCAGACTGCCCACCCGCCAGCAACGACGGCAATGCAATCCGAGGCGGCAATGAGCTGATCAAGCGCGCGAATAACTCGCCCGTATCTGCCTGGCAAATCCTGAGGCTCGAGCATTCGCGTTCCTCCTGTCCGTAATTCCTCAGCGAGCGTGAGTTGATTATGAAGGTGGTCCGAGAGGAATGTCATTGGCTGGCGAGTATACAAAGAAGCCCCGATCATTCGATCGGGGCTTCGTCGCGTTTCAAATTGGTTCCGATGGGTTATCGGCGCTTAGACTTTGGTTTTCAATCGTAGCGTGTTTTCAACGGGTGGGCGGCCCATGGGGTAATATTGGAAGCCCGTTTCCCGCATTACGTCGCGATGCAGGCAGTTGCGGCCGTCGAAGATGATCGGCTGGTTCATCGTCGCCGCGATCTTACGGAACGGCAATGTCGTATACTGCGGCCAATCGGTGAGAAGGGCGACCGCATCGGCACCGGCGGCGGCGCTGACCGGATCGCCGCACCACTCGACCTCATCCTTGAACACCTGTTTCATGTGTTCCATGCCCTTGTAGTCGTGGGCACAGACCGTCGCGCCTTTATCGAGCAGATAGCGAATCACGTCGAGTGCCGCCGACTCGCGGATGTCATCGGTGTCGGCCTTGAAGGCCAAGCCCCAAACGGCAATACGTGCCCCGGCCAATTCTCGACCGAGCTTGGCTTCAATTTTATCGACGAAGCGTTTCTTCTGATTCTTGTTGACCGTTTGAACCGCATGGACGAACAGCGACTCATGACCGGCCGCGCGCGAGATGTGTTCCATCGCGGCGACGTCTTTAGGGAAGCAACTGCCGCCATAACCGCAACCTGCTCGAAGGAAGGCCGGTCCGATTCGGCTGTCAGATCCGATGCCTTTGCGGATGTCTTCGATGTCCGCGCCGTAGTGCTCGCAGAGAATCGTCATCTCGTTCATGAACGAGATACGTGCAGCGAGCATGCTGTTGGCGGCGTATTTGGTCAGCTCGGACGATTCCCAATTCATCGTCAGGAAGTTTTCTTCGCGCTTGATGAGCGGGTCGTACAGCCGGCGCATCTGGCGGAAAGCTTCTGGCGATTCGCCGCCGATGACGATGCGGTCGGGGTTCAGGCAGTCGACGACTGCCGTGCCTTCCTTAAGGAACTCGGGGTTGGAGACGACCTGCACGTAGGCCTTGGTCTGCTGCTTCAGGAAGTTGTACAGCTTGCGATTCGTGCCGGCAGGGACGGTCGACTTCACGACAATCGTCACCATGTACTCGTTGTTGTTTTCAGCGAGGGCGTCGCAGACTTCCTTACCGCCGCCTTCGAGATAGCTCATGTCGACAGTGCCGTCATCTTTTGGTGGCGTTCCGACGCAGAGGAAGACGACTTCGGCGTCTTTGACCGCACTCTTCACGTTGTCGGTAAATTGGATCTGCCCTGACGCGTAGTTCTCCTGCATCAGTTCCTGCAGGCCGGGCTCGAAGATCGGGCAGTGGCCGTCTTGGAGCTGCTTGAGCTTCTTCTGGTCTTTTTCCACGCCGCGAACGGTGTGGCCGATGCTGGCGAGGCAAACGCCGGTAACGAGGCCCACATAACCACAGCCGATAATTGTGACATCCATTACTTCATCCTTACGATCAATTCATCCGGAGCGCGATAACACGCTGGTTAGGGCAAGCGATAGTATCAAATCGGCAGTTTCGTCGCCGTTCTGAAGCCACGTGTCGCCATCGTCCGGTAATACGCCATCCTTAGTTAGACCGTCTCACATGCCGCGATTTAGCCAACGGATTGCCGGACAATCATTTCAAGTCCATTGAAATCACGGTCATGGTGATGTCGGCAGCCATCGTTCCTTCGGCATGCATAACGTTCTTCACGAGGTTCCCGGGAACGTCCTCGCTTGCCCACGATTTACCCGTGACGACGGCGTGCTGCTTTTCGTTCTCACCCTTGTACTCGACAATCTTGCAGTCGATTGGTTTGCCGCCGATCGTTATCGTCTCGGACCCGGCGTCTTTCGATTCCCCGTGAACTCCTGCCGGCATCGAGGAGGCATCCTGCTTCTTCACCTTCGCCGCGAAGTTGGTTTTCTGTCCCGGCGAGGTGTGCGACTGGCCCATTACTTCCATCTTGGTCATCATTTCGACCGTCACCTGATCCGGCGTGACCGTCAACAGCGTGTAGGTCATCTCGCCTTTCATTTTCTGGCCCATCGTCTCGGTGTTCATCGACATGACGACCTTCGTCCCCGGCTTATGCTTGGCCCACGACAGATAAACCGGACTGTCGACCATTGCGTCGTCCGCGGCACGCGCTACCGGGCCGAACGTTAGAAATCCAGCGAGCACCAGCAACATGCTAAATAGGGGAGCGAGCTTCATGAGTACCTCAAAGCGAAGAAAGACGTTTCCACCAGCGTGAAACGGATGCGGCAATTTATCCGTCGACATTGCGGAAGTCGAGCCACGGGGAGTTTCCTTGCGAGTACGATGCGAAATATGATCCCGCCACTGACGATCGACGCATTGCTTGCGTTGACCGATGTCGAGTTTACAAAGCATTGCCGGTTCGAATCGTATAAGTCCGGTGGTCCCGGCGGGCAAAAACGCAACAAAACCTCATCTGCCGCGAAGATGACACACGTGCCGACGGGTATCTCGGCGCACTCCAACGACTTTCGCTTGCAATCCGCCAATCGTCTGCGAGCGTTGCATCGGCTGCGTTTCAAACTGGCGACAGCGATACGAACCACGGTACAGCGACAGTGTTACGAACCGCCGGCATGGTTGATCGAAGCGCGGGTGGGAGGAAAGCTCACGACAAACACCAGAAATCCGGCGTACGCGCGGGTGGCCGCGCACGTTCTCGATGTGCTTGTCGCGACGGATGCACGTTTTGGGGATTGCGGTGCATTGCTTGGAATTACGACATCGCACTTGGTCCACTTCTTAAAAGCGGAACCAACGGTGTGGCGTGCCGCATCAAAGATGCGTGCGGCAGCAAATGTTAGCGTTGGTCATCCGTGAGCCAGCAGGCGACCGCTTGCGACTCACAAAGTTGGACGCAGCCGTTCGACCGCACAATCCGTCCACCTTCACATCGACGAAGCTCCAACCGCGTTTTCCCAAACAGAAATCAAGAGGTGGGAAGACGATCCGTTTGTTTCACGGTTAAACGTATTTGACCCTTCTCCTTGCCACACGCAGGAAGGACAGGGAGATCGTGAACGCAACTGTTATCGGACAACCCGGCTACTATGCCGGCCAACGTCGGCTGCCCAGCAAGCTCACCATGCTCGTCGGCGACCGGCTCACTCGGGCTCGCCTGCGATTCATTGCCATCGCGGTCATCATCGTCGGCAGCCTCCTGCTGACGGTTTCGTTTGCAACAACCAAACAGAACCGCACTGCCAACGGGCTCGGCCTCGGCAGCGACTACCTTGCGTTTTATGACGCGGGTGTTTTGCTCAACCAGCACCCGGCCAGCCAGCTATACAACCTCGATCTGCAGGCCAGGCTGTATCACACGAATCTGCCAGGAGAATCCGATGGCGTGATGTTGCCGTTCGCGAATGCGCCGTTCATCGCACTCTTGATGCGCCCGCTCGCGCATTTCAACTATGCCGCCAGCTACGGTTTGTGGGTCGCGATCTCGTTAACGTTGTATGTACTCGGCTTTGCCTGGGTGTGGCGCGCTTCTGGTTTAAATAAGCGCGGCTGGGGCTTCGGTCTGCTGATGGCGATGTCGTTCGAGCCATTCGTGATCGAATGCCTGCATGGTGGCCAGATCTCCGCGATCGGTTTCGCATCCATCTGCGGCGCGCTGGCGCTCTGTCTTCGCAATCGCCCGTTTGCCGGCGGACTCATGCTCGCAATCTGCCTCTATAAGCCGACGCTGCTCCCAATCATCCTTCCGATGCTGCTCATCACCGGCCAGCGTCGTGCTTTGCTCGGTTTCGCGACGGGCGCGCTCGCGCTCGCGGCAATCTGTCTCGTGGCCGTCGGTCCGACAGCGTGCGTTGCTTACGCTCAACTGCTTTGCGGCTACGCCAGCAAAACGACGATCGTCAACGGCGGATTCCAGACCTGGAAGTTCATCGATGCGAACAGCTTCATGAAATTGCTCGGTGCGCCGGCCTGGCTGATCGCGATCGGCGTCGCAGGTTTGGCGACGTTGTTGATCCGCGAAATGATGACCCTCGCACGTGCCGCCGCCACGCAGGGGGCGATCGCCAGCGCGCAGTCACATCAGCAATCACTCTTCTGGGCCATCGCGCTCACCGCGACGCTCGTGGTGAACGTGTATGTCGGCGTGTACGACGCAATTCTCATCGTGCCGGCCGTTGTGTTGACGTGCGGCGCGCTCCTGCGTCGCGACACCGACACCGGCCGCAATCTGCCGCTGCGTTGGCGGTGCATGCTGCTGACGCTCTGGGTCACGCCATGGGTCAGCGGCCTGATCGCACGAGACCTCGGCCTCCAGGCGCTCACGCCAGTGCTGTTCGCGGTCGGCATGTATCAGTTGCAACTGCTTCGCGCTCGATGCAGTACCAAGGCCAGCCCGGCTCGAGTCCCGACTGATCGGCGAGGGCGGGTGGCAAACAAAATTGTGGCGACAGGTGCGTTGAAAATGAACTAGCACATCAGAGCGTTGCGTAGCTACAATTCAGAAGGCTTTGGCCGAAAGGATGCTGATGGGACGGACGCTCGCTCTGCTGGAAGCAGAAGCCAACTTGTCGAAGATCGCCGAAGAGGTGAACAGAACCGGCGAACGGGTCACACTCACTAAAGAGGGTGAACCCTGGGTTGATCTCGTGCGGCACGAGACGGCACCGGAAGCGCCACGACGATCGAAGGCCGAAGTGATGGCAGACATTGATGCGTTACGCGCAACGTTGAAGCCAACCACCATCGATGAAATCCTTTCGGCCATTCGAGAAGGTCGGCGCTGAGCCAAGGCACGATCATCGATGCCAGCGCGACCCTCGCGTATGCGCTCGATGAGCCGGCCGCCAAGACAGTGCTGCGAACCATCATCAGTCAGCAGGCACTGTTCGTTCCATGGTTGTGGCGATGCGAGATCGCAAACGCCCTGCTTGTGCGCGAGCGACGTCGACTGATCGATGCTGACGCGACAGTGAAATTGGTCAGGCTTGTGGACGAACTGGGCGTGCGGATCATCGGCGAGCCGGATCATCGATCGCTGATATCCCTTATCACACTTGCTCGCCCGCACCAACTGACCGCGTACGACGCGATATACCTCGATACCGCGGTTCGACTGAATCTGTCGCTTTTGACGCTCGACAAGAATCTGATTGCCGCGGCGAATCGGTTGCAAGTTCCGCTTGCATTGTGATGCACGTCAATTGGCGAATTCACTGTTCCAACACAGAATGGCCGATAACTCTCTAAGATGATGCGGTCTTTCCATCGCGCGGTGTCTCGACTGCGATTGAACCGCGTGCCAATAACAACTAGTTCATCCGATAAGCCCATCGACATTCACGCGCTCCTGGGCCGACGTCCGGTGAATTTAGATACACCCGAATTGCAGCGTTTTTTGGCTGGAAAGCGCGTACTCGTGACCGGCGCCGGCGGGAGTATTGGATCGGAAATTTGTCGTCAGACGATGAAGTTCTGCCCGTCGCGAATGATCCTGCTGGATCGGGCGGAGAATGCACTCTTTGAAATAGACCGCGAGCTGCGCGAGCGCTGGGTGGGTGGCCCCCTCGAACCGGTTGTCGCGGACGTGTGTGATCTTGCGCGGGTGCGTCAGGTGTTTGAGCAGTATCAGCCGCAGGTAATTTTTCACGCCGCCGCTCACAAGCACGTGCCCATGATGGAGCGCAATCCGGGCGAGGCGGTGAAGAACAATATCTTCGGAACAAAAATCGTCGCCGACGCCGCCGCTGAATTCGATGCGAGCGCGTTTGTGCTGATCAGCACGGATAAGGCCGTGAATCCCAGCAGCGTGATGGGCGCGACGAAGCGGGTGGCCGAACTTTATCTGCAGTCAATGGGTTCAGGGTTCAGGGTTCAGGGGTCAGATTTTTCCGGGCTGAACCCTGAACCCCGAGCCCTGCACCCGCGTTTCGTTTCGGTCCGCTTCGGCAACGTCCTAGGTTCGTCCGGCTCCGTCGTCCCAATCTTCGAACGACAAATCGCGGCGGGCGGTCCAGTGACGGTGACGCATCCGGACATGAAGCGTTACTTCATGACGATCCCTGAAGCATCGCAGCTCGTGATGCAGGCAGGCGCGATTGGGAAGGGCGGGGAAATCTTTCTGCTCGACATGGGCGAGCCGGTGAAGATCGTCGACTTGGCGCTGGAGATGATTCGTCGACGTGGCTTGGTCGTCGGCAAAGACATCGAACTGAACTACAGCGGTATCCGGCCGGGCGAGAAGCTCCACGAAGAGCTCTCCTGCGCCGACGAAACCACGACGCCCACGAGTCATAAGAAGATTCACGTTTGGCGCGGGCCGACGATTGATAAGCGGCAGGTCGATGTCGCGCTGGAGGAGCTGCGTGCCTGTCGCAATGACGATCGCTCGCAGGTCATCGCCACTTTGAAGAGTTGCGTGTCAGAATATCGACCGAACGTTTCGGACCTGGCTCCCGCGCTCTCCATCGCCGCGTAACTTCACGCAGCAGCATTTCTTCGTTTTCAGCATTGAAAAACGCGTGTTGTCCGATAAGCCTCAAGTAAAGAACCAAAAAATCCCGATGTTATTGGCAACTTAGGGAATGCGGTCGCACGTGGATTCGTGCGGACTTGCCGCTTTCCGCGAACGACACATCGACTCACGTCGTGCACACGAGACCAAGGAAGGTCGTCGAGATGCGAACGATTGCAATTATCAATCAAAAGGGCGGCTGCGGCAAAACCACCACGAGCATCAACCTGGCCGCGTGCCTGGCGAGGCTTGGGCACAAGACACTGCTGGTCGACACCGACCCGCAGGGCCATTGCGCCATCGGCCTGGCCGTGCCGGAAGAGCAGGTCGAGCGCACGATTTACGATGCGATGATCGAACCGACCGACGGAAAGGTTTCGAAGCTGAGCGAAATCGTCTGGCAGATCGCCACCGATTTCGATCTCGCGCCCAGCAACATTAAGCTGTCGGCCTTCGAGCAGGTGTTCGCGGGCCGAAACGGTCGTGAGGATCGCCTGCGAGCCGCGCTGTCGACCGCTCAGGATAACTATGAGTGGTGCATCGTCGACTGCCCGCCAAGCGTTGGCCTGATCACGTTCAATGCGCTCCGCGCCTGCGATGAAGTCATCGTGCCGGTCGAGACCGGTTTCTTCAGCCTGCATGGGTTGACGAAGATGATGGAAACGCTCGAAGTGCTGCGCGAGAAATGCGGCAACCAGATCACGATCAGAGTACTACCAACGCTCTACGATACTCGCACCAAACTCGCCCGCGAAGTGTTGAGCGAGCTGCGCGCCAAGTTCCGTGATTATCTCATGGACAGCACGGTCAACTTCAACACCAAGTTGAAGGAAGCCGCCAGCTTCGGTCAGCCGATCACCGAATATGATCCGGGCAGTCGTGGCTACAAGGATTTCGTAAACCTCGCCCGCGAGTTGATGGGTCATCGCCCGGTCGATATTGAGCCGGTGCAGACCGCAAAGCTCTCGCGCCCAGCCGAGTTGGTGCAGCGGGCGAAGCAGTTAGCCCAGTTGACAAATTTCCAATTCGGCCGCAACGCGACACCGTTCCCCGGACAGCAGGCGCCAGTGTCAAGACCCGTTGCGCAACCGGCGGCTCAACCCGCGGCTATGCCCTCGTTTGCGGCCAGCGTTCATGAGCCGGCCACAATCATGATGACGCCCGCTCCGACTGCGATGTCAAAAACGAATCGTATCGCAGAGTTGGACTTGTCGATGAGCTCGCGCCTCGAGTTAAACGCGCCGGCCGTTACCACGCAGATAAAAACCATCGAGCAGAAGCTTGAGGAATTTTACGGCGTGAAGCAGGAGGGCGAAGAAGTGCTCTTCGCGACACGCTTCGAACGCGCTCGCCGCGTGCAGATTGCGGGCGACTTCAATAATTGGTCGCCGATGAGCACGCCGATGATGAGCAGCGCTGAGCCGGGCGTTTTCAAGATGCGCTTGCCGCTGCAGCCGGGGCGATATCGCTATCGTTTCATCGTTGATGGAAGCTGGATGACCGATCCCAACAATCAGTACGTCGAAGCAAATCAGTTTGGCGAATTGAACAATGTTGTCGAAGTCGATTGAGAGACGAAGCGACGCAAGGGAAGAACGATCTCGTTTAGCGGCACCGCTTGCGGTGCGATGAGTTCATGAGCGATCAACACCACAATTCCAGCGGCAAGAACCTGAGCGAGATCAGTCATTTGTTTCTCAGCAGCGTTCGAGAGAAGCAGGCAGCCGAGTATGGCGACATGCCGCGACCTCGCCGCGTGCCCCCGGCACGGCGCGATGCGCAGCACAGTCATTCGATTGACGCGGCCATTGACCCGTCATCCATCGTTGACCGGCCAGCCATGTCGGCCGCGCCGCGAGCGTCGAGCGGCGCGATCCCTCGCGACGCCTCGATCGACTTGACCGCGGAAGAGTTCGCTCAGGTCATGGGCGGCCTTCCCTTGGATGAAGATGAACCGATGCGCGGGCACGATCACCGCCGCACGCCGTCGGTCTCCGCGATCATCGCCTCGCACCTGAACGGTTCACAACACAATCGCGTGCGCGAATATGCCGCCCACCTCTGCAAAGCCGGCGAGCGCGTTGGCCTTGTTCAGCTCGACGCGGCGGAATTTCGACTGAGCTGCTTCGAACCCGGTTCGATGGACGGAGCGTCCAGCGAAGGTGTGACTACCGATCAACTCGATGGTCGGCAGATGGCCGAGCTGCTCGAAGAAATGAACTGGGACGTCGACCGCTGGCTCATTCATCTGCCCGGCACGCGGAGCGCCGAAGCGCGCTCGCTGCTCGGTCTGATCGACCGCTGGGTTGTCCTGGCCACATGCGATCATGACGGCGTGGTGTCGTGTTATCGCACGCTTAAAGGACTGAGCGACCTGCATGACGAGGCCGATCCGCTCGCGCCTCCGACATTATCGCTTGCGCTTCTGGATGCGCATGACGAGTACGGCGCGATTCGCGTCTTCCGCAAGCTCGCCAATGTCTGTCAGCAATTTTTGCGTTGGCCGCTCGAAAGTGAAGCTCCGGTGATCGCCGCGGGCAGTGTGAATGAAATGTCTGTACTGACCAGTCGCGCCACGCGCGATAAAGCACAGCTCGCGGCCGCCCCGCAGTGGGATGTCGTTCGGCGCTTCCTCTCGAGCAAGATGGAAACGAATCTTTCCAACGCCCAGCGCCCAGCGCCCAACGCCGAAACGACCACGATGCCGATTCAAACGGAAGTGCCGCCGATGAACATGAATTCGATCCCGACGCCGATGGTCTCGCCGATGAATGAAGATTCAATATCCGACATCATCGATCTGCCGGCCGGCATTTCGACACCGAGCGCGATTGTCAGCGCGGCGCTGCGCGGCAACAGCGAGATGGTCGAATGCGCGGTGAAGCCGCCGATGCTAGCCGATGCGAGCCTTGCCGTGTCGCGCGACCGCCGGCTCGTACTCCTGGCCGTCGCAAGCCAGGGCCTGAGCGATCTTCGCCATGTCGGTGAGGCGTGGCGCTGGCTGAACGAAAACCGCGCCCTGATCTCGATGGCCGTCCCGCAGTGCTCGATCGATCCGCACGCCATGCCGAGCCTGCGATTGCTGGTCGATCGAAACGACCTGAGCGCCGCCACACTTCAGCCGTTGATGCAGGCGAGCAACGTGACCGTGCAGACGTATCGCAAGTTGCGGTGGGGCGCGAAGACCGGCTTGTTGCTCGAAGCAGCTTGAGGCGCAAGCGATCTCTCGTCGCTCGCTTGGGCGTTTCGAATAGAAATATCGCGATCGGCGTCGCGAAGGCGCAAGCGGCGAACCGTGCATTCCCGAATAATTCGATGTGAGACCCTGCGTTTCCCGTAGCCCGTTCGTCGCGAAGTGGGGAGCGATCCTCGTTACATATCTCGTTTGCTAAGTTGCCGTCGAACGATGTCCGTCATTTCGTTTCTATCGGCGCGCACTGTTTGATAAGCTCTAACGTGCGTCCAATGCCTGAAACAGAAACTATTTTATCGCGCGGCCGACAGGTGCTGATCGGCAATTATGCACGGCTGCCGGTCGTGATGGTCAACGGCCGCGGGTCGCTGCTTACGGATACCGAAGGCAAGGAATACATCGATCTCTTTGCCGGCTTCGGCGGGAGCATTCTGGGGCACTGCCACCCGGAGCTCATTGCCGCCGCGACCGCGCAGGCGGCGCAACTATGGCACGTCGGTAACACGTTCTATACCGAGCCGCAAATCGAATTTGCCGAACGATTAAATCGTTTCGCGTTTCCCGGACAGGCGTTCTTCTGTCACAGCGGACTCGAGGCAAACGAAGCGGCCGTCAAGCTCGCGAAGTTACGCGGCGCGTCGCTTTCGCCTCACGGGGATGCGGGGCCACATCGCTGGAAGATCATTTCGCTACAGAAAAGTTTCCACGGCCGCAGCCTCGCAATGATCGCCGCGACTGGCAACCCGGCCGTCAAAGCCGGCTTCGCGCCGAGCGTGCCGGGGTTCGTTCAAGTCGAGCCGGGAAACGTCGAATCGCTCGCCGCCGCGGTGGATGATGAGACCGCGGGAATTATCATCGAGCCGATTCAGGGCGAAGGCGGCATCAACCTGTACCCAAACGATTACGCCGCGCGCGTGCGGCAACTGTGTGATGAAAAAAAGATCACGCTGATCTTCGACGAGGTCTGGACCGGCGGCGGCCGAACCGGGCGGTGGTTCGGCTACCAGCATTTCCTGACGACCGACGGCAAACCCGTGCTCCCGGATATTCTCACGCTCGGCAAAGCGATCGGCGGCGGTTTGCCGGTCGGCGCGATGTTCGCCAAGCCCGAAATCGCCGCTCTGCTCGTGCCCGGGAAGCACGGCTGCACGCTGGGCGGCAACCCAATCTGCATGGCCGTCGCCCGCACAATTTTTGACGTAATCGATCGAGACAAGTTGAACGAACGCGCGGCCGTCCTCGGCGAGCACGCAATCGCACGGCTGAAGAACGAATCACGCATTCGCCAGAAAATCGCCGCCGTTCGCGGACGCGGACTGATGATCGGCATCGAACTGAAAAATGTTCCCGATAAGTTTGTTGAAAAAGGTCTCGCGCGGGGTGTGTTGGCCAACGTGACAGCGCAAAGGGTCATACGTCTCGCGCCGCCGCTCGATATTCCGAGGGAGCTTTTCGATCTCGGTCTCGACCGTCTGATTGAGACGATTGCGACGGGTTGCGAGTAATGAAATCCGCTCGAATCAATCTCGCCCGAACGTTGTCGCGGTCGCTTTTGCTGACGCTGCTGCCCGGTTGTGCATCGCACAACGGGCCGACGACGCAGACTTCGTCGACGGATCGCAGCCGCGTGATGACGATGGCGCAAAGCGGCACGCCTTCCCCGGACGGGCCGAAGGATGCGTTGCCGCCGACGCAAACGGTGTTTCAGGTCGACGTTTATCAATTGACCGTTCCACTCGGCACCTTTAGCCGCAACGAAGATTTCTGGAAACGAATGGATGAGCAGTGCGTCGATCCGACGACGTATGACTTGCTCTACAAGAACGGCATCCGCGTTGGAGTAGCGGGCACCGAAGAGCTGACCTTCTTCCGCAAGTTCATGGACGAGAAAGCGCCGACGAGCAAGCTCTCGACCGCCGCCGCCGAGGCGCCGCACATCGAATTGGAAATGGCTAAGGATCTGCCCGAACAGACACTGTCGCAGTTCGATTCGCAAAACGCGTTAACGATGCGCGATTATGATCGGTGCACGAACGTTCTGAATTTCTCGTTCACCAACGCGCCGCGCAAGCCGAACAATGTTCGCGTCAAGCTTTGCCCGATGGTGCGATCGACGCGCAAGCATTACGTATTCACGGAATTGAACAATGAGCGAGAGCTTCAGTATGTCGCCTCGGAGATGCTTTATGACCTCAATCTGATCGCGGATGTGCCCGCCGATCATTTCTTTATTGTGATGCCATCACCGGCCGCAACCGCGTCGAGCAGCGTAGGCCGCGCGTTTTTGACGAGGGACGGTTTCACCGAATTGCAGGAGCAGGTGATTCTGGTCGTGCCACATCCGATCGGCATGGTTCCGCGATAGCGGATGAGGTAAGCAAGCGCCACATTTGAGTAAACGACTTAAGTTGCGTTTTTCACCGCGGCGCAAAACGCGGCGAGCAATATCGGCGACTTTTGTCCGAACGTCTCTTCCACGCCGCTGCTGACGTCGACGGCCCACGGCCGGATTTCGCGAACAACACTTGCCACGCTCGCCGGCGTGAGGCCCCCGGCGGCAATGATCGGTGGAAGGCTCTCGAAATCACCGGCCGCGCAATGCGCGGCGATCTTTCCCCAATCGTTTGCAATGCCGCTGCCGCCGATAGCAGAGCCAGAGGATGTTTCCAGTGCGAGTGCCGCGAGGTTCGTCAGGCGGCGTTCGGCGATCTCTCGTCGCCACTGATCGAGCTCGAATTTAAAGCCGTCAGAGTTCACGCGAATCGCCTTGACGACTGCAAGGTCACGCAGTGCCTCCACGTCGTCGGCCGTTTCATCACCGTGCAGTTGCACGTGGCGAATGCCGAGGTCGGCCGCCGTGTCGATCACCTCGCGCGGATCGGCATTCACGAATAATGCGACGGGCGTCACAAAAGGCGGCAGCGCATCGATGATTTCGCGGGCGCGCTTGCGCGTGACCGCGCGTCGAGCCTCGGCAAACATCACGAGCCCAATCGCATCTGCACCGCAATCGGCGGCGAAGCGCGCATCCTCTGGGCGGGTGATTCCGCAGATCTTGATCCGAGTTCGATGCATCATGCGTGAGATGGCGGCAGGCTAGCCGTCGGATAGGATAGCACGCCACACGTCGACGTTTGTAATTGGAGTCAGACTTTCATGGCCAATGATCTTTTTGTCGCCGCCGACCTCACCACCGAACAGACGCGCCTCGTCCTCGGCACGCTTTCCGACGGCAGGCTGCAAATCGAAGAAATTCATCGCGTCGCCAACGCGTCAGGCAGGCTCAACGGCTCGGCCCAGTGGAGTCTGCTGTCGATCTGGGAAGAGCTAAAAATTGGCTTGCGAAAATGCGGCGCGGACCGCCGCAAACCGGGTGCGGCCGCGCAACGAACGATCGAATCGATCGGCATCAGCGCCTGGGGTGCTGATTTTGGTCTGCTCGCCGCCAACGGCGACGTCATCGGCAATCCGCTTCGCGGCCGCGATCGCAGGATCGACACCTCTTCTGATCGGCTCGTGAACCGCGTCAGTCAACAACGCATCTTCGAAATCACCGGCGTGCGGGTGTCGACCGCGACAACGCTTTTCCAGATTTTGGCTCTACAGCAACGCCATCCGGAAATGTTGAAGATGGCCAACGCTATTCTGCTCATGCCGGATCTACTTCGATTTTTTCTAACGGGAAAACGGCAGACCGAACCGACCATCGCGATCACCACGCAATTATACAACCCGCGCAAGCGCGCCTGGGCGGCCGATTTGCTCGGTGAGTTTGGATTGAGCGACCACATGCTGCCGCCGCTGGTGCCGACAGGGACGATGGTCGGCACGCTAACGAAAGAAATCGCGGTGGAGTGCAGATTGCACATGGTGCCGGTCGTTGCCACGGCAAGCCACGACGCCGCCAGCGCGGTCGCCGCGGCGCCGGCGGAGGGTGACAATTGGTGTTACATTCATAGCGGGGCGATGTCGCTGGTCGGTGCGGAACTGTCCACACCGGTTATCACTGAAGCTGCCCGCCGCAATGATTTCACGAATGAGATGTCGGTGGCCGGGAAGACGCGGATCGTGAAAGCCGTGACCGGCCTCTCTACGGTGCAGGATGTCCGCCGGCACTTTGCGAGCCAGGGGCAGGAGCTCTCGGCGTCTGAGCTATCGTCGAAAGCCGCCGCCGCCGAGCCGTTTCGCACGGTGATCGATCCCGATCATGCGCCGTTCCTTGAGCCGGGCGATATCGCGAAGAAGATCGATCGCTTTGCCGATGCCACGCAGCAACGGCCACCGTCGTCGCCGGGGGAATTTGTTCGCACCGTGCTCGAGGCAATCGCGATGAAATACCGGCTCACCATCGCGTTGCTCGAGGAGATCGCTTCCAAACGCATTAAAACCATTCACATCATCGGCCCCGGCTCGACAAACGATTTGCTCAATCAAATAACCGCCGATGCCTGCGGCCGCCCGGTCGTCGCCGGGCCGGTCGATACGTCGGCTATTGGCAACATCGTTGTGCAGGCAATCGCGATGGGTCGAATTAAATCGATCGACCACGCCCGGTCCATCGTGCGGGCGAGCTTCGAGTGCAAGCGCTACGAGCCTGGCGACACCAAGGCGTGGGACGCGGCGTTCGACCGTTATCAATCGGTGAAACAAAGTCATTAAACCGGTGACATCGCGAAAGGGGGACAGCCGCTGAGAGTTGATGTTCACGTTCACGTGTCGGCCTTCGCGTGGCCGAACGGAATCATGTCGCGCGGACTGGTAAACAGCGCCGCGTTTCGTTTTATGCGCTGGCGACTCGGCATCGTCGGGGCCGATGCATCGACCGATCGACAAATAGCGCGGCAACTGAGCGACACACTCGGTGACTGTCCCATGCTCGATGCCGCGGTCGTGCTCGCGTTCGACGGCGTCGTGGACGAATCAACCGGCACGCTCGATCGAAATCGCACGCAGCTATATGTCAGCAATGATTACGTCATGGACCTCGCGCGCCGAGATCGGAAGATTCTGTTTAGCGCGTCGGTCAATCCATATCGTTCCGATGCCATCACCGAGCTGGAGCGATGCGTGGCGGGCGGGGCGGTACACATGAAATGGCTGCCGATCGTGCAAGGGTTCAATCCGGCGGATCATCGCTGCATTCCGTTTTACGAAGCGCTCGCGCATCACAAGCTGCCGCTGCTCTGCCACACGGGCGGCGAGCGGTCGCTGCCGCGGATCGACGATTCGCTGGCCGATCCGAACCTGCTCATCCCCGCGCTCGACCGGGGCGTCACCGTCATCATGGCGCATTGCGGCACACGCTCCGGAATCGGCGAGGCCGACCATGTCGAGACCTTCCGAAAGCTCGCCCACAAGTACGAACATTGTTACGGCGATACCGCAGCTCTCAATCTCCCGATGCGCTGGCATGCCTATCGACAACTTCGCGATGACAAAGTGGTGCAAAGCAAACTCGTGCATGGCAGCGATTGGCCTATCCCTGTTCTGCCGCCGATCTCTCAGTTGGGTCTGAAGGCATCGCTGCGTTCATTTGAAGATTCAAACTGGTTGCGGCGCGACATCTTCATCAAACAGCAACTCGGTTTCGATCATGATTACTGGCATCGCGGGGCAAAAATCCTTCGACAAACCGAAGCCGTCGTCGCTTTACAGCGGGATGCCTCCGCATAGACTTCCGCGTTCGTTTTTAAACCCGCTAATTTATCAGGAAGCAAATCGCCATGAGCATCGAACTCATTCACGCCCGACAGGTTTTAGATTCCCGCGGCAATCCAACCGTCGAGGTCGACGTCATTCTCGAAGATGGAACGCTCGGCCGGGCGATCGTTCCGTCGGGTGCGAGCACCGGCGAGCACGAGGCGGTCGAGCTGCGCGATGACGACAAGAAGAAGTGGGTTGGCAAAGGCGTCGGCAAGGCCGTCGACAATGTGAACACGAAAATTGCCCCGGAATTGATTGGGCTCGATCCGCGCGATCAGGAAGCGATCGATGCCCTGATGATCGAGATGGACGCAACGCCAAACAAAGCCAAATTCGGTGCAAACGCGATCCTCGGTGTAAGCATGGCGGTCGCAAAAGCCGCCGCCGAGTCATCCGGCCTGCCGCTCTATCGCTACCTCGGCGGGCCGGGCGCGAAGACGTTGCCCGTCCCAATGATGAACATCCTCAACGGGGGCAAGCATGCCGACAATAATGTCGACTTCCAGGAGTTCATGATCCAACCCTGGGGCTTCGATTCATTTAGCGAAGGTCTTCGCGCGGGCGTGGAAATTTACCATGCGCTGAAGAAGGTCCTTTCGAAAAACAAGATGTCAACTGCCGTCGGCGATGAAGGTGGATTCGCGCCGGATTTAAAGGACAACGAAGATGCGTTAAAGGTGATCATGGAGGCGATCACCGCAGCCGGCTACGAGCCGGGCAAGCAGGTATTCATCGCGCTCGACCCCGCCGCCAGCGAACTGTGGGATAAAGACAAGGGCGGCTACAAGTTCTTCAAATCCGCGCCCGACAAAATCATGACGCCGGAGGCGATGGTCGACTACTGGACAAAGTGGACGGAGAAATATCCGATTCGCAGCATAGAAGATGGCTTCGCCGAGAACGACTGGCACGGCTGGAAGCTCTTCACCGACCGCGTCGGCGACAAGATTCAACTCGTCGGCGACGATCTGTTCGTCACCAACGTGAAGTTCCTGGAGAAAGGCATCGAGAGCAAAACGGCGAATTCGATTCTCGTGAAGGTGAATCAAATTGGGTCGCTCAGCGAGACGCTGGCAGCAGTCGGACTCGCCATGCGGAACGGCTATAGCGCCGTGCTATCACACCGCTCCGGCGAAACCGAAGACAGCACCATCGCCGACATCGCGGTGGCAACCAACTGCGGCCAAATTAAAACCGGCGCCCCAGCGCGATCCGATCGCGTGGCGAAGTACAACCAGTTGTTGCGAATTGAAGAACAGTTGGGCGAGCAAGCGCAGTACGGCGGGAAGTTTTGGAATAAGTGATCTGGTGACGCGCTCACCGGGTAGCGCCAACCTTGCGCGCTTGGTTTTTAAATCGCGGGCGAAAGACGACAAAAATTTGCTCAGTGCGAGTCGGGTTGCGCCATCTGGTCGGACGTATGATTCGACGGTTGCCTGTGACGCGTCTCTTTGCACTGGAAATCTCAGGGAGGCGTGGAGGCAGCGACGGCGCACTATAATTCGACGACGAATACTGGAGCGAGCATGCCACACGATTTGATTGAAAAGCAGGTGATCTTCGAGGGGAAGCGTGTCCATCTGGAAGTGCACCAGCTGCGCGATCAGGAAACGGGAAAGAAATCGTTTCGCGAAGTCATTGTGCATCCCGGCGCGGTGGTGATTCTGCCTTTTGCGAGCCGGACGGAAATTATTCTGATCAAGCAACGACGGCACGCGATCGGAAAGGCAATCCTCGAACTGCCGGCAGGCACGTTGGAGGCGAACGAGATTCCGATGAATTGCGCGGGCCGCGAGTTGCTGGAAGAGACCGGATTCCTGGCCGGCCGGATGCGGATGCTCGGCAACTTTTATTCGTCACCCGGAATCTTGAGCGAGAAAATGTACGCGTTCGCGGCTCACGATCTGGAGAAGCACGAGCAGAAGCTCGACGAGGGCGAGGAAATCGACGAGCTGATCACGGTCTCGCTTGAAGAGTCGATCGAGATGATTCGCACCGGAGAACTGAACGACGCCAAGTCGATCGCGACGTTGTTGATGTACGACCGTTTTTATCGCGACGATCTGCCCAGCGCGGTGCGAGCCGACTAGACTACATCGCGTACGAGACGTTCATGGGCTACGAGGACCGCTCCTATTACCGCGACTCAAGCAACGGCCCGCGCAGCCCGCTGATGTGGCTGCTCGAAGGGTCGGTGCCGCTCTTCACGATATTCGGGATTCGCGTCCGGGCGCACGCGTCACTCATTCTGCTGATCGCGCTGTCGCTGCTGCTTGGTGTGTCGAATCATGACTCCGTCGCGATGCGCGTGCAGAGCATGACGGGTTTGTTCGTCGTCATTCTTTTGCACGAGTTTGGTCACTGTTTCGCGGCCCGTGCGACCGGCGGCGAAGCGAACGACATCATGATGACGCCGCTCGGCGGGCTCGCGATGGCGATGGCGCGACGCAAGCCGTGGCCGACATTCTTAACGATCGCGGGTGGACCGGCCGTCAATGTCGCAATCTGCCTGATCTGCGGCCTTGGAATGCTCGTCGCGGGCGGGCGATTCCCACTCACGCCCTGGTCGGTCGATCTCGTAATGCATCGCACGCAATGGTTTTCACTCTGGAGTTATTGCTACTGGATTTATGCACTGAGCTTCGCGCTGCTTTGCTTCAATCTCCTTCCCGTTTATCCGCTGGACGGCGGACAACTGTTGCAGTCGATCCTGTGGAAGCCGATGGGTTACTACAAGTCGATGATCCTGACAATGAACATTGGTCTCGGCGGAGCACTGCTGCTGGCGATGGTCGGCATCGCCACGTTCGGTTCGATTGGCGGCGGGCTGCTGCTGATCGCAATCGCTGCGATGTGTTTCATGAATTGCCTGCAGACGCGTGCTATGTTGCGGGCTGAGGGTCCGTGGGCGTTTTCCGAGGAGGACATGCCCGATCACGGCAACCTTTACGCGGCCGCGCATGAGAAGTCGGCGGCGAGCTCGGCGCGGAAGGTGAAACGCGAATCCGATCGCATTGCCAAGCGTGCCGATCGAATTGCCCGCGAAGAAGCGACCGAGCGGCAAAGTATTGATGCGATCCTCGCGAAGGTTTCCTCACAAGGCATGCAAAGCCTAACGTCATCCGAGCAGAAAGTGCTTCGCACCGCGACCGAGCGACAGCGTGCGCGCGATACGGAGCGCGCGAAGAGCCGACGGTGAAAATGTTCGAAGAACCCGTCGAAGAACCCGTCGAAGAACCCAGGGCTGAAGCCCCGGGCTTCAGCCCTGGGTCTTTCAAAGCGGCTTCAACCCGGCTTCAATCTGCACGCGCTTTGGTTCAAGAAAAGGTGGAAGCGATAACTTTTCACCGAGGGATTCCATCGGTTCGTCGCTATCGAAGCCCGGCTCATCCGTCGCGAGCTCGAACAGCACGCCGTTGGGTTCTTTAAAATACAGGCTGCGGAAATAGAACCGATCGACCGGGCCGCTCGTCGGCACGGCGAGTTCGCCTAATCGCTTCGACCATGCGTCGTATTCTTCGAACGTTGGCACACGAAACGCGACGTGATGCGCACCGCCGGCGCCAGCGGTGCTCTTCGGAGCATTCGGTTCGACGGCCACGTGCAGCTCGGCCGCTGCGCCGCCGTCGCCCATCGTAAAGACGACGACATCTACTGTTTCATCGCCGGCATCGGAACGGCGATGTTTGTATTCACGCACGCGTTTCATATTCATGACGCCGGTCAACAGAGCTTCGGTCGATGCGAGCACCGGGACGCTGATCGTGATCGGCCCGAAGCCACGCATCTGAAACTGCTCAGGCACTAACGATTTCGCCCACGGATTGACCGGCCCGGTCGAATCGTCCTTCACAAGCGTAAGACGTTGACCCTCGAAGTCTTCGAAGTCGAGCGTGTCCCGACCATCGCGTTCGACGATGTCACTTTGCGTCACATTCATCAAAGTAAAGCGATCACGCCAGAATTCGAGCGCGGCTTTGTCACCCACGCGAAATCCGGTTCGGACGATGCTACGCGTCCCGCGTCGCTCGCGCCGCGCTGGCCAATCGAAGAACGTGATGTCCGTGCCGGGCGATCCTTTTCCATCCGCGTAGAAAAGGTGATAGGCAGACGTATCGTCCTGGTTGACGGTCTTTTTCACCAGCCGCAGCCCCAACACACGTGTATAAAAATCGATATTCCGCTTCGCTTGCGCAGTGACGGCGGTCAGATGATGGATGCCGGCGAGTTGCATGGTCGTGTTTGGAAGCGAGAGGCACGAGGAGATGAGGAAGAAAATTCGCTGCTCGAAGCCACCCCGTGCCCCTGTTACTTCGAAAGCTTCGCTGCCAACATCGCAACGTGCTTGCCTTGAAATCTCGCGATGGCCAGCTCATTTTCGCTTGGCATGCGCTCGCCCTTCGCTCCTGTGATCGTGGTCGCGCCGTACGGCGTGCCACCGCTCACTTCGTCGAGGGTTAGCAGTTCCTTCGCGGCATAGGGCACGCCAGTGACAAGCATGCCCTGATGATGGAAGAACGTGTGCATGCCGACGAGCGTCGTCTCCTGTCCCCCGTGCTGGCTGGCGGTGCTGGTGAAGGCGCTGCCGAGCTTGCCGATGAGCGCGCCGCTCTGCCACAAGCTGCCGGTGCTGTCCAGAAACGCCTGCATCGACGCCGCCGCCGATCCATATCGCGTGCCGGTGCCGAGCACGATCGCATCCGCGCTCGCGAGCGTCTTCGGGTCCGCGATCGGCACGCTGGCAAACGCTTTCTTCGCATCCGTCGCCCCCATCTTCGCGATAATGTCGTCCGAGAGGATCTCCGGCACTTGAAGCAATTCAACTGTCGTCCCGCTCACGCCTTTCGCGCCCTCGGCAATCGCCATCGCCAACTGGTAAGCGTGTCCGTAAAGGCTGTAAAAAATCACTTGAACCTTGGGCATCATTTTCTCCTAAGCTAAATTGCGACATCACTGGTAGCGGCCGAGTATAGGCAAGCTCACTTCGCCGTTTCCGCCGGCGATCAATGGCTCACCTAATGACAAGGCGATCGAATGATGTGACGAACTGAAGATGATTAGGCTGAAATACAACGGAAGAGATCGGTCGTTCGTATTCGAGTTAGCGGATGCTCGGCAGTTCCAAATTATGGGCGCGGGCGCAGTCCAGCGCGCTTTCATAGCCCGCGTCGGCATGGCGCATGACGCCGGTGGCTGGGTCGTTCCATAGAACGCGCGCGATTCGACGGGCGGCATCGGGCGTGCCGTCGCAGCAGATGACCATGCCGCTGTGTTGACTATAGCCCATCCCTACGCCGCCGCCGTGATGCAGCGAAACCCACGTTGCGCCGCTTGCGGTATTCAACAGTGCATTAAGCAGCGGCCAGTCGGAGACGGCGTCGGAGCCGTCGCGCATCGCTTCGGTCTCGCGATTCGGTGAAGCCACCGAACCGCTATCGAGATGATCGCGGCCGATGACGACAGGGGCCGAAAGTTCGCCGCTGGCGACCATATCGTTGAACGCCAGGCCGAGGCGATGGCGGTCGCCGAGGCCGACCCAGCAGATGCGCGCCGGCAGACCTTGGAACGCAATCCGCTCGCGCGCCATGTCCAGCCAGCGGTGTAGCGGCTTATCGTCAGGCATCAGTTCTTTGACCTTCGCGTCGGTTCGTTCGATGTCTTTGGGATCGCCCGACAGCGCGACCCAGCGGAACGGGCCGATGCCGCGGCAGAAGAGCGGGCGAATATATGCGGGCACGAAGCCGGGAAAATCAAAGGCGTCGGCCAACCCCTCGTCCTTAGCGACCTGACGGATGTTGTTACCATAGTCGAACGTTGGAATGCCGGCCGCATGAAACGCGAGCATCGCTTCCACGTGCGCTCGCATCGATGCCCGAGCCGCCCGTTCGACCGCCTTCGGATCAGACTGTTGTTTCTCTCGCCACTGATCGACTGTCCAACCCGCGGGCAGGTAGCCGTGAATCGGATCGTGGGCGGAGGTCTGATCCGTCACCATACTCGGCCGGACGCCGCGACGGACGAGTTCCGGCAACACCTCCGCGGCGTTGCCGAGCAGGCCGACGCTCTTGGCCTCACCGGCTTTCGTCCAGCGGTTGATCAGGTCGAGCGCTTCGTCAAGCGTCGTCGCCTTCGCATCGACGTAGCGCGTCCGCAGCCGGAAGTCGATGCGCGTTGCATCGCACTCTACGGCCAGGCAGCACGCGCCGGCCATCACCGCCGCCAGTGGCTGCGCGCCCCCCATGCCGCCCAGGCCGGCCGTGAGTACCCACTTGCCCGTGAGGTCGCCGCTATAGTGCTGCCGGCCGGCCTCCATAAACGTCTCGTACGTCCCCTGCACGATTCCCTGCGTGCCAATATAGATCCACGACCCCGCCGTCATCTGGCCATACATAGCCAGACCTTTTTTATCGAGTTCATTAAAGTGGTCCCACGTCGCCCAGCGCGGCACAAGATTAGAGTTGGCGATCAGCACCCGGGGCGCATCGAGATGCGTGCGAAATACACCGACCGGCTTGCCGCTCTGCACGAGCAGCGTCTCATCGTTCTCTAGTTGGCGGAGCGTGTCGACGATGCGATCAAAATCGGCCCATGTCCGCGCCGCCCGTCCGATGCCGCCATAGACGACCAGCTCCCGCGGATTCTCGGCCACGTCGGGGTCAAGGTTGTTCATTAACATGCGCAGCGGCGCTTCGGTCATCCAGCTTTTGGCCGACAACACGCTGCCCCGCGCCGCGCGAACGACGCGGTTGCTGTGGCGGGACGAAATGATTTGCTGCTCCGACTCAGTGATCGACAAAACTTAGCAAGCTCAAAGAACCGCCGCAACCGACCTCGCTGCCGCCGTCGTTTTCAGACAATTTGTGACGTCGCGCGGCGAATGCCGATCGACCTCGGCCGGCGGTCCCATTTTAATCCGCCGCTGATCCATCGCCGTCATCTCTCTGTCGGCCAACTGGTCCGTCCCGGGACGCCGACGCCACGCGCCCGCCCAGCTTCACGCCGGCACTTTGGCGTTGACAACGCACGCACACCGCGTTCCGCCCCCCAAGAAACTGCATTCACTTGTCAAAGAGCGTTGGCCGGGCCGAATGACACCCCCGACTACGGTGAGTGCCGTCGAACCGCCAGCCCCACATTTTACACCAATTTCCCCATTTGTCGGCCAAATTCCGCCGATGCAAGCGAGCCGCCAATCTCATTCAGAAGCAAACCTGTCGACCCACCTCAGCGACAGAAACACCCCGCGCCGCCGCCGCAAGTGAAACCGATCGTATTTACTGATTTTGCAGTATATCAAAAAGATTCGCGTCCCCTTTAATTCTCCCGCGTCCCCTTTAATTCTCCTCTTTAATTTTCCCCCTTTAATTCTCCCCTCGCGCGCACGGGGGTTTTCGAGTTGCGCACGCACAGATTCGTGACGCCCACGCGACCTTCTGTTGCGCGCATCGATGTTTTCGCATCAACGACTCGCGTATGTGAAACGAAAAGACATATGCGGCAAGTTCAGGCAGCCAGAAAGGCAGCAAGTCGCGTGACGAGGCGATCACGATTCTTGAGCTGACATTCCCAGACCGTCAGCACCTGCCACCCGTCACGCCGCAACGCTCGAGCATTTCTGCGGTCGCGCTTGGTGTTGCCCGTTCGCTTGCTCAACCAAAATTCGGCGTTCGTCTTGGGCGTGACGCAACCCCATCGGCAGGTGTGCATATGCCAATAGCATCCGTGGACGTTGATGACCTTGCGGAGACGTGGAAAAACCAAGTCAGGTGTGCCGGGAAGGTCACGGCGATGCAACCGAAAACGAAACCCGAGCCGGTGGACGATGCGCCGCACGATCATTTCTGGCTTCGTGTCTTTGGAGCGAATCGCCGCCATGTTGCGACTTCGTTGCTCGCTCGTGTGGACGTCGCCCATAACGCCTTAACCCGTCAAACGACGCTTGACCACCTTCACGAAACCTTCGACGTCCAATAGTTTGATCGTGTCGTCGATCGGATACCGCGAATGCAGCCGACGCGGGACGATCAGCCTCACGTTCGATTCCTGCATCTGGATCAACTGCTTTTTCGAGATGCCTTCCTGAATCGTCACGAGGTGTTTGTGCGGGATACGCTCGGCTTCGTTCAGCACCTGCCGCCAGCGGTCTTTGCACGTCGTTTTTACCCCGAGCATGAAAAGACGTTCGGTCGGAAACTTCGGGTCGTCGTATTCAGCTTTGCCGGGAATCACAATGTCCGGCTCGCCCGGAATGTCCGGGCGGCAGTCGAACGGGACGTTCGACTGCCGCAGGATGTATTCGACGTGATTCTCCATCGAACGCCCCAACGGGGCGCAGGTTTGTAGCCACGGGTGAAGCGCAGCGCAACCCGTGGAACGTGTCGGATGATTTTCCCTGCCCCGGAGGGGCAGAGGGAGTGTCACCCGATCAAGGTTCAATCGAACACGTACTGCTCGTCGAATTCGATCCCGTGCGCGCGGAGCAACCGAAGCAGTTCGGTTCTGAAATCTTCCTGCCGATGATGCTCGTGCTGCGAGGCGATGTAGTTCTTGACGGCCGGTTCCTGCGACTTGCTGACGGTGAAGGCGGAGTAACCCTCCTGCCAAGCGAACGTCGAGAGATTCGGGAACGTGTCGTGAATCCACTTCGAGGAACGTGCCTTGACGGTGCGCAGGAGGTTCGAGATCGATTCGTCTGTCCGCCAACGCAAATAGAGATGGACGTGGTCTTCGATGCCGTTGATCTCGTAGAGCACGCCTTTCTCGGCGCGGACGATCCCGCCGATATACGAGTAGAGACGGTCGGCGACATCAGGTGTGAGGTAAGGCTGCCGGCGTTTTGTGCTGAAGACGATGTGCAGCAGGAGTTGCGAGTACGTGCCGGGCATTGAAGTCCTTCGCCCCTTCGGGGCGAGGGGTGCATGAGCATTCCATTCCACGGGTTCCGCTGCGCTTCACCCGTGGCTACAGACCTTCGCCCCGTTGGGGCGGCGTTCGATCGGCCTTCCCCGGAAGCATCATTGTCCGCGGGCGGGCTTGCGGCCACGCCTCGACCGCCTCGGCCAAACTGCGATAGCTTGAATCGACGATTTGCGCAGTGCCGTCATCATCGATCGCGACAATGGAGTAGAGAAAATCCTGCTGCTCATCGCCGCAACGAAGAAACGTGTCTTCGCCCTCGTAGCTTTCCAGCTTGAGTACGAACAATCGTTGTTGGTCAGTCTTCGTCGCCATGTCATGCAATGAAAACGTGTTCGACGTGATACCGCAAGGCGTCCGGGTTGGGTCGATATCGCTCGGGAAGGCGGATCGTTTCCCCGGCATACCGTGCGAAGTATTCGGTGTACGCGACGGGCGGCATCGCGGAGCGGATCGAAGGCGACACGAGCACACGATGGTCGGCATCAACCGTAATCAAACCAGTGTCGAACGCGGCGTCATGCAAGGCATTCAGGCACAGACCATTTGCAGGGTCGAGGCGTTGCGATTCCGAAACCGACCACGGGACGATGTGGCTTGCACGTAGCAAGCCGGGCGCCGAAATGCCGGTGACACAGCATGCCCCTTCGTAGGCGGATAGTACGGCGTTTCGGAAGAACCCCTGGCCCACGCGAACGGCCGTCATTCGCTGCGCCGTTGTGCGGCGAGGCTCCCACTCCGGCGCGACGCTGCATTCAGCGATTTCTACCGTCGCCAGTGTGTCCCAATGGCCGTAGTAGCGATCCCAAACTTCGCGGTCGAGTCTCGAAGAGTTAGACATTCCTCGGATGCCACGCGCTTGAAGGGCGGGATCGAAACTAGCGAAGTTAACCAACTTCAACGCGACCGCGCTTGGCGTGCGATCCAGTGATTCGGCGAACGCGACGACCGCAGGATTACCACGGTGCATCCGACCGAACGGGAGTTGGCAGTAGAGCGCGAGAACTTGAATAAGTTCTGTCTCCTCCCAAACTCTGCGACCGCGTGATTCCGGCATCGTCAGACATTCCATACGGCGAAGAACCGTTGGCAGGGGAACCCGGCCGCAAGCACGTCGTGATTTGGAATGTCCGTCGGCTTGATCTGCGTGATGTCGCCGTGCGGTGCTTCGCCGAACCACTTGCGATAGGTCTTCTGTGAGTTCTTATCCCACTCGCTGGAAAACACGCACCGCCCGCCGGCGCGTTGCAGCCCGATCCGAAGCCCGCCGATGCCGGCGAACAAATCTATGAAGTTAAAGGGCGTGCTGTCGGGGATTGGCGTCGGACGATTCGCAACGTCGTCGAACAGCGTCGGCTGATTTCCACCGGCACACGCCTGCTCCAGCGCGTGAATGAGAAACTCTTTCTGCGTCATCATCTTCTGACGACGTTCTGACTCAATCCACGTGCGGACACGCTCCGGGACGTCGCGAATGAAAAGCTGATCGCCCACAAGCCTCCGTTGGGTTGGTGTTTGGCGATGATATCAACTTGTCCCAGCGGATCAATCACAGCGCGTTTTCTCGCCATGTCACCGCCGGCGACACGACGCGGTGGCAACTCGAAAGCGTGCAAGGCGCGGCGGGGCCGGAGGGCATCGCGGCCGGCGATGACACGCGGACGTTCGTGCTGCTGAAGCCGAACAAGCCGGAGTGCGAGACGAACCTCGTCGTCGTCACCGACCGCCGCGTGTACCAGCTCGACCTCAAGAGCGTCGGCCAGCCAGTCTACCCCACGCAGATCAGGTAAAGCTCCCCGGCTTCAAGGTGCAGCGGGGCATCGGCGGCGGGTTGAAACCCGCCATACGCCGTTTGGCGGAAATCGCCGATGATGGAGTCATGCTCGCCCTCTCCATCCGCCTGCCGTGTGCCGAGTTGATTCTGCGGGGGATCAAGACGGCGGAGTATCGCTCGCGGGCGACGCGGATCATCGGCGAGCAGGCGTCATAGCAGATCTTCAAGTTGTTCGTCGGTAAGGTCGCAGTCGCGGAGGATTTGGCCGAGCAGACCGGGGCCGATCGTTTCGCCGGCGTGAACGGGCACCATCGTGACGCGGCCATCGTAGGGCGCGGGTCAGTTCCTTGCCCGTGACTCGTTTGCGACGGGGGCATCAGGCCACCTGCACTTGCTGGACAGCGACGAAGGTTCGCCGCGGCGGACGCGGGCCGTCGGCGAGGCAGAGCGTGATCGCCTCGGCGACCCGCTTCATCAGCACATCTAGCGATTTGGCCTGTGTGTGACAGCCGCGCAGTTCGGGAACATTGGCGACGAAATAGCCTTCCTCATCCTGCTCAACGATGACGGTAAATAGATCTGAACGCTTGGCCATGCTCGAATCATACGTCACGAGCCGCAAAGACAGTAGCGGAATAGGTCGATGAATAAGGCATGCTCGCCCTTTCCATCCGCCAGCTGTATGCCGAGTTGATCCTGCGGGGGATCAAGACGGCGGAGCTGCGGTCGCCGGGGGACATCGATCCTGGGGGATCGTCTTACTCGTACACGTCAATTCGTTTGGCGATGGTGATGACGAAACCATCACGGCTTGATCGTTGACGGTGTATACGACGCGCAAAGCCCCGACGCGGAAGCGGTAGGAACCGGCAAACTTGCCCTTGAGGGCTTTGACGTTGTTGCCGGTGCGGGGATCGGTTTCTAACGCCACAAAACAGCGGGCGAGTTTCTTCGCGGTGGACTTGTCTGCGCGGTCGTAAAACCGTTGGGCCTCTCGCGACAACTCCAACTTAAACATCCGATCGCACCTTCCGCCAAGCGGTGGTTCGTCCGGCGTTGATGTCTTTTATGCCACGGGCGTACGACGCTTCGAAACCGGGGATCGACAGGAGTTCCAACGTGGCGGAGTTGAGCTCACGGCTCTTGACGAACGCAAGAAATTCCGACGCGACAAGCAGTTGTGTCGTCGAGAGGTCGTCGATCAGCGCTTTCGCTTGTCGCCTGAGTTGCGTTGTACTCATATCAAGAGTTTATGCGACGACGGATTAGGCTTCCAGCGCGAGAGAGAGATTGCAATATCGCCGATATAGCAGGCATGCTCGCCCCCTCCGTCCGCGAGCCGTATGCCGAGTTGATCCCCTTCGACTCCGCTCAGGGCAGGCTCTGCGGCGGGATCAAGACGGCGGAGCTGCGGTCGCGGGGGACTCTCCGGTCGTCGGGCGGCGGTTCTACCTCTACGTGGCCGGCAAGTAGCTGGCCCCCCTGCCCCTGCGTCAGGGTTTCGGTATCTTCGAGGGTCGGCGCTGAACGGTGAGTTGGCGTTTGACTTCGGTGAGCGGGATGGACGGCTCATCGGTGTCGGATTCGATGGCGTCGCGCAGGATACGCGACAGGCCCCGGTCTTCGACGAGCTCGGACATGCGCAGGAAATCTTCTTCGGGCAGGACGACGAATCGTTTGCCTTTTTCATTGGTCCAAAGCTGGGATCGGAGCTTGGTCATTGACGGCCTTTCATTCGTAGGCTTCAGAGCGGTGGACGATTCGATAGACGATCAGGCGAGTGCCTTCGGGCCGGAACAGCACGCGCCAATCGCCGACGCGGAGGCGATAGCCGGGCGTGAAGTTCACCAACCGCTTCACGTCGCCGGCCAAATCATTCGACAGCAATTGTATCTTCTCTTCGATCCGCCGTGAAACCTCGGGCGACAATCGCTTCAGGTCGCGCAATGCTTTGGGCCGAAGCTCGATCGAATATCGCATTGATGACGTCGAGTTTACAGAACAGGGTGCGTTGCGTCGATATTGAGGACATGCTCGCCCTCTCCGTCCGTCAGCCGTATGCCGAATTGATCCCCTTCGACTCCGCTCAGGGCAGGCTCTGCAGGGGGATCAAGACGGCGGAGCTGCGGCCGCGGGGGACGACGGTCGGCGGGCGGCGGTTTTACCTCTGCTGAATCAAACGTTGGGCGATCGAAGCGATGGCGCTGCCGCCGGTGTCGGTCGGGTCGGCAGTCGCGTAGCCGCCGGTGGTTTACGCCATTTTGAGAGCGACGCTTTCGATTCGCTCCAACAGAATCTTCAACACCGCCCGCAGACGATTGGCCTTCGCGGGGTCGTAGGTGAATCGCGGGGCCTCTGCGGTTAGGTGCGTGGATTGGGCGAGCTCCATTTGGATCGCGTGGACACCGCCGGCCGGGCGTCCATAGTGTCGCGTGGTCCAGCCGCCCTTGAAGCGGCCGTTGAGGACGTGTGTATAGTCAGTCGCGGTGTGAACTATTTCCATAGCCGCCCGTTCTATATATGGAGAACACGTCGTTCCCTCATTGGTTCCGATATTAAGATCGGGTAATCGCCCGTCAAACAGGAACGGTGCGTGCGACCGGATCGAGTGGCAATCATATACCACCGCTATCCCATGGATCGCGCGCACGCGCTCGACCTCGGCTTCGAGGGCGGCGTGGTAAGGCGCGTGAAACATCGCGATGCGATCGGCGATCTCCCCCGGCGCCGGCGCCTGCCCCGCGAGCCAGATCGGCCGTCCGTCAAAGTCAGTCAAAGGTACGAGGCTGGCTGTGCTCTGACGGGCGTAAAGTGCACCGCCGGTAGGGTCGCGATTTGCGTCGATCACATAGCGATGAAACGTCGCCCGCACGGTCGTCGCGCCGGGCAGCAGGCCGTCGTAAAGCGTGTGGACGTGCCAATCGGTGTCGGCGAGCACGCGCCCGTTTTCATTGAGGCGAGCCCAAACCTCCGGCGGCACCTCGGTGCCGGTGTGCGGCAGGCCGAGGATCACCGGCGACGAGCCGTGACAAACTTCAAACGCCGGCATCGGCGTCCTCCAGCTCGGGCAAAATTCCGCCCGACACCGCCGCCGCCAACTGACCGCTCCCAACCAATTCCGCGGCGGCTTCCAGATCGGGGGCGAGATAACGATCCTCATCTAGTGTCGGCACGACGGCGCGAATGGCGGCCAATGCCTTGGTCA
>CAXSBN010000032.1:0-23496 GCA_964236135.1 uncultured Phycisphaerae bacterium
CGGTGATGAGTTGCAGCGTATCGGCCTCGTCGAAACTCGCATCGTTCGCGACGAACTCATTGCCAAGCTGCTGCTCAAGCACCGGATGGCGGCCGTCAATGATGCGCAACACCCGCGATTCTTCCACCACCCTCGGGCGGCAATATCGCCGCTTCTTCGCAAGGCTCGCCAGCGACGAAACGACATCCACCCGCGCCACGCTCTGGGCAAGCTCCTGAAACGAGTCAATGTGCGGCAGCAGCGTCTGACGAATCTTTTCGAATAGCAGCTGCTCCAGCGCGATCGATTGATCGCGCGCGCCCAGTGCTTCATTCTCGAACGTTTTCAGTTCCTGCGTGATGTAACGTTCGGAATTGGTCGTCGTCTGCTTGCGCGTCCAATTCGCCGGTGCCTTGTCTTTGTGCGAGTTGGTGACTTCGATGTAGTAGCCGAAGATTTTGTTGTAGCCGACTTTCAGCGAAGTAATTTTCGTCTCGCCAATCAGGCCGGCCTGATAGCGGGCGAGCCACTGCTGGCTGCTGGTGCTGATGTCGCGCAGGCGATCGAGCTCGGCATCGAAGCCGCTCGCGATCGCGCCGCCTTCGCGTAGATGCATCGGCGGGTCGTCGATGATCGCGCTGCCCAGAAACTGACCGCGCTCGGTGCAGAACGCGCGCATCGCTTCAACTTCCGGTGCGACTGCGGACGGGTTCGACAGCGACTGCAATTGATCGAACAGCGCCGGCAGCCGCGACAGGCAGCGCGCGAGTCCCGCCAGATCGCGAGGGCTGGCGCGCCCCACCGTCAATCGCCCGACGACGCGTTCGATGTCGCACACATCGCCAAGCGTTTTGGCGATCGATGAAAGCGTTGCCGGCGATTCGAGCAGCGTCGCGATCGCGTTTTGCCGCGCTTCGATGTGCTCAATATCGATGAGCGGAAAACGCACCCACTGTCGCAGCAGTCGCGCACCCATTGTTGTTTCGGTTTCGTCGATGGCTTTGAGCAGCGAGCCGTCGAGCGAGCCGCCGCGCACGGTGCGGTCGATTTCGAGGCTTCGCCAGCTTGCGGGATCGATCGCGAGATGATTCTCCACGCTGTGCCGGCGCGGCGGGCGAATATGCGCGAGGTTGGCCTTTTGCGTTTCCTGCAGGTAGCTGAGCAGCGCCCCCACCGCGAGAACGGCCGGGTCATCGTCATCGAATCCGAAGCCGGCGGCCGACCGCGCCTGCCATTGCCGCTTCAATTCCTCGCTCGCGTGATGCGGCGTGAACTGCCAGCCGGGACGGATCGTTTGCGCAGTGATTCCGATGGCGGTAAGCGCTTTGGAGATTTCGTGCGGCAAGCCGGAAGGGAGCTCGGGGATTAGAATTTCCGCGGGCTTCATGCGGGCGATTTCGTCGAGGATGCGGCCTTCATCGCCGCTGGTCGCGACGGTCGCGCCGGTCGACAGTTCCACCCAGGCGAGCGCGGCTTTGTATCCGCCGTTTCGCGCCACGCCGAACGCGACGGCCGCGAGGAAATTATCGGATTTGCCGTCGAGCAGCGGATCGTCCGTGAGCGTGCCGGGCGTCATCAATCGCACGACATCGCGCTTGACGACGCCCTTCGCCAGGGCCGCGTCTTCGGTCTGTTCGCAGATCGCAACCTTGTGCCCCGCTGCGATCATGCGGCGGAGATACCCCTCGACCGAATGAAACGGCACGCCCGCCATCGGGATCGCGTCTTCGCCGTTAATCCCGCCGCGGCTGCGGCTGGTGAGCGCGACGCCCAGCACTCTGCTTGCCAGCCGCGCGTCGTCCCAGAACATCTCGTAAAAGTCGCCCATCCGGAAAAAGAGGACGTATCCCGGATGCTGGGTTTTAAATTGCTGATACTGCCGCATCGCCGGCGAGAGCACCGCCGAGTTCGCCCCTTTGTTCGATGCGCGCATTTCATTCGCGTCAGTCGGCAACTTCGTTTCAGCAGGAGCGGCCAATTCATCCATGCGTGATGCGAGTGTAAGATGCCCGGGCAAGGTCGTTCAAGGGCATGTCGAAGATGACCCCGCACTGCCCAGGGCGATTGCATGTGACCAAAGAAGTCGTCATCCCGTCGGAATGACGTGTCTTGGGAATCTCACAATACATTCACATGCGGTTGCCCTGCCGCACTGCCATCGCACCCGCCCGAAGATTGAGCGTCGGTCGCGTCAAATCGGTCCATGACGCTCGAGTCGGTCGCAAGCGACCGGGCTAACCAAACCCAGTCAAAAGAATGCGACACCACTCCCCCATTTAGCCCGGTCGCTTGCGACCGCGTGATTCAGCTCTCTCACCATACCTAGTCGGATCGGCAATTTCGTCGGATCGGCAATTTCCGAATCCACGAATCCCCTGCGTCGCAGGTTGTAGCTATCGCAGTCACCGCACGTTCATCCGTTGGCGTGAGTGGGGCGAAGTAAACGCCGTTGCCCGCGCCAAGCGCTTCGCGAATGAGCGGCCGCGAGCTAAGCTCATCGGCCGAAGGGACTTTGGGCATGGATGCGAAATATGCGTTAGGCGAGCCGCGGCTGATGATCTCGCGGGCGAATCTGCTGCACAACGCGCGCGTGCTGCGGCAGCGCCTTCTGCCGGGCACGGATATCTGCGCGATCGTCAAGGCCGACGCGTACGGCCACGGTGCCGGAATTGTCGCCGACGCGCTGGCGAACATCGCCGACGGCCCCGAGCAGAAGCCCGCGGTTGAACAGCTCGCCGTCGCGACGATCGAGGAGGCCGTCCAGCTTCCCGACAGCGTCGGCCTGCCGATTACGGTGTTGCGACAAATCGAAAACGTTTTTCTGGGCCGGCAGCGCTTCGCGATCGAGCACGCGATCGTGAAAAAACGCGTGACGCTGACGATCGCCACGCGCTCGGCGGCGGCGGACCTGGCGCGCATTGCGATGAAGATCGGGCGGCGCGTCGACGTGCAGGTGATGGTCGATTCCGGCCTCACGCGCTGCGGCACGCGGATCGACGCGCTCCCCGATCTCTTGCGCCGCATTGAATCGCTCTCTGCCTTAAGGCTCACAAGCCTGGCAACGCATTTCGCCAATTCCGAAATCGCCCACGATCCGTACACGATCGAACAGCTCCGAAAATTCATGCTCGCGACGGATGTGTATGTCGAATCGAAGCAGGGAAAAGTCACGCGACACGCCGCGAACTCCGGCGGCGTGTTTTTCACGCCGCGAGCGCACCTGGATATGGTACGGCCCGGGATTTCGCTCTACGGCATCGATCCAACCGGCCGCCCGAATGTCGATCGCGCGCTCAAGCCGGTGATGAAATGGACGGCCCCGCTCATCGGCATCCACGACGTGAAGGCGGGCACTGCCGTCGGCTACGGGCAGACGTTCGTCGCGCCGCGCGACCTGCGCGTCGGCCTGGTGCCGATCGGCTATGCCGACGGCTATCTGCGTTCGCTGTCGGATAAAGGCGTCATGCTCATCGGCGACTCGCGCTGCCCGGTCATCGGGCGAATCAGCATGGATCTGACCACGATCGACCTGGCCAACGCCCCGCACGCACACATCGGCGAACTGATCACGATCGTCGACGACGATCCGCTTTCGCCGGCCAGCGCTTATGAAATCTCACGGCTGGCCGACACGATTCCGTATGAATTATTCACCCGCATCGGCCCGCGCGTGAAACGGCTGGCGGTCGATCCGACGGATGTCGATCTTCCCTCCGCCGAGGAAATCGAGCAGGACGATTTCGAAAGCGATGAGACCCGGTAGGTGATTGATCCGCGTCTTAACCCCTCTCTCCAGTACACTGGGGAGAGGCTGGGAGAGGGGTCTTCATCCTCCCCATGACCCGTCCGATCACCAATCAAAGAACCCCTCTCCCAGCCTCTCCCCGAGTACGGAGAGAGGAGTCAGACTTGGTTATCGTTCTTCCCGAACACAGAGAGAGATCGGAATTACTTATCGCTTGCCATTCATGATGCGGAGCACCGACAGGAAGAGATTGATGAAAGAGATATAAAGCACCAGCGAACCAAAGATCGCGATGCGGGAGAGCATTGCGGGATTGCCCTCAGCGCGGTCGGCCATTTCTTTCAGGGCCTGCGTGTAGTAGGCGATGATCCCCAGCGTCACGGCCAGCACTCCGTAGGTGACGATCCAGCTAAGCGCATTCGACGCGAGGAAGATGTTGACGACGGATGCGATCACCAGGCCGATCAGTCCCATCACGCAAAGCGAACCGATGCTGGTCAGATCGCGCTTGGTGATGTAGCCGTATACGCTCATCACGGCAAACACGCCGCCGGTCACCATGAAGGCGGCACCGATTGTTTCCAACTTGTAGACGACGAAGATGTAGCTGATCAGCACGCCCATGAGCGCGGCATACAGAAGGAAAATTGCAGTTCCGACGGTCGAGCTGACTCGAAGAATGGCACGTTGCGATGCGATCGCGATCACGAACAGGCCGATCGACGTGGCGGCGAGGATCAACGGATTGCCGTAGATCATCTTCATCGCCGTCGGCGAGTGCGACACGCCGAATGCCACCGCCGCCGTCAACGCCAGGCCGACGGCCATCCAGGCGTAGACCGCGTTGAAAAAATTGAACATCGTGCGTTCAACCGTCCCGTATTCAAGCTCAACGGGCTTCGACGTGGATTGAGGAAACATGGACATCGTTCATCGTCCTTTCAAAACGTGGAATTCCGAATCAGTGTCGGATGATTATAGAACGGCCGGCGACCATATTCAAAACCGGCGGATGACATTTGCAGCGCAGGTCGGATAACTGCATTCTCTTTGAGGGTGCGATCGCCGTTGCATTGAAGTCTACTCCGATGATCGACATGGAAAATCGACCGCCTCTCGCCGCCCGTCCATTGTTCAATCCCATGCGCCTTGCGCTGTCGCTTTGCATCGTCCTTCTCGTGGCCCTGCTGTCGCGCGCCATGACCTTTAACCGCGTCTTCGAGCGCGATCCCGAAGGGTGCGGCGCGTACTACGGCCAACTGGCGCGGAATTATTTTCGCTTCCCCGTGATTTCCACGGCGGCCGTGCCGATCAACAATCTCGGCGATGCGTCGCATTCGACTCGCCGGCAGTTCGTTTTCTATCCAAACCATCCGCCGCTGCTGCCGCTACTTGTCGCGGGAACGTACGCGGTTTGTGGCTGGGACGCGCGCTCAAACAATATTCCGCCCGACTGGCAATCGCGGCTGTCGTCGTCGCTCTTCACAGTCGCCCTGACGCTCAGCATCTTCACGCTGCTCTATCGCCGCGTCAGCGATCGCGCCGCGATCATCGGAGGCGTGCTGTTTTCGCTGCTGCCGATGACGTTGATGTTCGGGTCGCAGCCGGATGTGATCAGCCCGCAGCTCTGTTTCTTCACGCTCTGGACGGTCGTCGCCTATCTGAAGTTTTCAGCAGCGCCGTCGCTGAAAACCTTGCTCTTCCTCATCGCGATGTTCCTCCCCGCCGTTGCCACGGATTGGCCGGCGTTTTATCTGTTGCCGGTGCTCTGCACGCATTATGCGATGACGCATCACCCGCGCCGTTGGGGCTGGATCATTGCCTTCGGCCTTTCCGGCTGCGCGATTTTCCTCGGCCTGTATTACCAGGCCGTCTTCGTCACGCACGATTGGCATTGGATGGGCAAGCTCATCGAACGCCGAGCGCTCAGCAGCGAATCTGACCGAGGTACGCAAATCACATTGACGGGTTGGATCGATCAAGCGCTCCGGCAGCACGCGATCGGAAACATTAGCTGGCCGGTGTTCGCGCTAATGATCGCGTGGGCGATTCGTCGCCTCGTCCCGACGCGCATCAAAACAGCGAACTCCTCTCTCCAGTACCCTGGGGAGAGGCAGGGAGAGGGGTCTTCTATTTCCACCCAAAGGCCGCACGTATCGCAAGACCATAACGTCCCCCTCCCAACCTCCCCCCGAGTACGGCGAGAGGCGTCAGAAAATGCAAACTCCCTCGTCTGGCTGATGCTCGCCTGGGCGGTCGTTCACGTTGTCGTCGGCCGGCAAGGCGTCTTCGTGCACGAGTGGTGGTGGTGGCCGCTCGCGCCCGGCGCGGTGATGGCCGCGGCGCTGATGTTGGAGGAACTACTACAATCGCAGTACATGCGACCGATGCGGAGCGCGATCGCAATCTCAATCCTCGCAATCGCGCTACTCGCGTTTGGGATGGTCAATGCCTCGGTCGTGCATGCAAAGCTTTCGCGCCCCAGCGTCATCGTCCAGAACGATCTCAACTATTCGCTGCCGGAACTGGGTGATGCGATCCGCGCCGCCGCGCCGCTGAATGGGTGCGTCATGCTGGCCGAGAGCGATGAAACACTCGGCTTGTGGTTTTATGCGGATCGCCCGATCAAACGCTTCGTGTGGTATCCGGAAAAGTTTGAAGAGCGGCTGAGCGACCCCTGGAGCGACCTGCCATTCGGCCTGTTTCAGAAATGGACCGACCCGCCCGTCGCGATGATTTTGCCGAAGGCGTTCGTGTCGGCGGTGCCGAAGCTGAAGGATTATCTGGACGGGAATTTCCCATCGACCGAAACGACCAAGTTTATCTCTTACGATCTCACCCGGCCGAAAGACATTCAAGGCAGGATTCTCATGCCAACAGATGACTGAGTCTCACTAGGTAAAAAAGAAGAGCCCGGATCGCATTGATCCGGGCTCGTTCTGAGTTGCTGCAGTAGGCGGCTTTTAAGCAGCCGCGTTCACCGCCGGACTCTCACCGCGCGGTAGCTGCTTAGAGCAGCCCACTCATACAATCAAATAGGTTCACGGATCACCTCCTGTTCAATCGAAACGCCCGAGTCGGTCGCACGTACACCGTGTCGAAACAACCGAGCGTTCGTGGCCCTGCCAAGCCGTCGCGACACATGCCGCCGCCTGGCTTTCACTCCCGCGAACGCCTTCGCGGGAACGATGGAACTGTAGACGTGGGTTGTGGGAGGTTTCAAGATAAATCTGGGAGGAATTTGAGATTTTACGAATTTATGAATTTATGAATTCACGAATTCGCGAATTTGCGATTGAAGACGTGGCGCGCTACCGGTTTGGCGCGCCCGGCGCGCAGCGCGGTTTCTTGCAATCGTAAATTCTTAACTTCGTAAATTCGCAAATTCCTCCCGCCCGCCACGCGTTATGCGCCCCGCCCGCGCAGCGCTCGCGTCGAACATGGAACGCGTGCACCGTGCGCGCACTCTCGCTCGCCTCCCTTCACTCGCCCCCGAGGTTCGCCATGTCGTCCGACGCACAGAAGACCGCCAATCGTCTCAACGCCCGCAAGTCCACCGGCCCGCGGAGCGCCGCGGGGAAGGCCCGCAGCGCGGGCAACGCGCTTCGGCACGGGATGCTCTCGAAGCAGATCGTGCTCCTGGACGAGGATCGCGATGCTTACGACGCGCTGCTGAAATCGCTGCACGAGGAGTGGCGGCCGCTCAGCATGACGCAGCGGATTCTGGTCGAGCGAATCGCGGCCCATCAATGGAAGCTGCTGCGCGTCGCCAGGGCCGAGTCAGGTCTGTTCAACCATTACGGCGACTACGGCTTCGATCAGGATCAGGATGGGAAAGCGCAAACGAAAGTGCATCGGTGCCGGGATCGTGATGGGGACGCTCATCAGTGAAGATCGGGACCACGAACTGATGCTGCTGCAACAGTACGAACACCGTGCCGAGCGCGCGATGCAGTCGTGCGTGCGGCAACTGATGGCGTTGAAGAAGTTCGAGGCAGCCCACGAACCAGCGAGCGACGACCTCGAGGGCGCGGAGGTCAACGCGGTCGACCTGATCGAAGAAGTCGACGTGATCGAAGAGGTCGAACATTCCGTTCACGAGGTGTCCGCGGCGACGGCGCACGTTGATCGGGCAAAGGAAGCCAATTCGCCGGTAAGTATCGAATCGAGCGAGCCTTCCGCATCATGCGACACGAGGAGGATCGACTCCGCGCCGACGCTCGAAGCGAACTCATCTCCATTTAGCCCGCGAACTTGTTCGCGGGGTGAGCGCGCGATGACGTAAATGCGTCGATCGACTGAAAAAAAGTGATTTAGCGCTCTGAAAATCCGCGAACAAGTTCGCGGGCTAAATGGGGAGTGCGCGCGGATCGAACGGTTTGCAGGATGCGGTCGCACGTTCGCTTTCCTCAATCCACGACAGTCGTTAACCTCCGATGGACATGCCTCGTTTTACGCGACACGGATTTCGCGAGATGCTGATCGGGACGATCGCCCTGCTGATGGTGGGCCTCGCGACGGGCTGGGTGACCCACCTGTGGTTGCTCGGCCTGATCGTCGTGCCGGTGCTGATCTGGTTGTTCGCGTTCTTTCGCGATCCCGAGCGCGTCGTGCCGGCCGAGCAGCACACGATGGTCAGCCCGGCCGACGGGAAAGTTTCGGACATTACCGAGATGACGCACAACGATTTGCTGGGTGGCCCGTGCGTGCGCATCGGCATTTTCCTGTCGGTCTTCAACGTTCATATCAACCGCGCGCCTTGCGATGGGCGGGTCACTAAGGTGATTTACAAGAAGGGCAAATTCGTCAACGCGATGAGCCATGCCAAGGCGTCCGACGAGAACGAATCGCAGACGATTTTGCTGGCCGAGCCGAACGGCGATCGACCGGTGGCGGTGGTGAAGCAGATTGTCGGCCTGATCGCGCGGCGGATTATCTTCGATGGATCGGAAGGCGTCACCTTCAAACGGGGCGACCGGATCGGCATGATCAAATTCGGGAGTCGGACGGAATTGTACATACCGGCCGCGCTGGGCCCGCAGATCAAGGTGCGGGTCGGGCAGACCGTGCGCGGGGCGGCGGATGTGATCGCGACGCTGAGCAATCCAATTCATACGAATAAAGCGATCGATCCGGCGGAAGAAGGCGAGCCGCTGATCGGCCCGGAGACGCCGGCGTGAGCGAGATGGGCGAACGTCTTCATCGGGATCCGCGGCGAGCGCATCGCCGCCGCCGCATTCGTCGCAGAAGCCGGCGGGCGTACATCCGATCCGTCTATTTCCTCCCCAGCCTCGCGACGCTCGGCAACGCCATCTGCGGCTTCGCGGCGATGTACATCGCGGCGCTTGACAACACGAATGTCGGCCACGACCCCTGGGCGATGTGGCTTTCGCACCGGCGGTATCTCGCCGGCGCTTATCTGATATTTTTCGCGATGATTTTTGATGCCCTCGACGGCCGGCTGGCGCGCTTTACTCGCCACACCACCGATTTCGGCGGTCAACTGGACAGCCTTGCCGACGTCATCAGCTTCGGCGCCGCGCCGGCATTTGTCGCACTGCTTTTGTTCAAGAACCAATACCCCGACACGCCGTTCATACTTTCCCGCCTCATCTGGGCGGTCGGAGCACTCTATTTCAGTTGCGCGGCGTTGCGGCTGGCGCGGTTTAACGTGAGCAACGAGCACGGCGAGCAACACCACTTCAGCTTCCTCGGCCTCCCCAGCCCCGCCGCCGCCGGTACCGTGGCTGGAATTATTCTGCTTCAACAGGATTTAGCGCTGACATACGCCGACTCCCTTGCACAGTATGGCAGCGGTCCGGCCGTTCTACGTGGGTTATCGAATATATGCATCGCGTCTCTTCCTCCGTTGCTTCTGGGCTCCGGCCTGCTCATGGTCAGCAACGTGCGATATCCGCACGTCGTCAACCGCCATCTTCGTGGCCGGCGGTCGATCGCGCGGCTGGTGTTTGTGCTGGTGCTCGTCCTGCTCCTGATCGTGGCCCATCGATACGCCGTGGGGATCGGCATGCTGATCTATGTGCTGCTTGGCGTGTGGAGCGCGGTGCGGCATCGCTGGTTCGTCGTCCGGCCGGTCGTCACGGCCTCATCGGTGTGATCTTTGAAACAGCTCGCGGAGTGTTCTCCTCGAGTCGACCTGCATGACTGGAATTCCCTTCACTATGTCGACGATGACCGAGGCTGGTAAGACGATCCTTGTCGTCGATGACCACGTGGACACGGCCAAGCCGCTCGCCCGCATGCTCAACCTGTTCGGGCATCGCGGCGTTTACCGCACGTCCGGCGAGGAGGCGTTGAATTTTCTGGAAGAACATTCCTGCGACCTGATGCTGCTGGACGTGATGATGCCGGGAATCGACGGGATGGAAGTGTTGCGATTGGTCCGAAGCAATCCGCGAATTGCGAGCCTTCCAGTAGTCATGTTCAGCGCCGTTTCCGATCCACAGTTTCGCAGCTTCGCGATGAGCCGCGGCGCGAATGATTTCTGGATCAAAGCCTCGATCGATTTCGACGAGCTTCGCGAGCGCGTGAATCGCATGTTTCGCGACGACAGCGCGAACGCGAGTCCCAAACCGGACGAAAATGCCGGCTTACCTCATGCCTAACGCCGAGCGTGGCAAAATCGCCGGCAGGGCAATTGCGTGTGACCCGTAAGTGCGTCATCCCGAGAGGAGCAGCAGCGACTCGAGGGATCTCAGCTGACGAAAACGCTTCGCAAATCGAGATTCCTCGGGTCGCTGCTGCTCCCCTCGGAATGACGTGGCTAGCATTCCTCAAAACATGTTCATATGCGATTACCCTGAAATTGCCGGTTAGCAAACCGGCGATTTCTTGACCGGTCGAACGGTCCACCGGTAATATTCCTCGGCGGCTCGCCACGGGTTAAGCGCGGTGCTCGCCGCCGGTTAGCTGGTCGTCGTGGCTTGTAAATTCACGCCGTTGTTGCTGCATCCATGTTTTCGCACCAGTGGGTTGGAGGTTTTGTATGCCGCCTGTAAATCAAGGATCTCGCGCCGCATTGGTAACCTGGACGGTCGTGACGTCGTTCCTGTTCGTCACGGCGACGATTTTTGGCATCTATTTTTATGTCGAGGCGTCGCGTGTCACGACCGAAAACCGCGACCTGAAGGAAAAGTACAAGTCGGTCGTGACCGAGGCTGCCCTCAGCGGGTCGGACGTTACGACGCTCACCAGCGTGAGGGGCAACTCCACCCCGCCGTACGATGCCGGCGCGTCGTTGCTGAACATTTCGGTGCAACGTTCGGAACGGCTCGCCAAAACGCTGAGCGGCTCGACCAACCCGGAGACGGCGATGACAAACGCAAAAAATGCGATCGCCTCGGCGGGTAAGAAAGTGGCTGCCGCCGGGTTGAAGTTGCAGTCGGACAACGTCGTGAATGCCATGAATCTGCTGGCCGACGCGGTCGTGCAACGCAACACCGAAGCGACGAACGCCCGGAAGGAAGCCGAGGCCGCAACCGCCTCGCTACAGCAGGCGCAGAAAGATCAGGCCGCTCAGATTGCGAAGCTGACCGACGCGCTGGCGTCGGTACGTGCCGACCAGGCCAAGGCAGCGGCCGATTATCAAACCCTCGCCGCCCAGAAGGACACGAACGTCAACGACATTCAGGCCGGCGCGGATTCAAAGCTGAAGGAAGCCCAGGACGCGCTGAACAAAGCGAACGTTCAGGTCGCCGAGTTGACCCGCACCATCGAAACCGACAAGAAACAGTTCGATGCCGTGCAGGAAAAGCTGCGCGGCACGCGCCCGGACGTGAACAAGCCCGTGCTGTCGCAGGCTGATGGACACATCATCCGCCTGCCCGGTGCCGGCGTCTGCTTCATCGATCTCGGCCAGGGCGATCAGCTCATCGCGGGGATGACGTTCGAGGTGTATGACCGCAACGAAGGAATTCCGCCGATCGGTGATCCGAATACCGATGTCGCGCTTCCGAAGGGCAAAGCCTCGATCGAGGTGACCCGCGTCGGCGCGACCAGCAGTGAGTGCCGCGTCGTCAATTCGACGCCCGGCCAGGCGATCACGGAAGGCGACATCATCGCCAATCTCGTCTACGACAAGAATACGAAGAACAAGTTCCTCGTGTACGGCGCATTCGACCTCGACCGTGACGGCAAGGCCACCGCGCAGGATTCTGAAGTGGTCAAACGCCTCATCACCCAATGGGGCGGCGACGTCGTGCCCGATATCAATGTCGATACCGACTTCGTCGTGCTCGGCGTCGAGCCGGTCATCCCCTCGCTCACCAAGGAAGAACGCGATGACCCGATTCAGAAGGCCATCTACGACAAGGCCGTCGCTGATTCAGAGGCGTACCAAAACATCAGCAACAAGGCCCGTGACTACCGCATTCCAATTCTGAACCAAAATCGGTTCTTATACCTGATCGGCTACTACGAGCTATCGAAGCGGTAGACCGCCGAGAGTTCGGGGTTCGGGGTTCAGGGTTCAGGGTTCAGCAAAGAGGGATTCAATTCCTTCCTCGCTGAACCCTGAACCCTCAACACTGAACCCTCCCTAAACACTGAACCCTCCCCCGCAGGAGTGGCGGAATTGGCAGACGCGCTGGTCTTAGGAGCCAGTGCCGAAAGGCGTAGGGGTTCAAGTCCCCTCTCCTGCATGGAGGAGGAAGGGGCGAGGGGTGAGAGGGGCAAGGGTAGTAATAAAATGCCGACTCGGCGGCTCCGTCTTCCCTTGCCGCTTACCTCTTACCCCTCGCCCCTTACCCCTCGCCCCTCACCCCTCGCCCCTTACCCCTCCCTCTGATAATCTCCCCCACCCGAATGTTTCGCGCGACGCTTCCAATCTCCCTCTCCCTGCTGCTCTGCGGGTTCTACGCCGCCGTGGCTCGGGCTGATGCGCTCTGGACCGGCGTGCCGACCACGCCGCCGCTGGTGCGCGACGTGCATATCACCGGCATCAACGCCGGGAAACTTTTCTTCGAGTTGCGCGGCAGTTCGACCTCGCGCGAGCTGGAAAAAATTACCCGCATCGCCGTCGACAATGAGCCGGCCATGACGGCGGCCGAAGATGCGTTTGCACTCGAAAAGTGGGACGACGCGATCGCGAATTATCAAAAAGTCGTTCGCTCGAATTCCCCCATATCGACCAAGGCGTGGCTGAGCGATTGGGCCTCCCGCCGTCTCCTCGTCGCCGCCGACAAGACCGGCCGCTTTGACGCCGCCGTCACCGCCTACATCACGCGGCTACAGTTCGACGCGCCCGGCAGCGTGGCTCGACCCAAACTGCCGGACACCCAATCGACCTACCTCGACATCGCCGCTAACGATATAAATTCGGCGCTGTCGACCAATACGAAGCTGACCGACGAGCAGCGTGTGGCGATGCTGACGTTTCTTGTCGACCTGCAGCGTGCTCGACACGACGGGAAAGCCGCCGATAGTGCCGCGGAGAAGCTCGACGATGTGCTCGCGAAAGATCCGAACAATCCTGCCGCCCTGCGATCGATCGGCCGGCGACACGTGCAGACCGCGCAGCTCGCCGCTGATCGAAAAGACTGGCGCGGCGCGATTGCCGAGATCGATGCGAATCGAGCCTTCTTCAACGATCCATTGCAGCAGGCCGAAGCGCTGTATCTGTTGGCTGAGTCGCGCTATCAACTCGCGCTCGCCGCGGGGGCCGGCCCCGCGACGAAGCAGGGCTTCAACGAGGCCGCCCTTTCCTTTGTGCGCGTCATCGCGAATTTTCGAGACAATCCCGACAAGCCGCACGTCGCGCAGTCGATGCTGCGAATCGGGCAGATCGAGGAATCGCTGAGCGACTTAAAAGCGGCGTCGACGATCTACAACCAACTCATCGCGCAATTCCCAGATGACCCAACAACCGCCGACGCTAAACGCGCCCTGCAAAACCTGAAAGTGACGTCGCCTGCATCGTCGCCAGCGCCGGCTCAATGACAACGCTTTCCCAACGCCCAATACCTAACGCCTAACGCCGTTTCCTCCACATGACCAATTTCATTCGCGACAACAGTAAGAAGCTCCTGGCCGTCTTCGGCGTGATGCTGATGATCGTCTTCATCCTTCCGGCCGGCCTGAAGAACGGCAACACCGGCGATCGCGCGAATCGCCTGGTCGGCTATGCGGGCGATCAGAAAATTTTCTCCGACGATCTGAGCCGCGCCGCCATTCAATGGCAAACGCTCGAGACGTCCATCGTCGTTTCCAGTCGCAACTCCACTCTGGGCAGCGGTGACTTTGTTCCATGGGTCAGTCTTCTGTCCCAAAATATTCCCGGGCAAGGTCCCGCCGTCTTCTGGTTTCCGAAGCTCGCCGCGGAAATTCGTCAGCATCCGGAGATCTATTATCTCCTGCAAAAAGAGGCTGATGAACTCGGGATTTCAGTGAATAACGCCGAAGTTGACGCGGTCTTTAGTAGTGGGCAGCTCGCGGTGAAATTGCCACAAAGCAACGGCGCGGTGGTTCCGCTCGAAGATGTGACGGATCCCGATTTCGCCGCGCAGGTGCGCGACGCGATGGCGGCACTTTTAAAAGTCAATGTGGCCATGACGCGTGCCGAAGGCGCGATCAAAGTGAGCGAACCTCGCCGCCGTAATGTGTTGGCGACGACCGCGCAAAATTTAATGCTGAATGTGGTTGAGTTTTCCGCCGACGATTATCTGTCTAAAGTCGCCGCCCCGACCGACGATGATTTGCACACGCACTTCGGAAAGTTCGCCGAATTCCTGCCCGGCGATCAATCGTCTGGCAACCCGCACGGCTTCGGTTACAGGTATCCCGATCGTGTAACGCTGCAATACATCGCCGTGCCGAGCGACGCGGCCAAGAAGGCGATTCGCGACAGCAAGGACGAATACACCTGGACCAAGGACGCGTACAAAATTTATTTCGCGCGTCCGGCCGAATTTCAAACCGATCCGGTCAGGGAACCAGCCACGACACGGGCGGCAACGACAACCACAAGTAACGCTCTCGCCAGCAGCCAGCCAACGACCAAACCGTTCGAATCGGTTCGCGATCAGATCGTTGACCAGTTGATCGAACCGGAGCTCGAGAAAAAACTTCGCGACGTGCAGGATCGCGTTAACGGCCGCCTGGCGAATGACTTTGCGCTGTTCCAGAAACTGCATCCGATGTCGGCCAGCGCGACGATGCCAACGACCGCTCCGGGTGAGCTTTACTCAACCTATGAATATCTGAGTCAGGTCGCCGCCGACGTGAAGAAAGAGACAGGCGTGTTACCGACCGTTGGACAGGTCGGCACTTATTCCTCCGCCAAGGATCTCGGCGAGGTACCAGGCATTGGTAAATCGGCGTTGCGCAACGCCTCTACGACGAGCAATACGGCGACGTTCGCGACGTATGCAATCAGCGCGTCGTCCGCGTTATCACCGACGGCGAACGCTTCGAATTCGCTCGTTCTTCAGCTCTTTCAGCCATCACCCGTGCTCGAAGATACGGCGAGATCGACATACGTGTTCCGTCTCACGGGCGTGAAGGCGTCGGGCCCGCCGGCGAGTATGGATGAAGTGAAGGACGCAGTCGTGCGGGATGCAAAACTCACGCGCGCCTACGACACCGCGAGCGCCGACGCGATGAAACTCGTCGCGGCGGCGAACACCGTTTTCTCTGCCGCGATGCCTGCCTCCGCACCGTCGACCGCGCCCGACACCGCGCCGATCAATACCGCCGCGTTTAAGTTTGCCGCCACTACGATGAACAAAAAACTCGTGACGACTTCAACGTTTGGCCTACAGGCGTCGGAACCGATCGATCCCCTGAAGCTCGATGATATTGGAGCCGCGACGTTCCGTGGCGAATCGTTAAAGCTGCTGCAAACGGCCGCCACGCAGCCGACCTCGACGGTCGTCCAACTCGATCTTCCGCTCCAGCAGCGCGTCTACGCTGCCCAGCTAGCGGCCATCGAAACCTCTTGGCCAGCCGGTCAGATGGCCCATTATGAGCTAGCTCGAGCCCAGCTTGTGACGCAAACGGTTGACCGGGACTTGCGCCTGCGCTGGCTAGACTTCGACGCCGTTGCAAAGAGAATCAACTGGAAAGACGACCGGAAACCCAACACGCCGTCCGGCACGTAAGAAGTAGGAACGCCGAGCAATGCGCCATCCAGGACTTGAACCTGGAACCCGCTGATTAAGAGTCAGCTGCTCTGCCAATTGAGCTAATGGCGCGACGAATCGAGCGGCGAAAATTAGCGGTCGCCGCGTGCCTTGTCAAACTTGATCGTCATCGCTGCGAAGCGCGGCGGTCGCCCGTAAATATCTTTATCCCTTCTCCAGCTCGAAGGCATCGTGCACGATCTGGAGGGCTTTCCTGGCATCGTCCTCGGCGATAATGCAACTGATCTTGATTTCACTCGTCGTGATGTTCTGAATGTTTACCTTCGCGTCGGCCAACGCTTTGAACATGCGCTGCGCGACGCCCGTGTGCGTTCGCATGCCCATGCCGACCACGCTTACCTTCGCCAGGTCGCTGTGAAACGTTGTCTCGCTGTTCGAGCCGAGGGATGCGCGCAGTTGCTCGACAACCGGTTTGATGTCGTGAAGGTCGCCGTCTTCTACCGTGAAGCTGATGTTGGCCGTACCGTCGTCCATCACGTTTTGAATGATGTCGTCGACGACGATGTTCGCGCCGGCAATCGTGCCGAAAATATTTGCCGCGATGCCGGGACGATCGGGAACATTTTTGATCGTGACGCGGACTAGATTTTTTTTAATGGCCGCGCCGGATACGACGATGTGTTCCATGTTTTCAGTCTCCGCGCCGATCCACGTACCCTGATGATCGTTCTGGCTGTTGCGCACATGGATCGGCACATTATATTTCTTGGCAAACTCGACCGCCCGCGTTTGCAATACGCTCGCGCCAAGCCCTGACAGCTCGAGCATTTCCTCGTAGCTGATGCGATCAATCTTGCGCGCGTTCTTCACGATGCGCGGGTCGGCCGTGTAAATTCCGTCGACGTCCGTGTAATTTTCGCAAACATCCGCGCCGAGCACCGCGCCGATCGCGATAAGCGTCGCGTTGCTCCCGCCGCGACCAAGCGTCGTGTAATCGCCCTCAGGCGTGACGCCCTGGAAGCCGGCGACAATGACGATCGCGCCTTTGTCGAGTTGCTCGAAAATGCGCTGCTTATTGATCGACTGAATGCGCGCTTTGGAGAAGGAGTTATCCGTCACCAGGCCGATCTGTCCGCCGGTGAAGCTGATTGCGTGATGACCGTTAGCATGAATCGCCATGGCCATGAGCGCGATCGTCACCTTCTCGCCGGTCGCGAGCAGTTGATCCATTTCGCGCTTCGGCGGGTTCTTTGAAATCTGGCTGGCAAGCTCGATCAGATTGTCCGTCGTGTCGCCCATGGCGCTGACGACGACACAAACTTTATTTCCCGCCTCTTTGGTGGCGATAACGCGCCGGGCAGCGCTGTGAATGCGCTCGGCGTCGGCGACGCTCGTTCCACCGAACTTTTGAACGATTAAACCCATGAATGCCAAGCTCCACTGCGCGAGCGGGCAGAGTATAGTGGTGATTCGCCGTCACTCAACCAACGACGAGCTTGCCGTTAACGTCCGAATAAACCGGCTGATCGACGCGTCGACAAGCCGTCGCATGTCGCAATCGCTTACTCGGTGCAACCGTTTCTCGCACGCCAGCCTATGATTGCCAGCGTGCGCACCATCACTGCTCCGCTTCAACTTCGCCAGACTGAACACGTGCTCGACGCGTTGAATTGCGGCGCGGCGCTGATCGACCGGGCGGGCGTCATCGCTCATGCCAATCCGCGTCTCTGCGAGATGATGCGGCGCGAGCGAAATAAGATCGTGCAGCACGACGTACGCTCGTTTTATTCCGAAGCACGCGACCTGGAAGAGATCGAGACATCGCTGTTGAACTATGATCAGCCGCGCGACAGCGAATTCGTCTTGCCGCGACCCGACGGCTCGAGGCTGGAGGTTTTGTGCAGCGCGCGCCCGCTCGACGTGCCGCTGGAAGATCTTCGAGTCGTTACCTTTGTGGACATCTCGATGCAAAAGGCCGCCGAGCGGAGCATTCGCGAAAGCCTGTCTTACGTTGCGATGGTCGGCGACAACGCATTAGAGCAGGCGATCAATTTGAAGGGTCACTCTGAAGCGTTGGAGCGGCAGGTACGACAACGGACCGAGGAACTGCGGGCGGCAAACTTGGACGCGATTTACATGCTCGCCGTCGCCAGTGAAGCGAAAGACGCCGACACCGGCACGCATGTCAGGCGCATTCAGCGTTATGCCGAAGCACTGGCCGTGCAGATGGGAATCAGCGAACGCGAGTCGCACGAGATTGGATACGCGGCCGTTCTGCACGACGTCGGCAAAATTCACATTCCTGACGACATTCTCAAAAAGCCCGGCCCGCTTGACGACTCAGAGCGCGACGTCATGCGTCAACATACGATCTATGGCGAACGAATTCTGTCGAAGCAGCCGTTCTTCGCGCGTGCCCGCCGAGTCGCGCGAAGCCATCATGAAAACATCGATGGCAGCGGCTATCCCGATCAACTCAGCGGCGAGCGCATTCCAATCGAGGCTCGAATCGTGCGCGTCGTCGATGTCTACGATGCGCTGATTAGCCGACGCGTCTACAAGCCGGCCTGGTCGCACAAAGAGGCGGTCGATTTTATTATCGACGCCGCCGGTACGGTGTTTGATCGTGATGCGGCCCACGCGTTTGCATCGATCGCGAATGCGACAAGCATCCATCACAAGTCGGCATCGCGCCTCGATCCAATCCCTTTAACGCAGACAGCCGGAAATTAGCGTGATCCATTTTGTAATAGGCGGCATTGCCTTAGGATTGCACGGATGATTCGCCAACTTTTCGTACTTTGTTGCATCGCGACGCTTTTTACGGGCTGCCGCTCCACTTATTACGCCGCTTGGGAAAAGCTCGGCTGGGAGAAGCGCGACATCCTCGTCGATCGCGTAAAAGATACGCGCGACGATCAGCAAACAGCGCAGAAGCAATTCAAGACGACACTCGAGCGCTTTAAGGATGTCACCAACTTTCAGGGCGGCAATCTCGAATCAAAATACAATAAGTTGAAATCGGAATACGATTCGTGCGAGTCACGGGCGAACGATGTGAGTAAGCGAATCGCCTCCGTGGAGACCGTCGCCAGTGACATGTTCACGGAGTGGAACAAGGAGCTATCCGACTACCAGAACGCCGACCTGCGGGCCAAGAGTGCGGAAGAATTGCGTTCGACCAAGGAGCGTTACCAGCAGTTGATCGCGGTGATGAAAGCGTCGGAAACGAAGATGAAGCCGGTGTTGGCGGCGTTCAATGATCAGGTTTTGTTCCTCAAGCACAATCTCAACGCGTCGGCAATCTCGTCGCTGCAATCCACGGCGGCAGGGATCGACAGCGATGTCGCTGCACTCATCGCCGACATGGAAAAGTCGATCAACGAAGCGAACGACTTCATCAAGCAGATGAAATGAGCTGGATGCAGTACGATCAATCGACCCATGCGCTGGATGATCTTCGGAAATCTCACCCCCGCTGTCGCGGAAGCTTTGACGCGACATGAACACGCGATCGTGGCAACTGAGCCCGGCGATCGTGTTGGAGCATTGCAACAGGCCAGGGCCAGCCAGCTGGATTTGTTGACCAATGACGCGGAGTTGGTCGAGGCGATCTATTCGCCCGAGGCAAAACCATTCCAGCGCAGCGTTGTGTATCTGCAACTTTCGGGCGGCGACGTCGAGCAAGGCGATGCCGTTGATCGTTTGTTTCTGCGCTACAAACGGCTGACGCCCGGCCGACTGTATACCGTGACGCAAAACCGCGTGAAGGTCAGACAACTGCCGACGAGATGACGGCATCTCCCCGTGTCAGAGACATCGCCTTTTCGAGCCCGCCCGTGCCGCGAAAGATTGAAGTCGATGCGTGAAACCAGGCGTGACCCGGCGTAAGCGGTTTGCCGCGACCTGCGTATTTGTGGCACGAGCATCCTGCCCGTACGAACGATTCGCTTGATGCAAATTGTTAGACCGACGAAGCGGACCGGCCGGCGATGGAGCTTGTCGCCAGCTCGGCAAGTGCGTCGGCCACGAAGCCGATGTCTTGTTTCGTGAGGAATGGGCCGAAGCTAAGGCGAGTTGTACCACCGCCTTCTGACGTGCCGATGGATTCGTGGGCGAACGGCGCACAGTGGATGCCGGAGCGGGTGAGGATGCCAAAGCTGGATTCAAGGGCGGCCGAGAGTTCGTGAGGGGCAAAGCCGTCAATGCGCACGGAAAAAACACCCACGCGGTTTTTCACGCCCTGCGGGCCGAAGTATTTTAGCGAAGCAAGGTCGGCCACGCCGTCAATGAAGGTGCCAACCAATTCGCGGTCATGAATCGCCAGCTTCTCAACGGTCTGATCGAGAATCCACTGCACGCTCGCACTCAGGCCGACCAAGCCGATGGCGTTGTGGCTGCCGGATTCGAATTTATCGGGCATGAACTCCGGCTGCCGCGGCTCCTCGCTGATGGAGCCGGTGCCGCCCTCGACGAGCGGACGAAGCGCACCTTCAAGGCCTGGACGAATGTAAAGAAAGCCGGTTCCAAGCGGGCCAAGCAAACCCTTGTGTCCCGGCGCGGCAAGGAAGTCGATGTAGTCGGCCTGGACGTCGATCGGGATATGGCCGGCGGACTGAGCGGCATCGACGACGAATAATACGCCATGCTCGCGAGCAATCTTTCCGATCTCCCGAATCGGCTGAATCGTACCGGTCACATTACTGACATGCGTGATCGCCAGAAGCTTTGGCTTGTGTTCCCGGATGTGCCAAAGCACGTCAAGTGGCGACACGAGTCCTGTTGACGGATCGACCCTGATCCGCGTCAAGTCGAGGTCATCGCGATCCACCATGCCCATTAGCGGACGAAGGATGGAGTTGTGGTCGATAGCGGTGCAGATGGCCGCTTCGTCGCAGCTTGGACGAATCGAGCCTTTCATCGCCAAGTTCAAAGCTTCAGTGCAATTGGGCGTGAAGATAAAATGTTCCGGCTTCTCGCCGTTGAACAGACGATTCAAGCGTCGCCGGCATTCATGAATCAAATCGCCGGTTTCGATCGCCTCGTGATACGCGCCGCGCCCCGCGCTGGCACCGAGATTGGCAGCGTAGTTTTGCATGGCCGCCATCACCGAAGCGGGCTTCGGAAACGACGTGGCGGCGTTATCAAGATAGAGACGGCGAGGAGTCATAGGTCGCTGCATTTCTTAACACGGGCTGGAAGCCCGCGCTACTTCGCAGTGGCCCCGAGGCACGGGCTTCCAGCCCGTGTTTGAGGAGCGCGAAGCATTCTAGCGCGCGTTACCAAAACGCCCAATCGTGAGTTTTCAAAACGTAAACCGCCAGCAATAAATTCGTCGTCGCGTGCGCGATGATGCAGGCACCTAGGCTTTTTGTATAGACCAGCAACGCGCCGATCATCGCCGCCCAGATGATGGCCGTCAGCCACCAGTTGCCGTGCACGGTCGCAAACATCCCGACGACAACGAGGAACGGCTTCCAATTCCATTCGCCGACCTGTGCCAGCTTGAAGTCGTTGGGCGCGAGAATTGTCCGCCACAAATAGTCGCGCCAGAAAAGCTCTTCCATCACGGGCACGACCAACACCGCTCCGAGCGTACGGACGATAAAGAAAGCACGTCGCGCGAGTTCAGAATCAAGATCGCGCATCGGGTTGAAGAATTCAGCCGGCGGTTTGAAAAATGAAAGGTGCGACTGCAGGAAAAGCTGCATGCAAAGCCATTGAAAGAGTCCCAGCACTCCGACAATGACGCCCAACCACCAATAGTCCGTGGAGATTTTAGTGTACTTAGGCCAAAAGTAGATAAGCATCGCCGCGACAAGAATCGTCCGCGCCCAGTAGGACACCACGTAAAATTCAGGCCAGGTGCCGCCGACGGACAGGATCGCGAGGAACGTTCCCATCGGAAGGACATACGCCATGTCGTCGCTGACCTTGAAATGGCGTTGTCTCGCAAGGCTCATTGCATTGTCCATCAATGCACCGCCACGGCGCTGGATTTATTAAGCGATGCCCGCTGCACCGGCCCCGCCGGCGCATCAATCTGTTCTGTGCTGTCGGGGTCGACCGTTTCGGATTGATGCAGCGCGTCGATTTCATGCTCAGGTGCCGACCACGTTTTGCCGCCATCGATCGTTCTGAAGTGGTAATAGCCGGCCTGCCGCGCTCGACGAGATTTCGCGGGTGCTGATAGATAAACTGTCAGACGCCCTTTTCCATCAGGGCCAAGGCAGATCGAATCAAATTTTGCGCGACGGTCAGGTTTTTCGATCGAAGTAAGTAACCAGGTCTCGCCGCCATCAAGCGAATGCGCAAAAACGACGCCCGGCTGCGTGTCATCCAGCGACGCATCAAGCACGCCCCAGATTTCTTCTCGACCTGGTCCGCTGCCGACGTAGCTCCAAGCCGCGCCGACCAGGCGGTCGTCGTCTAGCTTCACCGCGCGTACATCGCTGCCTTCTTTCCAGGCGACGATCGGTGCAGTGTTGGCCACCTTTTCTTCGTCGGCATCCTCATGATCGATTAGGTCTAGCTGCCCGAAATAGATCGTCACACTGCTCGATCGCGTAATTTTATCCGTGAAGGTCAGTTCGTGGTCATGGTCGATCAGACTCTCCGCAACGACACTTGCCGTCCGACGAATCGGTCCCTCGACCGGCCGAGTCGTCGATAACACAATATTTGATGCCGGCTGAATTGATGGCTGTCGATCGCGGTGCTGCGCGGCTCCGACGCACGCCATCGTGATGCCGACAATAATGAGGGGCATGAGTGTTCGTGGAAAAGCAATTTTCATGAGACAACTTCCGATATTCGCTAAAACTCCTCAAAAGTCCTCTGAAACGGCCGAATGATAACCCATCGCGGTCTCCATCGCAGAACCCGCCGGCCTCATTTACTCCGTCCGACAAAATTTCGAGCGGCAGAGGAAGTTTTGCGGCGGCTCCGGAAACTATGCTCTTGTTCGACCGTGAAGCGAATCGAGCGATTCAAACGCGGGATTGCGAATGCTGGCCAGGGCCATAGTTGACCCGACCGGCCAACATATTCTGAAAGGGAATTGGCCATGCAGATCGGTAAAGAAACATCAGGTGTCGCACGAGTGAAATGGATGATCGCCAGTGGCTTGCTTGTCGGTGCGATGACGCTGCCGACCATGGCACAAACTCCGCCGGACGGCAATGGTGGCGGCGGTGGCGGCGACCGTGGCGGCATGGGTGGTGGTGGACGCGGTCAACGCCCGGATCCGGCGCAGATGCGCGAGATGATGATGGATCGGCTCAAGGAACAGCTCGGCACCAGTGACGATGAGTGGACGGCGCTCAAGCCGAAGGTTGAAAAACTGATGGATGCCCAGCGTGACGCGATGGCCGGTCGAATGGGCGGCTTCGGTGGTCGCGGCGGACGCGGCGGGAATGGTGGTGGCGGCGGTGGCGGTGGCGGCGGCGGGATGAACGGCCAATCACAGGGCCCGGTCGGCGAGAAAGTCGCGGCGCTGCGGGAGACGTTAGACAACAAGGACGCTTCTGCCGATGACATCAAATCTAAGCTCGCCGCACTACGCGAAGCGAAGGCCAAGGTGAAAGAAGATCTGACGAAGGCGCAAGACGATCTTAAAAGCGTGTTGACGCAACGGCAGGAGGCCATGCTCGTCATGTCCGGCATGCTTGAATA
>CAXSBN010000032.1:23506-46085 GCA_964236135.1 uncultured Phycisphaerae bacterium
CGCAACTGAATCGATTAAGCTCATCTCTGAGCCGATTCGCGAATCGCCAGGAGAGTCGGCCGCCGCCGGAGCGTGGTTGCCGGCTCTCCAAGCGCATTGGAAGGCCGTCGTCGTCCGATAATTTTCGTGATAAGCGAAATACGCGTGAACGAAATCGTCCGTCAACTCGTGCAATCCGACGCCATCGACGCCGATGCCGCGCGCACGATCGATGATGCAATCGTCTCCGGCAAGCCGATGGACGAAGCCCTCCGCGCGATGAACGACCCGGCGGTCGAGGAAAAAATTCTTCGTGAGTTGGCCACGCAATTTGAACTGCCGTTCATCGACCTTGAAAAAGATGGCGCGAAGCACGCGCCGTCGAAAGAATTGCTCAGCCAATTTCCCGCGCGCATTCTGCTCGATCGTCGTCTGATGCCCCTGGCCGAGACTGGTGACGGCGTGGCGGTCGTGACCTCGCGCGTGTTCGATTCCACCGGCCTCGACGAGCTTCGACTCGCGACCGGCCTTGACGTGCATCCCGTGCTCGCGCCGGCTGTCGAAATTGACCGATTCATCAAGAAATATCTCGGCGTCGGTGCCGACACGCTGCAATCGATGGGAATCGGCGGCGACGATGACGACGACGTCAAAGTCCTCGAAGATGCCGACGAGGATATCGACCTCAGCGCGGCCGCCCAGGATTCTTCGATCATCAAATTCGTGAACCAGGTGCTGGCCGAGGCGTTGGAGAGCCGCGCGACGGACGTTCACGTCGAGCCTTTCGAAAATCAATTGCGTGTGCGCTATCGAATTGATGGTGTGCTGCAGGAAGCAAATATTCCGCCGTCGGTCCGCAAGTTTCATGCGGCCATCGTGTCGCGCATCAAAATCCTTTCGCACCTCGACATCGCTGAAAAGCGCCTGCCGCAGGATGGCCGTATTCGATTGAAGGTCGCGGGCCGCGAAATCGATCTTCGTGTCAGCGTGATTCCGATGATCCACGGTGAAGCGGTCGTGCTGCGTATCCTGGATCGCGGCGATGCATCGTTCGGCCTGGAACACCTAGGCATGTCGAAGCGCGATGCGGATGTGTGGACGAAAATTCTCGACCTGCCTCACGGAATCATCCTCGTCACCGGCCCGACAGGCTCGGGAAAAACGACCTCGCTCTACGCCGCCCTTTCGAAGATTAACAATGCGGATCTGAAGATCGTGACGATCGAAGATCCGGTCGAGTATCAGCTGCGCGGCATCAACCAGATTCAAGTGAACACCAAGTCCGGCCTGTCATTCGCGGCCGGATTACGGGCAATTCTGCGACACGATCCCGACGTCGTGCTGATCGGTGAAATTCGCGACAAGGAAACTGCCGAGATCGCCGTGCAGGCGTCGCTCACCGGCCACTTGGTGTTCAGCACGCTACACACGAATGATGCGCCGGGCGCCGCGACCCGATTGGTCGATATGGATGTCGAGCCGTATCTCGTCGCCTCATCGCTCGAAATGGTGGCCGCCCAGCGGTTGGTGCGATTGATCTGCCCACGTTGCAAGGAAGAGCAGCCGCATTCGGAAGTCGAAACACTCAAGGCCGAGTTCGGCGAGGAAGTGCCCGACGTTTTATATCGCGGTCGCGGCTGCCGAAATTGTCAGGGCACCGGTTTCCGTGGCCGGGAAGGCGTCTTTGAAATGATGCCGATTACCGATGAAATTCGCGCGCTGATTCTCACGCACGCCAGCTCGCGCGAAGTGCGCAAAGTCGCGATCGCGCAGGGCATGACGAGCCTGCGCGAAGACGGCTGGCGCTTGATCCGTGAAGGCAAGACCACTCCCGAAGAAGTATTGCGGATGACCAAGGATGAGGAGAACGCGGTCGGAATGACCGCGGCGGCAACGTAAGGCAAAGATGCCTGACGACAGATGCCTGAAGACTTGTCTTCGCGTTTTTCTTCAGGCATCAGTCATCAGGCGACAATCCCATGTCCAGCTTCACCTACATCGCCCTGGCCAAAGACGGAAAGCGCACCACCGGTACGCTCTCTTCGGCCTCACGCGCGGCCGCGATTTCTGAAGTCACGAAGCTCGGGCTTCATCCGATCAAGATTGAAGAAGCCAAGGCCGGTGCCAAGCCGAAGTCGATTGTCATCGACAGCGACGAGCCGATCGGCAAAGTGTCTCAGCGCGCGATCGAATCGTTCACGCGCGAGCTTGCCAATCTGCTGGCAGGCGGTGTGCCGCTGTCGCGGGCGATGGCGCTGCTGCGTCGCGAGGCGTCGTCGGCCAACGCCAAGCGGTTGTGGAGCGCGGTGCACGATGATGTCGTCGGCGGAACGGCGCTGGCCGATGCGATGGCGAAGTATCCGAAGAGCTTCTCGACTGTCTACATTGCGATGGTTCGCGCCGGCGAGGCGGGCGGTTTTCTCGATGTCGTGCTCGGGCAAATCGCCGACTTCCGTGAACGCGAACAGGACCTCAAGGGCAAAGTGAAGGCCGCGATGGTCTACCCGATCATTCTCGGATTCCTTGCCATCGGCGTGCTGATCTTCCTGCTCACGTTCTTCATCCCGCGCTTCAGCCCGCTCTTTGCGCAGTTCGGCGGCAACCTGCCGGCCCTGACGCGATTCATCATCGCCGCCAGCGAAATCGTGAAACACTACGGTCTGTTCGTCGGCGGCGCGGTAGTGATCGCTGTGATCGCCTTTAGGCGCGCTTCGACAAGCCCCGATGGTCGCCGCCGAATCGAAGTCGCGATCCTGGCCGTGCCGATTCTCGGGCAGATCATCGCGCACTTCGCGCTCGTGCGCTTCTCGCGCATGCTCGGCACGCTCGCCGGTGCGGGCGTGCCGCTGATCGCATCGCTGCGTGTCGCACGTGAAGCGATCGGCAATCAGACACTGGCCGACACGGTCAGCCGGTCGATCGAGCAGGTACAGCAAGGCACCGCCCTTTCCAAGAGTCTGGCCGACAGCCCGAAACTCTTCCCGCCAAGCGTTGTGGAAATGGTCGCCGTCGCCGAGGAGACGGGACGGCTGGATAAGGAATTGCTTCGCTTGGCGACGACATACGAAGCCGATCTCGATCGTCAGTTGCGTCTGCTGGTATCGATCGTCGAGCCAATGATGCTCTTCCTGATGGCAGGCATTATCGGCACGGTCGTCGTCGGAATGCTGCTGCCTGTATTTAATCTTCAAGAGCTTATTCACTGAATTTTTCATCGAGGAATTGCATGTTCATCAAATCCAATATTCATCGCTCGCGACGCTCGGCGTTTACGCTGATCGAGCTGTTGCTCGTGCTCGTGATCCTCGCCATTCTCGCGGCCGTCGTCGTCCCGAAATTCACCGGCCGAACCGAGCAGGCGCGCACCAGTGCCGCCAAGGCCGACGTTGCCACGCTCAAGGTTCAGCTCGCGGCATTCGAAACCGACACCGGCCAATATCCCTCGACGGAGCAGGGTTTGAGCGCGCTCGTCGAAAAGCCCGGCGACCTCGTCGGCTGGAAGAAGCCGTATCTCGAAAAACTTCCGAACGATCCGTGGGGTCATCCATACGTCTATCGCTGCCCGGGTTCGAACAACAAGGACTTCGACCTTTTCTCGATGGGCCCCGACGGCCACGAGGGCGGCAACGACGACGTCGACTAAACACTTGTCCAAATACTCGATCCATTTTCAGTGAGGTTGCTCGAGGGATCTTCGATTGCGTGTTTGTTCAGATCATCTTCAAGGCTGGCGGGCTTCTGACGGAAGCTGCGCTTTCACGCTGATCGAGCTGATCCTGGTTATGACCATCATGACGATCATGGTTGCCATCATCGCCCCGTCGCTTCGAGGCTTTGCAATCGGTCGACGGACGAACAACGCCGCGAACGCGATCGTGTCGCTGTCGAATTTTGCGAGGGCGCAGTCGGCGTCGGAGTCGCGCCGGTATCGCCTAAATATCGATGCTTCAAATCGCGCCGCCTGGCTGACCTACGAAGACGACAATGGAAACTTCGTCGGCAGCAACAACGACAACGCCCAGCGCTATGAGGCTGACCCCGGCGTGACCATGCGGACAGATTTGTCGCAGCAGGCTGATGGCGTCTATGTCGAATTCAAACCGACCGGCCGTTGCGACCCGGCCAGCGTCGAATTTATGGACGCCATCGGGAACGACATTGTCGTCAGTTGCCAGAGCCCAACTGAGTTGTTTCACATTCTCCCCTCCGGCGCGGCGGTGCGGAGATGAAAGGTCGAGCAGCACGAACTGGCGGTTTTACGCTGATCGAAGTTCTCGCAGCGCTTCTGCTGATCGGCATCGTGCTGCCGGCCGTCATGCAGGCGATCAGCTACGCAGCCGGCGCGGGCACGGCGGCGCGCATGCGGAGCGAGGCTGCGTCGCTGGCTGAGGGGAAATTAAACGAGATCGTCGCGACCGGCCAATGGCAGGGCGGCGGAAATCTCTCGGGAGATTTCGGTGCCGACTGGGCAAATTACCGCTGGTCGGCTGCGACGCAGAACTGGGCTCAGGACACCACCTCGGCCAACCTGGAGGAGATCGACCTGACCGTCAGATGGACGGCCCGCAACCGCGAAGACTCGCTAACGCTCTCAACCATCGCATACGACCGAACGGCCACAACTTCATCGCAATAGTGAACCGCACGAACAAACAACTTCAGAAGACGATGTTGATCGCAAAACGATCGGCGTTCACGTTGCTTGAGTTGGTCGTCGCGATGGCGATGGTCGCAATCATGGCCGCGTCGTTGTATGCGAGCATGCAGATCGCGTTTCGCGTGCAGAAGAGTTCGGAGACGAACATCGAGCCGATTCGGACGGCCGACCTCGCATTTGAATTCGTTCGCGCCGATCTTCAGAATGCACTGCCGCCCGGCAATTTCGCAACATCGGCCAACCTGCTGACGGGTTCTTTCGTCGCCACCGACGGGACCGACGATCGCGGCGGCGACGGTGACGACTTGGTCTTCTACAACACCGCCAATGCCCCCGACCGCCCCGACGCAAACGGCGATGTGAAAAAAGTCGAACTTCTCGTGTATATCGAAGACGGCAGCGGCGATCATCTGCTGGTTCGCCGCACCACGCGCAATTTGCTCAGTTCCATCACGTCCGATCCGGACGAGGAAGTGATCTGTCGAAATATCGATGGATTCAATCTGCGATTCTATGACGGCGGCAATTGGCTGGAAACTTGGGATTCGACTCAGGAAGCCGATGCCTTGCCGCAGGCAGTTGAAGTGACACTAACACTCAAACGAAAAGATGCGTCAGCAGCAGGCGGCGAACGCGTTTACTCGTTCGTGCGAGTCTTTTCGATTCCGTGCGCTGTCCCCACGAACACGACGGGGTTGCAATGAGCCGACCGTCATCTTCTTTCGCGGGACGGCGCGCAACCCGCGCGCGAGGTGCGATTTTCATCGCGGCGCTGGGCATCACGGTTGTGCTCAGCGCTCTGGTGCTTGTCTTCGCGCAGAGCATGCGGACCGAAGCGATGACCGCCGCCAACCGCCTCGCCTTTAAGCAGGCCGACGCGCTCGAACAAGGAGCCGAGCGATGGGTGATGGCCCAGGTTGAAGGCGGCGCCGGCGATGCGAGCACCGTATGCGCCACGCCGGCCGAGGCGCTTCCTGTCGGTGATGGATATTTTTGGGTCATCCGGCCAAGCCAGGATGATGTCACACAATTCGATTTCGGGATCACCGATGAAGCGAGCAAGATCAACCTGAACGCCCATCAGGCCGACCCGGCCACGCTAACAACGCAGCTGCTCTCGATGTCCGCCATGACCGAAGAGGCCGCCGACTCGATCATCGACTGGAGGGACAGCGACGAAACCCCTGGCGCGAGCGGCGCGGAGAGTTCGTATTACTCATCGCTGGCCGAGTCGTACGTCGCAAAGAACGGCGCGTATGAGACCGTCGACGAATTATTCCTTGTCGCCGGCATCACGCCGGAGCTGATGTATGGCGTCGATAAAAATCGAAACGGCGTAATCGAGACGTCTGAATCGGCCAACGCCAATAAGGGCACGACCTTCGGCAGCGACGAAACTTCTCAACGCGGCATCGCGCCGTACCTCACCGTCTGGATCCCGACGGCGAGCACCACGACCACGTCGGCCACCTCGACGACATCGACCACGACGAAGCTCAATGTGAACGCAACCGGCAACCAGGCCCGCACGCAACGTATCAACATGATGACGGCGGCCGGTATCGAAGCCTCTCGAGTCCAGACGATTGCAAATGGCTGGAACGGCCAGTTCGTCGATCTTGATGCCTTCCAGACCACGGTATTCAAAACATTGTCGGAGTGGCAATTGGTCGCCGATAAAGTCGGCATCGGCCCGCGAAATCAGGCAACGATTTCGGCTGTCGGACTCGTTAATCCGGGCACCGCATTGAAGCCGGTGCTCATCGCGCTCGGCCTGAGCGACGATGACGCCACCCGTCTCGTTAGCTTCCGCACCGGCGCTGATCTCTCGAATTTCTCGTGGCTGTTTGATTCCGGAATCACCAAGTCGACGATCAACCGCGCTTTGACCAACATGACGTCGAAGTCCTCGTTTTACTCGGCCGACATCGTCGCCGTCGATCGCACGAGCCGAGCGTTCAAACGCGTGCGGATTGTTGTCGACGGCAGCGCAACGCCATCGAAGATCGTCTATCGGAAAGAATTGAGTGATCTCGGCTGGCCGTTGCCGGCGGAGATTCGGACGGCGATGCGGTCCGGTCAGGCGCCGCCGACGGGTTATAGCTCGACCAATGTCAACAAAGGTTCGACGAGCGGCGTGAAGAGTGGTTTGCACTGAATGGCAATCCCCGCCAGGCGGGTCATCGCAGGACAGGAACGCTTTGAAAGTAACGCGATATAAAAAGATTCTCGGCATCTCGGTCGGCGAGCGGTCGCTCTATGTCGCCGAGCTTTCCGCCGCGAGTGTGCCGACCGAAAAGCCGGAGCTTCGGCAGGTCGCAGAGCTTTCGTTTCCGGAGAAGGTCTCCCTTGATACGCCCGCCGAGCTCGGCGCGGCGCTGGCGAGTCTGTTGCGCGATAGAAAGATCTCCGCGTCTGCCGCCATCTTCGGCCTGCCCGCACGATGGATCGTCGCCGCCACCAAGGAACTTCCCGACTCCGCCGTCGATGCAACGACCCGCGCGGACATTCTCCGCCTTACCGCCGAAAGCGAATTTTCCGTCGAGCTCCGCGATCTCGTGTTCGACTTCGTCGATGACGGCTCGATCGGCAGCGATTCAACGACGACGATGCGCGAATCAAACGTGCTGCTGATGGCCACGCCACGTAAGCACGTCGATGCGCTGGTGGCAGTCGCGAAAGCGGCGAAGCTCAAGGCGATCGCGGTTCTTCCGAGCGCGGTCGCACTTGGCGAAGTCGCATCGCGATCCAAAGGCGACGCGTTGGTGCTGTCCGTCGGAATAAACAGCGCGGAATTGACCTCACAATCGCGAGGCGGCGTTCGCGCGCTTCGTCACATGCGGGCGGGCGCGCCGGCGTCGATGGCGACGACAACCGACAAAGCCGCGCCGGTCGCCGGTGCCGGTGTTGTTGGTGTCTCGGTCAGCGAGCTTCGCCGGGTCGTGTCGACACTGCCGTCTGCTTCGATGGCACGATCGAGCAACGGTACGTTGAACGGCAACGGCGCGACACATTTAAAGCGCGATCTGATCGTATGGAACGCGCCATCGCTCGACAGCCAACTGCTGGCCGAGCAGACTGGACTGACTGTCAGGACCGGTGACATCGCCGTCCTCGGCGTTCGGCCGGCGAACCAAGCCATCGACGTGCAGCGCTTCGCCGCCGCCATCGCGCTCGGCGTGGTCGCAATCGCGAATCCAACTGGCGGCGACGTAATCCTCCGCCCGACGATCGATTTCCTTCACTCGCGTTTAGCGCCGGTGGTTACCCATCGCGTGCCGCGCTGGATCATTCTCACCGCACTGACGACCATCGTCGTCGTTGCTGGCGGCGCGAAGCTCTATTCCGATCTGAATCGCGATCAGGCAATTCTGGAGCGCGATCAGGCCCGCATGGATGAGCGCAAACCGCAGCTCGCGATTGCGGCCAAGTTCGTTAACAACGTCTCCTTCGCGCAATCGTTTCACGGTGGCGATCCGCGATTCCTTGCTTGCGTGCGCGATCTTACCCTGGCGATTCCCGATGACGGGCAGACGATCGCTACGAGCGTCACGCTGAAAGAAGTTCCCAAACCACCCGGCAATCCATCGTCTTCATCGACAAGTACCGCGTTGAAGAAAGTCGAAACGCCGCCTTTGCAGGGCGAACTGTTTGGCAAGACTACCGACCAGCAGCATGTGCAATGGGTACTGGACAATATGCGGAAGATTCCGGGATTTGCGTCGGCAAAGTTGAATAACACGCAGGACGCAGGCAAGGGGCGCGAAGTCGCGTTCTCGATCAAGTTTGATTATCAGCCGACGAAGCAGTGACTCGTTTGACTTAAATAACGCCACGAGCAGGGCAACGAAATGGTTTTATCGAAACGAGAAAAATACATCGCGATCGGAGTTGGAGCAGCCGTTGGCCTGCTTGTTCTCGACAGCCTGATTTTTGCGCCTTACTTCACTCGGCGAAATAAAATCACGGTCGATCGCACGGCGCTGAACGAGCAGACCGAAGCCGCGGCAGCGACGCTGATGCGGCAGTCAAAACTGCGCCCGGTCTGGGCCGAGATTCAGCAGCATGGTCTGATGGTTGATCCCGATGTCGCCGCCAGCCAGGCGCAGAAAGCGATTCTCGACTGGGCGCACGCTGCGAACGTCGAGCTTTTTTCACTCCGCAATGAACGTCCCGCCCAGGAAGGTCAGTTTCAGATCATCAACTTCGGCGTGACCGGCACCGGAACGATGAACTCGATTTCGAAGTTCCTGTGGTCGCTCGAGACCGCGGCGATTCCTATTCGAGTGAATGACATGCAAATCACGCCACGGCGCGAAGGGACGGACGATCTTTCGATTCGTCTGACTGTCTCGGCCCTATGCATGACGCCGACGGCGGCGGATAAGGTGTTGGCAGAAAAAGCAGCGGCGAAAACGCTGGAGGACGGACTGTGATTTCGCTCGGCCAATTTACCCTTTCACGCGGCACGCTCGCCCGCCGATCGCGCGAGCTTGCTCTTGCGGCGGCGACGATCGCACTCGCGGCAACGTTATTTGCCCAGTCGACGCTTCCAACCACCGCGCCGTCCATTACGGCGAGCACGACGAAGTCGATGGCATCGACCGGCGCGGGTACCAATCCATCGGGTTCTACGTCGGCCTCCACCCGCTCATCCCCGGGATTGTCGAGCAATTTTAGCCGGAACCAACGCGGCTTTGATGACAACCGTTCAAACGAACGTGAACGAAACGCCGGCGGCCGCGGCCGTTATCGTAATAGCGGATCAAATAGCAATCGCGATAGAAATGAATCTTCGCGATCAAATTTGTCGACGCAGCCGGCGACGAATCAAACGATGCTTGAATCGTTTGACGTTCTGAAAACGCGGAGCATCTTCAGCCGCGTACACACCAATCCGAACGCCGGGTCAACAACCGCACCCTCGTCCCCGACGACGCGGCCATCAAACCCGGAAGACTCGTTGGTTTTCAACGGGGTAACTGATGCGGACGGCTCAATCGTCGCGTTTGTCGAGGACGTTAGCGCTGGCAAAATCAATCACGTGCATGTCGGCGATGCTATCGCGAGGGGAAAAGTTGCGAACATCACACTCGAAACGCTTGAGTATGAAGTCAACGGAACGATTACCCAGATCAGCCTCGGACAAAACCTAACGGGGACCGACGCGGCGGCCAGCTCGACGTACACCGGCTCGTCTTTTGGCGGTTCGCCTCAATCCTCCGGCGGCACGTCGCCGGGCAGTGCAGGCGCTCCGGGCGGCGGCAATCCGAGCGATATCCTGGAACAACTCCGACGACGACGGCAGGAAGGAAAGTAATGGCTACGACTTCTGGTACCACACCGCGGCAAACTTTCAGCGAGCGAACTCGCGCTCCGCGAGTCCTCGCCCTGGCAGCCGGCGTGGCGCTGATGGCGTCGATGTCACAGGCGCTGCGCGCGCAAGATGCCCCGGCGACAACGTCGCCGTCCGAGCCGATGGGCGGTGAGGTGCGAATCGGGACATCCAAGCCCGCGACGACGCAGATTAGCCTGAACTTCAAAGACGCGTCGATCGACGCCGTCCTTGATTACCTGTCAGACGTGGCCGGCTTTGTCGTGGTGAAGGAAGCGCCGGTGAGCGGACGAATCACAATGTTGAGCAAGCAGCCGGTCAGTCCGCAGGAGGCCGTCACGCTACTCAATACCGTGTTGAAGAACAGTGGTTACACGGCCATACAGATGGATCGCGTGCTGAAGATCGTATCACGCGACAAGGCGAAGAAATCGAATATTCCCGTGCATTTCGGCTCTGACCCGACGTCGATCGCCAACACCGACGAGCTGATCACGCAAGTGGTTCCACTGCGCAGCGTAGATGCTGTAAAGCTGAAGCAGGACATTCTACCGTTGGTCGGAACTGATGCCGATCTGGCCTCCAACGCGGCCAGCAATGCGCTGATCATTACCGACACTTCCGCCAATATTCGCCGCGTGGTTGAAATCGTAGCCAACCTCGATAAGCGCGATGCAACTGAAAATACGATTAAGGTTCGTCAGCTAAAATATGCCGATGCTACCGCTACCGCGAAGTTAGTTACCGACATTTTTCAGGCGGAGCAGCAGGCTCAAGGCCAGCAGAATAACAACAACAACAATCCTTTCGCGCGATTTGGCGGCGGTGGCTTTCCAAATTTTGGTGGCGGTGGTGGCGGCGGGCGCGGTGGCCAGGGTGGTGGCCGCGGCGGACAGGGCGGCAACGGGCAAAGCGCGGAAGAGGCCGGCAAGACCGGTAAGGTGGTCGCCTCGGCCGACGCGCGAACGAACACCGTCGTCGTCACCGGGCCGGCCGACACGCTGACCACCATCGACAAGATGCTCGACCAACTCGATGCCAACCCGGCGTCCGAAGAAGCCTTCTTCATCTACCCGCTCCGCAACGGGCAGGCCGCCAACATGGCGTCGGTCCTGAACGGATTGTTTGGAAACAGCGGCTCGAACAGCACGAACCGCAACGGAAGCACCAACAACAATCGCGGCAGCAACACCTCATCGAATCGAAACGCATTCGGTGGAGGCGGTAGCGGAGGGAGTTCCGGCGGCCGCGGTGGTTCATCCGGCGGTGGGATCGGCGGAAGTACCGCGTTCGGCGGTGCCGCGATCAATCGTTCCAATGGGAATGGAAACAACAATAACAATTCCCGCAACGGAAATAATTCCAACACCGTATCATCGGAATTGACCGGCCAGGTTTATGTCGTGTCTGACGATGACACGAATTCGCTCCTGGTTTCGACCGCGTCGAAATACGAATCACAGGTGCGCGGCATCATCAAGGAGCTGGACCGGCCGGTGCCGCAGGTACTGATCAAGGTGCTGATCGCGGAAGTCACTCACGACAACAGTGAAGACCTGGGCGTCGATTTTTCAGTATTGAATCTCCGCGCCAGCGGCAACGGCCAGCAAGCGGGCACAAGCTTCCCGCCCAATCCGACGGGCGGGCTGGTTGTCAGCGTGCTGGAGACGAATCTCACCGCGACGCTCCGCGCGCTGGCGGTACAGGGGCGGCTCGACGTGCTGTCGCGGCCCTATATTCTCGCCAGCGACAACCAAGAGGCGACGATCACGGTTGGGCAGGAAGTTCCGATCATCACCGACAGCCGGCTCGACATTAATAACAACCCGGTCAACCAGATCACGTACCAGAACATCGGCATCATTCTCGATGTGACGCCGCACATTAATCCAGACGGCCTCGTGATCTGCGATGTGTCGCCGCAGGTATCGTCGATCAGTGATACCCAGGTCGCGATCTCATCGACCGTGAGTGCAACCGCGTTCAACATCCGCTCGGCCGACAGCCGCGTCGGCATTCGCAACGGCGAGACGATCGTCATCGGCGGACTGATGGACGATCGCAAGACTCAGACGATCAGCAAGGTGCCGCTGCTGGGCGATATCCCCGGCCTGGGTTTGTTGTTCCGACGCAACCAGACAACGAAGACCAAGACCGAGTTGCTGTTCTTCCTCACGCCGCACGTCGCCGCCGCGCCGGATCGATTGAACGGCATGTCACAGGACGAGATGAACGGCCTGAAGCTCACGCCGAATGCGGTGGAACCGGGCACGTTCCAGGAGCACATGCGTGGCCTCCAGCGCGGCGGGCCATCGTCACAACCCGTCGAACCGAGCGGCCCGCCGCAGCCCGCGGATCAGGATCCGGTTCCTCGCCCGAAATCGTGAAGGAGAATGTTCGTGCGACTACCGATCAGAGCGATACTGCTTCTACTGCTGGCGAGCGGCTGCGTGACCGAGACGGTAAAGCCGTCGGTCGCTAAAGTTGCCGGGGCGCGCCGGATCGACAAATCGGTCGACGAATCGGTCGACGAGTCCGCGGCTGCACAAAACACGACGCCCGCCCCCGCCGCAAATAATGGATTGACGAGCGCGTCGCTATCGCCCGACGGCTCGCCGGCGAAGCCGGCAAAAAATCCTTCCGCGCCCATCAGCCGTGTCGATCCCAACGACGTGGTCGATGCTGATCCGTGCGCCGCAAATATGCAGCAAATCGCCGGCGCGCTCCTCTTGTATTATGCAACGAAGCACCAAATGCCTGAACGCCTTCGCGACATCATTCCGATGGCCGATTCTGACACCTTGAAGCTTGAGTGCCCGGCCTCAAAAATGCCTTACAGTTACAGCCCCGAGGGATTGCGGGCGGAAGGCAAGACCAAGGTAATCGTCGTTTACGATGCGGCCGCCACGCATTCCGGAGTACGTTGGTGCATCGTCATGTCCGCTCCGAAAAGTCCGGTGAATCGTTCACTGGAAGTAGTCGCCATGCCCGAGTCTCAGTTCCTGCTGTATCGCTGAAATCACTTCTCGGCACGGTGCTCCTTCATTGCGCGACCGTCCAGAATCAGCTTGTCACTTTTCATCATCAATTCGTCTTTCGACATTCCATCCATCATCTCTCCGCCGGTCATTTTCATCGCGTTTTCCTTCATCTTCCGGCCCCGAGCGATCATCGCGTCGGCTTCCTGATTTTTATCCTCCATCGCCGTGCGTTGCGTCGCGGGTTGAACCGTCGGCGAGGCTGGCCCGGAAGCCGGAACCGGTGGATGCGTGCCACGGTCTGTACAACCGCACAGAGTGAAGGATAAGAGGATAATTGCGTGAAACTTGTATTCAGAAATTTGCCGCATGGAATCGCGTCCCACCTCTCAATATGTTTAGACTGCATGACGCATTGAAGTTTGATTCGTGCAGCTCATGTAAACTCATCGCCGGCGAGCATCGCATTCTCTAGGAGCACTTACGTCGGATCGAGCACGTGGCGTCATTTAAGCATCATATTCCCACGACAGACGATGCGGGTGTCTTTGAGCCCATTTCCCTTGACGGTGCCGTATGAGAATGGCGTGATGATGCTGAAATGCTCAGCTCGACCGTTTTTTCCGCCGGCACAGTTGCCGCTTCGAGCTTCACGATATTCAGCGAGCGTGTTGGCTTCATCTCAATCGTGTCGAGCGAAATTTCGGTGCCGCTGGTCAGCAGGCCATGCCTGCCGCTGAAGAAGCTTTTTGCTTTCGCCCAGCCGAAGCCCAGGCCGCAACGGATGAGCCGCCGCAAATGCTCGGGATGCCGCAGGCTGGTTTTGATATAAGCTCGCCGCACACGTTTGTGTCGATAGAACGCCGCAATCACGTCAAGATAATGACGATCAAGCTCATCCGTCGAAATGCCCGGCGGCGACCAGACGAAGTTCATGCCGTTCATCTTTTCCCAGTGGTCTTCGCGGATGCTCGTGCCATACAACTCGCGATACACCGGCGAGCCCGGATAAGGCGTGAACTTCGTCAGGTTCATGATCGTCATCGGAATCCGCTGCACGAATTCCTTCGTCCGCGAAATGGATTCGCGGGTTTCGCCCGGATAGCCGAGCATGAACAGGCCCTTCACGCGAATGCCAGCCTTCGAGGTCCAGTTCACGGCCAGCTCGCTTTTCTCGACGCGGGCGCATTTATCCATTTCGCGCAGCATGCGGTCGTCGCCGGTCTCAAGGCCGAAGCTGATCTGCCACGCGCCCGCTTTTTTCATCAGGTCGAGGAGGTCGGGTTTTACCGTGTCGACGCGAGCGGCGCAGCTCCATGTCATCCTGAAATTATTTTCGATGATCAGGTTGCACAGCTCGGTGGTGCGCAATCGCGAGGCGAGAAACAGATCATCGACAAACAGCACGTGCTTCACGCCATAGCGCGACTGAAGGTGCTGCATCATCTCGAAGACTTTTTTCGGCGTGTAATATCGAACGCGGGCACCGAACGTGGAAGTGTCGCAGAATTTGCAATGAAATGGACAACCGCGCGACGCCGCGATCGTCGCGACCGGGCCGGCAGGATAATCGTAAATCGCCAGCGGATAAGCCTTCGGGAAATCGGGCAGCAAATCCCACGCTGGAAAGGGCAGGTCATCCAGTTCATTCGGCGTGGCCGAATCCGGCGTGATCTTTACCTCGTCGCCGTCGCGATAAATAATGCCACGCACCTGCGAAAGAGGCTCATCGCCTTCCAGCGCATCGAGCAACTGAACGAGAATCTTCTCCCCTTCGCCCTGAACGGAAACATCGAACTCGGTGAATCGCGCGATAGTCTCCTGCCCCATCGACGACATGTGCGGGCCGCCGACGATGATGATGGTTTCCGGTAATTCTTGTTTGATCTTCCGCGCGATCCTGGCTGACTCCACCACGCCGACTGTGAACAATGTGATGCCGACGTACGCGGGCTTCGCCGCGATGACCCGGGCGGCCACTGCATCGCTGTCGAGTTCGAGAATGTCGCTCTCGATAATGGTCGGCCGATATCCATGCTGACGCACTTCGGCCGCCAGGTGCAACAACCCCAACGACGGGGAACGATTGGTAATGTGCTTGATGAACGAATAGCCGGGCGAGATTCGCTCGTAGGGCGGGTTGACGAAGAGGATGGTGCGATTCGTTCGCATAGGATCAATGACTAAATCTCTTCAACCGCTTGCGACTTCGCGAGTCGGCGTGCGCGACATGTCGCCGTCGCTGCTCCGCGAAGCCGCAAGCGGCGGACTCACAAACTCCACATCGACACGACATATCCCTCACTCGCGTTGATCGACGGATTCCGCTCGATGCCTTCAACGCGGGCGTTGGACAGGTGCCAGTATCGCGTGCCGCGCATCAGGTGCAAATGTTCGTCGAGCGGATAGGCGGCGCCCAGTCCCATTCGCGTGACGAAAACAAACCGTGTGCCCGCGTCCATCGCCGTCAAAACCTTGCCGATCGCTGAACAGAAGATAGCATGATTTTCCGCGATTCAATTCATTTCTCGGAAGGAGACTTCAGCTATGCGTAGTGAACTTTTCAAACAACTAGCGACCGGATCGCTCGTGATCGGATTCGGCATGACGACGCTGACCGCTTGTCACAGCGGTGGTAACACCACCGCTAAGATGTCGCCGATCCATATGGCTGCGGAGCGAAACGACGATGCGGCCATTACCAAGCTGGTGGCGGAAGGCTCGGATCCAAACGCCGTGGTCTCGCACGGCAACACGCCGCTGCATGAAGCCGCGGCGGGTGGACAGCTTCGCGCGGCGATTGCACTTCTGAACGCAGGCGCGAACGTAAACGCCAAGAATGATCGCGGCGAAACGCCGCTCATGTCTGCATCGGCCAAGGGATACGACGGCCTGGTTCGAGAGATGTTGAAGAAGACGCCCGACTTGAATTTTCAGAGCAACAAGGGTTGGACCGCGCTTATTTATGCGGCGAATTACAACCACGCCGACGTCGTTCGCACACTGATGAGTGCCGGGGCGGATCCAAAAATTGCCGACAATGAAGGTCGCAATGCATCTGATGTCGCGCAGCTGAAGAACAATCAGATGGTGCTGGACGCGATGGCAGGCACCGCTCCCCTGCAAATGACGCCGCCAATGGTGCCAACGCCGCACGCCCCGGGCAACAACATGGCCCCACCGCCACCCGCGCCGGTTCCTCCGCCGCCACCACCGGCGATGAATGACCTGGCCCCGCCACCCCCACCGGCCGCGCCGATGCATCCGACGACGAATCCGATTGGAAATTAATGGTTTAGTCAGTCGCCCGTGGTCAGGAGTTAGTAGCGGCAGCGTCGGTCATCGATGCATTCACTACGGACTACGACCACGGGCTCTCGACTACGGACACCTTCCGACGTACTCAGAAAATATCCCCAGCGACACGCGGCGTTGCACATTCGCAAACCCGACCTGGCGCAGCACTTCCACAACAAACTGCGGAGCGACGCATTGGTCGATTGTCTCCCAGTAATATTCCCACAGACGATGTGTCTGAGGATTAGTGGCGACGAGCCGCGATATGACCGGCAAGCAAAGGCGGAAATATGCATCGAGCGCGCGGCGGGAAATCGAACCGGCGGGCCTGGAGATCTCAAGTAGACAAAATTTCCCGCCGGGCCGGAGCACGCGGCGGAATTCGCTGAACGCAACCCGCAGATCTGATAGATGCCGTAGCGCGTAGCCCATGCAAAGAAAATCGGCCGAGGCGTTTGCGAGCGGCAGCGCCTCGCCGCGTCCCAGCACGCCGTCGAATCGTTTCGCGAATCTCGCCCGCGAGAGCATACCGATGCTGGGATCGACGCCAATCACCCGCCCGCGCGGACCGACGATCGAAAGCGCCTCGCGCGCCACCAGCCCGGTCCCGGTGGCGACATCGACGACCATCATGTCGGCTTCCAACCCCGCGCGGCAAAGCGAGGCCCGACGGTGCCACGACCCGCTACCAAGCCCGAGCACGCGTTCAAGCTTGTCATAGTCCGCGGCCGTGGCATCGAAGATGTCGCGTAAAAATCCGCCCTTGGCCGCTGGTTTTTTGTAATATGATGACAGCGTTGGATGTGGTGCTAGAACGGAGTCGGCCGGGTCGACGGCGATAAGTCCGTTGGGCATTTTTGAGAATGTAGCCGATCCGAGCGATTTCGCTAAATCAGCAGATATTAGCCAAAATATTTTAACGAATTACTTTGACCGAGTTTCGTCTCATTTTCATCGCGCCAACGTTTCAAAACGCGCGAACGCTTTTGCCATTGCTCAATGCGCTTCAAGTGTTTCCGGTGCTGGCGGTCGATGATGGCTGTCGCGATGAAACGCCTGCAATTCTCAAGGCGTGGCTTGAGGCACCAGCCAATGCCGGAGAGCGAAACGTGCTTACGCATGCGACCAACGCCGGGAAAGCAGCCGCGCTGCGGGATGGATTTCGCTGGGCGTTGGAACGCGGTTACACGCACGCACTGACAATCGACACCGATGGCCAGCACGATATCGCGGATGTATCGCCGCTAATCGAGCTGGCACGATCAAACCCGAACGCGCTCATTCTCGGCTCGCGCAGCACGCCCGCCGACCGAGTGCATCGCGCACCGTGGCAAAGCACGGTTGGACGCAGGATTTCAAATCACTTCGTCTGGCTGGAAAGCGGAGCATCTGTCGCCGACAGCCAGTGCGGCCTGCGCGTATATCCATTACATCTCGAATCGCAACTGCATTCAGGCACCAGCCGCTATGGCTACGAGACCGAAATCCTCACTCGCCTTGCCTGGGCGGGCGCGAACATCGTCGAAACGCCGATCCGCAGCATCTACGACGTACCCGGCGGCCGGACGTCGCACTTTCGCCCGATACGCGATTCGATCGCCGCGTCCGAAATGCACGCCGCGCTCGTTCTCCGCGCGGTCATGCCCTGGCCCGCAAAAAAGCTCGTCGAGCCGGCCTCATTCAACATGAAACAAGGAGTGATCATCGAGCGGATCACGCGATGGATGAACCCGATGCGCGTGTGGCGAGACCTTCGCGCGTGCAAGGCAAACCGCGAACGCTTCGCGGCCGCGATGGCGAGCGGCGTGGCGCTCGCGGCGCTGCCACCCTACGGTGCTAAAACGATCACCTGCCTGATTTGGAGCAAGTGGTGGAAGCTCGACTCGGCCGTCATGGTCGCGGCCAGCAGCCTGAACACGCCGCCGTTCGGTCCCCTCTTCGCCGCTGCCGGCATCACGCTCGGCCACGCGATTCGCAATGGTAAAGTGCCCGCGTGGTCGACCTACAACCTGTCACAACACACGCTACGCGAAACACTTCTTACCGCCGGAATCGATTATTTGATCGGCAGCTTGATCATCGCGCCGATCGCGGCTGCGGCGGTTTATCTGATCGTGCGACAAGGATTAAACGCTCTGCCATTTCATCACGAACGATCGCCCGATTTGTCCATTACGTAAGCCGGAACGGCATCCATTGCCTTTAGGCAGAATCCCGCCGAGAGAAAGTGTCGCCTGTGAAGTTTATCATTGCTCTCGATCAAGGGACGACCAGCAGCCGCGCGATTCTGTTCGATTGTCAAGGAACAGCGCTCTTCACTTCGCAACGCGAATTCAGGCAGATCTTTCCGAAACCCGGTTGGGTGGAGCACGATCCGAATGAAATCTGGCAATCTCAACTGGATGCCGTGCGTGATGTCATTGATCGCTCGCCTGGCGAGGTCGCGGCGATCGGGATCGCCAACCAACGTGAGACAATTGTCGCGTGGGATCGCTCCACTGGGGAAGCCGTTCACAACGCGATCGTCTGGCAAGATCGGCGGACGACCGATTTTTGTGAAACGCTGATCGCGCGCGGCCTGACCGAACTCGTTCAAAACAAAACCGGTCTGGTCATCGACGCATATTTCTCCGCAAGCAAAATCCGTTGGCTGTTAGACAACGTTCGCGGTCTGCGCGATCGAGCGTCGCGCGGCGAGATCGCGATCGGCACAATCGACTCCTGGCTGCTTTATAAGCTGACGGGCGGCCGAGTGTTTGCAACGGACGTCACGAACGCTTCGCGCACCATGCTGTTCGACATTCACGCGATGCAATGGGATGAGGAACTGCTCGAACTTTTCAGCGTGCCGCGCGACACTCTTCCGGAAGTGCGGGCAAGCAGCGACTATTTCGGCGAAACATCACGGAATCTTTTCGGCCGCGGAATTCCGATTACCGGCATCGCTGGTGATCAGCAGGCGGCACTTTTCGGGCAGCGATGTTTTACGCCCGGTGCCGCGAAAAATACCTATGGCACGGGTTGCTTTCTTCTCATGAACTCCGGCATCGCCGCGCCGGTATCGAGAAACAAGTTGCTGTCGACCGTTGCTTGGAAACTGAAGGGTCAGACGCAATATGCCCTGGAAGGCAGCGTTTTCATTGGCGGCGCGGTCGTGCAGTGGTTGCGCGACGGGTTGGGCATCATTAAAAGTGCCGCCGAGGTCGAAGCCTTGGCGGCAAGTGTGCCAGACAGCGGCGATGTGTATCTCGTACCGGCGTTCGCCGGGCTCGGCGCGCCGCATTGGGATCAACGCGCCCGCGGATCGATTGCCGGGCTGACGCGAGGTACAACCGCGGCGCATCTCGCGCGGGCCGCAATCGAGGCGATCGCGTTTCAGGTGGCCGACGTGCTGGACGTCATGATGGTCGATTCCGGTGCTCAGCTACGTGAGCTGCGTGTCGATGGCGGCGCGAGCGCTAACGCGTTACTCATGCAATTCCAGGCCGATCTCCTCGGCGTGTCGGTCGTGCGGCCAAGCGTGACGGAAACAACAGCACTCGGCGCTGCATTGCTCGCCGGGCTCGGGTCGGGCTTATTCAAATCGCAAAGCGAACTCGCAGAACTAAGCTTTCCCGAAACGCGCTTCGCGCCGCGCATGCCGCGAGATGAAGTCGATCGCCGACGATCGCGCTGGAATGAAGCGTTGAAACGATCGCTGGATTGGGAACGTAGCTAGTCGATCAAAGGATTACACGATGCTCGATCAGGAACGAAGCGAGGAAAGTCGGCCGTCACAACTCGATCACCGTAGCGTGCCGCATCGAAGAGGCCTCTTAAACACAGCGCTTGCTCGCATCAATCGGCCGATGTCGATGGGCGCGCAGTATCTTCTTTTTTTCGTCATGTCGGTAATCGGCATCCTGATCGCTTTATTGATCGCAATCATCCGCGAGGCGTTGCGATAGAAGCGAGCGACTCGCGACATTCAAAATGTCCACAGTCAATTGCACGCTTGGCGTGTCCGGCCTATGAAGCTTGATCATGTTGTTGGTGCCAGAAATCAATTCGACAACGCGTTACGCAAAGAACAGTAGCGCTATCGTCATCACCGGTATGGCGGCTGCGACGGCGTTAGGACTCAATGTTGGCGAAATATGGGACGCGGTGCACCGCGGCACCAGTGGCATAGGGCCGATGCCTGCAATGGAGCAGCCGCTGCCGGTCGGGGCCGATGGATGCGAGGCCGTGGCGCTGCCGGCCGACTTTGAACCGGAGCTGCCGCGCGAAGCTCGATATCTTCGATGGACGATCCTTGACGCGTTGCGTGATTCATCAAGCAATGTGAACGATGAGGCAAGCCGCGCCGTTGTGCTCGGCACGACATTGCACGGCATGCGGGCCGCCGGGCGGTTTTTCCGAAGCAACGACTATTCGCACTTGCGTCATTTTCTCGCCGGCGACACGTTGCGGCTAGCGTGTCGCGGCATTCAATTTTCCGCCGGCAGCACGACGACCTGTTCGGCCTGCGCGTCGAGCCTCAGCAGCATCGCACTCGGCATCACCCTGCTGCAGACCGGCGCGGCGGACCAAGTGGTCGTCGGCGGCTACGACACAGTCAGTGAGTATGTTTGGGCCGGTTTTAAATCGCTCCGGCTCGTCGCCGACGGCCCACTTCGCCCGTTCCAGGTCGGCCGGCGCGGCATGAAGATTGGCGAGGGATACGCGATTCTCGTGCTTGAACGGGAAGATCGTGCCCGCGAGCGCGGCGCGACGATTCACGCGGTGGTGGCCGGCTGGGCGGAATCCTCGGATGCGCACCATCTCACCCAGCCGCACCCCGCCGGTGACGGCGCGCGGCGCGCGATGATGGCCGCGCTCGACCTCGCCGCCGTCTCCGCCAGCGACTTGAATTTAATCTCCGCCCATGCCACCGGCACGCCCGACAACGACGCCGCCGAGTACGCCGCGATGGCATCGCTCCTCGGCGATCGATTGCCCGAAGTGCCGGTCGCCACATTCAAAAGCCATCTCGGCCACACGCTGGGGGCAGCCGGCGCGGTGGAATTAATTCTCTCAGCCATGGCGATGAAAATGCAGACGCTGCCCGCGCGAACGACGGCTGACGCGGCGAATGCACTCGAGTTTTCCGACCTGCAAATCGCGCCGATCATTGCCGAGCCATGCGCCATTCATCACACGATCAACACTTCGCTTGGCTTTGGCGGGGCCAATTCCTGCGTGACGCTCTCCAGCACATCAGACGCGCATTCCCGCGCGTCGCGTCTCGAAGGCGTGTGCATTACAGGCATTGGCGTCGTGCTGCCGCGCGCTGTCGGCAACGATGCATTCGTCAAGCTCATGAATGAGCCGCATCGCGGCGAGACTTCGTTCGAGCTGGCTGATGCGGAGTATGAACACCTGCTCAACGCGCGGCGGGTGCGGCGGATGAGTACGCCGGTGAAGCTTTTGCTGGCGGCGGCGACGTTGGCGTGCCGTGATGCGAAGCTGATCGACAATCTCGACCTGCTGGCCGACACCGGCGCGATTCTCGGAACGACGCACGGATCGGCATCGTTTAGCACGGAGTATTATGCCCAGATCGTGCGGGAAGGAATGCTCGCCGCAAATCCGCTGCTGTTTGCCGAGGGCGTTCCGAACGTGGCGGCTGCACACCTGAGCATGATGCTCGGCCTGAAGCGCGGCTGCCAATCGATCATCGGCACGCGCACGGCTGGTCTCGACGCCTTACGTTTTGCGACGCTTCGCATCGCCAACGGCGATAGCGAGCGACTAATCGTTGGCGCCTCGGAAGAACGCGCGGATATCGTCGAGCGCGCCTACGAATCCTGCGGATTAAAGGCCTGCGCCGCCTACGATGCCATCGGCTTTCAAGCTTCTCCGGGAGGTGTGGCCATGGTCATCGAATCTGAGTCCAGTGCGATGCGGCGAGGCGCGACCGTCTATACGACAGTCACGTCGGTCGATGCGATCAGCGACGCACCGGAAAAGCTGCCAATGTCGATCCGTACAATGCTTGAACGCTTATCGCAGGAACCGAGTGAACCGCCCATCGATATCATTGGCTCGGCCAATCACACTTGGATTGATCGAGCCGAAGCGACGGGCCTGTTAAACAAGAACGTTGGCCGAATCGGAACGATTGCCGCGAAGATCGGCGAAGCGTTTAGCGTGACGCCTTTGGCGGCTATATCGGCTGCGTTGCTCGGTGCACCGATTCCGACCGAGGCGGGCGAGCCGTTCATCGCCGATCGATTCGGGTGCCTCTCCAGCGACTGGGCCGGGGCGGCGACGCTCGCGCGACGGGACCATCCTGTTCGACGATCCAACGAG
>CAXSBN010000033.1:0-6082 GCA_964236135.1 uncultured Phycisphaerae bacterium
TCGGGTGAGGGGCTTTTTCCGAGCGACAGAAGACCCCTCACCCTGCCTCTCCCCGAGTACGGAGAGAGGAGTTAATAGAATGCGGTTGCCCTGCGAATTAGGCAGCGCATTCGCACGAAATCTTGACGTTTTGTCCGTTCAATTCTACCCTGCACTCTCGCCAGCAATCCGTCGGTGGTCTAAAATTCGTTCTACTAGATCGAGGGTCGAACGGCGCGTTTGTTTACTTGACCTCAACACGCCGATCAACACACCGGATGCCCAATCCAGATAACAGTAGCACGCTGGGCCTTTCTACAAACCTTGATACCGAGGTGGGGAAGGTCGTTGTCGAACTGCAACTGGCGACGAAGACGGAGATCGACTTCTGTCGCGAACAGCAAATGCAGTCGTCCGATCCGAACCAGCGCTCGCTGGCGGATCTCCTCGTCGAAAACAATTTCATCACCGCCAATCAAGCGAAGCGGCTGCGCTCACGCGTTGACGAGCAGCGCAGCAGCCAGATCCCCGGCTACCAGGTTCTGTCGTTGCTCGGCAAAGGCGCGATGGCCAAGGTCTACAAGGCCAAACAACTCTCGCTGCATCGCGATGTCGCCGTCAAAGTGCTCCCGAAACGGATGGGCGGCAGCGCGGAGTTCGTCGAGCGTTTTTACAAGGAGGGTCGCGCCGCCGCCCGCTTGTCGCATAACAATATTGTCCAGGCCATTGACGTCGGAAGCACCGCCGACGGCCTGCACTATTTCGTCATGGAGTACGTCGAAGGCAAGACGCTCTACGACATCATGCAGCCCGCCCCGGTGGGCGAAGGTCGCAACTTCAGCGAGGCCGAGGCACTGGATATCACCATCCAAATTGCCGAAGCGCTCGCCCACGCCCATCGTCGCGGGTTGATTCACCGTGATGTTAAACCGAAAAACATCCTGCTTACTTCCCATGGCGTCGCCAAGCTGACCGACCTTGGATTAGCGCGAGAAAAAAACGACAAAGCCGCCGCCGAATCCGAAGCAGGCAAGGCGTACGGCACGCCGTATTACATCAGCCCCGAGCAAATTCGCGGCGAGGTCGATATCGATTTCCGTGCCGATATTTATTCGCTGGGCGCGACGATGTACCACCTGGTCACGGGATCGCCTCCCTTCGACGGCGACACGCCCAGCGCGGTGATGCACAAGCACCTGAAGCAGCCGCTCGTGCCCGCCGACCATTTGAACACCGCCCTCAGCGCCGGCATCGGCGAGGTGATCGAAGTCACGATGGCCAAGAATCGCGACGAGCGATACCCCTCGACCGAAGACCTTCTCGAAGATCTGCGCGCGCTCAAGAGCGGTGCGCCGCCGGTCCATGCTCGCCGGCAGATCGATCTGGAATCGATCGCCCATCTCGGCCCCGAGCAGCAGACCGTCGACCTCGAACCCCAGATCTTTCGACGCGCTCTCACCTGGACGCATCCGGGCGTCATCGCGTTGCTCGCTGCCGGCGGGCTGTCCGTGCTGCTGAATATCGTCCTGCTGATTATCGCACTTGCCCATCAGTCAGCGACAACACCCTGAATCTCGTCGTCACGCCTGCCGTCAAAGCGCGGATGAAACGAAATCCCGGAGCAGTTTGCAGCGAACGACCGATCGTCCTATCGTCCGGCACGGATGTTCACGGGCATTGTTCAACAGACCGCGCTGGTCCACGACATCGTCGATTCGTCGACATTGCGACGGCTGACGATCGCGATTGACTGGCCCGACGCGAAACTCGGGGAGAGCATCGCGGTGAACGGTGCCTGCCTCACCATCGCTGCGCGGGCTGCGGGCGAATCGCTCACGTTCGAGGCCGTTGCTGAAACCCTGAGCAAGACAAACCTTGGCAGGCTGACGATCGGCGACGAAGTGCATCTCGAACGCGCGCTGAAACTCGGCGACCGTCTCGATGGCCACTTCGTGCTCGGCCACGTCGACGGCGTCGCGACGATCGTCGAGCACCGCGTCACCGGCGACGATTGGCGAGTCACGTTTCGCACCGGACGGGATCTTGCAAAATACCTCGCGCCCAAGGGCTCGGTCACGCTCGACGGCATCAGCCTGACTGTCGCCGATTTACGCGACCACGAGTTCGACATCGCACTTATTCCCGTCACACGACAATTCACCACCCTTTCCAGAAAACCACCGGGTTGGCCCTGTAACTTCGAGGCCGACATTCTTACGAAATCCGTCGTGAACTTTCTTGAACGGCGGCAGGCAATAACGGAAAATTTCGTCGTGTCGACTGCCCACCGCCCACTGCCCACTGCCCACTCGACATGACCTACCGCCCCACCATCGCGATCACCCTCGGCGACCCGGCCGGCATCGGGCCGGAGGTCATCGTCAAGGCGCTCGTCGATCCTGTCCTGCGTCAGAAAGCGCGCTTCGTCATCTTCGGCATGAACGAGCTTTTAGCCTACGCGGCCGACCTCGCCGAGTACGACGTCTTCTGGTGGCGCGACCAGTTTCACGGCCGGCTTCGCGCGTATCCGCACGATGTCGTCGTCGTCGACTACGACCAGTACAGCATGCTCGGCAGCGCCATTCGCAGCCCTTCCAAAATGGGCGGCGAAGCTTCCATGCGCTTCTGCCTCGATGCCATCGATGCTGCCCAGCGAAAGCTCGTCGATGCCGTCGTCACCGGGCCGATCGCGAAGGAAAGCTGGAAGCTGGCCGGCTATGGATTCCCGGGCCACACCGAGCTGTTCGCGCAGACCACCGGTGCGCGTCGCTACGCGATGATGTTCGCCGGCGGTCCGCTGAAGGTCGTGCTTGCGACGGTTCACGTGCCGCTCATGGGCTTGTGGGGCCGGCTGAATATTGGCGCGGTCTTCCAACCTATCGAGCTTGTCCACCAGGCCCTCGTCGAGTGGTTCGACATCCCGAAACCCCGCATCGCCGTCGCGGGCGTGAATCCGCACGCGAGCGAGAACGGCCAGTTCGGCGATGAGGAGGAACGCATCATCGCCCCCGCCATCCTCATGGCCCGCGACCAGGGCATCGACGTCAGCGGCCCATACCCCGGCGACACGGTTTTTCTCAAAGCCCGCGACGGCCAATTTGATGCCGTCGTCGCGATGTATCACGATCAGGGGCTCATCGCCGTGAAGCTGCTCGCGTTCGACCGCGCAGTGAACGTCACGCTCGGCCTACCGATCATCCGCACCAGCCCCGACCACGGCACGGCCTTCGACATCGTCGGGAAAAACCGCGCCAACCCCGGCTCCATGCGAGCCGCCATCGACTTGGCGATCGACCTGGCCATCCGCAGACACGCCCGGGAGCAAACCAAAACCCCCCAAACGCCCAACGTCCAGGACACCGACGCCCAGCAATAAAATTTTTCCGCGGCCGCATTTATTGAATGAAGCGCGCTGCGCGTCATGCGCTTCTGCTTGGCTTCGTTTCCGCCATTTACACAGCACTCCACAAACCACCGGCCGGACTCTGCGTTTCAGCGGCAAGGTCTTCAACCCACCGATTCCCATGCGATCTCAATCCCGCAACCCCCTGTCCTGCCGCGATCAAGCACCAGATCGGCTTCGTTTCAACAATTCGATTGCGAGTGACATCGCAACCTCACCAACGATCCAAACCTGCCGGAGAGCGCTACAACGCCGAGCGCCCACAAGTCACCGAAGCGCTGCGCGCCGGGTTATCATTTCGTGAGGCGCCTTCGCAACTCGCGCAATCGAAAAACTGATCGCATCAGGGGCGTCGTTAGCTGCTAGCCCTCGCCTGGACGGTGTTCGCCACTTTCAGCCGATGCGCTGTTGGGTCCTCGGGACGCCGGCAACGAAGTCAGCTCATCGTCAACTCGACAGGCGCTCCAGCAGCGTTCCGCTCATCGACGCGCGCGACGAGGTTCTTTACCAACGTTTCAAGCGCGTCGCGCAGCGCGGCATTCGCTTCGAAATTCGCGTGCGGTTTTCCCGCATCGCTGTTGACGCGCAGCTCTGTGAACATCGGCAGCTCGCCGATGAATGGGACGCCCCATTCCGTCGATGCCTCTTTTGCGCCGCCCCGGCCGAAAAGATCGAGCGTGCCGCCTTCAGGGAGCGGCAGGTAGCTCATGTTTTCGATCACGCCCAGAATCGGCGCGCCGAGCTGCTGGAACATTTTGATCGCGCGCACCGCATCATCGAGCGCCACCTGCTGCGGCGTGGCGACAACCACTGCGCCCGTCAGCGGCAGCAGTTGACATAACGTCAGCGGCACATCGCCCGTGCCCGGCGGAAGGTCGACGATCATGTAATCAACTGCCGGCCAATCGGTGTTATCGAGCAGCAGTTGCTTGAACGCCCCGTGCGCCATTGGCCCGCGCCAGATCAGCGGCTTATCCATCTCGACTAACGAACCGATCGTAATCGCGTGAATGCCGTGCACGTGGTGCGGCAGAATTTTGTTACCGCGCACGCGAGGCGGCACGCCGCGAATGCCAAGCATGGTCGGCATTGAAGGTCCATAGATGTCGCCGTCCATCAAACCAACCGTCGCGCCGGCGCGATGCAGCCCGACCGCGAGATTGACGGCGATCGTGCTCTTCCCCACGCCGCCCTTGCCTGCGCCGACCGCGATGATGTTTTTCACCTGCGGGAGCGCGCTGGTCGGCTTTGGCGATTGGCCTGGTCCCGCAGACGGATTGGTATTCGCCGCCCCGCGCGGCGAGATCGCCAGCCGCACTTTCGCCGGATCGACGCCGATTTTCGTCATCGCCGTGCGCACCTGCTTGTCGATCGCCTCCGCGGCTTGTCCGTTCGCGGTCGTTAATTCAATTGCAATGCTGACCAGCGAGCCATCGACGACATCGACCGATTTCACGAGCCCGAGCGTGACGATGTCTTTAAACAGTTCCGGTTCCTGCACGCTTCGCAGCGCAGCCAACACTTGCTCGCGATCAACAGCCATTTGCATCTCTCAACTTTTGGTAGCCTGACGGTGCCAATGCCGGCGCTCCTCGCCGCGCAACACCGTCGGAAACATCTTATCATTAATGCTTGCCGGATGGACGACGCTCACGCACCAACCCCCGCAAGTCAGCATGCCCGGCCGGCCGAGCGGCGCGCAGCCGGCGCGTCGTCGGGCATTAACATTGAGCCTGGTTCCGACGATGACGGCTGGGTCGTACCGCCGCCGGTTCAATTGTCAGACGGCACGCGCGTGCAACTATTCAAGGACGGCGAGGCGCTCGGTGCCGCCTTTCATGCAATCGAACATGCAAGGCATCGTATCTGTCTTGAAGCGTACATCTTTGCCAACGACGCCACGGGTCACGCGTTTGCCGACCTGCTCTGCAAAAAAGCCCGCCAAGGCGTGACGGTGTATGTCATCTATGATTCGTTCGGATCCTTCGCGCTCACGCAGTTGTTTCGACCGAAACCCGAAATGTTCGACCGCATGCGTGCCAGCGGCGTGCGCATGCAGGAATTTCATCCGATCCGGCCGTGGGAAGTGCGGTTCAGCTACCGCCCGTTCAACCGCGATCATCGCAAGCTCCTCGTCGTCGACGATGATATCGCCGGCTTGGGCGGGCTGAATGTGGGTAAAGAGTACGCCGGCTCATGGGTGGTCACGTCCGATGCTCGAGCGGATGAGTTGTGGCGGGATAACGCGGTCGGCGTCAGCGGCGCGGGCGCAAAGCATCTTTTGAATTCATTCATCCGCACATGGAATTATTGCGCCCACGGCGGCCGAATCCGCAGAGCCGCTTACGAAGTCGGCCAGCACGGCGAGCCGTTTGGATTGCTCGCCTCGGTGCCAACGGTCGACAGCCCGCTCCGCACGTATATCTGCGAATATTTAAGTCATGCAAACGAGTCAATCGACCTGACAATGGCGTACTTCGCGCCGGACGATCAGCTGATTCACGAACTGATTAAGGCCGCGAAACGTGGCGTGCGTGTTCGACTGATGCTTCCCTCCCGATCAGATGTCCGTCCGTTGCTCTGGGCCGCGCAAGCGTTCTACGAATTGCTGATGGAAGCTGGCGTGGAAATTTATGAACGCCTGCATGTCATCCTCCATTGCAAAACAATGTGCGTTGACCGCTGTCGTACCGTCATTGG
>CAXSBN010000033.1:6092-45182 GCA_964236135.1 uncultured Phycisphaerae bacterium
CCTCGATAATCGCAGCATCGAATACAACTGCGAGCTGAGCGCGATCGTCCGCGACCCGACGTTTGGCCAGCAGATGGAAACGCTCTTCGAAAACGACATCCGCTACGCACGGCGAATCGATCCGGACGAGTGGCGCCACCGCGGCATCCGCGATCGCCTCACGCAGTGGGCCGTGATGCGGGCGCGATATCTACTTTAATCCGGCCCGTCTTCTGATACTCGGTAAAAAGTTGGTAGACGGGTTCTCTACAGTGCGATCGCATTCTCGACGATCCGGTATTTCCTCCACTCGGGGAGAGGTTGGGAGAGGGGCGTTTTCGCGGTAAGAAAGACCCCTCTCCCCGCCTCTCCCCGAGTACGGAGAGAGGAGAAGGAGAGAATGCGGTTGCCCTCGGTTCGCCCGATTCGCTCAGCCATCCCAGATGCCTGAAAATACTTCAGTCGCAGGACCCGTCATGTAAACGCGGTCGTCTTCTTCTTTCCACTCCAGCGTCAAGTCGCCGCCCGGAAGATGTGCGAGGATAACACTGTTGGTTTTGTCGCGTAGCGCCCCCGCGACCGCGACGGCACATGCCCCGGTGCCGCACGCCTGCGTCACTCCGCTACCTCGTTCCCAGGTTCGCATCCGAACTTCATCGCGCGAAACAACCTGAACCCAGTGAATATTCATTCGACGAGGGAAAGCGACGTGATTTTCAAGTTGCGGCCCGATCCGCGGCACATCGATCGAAGCAACATCATCGACGAAAAGCACCGCGTGCGGATTTCCCATCGACACGAAAGTCGCATCGCCTAAAGAGTTTCCCACGGCATCAAAAACGGTGTAAATCGCATTACGCGAGTGCTGTCGAAGCGTTTCAGGATTCACTGGTATTTGATCGAGTGGCTCGAAGATCGGTTCTCCCATATCCACCGTCACCTGCTTGACCTTTCCATCCACGACTTCAAGGGCAAGCAACAGCACGCCTCGGCCAGTCTCGATTCGCATGGGGTTGGACTTGCTCAGGCCGTGATCGAACGCGTATTTCGCGACGCAGCGAATACCGTTTCCGCACATTTCGCTTTCACTACCGTCGGCGTTGAACATGCGCATTCGTACGTCCGCGATACTGCTCGGCAAAATCAGAATGAGCCCATCGCTGCCGATCCCCCGGTGTCGATCGGACACAGCGATCGCCATAGCCGCAGGATCGGCGACAGTTTCCTCGAAGCAATTGATGTACACGTAGTCATTGCCGATTCCTTGCATTTTCGTGAAACGCATCATCAAACGATAGCGGCGTCGACGCAGTGAATCGAGCCGACACTGGACGGCCACGGGACTCGATGCGTATCTTGGCGGACGTGGCTTCGCAATTTGTAAATCCGAATCTTCACGTTGTCTTAATTCATTTCCCAATCGCTTTGCTGTTCGCGGGCACAGCGATCGAGTTTTTCAGTTTTCTTGGCTGGCGATACAGCGGCTTTCGTGCCGCGGGCCGATGGATGATTCTGCTGGGCGCGCTGCTCGCCGTACCGGCGGCCCTGACGGGCGTTTATGCACTGAGTGACATCGCCAGACGCGGCGTCGATCCAACGGTCGTTGCCGCTTCCAATTGGAATGACCTGCTTTCCGTCAGCCCGCTGCACGACAACGCAACGGCGTGGGCCCGCGTTGTTCGACATACCTGGCTCGAAGCAATCGCTGCCGGCGCGTTACTCGTCACGACAACGCTCTGGCTGGCATGCTCTGATCGATGGCGTGGAAAACTGCACTCGATCTTTATACTCGCACTTCTCGGCTGCTGCGGGCTGGTTGGATTTGGTGCATGGGATATCGGCGAGGCGATTTACACGCACGGCGTGGCTGTCGATACAACCGGCGCGTTGGATGCCAGGCCAATCGAAGCGCTCAAAGCCCGCGACTTGCAGGAGCGGTTGGAATACCTGGCTCCGCCCATGCAGATCCACGTGATCGGCGCGGGGTTAACGATCGGGCTGGCGGCCGCGGCGCTGGGCCTGGCAATGCGTGCCGCGTTAGCAAGCCCGGCGAAAATTGGGGGCGTTCACGACATCGCCGACGCGTTGAATTCGGTCGGCGATGAAACCCTTTTAACGTTTGAAGAACGGCGAGTCGCGATTAAGCGCGCGACACGCCCCGTCTACGTTGCGGCCCGATTCTGGCTGCTCGCGTCGCTGCTGACGTTGCTCACCGCCAGCGGTGGAGTCTGGCTGCTCGCCAGCCCGGAAAATGCAGGCACGTGGAATACGACACGCCTCGTGCAGAATGTTTTTGACCCAACCCAGTCGCAGCGCTGGTGGCCGCTTAACCGACGGTCAGCACATGTCGTGGTGGGCGGCACGATGCTCGTATCGATGCTTCTGCTCGCGCTCGCCGCGCGATTCGCACCCCGCCGGCCGATGCTGCTTGGCATGCTGACGAGCGTACTGCTGGCAGCCGTCGCGGCGCAGACGTGGCTGGGAATTTTGCTGATGTACGATGTCGACCCGACCTCAACCAGGTTTCAGCTCGCGCCGATCGACGCCGTTGCGTCCGCCAACGCGGCGACGATCCTTCCGCCGACGGTCATTCCGGCGACGATCAATTCCGCGACGACCTTTCCGACAACAAGCCCTCCCACAGCAACCACGCCATCCACGATCCCGTAGCCTGTTGCCACTCCGGGAACTCAGACGACGAGCTCGCTCAAATCAGTGACCGAGCAGCGACAGCACGCTTTGAGGCGTGGAATTCGCTGTGGCCAACACACTCGTGCCGGCCTGGGTCAGGATCTGGTTGCGGGTCAACGCAGCGGTTTCCGTTGCAAAGTCGGCATCGCGAATCTTGCTCTCCGCACTGGTCACATTTTCAAGCGTGACGTTGAGCGAGTTCTGATTCGTGTCGAGCGTGTTCTTTTCGAACGCGCCCAGCCGGCCTCGAAGCACCGCGACCTGATTGATCGCACGCTCGAGAATCTTGCTCGCTTGTGCGGAATCGCCGCCGACGAGCGTTGCAGTTCCGCCGGTGACGACGTCGGTCATAAAGCCGACATCCGAATCGCCGAGCTTGCTGGCCGCCACGGATGCCACGCCCACGTTCACCTGCTGGTTGCTGTTGACCTGTCCCCCAAGTTGGAACAGCGCCCCGCCGCCGGTGATGGCAAAGCTGGTGCTGCCCGCGCCGATGGCCTTATCGAGCGTGAGGTCGATGTCGAGGGCGTTGGTGTTGACCTTGAGATTCAAGCCGTCGCCGACCGTAAGCGCACCGTTGACGGTGGCGACCGCATCGACGCCGACCGAGCGAGTCCGTGTCACGCCGGTCGAATCGACCGCGCCGAACGTACCTTTTTGCGCCGTGACCGAGACGAAGCTGCGCGAGCCGTAGCCCGTGCTGACGAACTTCACTCCGGAGACCGGGTTGGCGGCGTTGACGAACTGCGCGGCAACACCCGTCGAATCGGAAATGCCGTTGATGGCATAAGCGATCGCGGAGGCGGCCGTTCCGCTCGTGAACGAAAGCGTCTGTACGCCATCATTACCGGAGACTTCCAACGTCACCGAGCTCGTGATCGAGCTCGTGCGGAACTCCAGGTCGGCCGTGCGGGCGCTGGTGATGACGTCGATATTCACCGGGATCGACGGATTGGTCCCGAAGTTCGCCTGGTTGATGTGTAGCGCCGTAACCGCGCTCTTGGCCACACCCGAAGTGATGTAGTCGAGGTCGCCGTTCAGCAGATGAAGACCGGCGAAGGTCGTCGTATTGCTGATGCGCGTGATGCTCGAGACGGCCGAGTCCACCTGCAGCTGATTTGCCTTGATCTCGTCAGGTGACAGCGCGCCGCTATTGGCTGCCTGCACGACGAGACTTTTGACGTTCAGCAGAAGCGAGGCGACTTCCGAGAGCGCGCCTTCAGCCGTCGAGATGACGTTGCTGGCTCGCGTCGAGTTGTCGATGGCCTGCTTGATGCCGCTGATCTCCGATCGGAGACCTTCGCTGGCGATCAACCCTGCCGGATCGTCGGCGCCGCGATTGATTCGCAGACCCGTCGACAACCGCTGAAGCGTTGAATCGAGATTTGACTGACTCTTGGCGACCAGTGACGACACGTTCGTATTAATGCGGGCCATTTCAATCCTCCATGATTGCTTATGGCGACTAGAACCGTTTTAAGTGTCCGGCTCACTAAACCTGCCCGAGTCCATCGAGCATTTAATTATCATCAATCCATACAAGATCGATGTCCGTTGCTTTTACGACTTTCGCAATAGTCGGGTGATCAATCTCCCGGTTTGCGATCGTCTTTCGCCGGACCACCCGGCGGAGATTTCGGATTGAGTTTCCCCAGGCCGAAAACATCTTCAGGCCTGACTTGTGCCGCTTCGCGATTTTCTCGACGAATGGCATCGTAAACTTCCTTGCGATGGACGCTGATCTGCTTCGGGGCATTGATCCCCAGACGCACCTTGTCGCCGCGGATATCCACCACGGTTACTTCGATGTCGTCGCCGATCATGATCGTCTCATCGCGCTGACGGGACAGCACCAGCATGTCTACTCCTATCTCGGTGAGGGCCCTGTGAAAGTCATTTCACCTGGCCGCTACGGTTCCGCGACATCCGTGTCGCAGCGTGCACGCTTTTTCTACTCAGGTGACTTCGAACCGCATTCCAGCGGCTCCACCCGACCTCGCGTGCAACTGACCGATCTACTCTTTGCTATTCACTTTATTTATCGCGGGCCCATCACGCGGATTTGGCCAGCGGCATTTCCGACGGCAGGCGCATCAGCGGCTGGCGCGTCGTCCATTTTTTCTCCGTGAGCACGATCTGCTGGGCAAGCCGATTCGCGGCATTCACCACGATCGGGCCAAGCATGTTGCCGGTGAGCCACTCATCCACCTTGTTGCAGATGACGAACACCTGCGCGGCGCTCATGTCCGCCAGCTGAATGTCGGCGGCGGTGTCATCGCGGACCGGGACTTCATACTCCTTGAAGAAGATGCTCGGATCGGTGACCACGAAGGCGAGCCCCGCGTCGTCCACCGATTGCAGCCAGAAGAAGTAGTTATCTTCGCCTGTCTGAATCAGCGCGAAGCGCTGGTGCTCGGGAAAGCCGAGCAGCCCCCGCGGAAAATCCATGATCCGCTCATCGTCCACATCGAGCCGGCCAAAACGCGTCGTATCGATCTCCATCTGCACTCCATTCAATTCGTGAAGCATGTCGACGCATCGCATAGCCAGCGATTCGTCAGCTGCTTCGCCGAAGCCCAGGGTCTCGGACTCCGCCGAGACTCGTTCGTTCATTCTTTCGATCCGGCCTCGCAGCAACTTCTGCATATGACCGGCAACAATTTCTGCGCGATGCCTGCTTTGAATGCATTTACTAGCATCGCAATACACCGACTATCCACAACAGCAACATCCGTGCCAGAATCTCATCAACTTAGGAAGTCCATCAGCGACAGATTTAGAATCTTCGACGTTGTCTGAAGATTGGCTTCCAGCGCGGTCTGCAGCGACTGAAACTTGGTAATCGCAGTCGTAAAATCCGTATCCTGCACGCTCGAAAGAAGCGACGTCGTCGCCGTGTTCTGATCGTCCAGGCGGGAACTACGCGATTCGAGTTCCTGCACCCGCGCGCCGGTCTCGCCGCGGATTGTTGTCAATCGCTGTGTATCGGTATCAATTCCTTCGGCCGCCGCAGTGATGCCGGCCTGGTCGTTGCCATCGAGCGAATCGCGAAGCGCCTTCAGATTGGCGAATAAACCGTCTGCCGTGACCTGATTCACATCCGCGCCGGAAATCACACCGTTCGTCGCAATCGCCTTCGACAAACCCAAATCGAGCGCAGCGTTCGAAAAGTTGATCGCCTTCACGATCGGCGGGTTGCTGCCGCTGGCCGTGTCGGTCAGCACGATGCCGTTGCCGCTCGTCGCAAATGAAGCCGTGATTCCCGCGCTCGCCGTCGTCGCGCCTGCGTTGATTTTGCCGAGCACATCCTGAATCGTCGTTGAGCCGTCGAGATCGACCTGGAACGTCACGCCATTGCTGTCCGCCAGCTCGATATCATTGCCAGCCGCGAAGCGAACGCCCTTGCCGTTGTTCAATTCTGATAGCGGCGACGTCGCGGAAAAGCTGCGAATGCCGAGATCGGCGGCCGTCGTGCCGCCGTTCTCGCCGATAGACATCGACGTGCCCTGCGTCGGATTCATCAAGTCGATGCCCGTGCCGGCCGCATTGATTTGTGCCCGGACGTCAGCGCCTGAATTGTTAATCTTATTGATCAGCCCTTCGACATCGGTCACGCCGGTGAAATCGATATCCACCGTGTTCGAGCCGTTCGTCACCTTCAGGCCGGTGAGGTCGATGCCCGCGCCGTTGTTCAGGCTCGTCAGCGGCGTCAGCGGCGTCACCCGCGGCACGATCGACGTACCGTTGATTGGATTTCCCGCGCCCGCCCCGAGGTCACTCAGAATGCCCAGGCTCTCGGCCGTCTTCCCGCCACCGACTTCATTCACCGAAACGTTATCCGTCGCCGTCGAGCTGCTGATCGTGAACGATTTGCCGTTCGAGCTGATCGCCGCCGTCACCGTGCCGACGCCTGCGGCGTTAATCGTGTTGACGATGTCGCCGACGGTGTCCGCGCCGGTCAGGTCGATGTTCTTCGTCGTCGAACCATCGCTCAGCGCGATCGAGCCGAGGTGAATGCCCTCGCCAGTTGCGCCTTGCACATCGCTTAATCGCGTGTTGGCCGTTGCGACGGGCGACAATGCGACGACGCCTTTCACGCGCGAAGAAACCGCGCCGAAGATGTCGTCGCCATTTGCCTGGAACGAAAGTTTCGCGTTGTCGTCGACGGCGTTGGAAAGCAATTGTGAAGATCCGACGAACTGCACGCCGCCGTTGGTTTCGACGAACGGCGCCGCCGTCGATTTATCACCACCGAACAGATAAGCGCCATTGTATTGCTTGTTCGCGATCGTCAACGCCTGGTTGTACAGGCTGTCGACCACTGCGCTGGCGGCCTTCCGCGCATCCGGCGTGACGTCCGATCCGACGTTGGCCGACGCGATTGTCTGGGCCTGCCGCATCAGATCGGTCAGATCGCCGAGCGAAGAATCGACTTCGCTGAGTTGGCTGTTGGCGGCCTTGAGATTCGCCGAATATGCCGTGCGCTGTTCGAGCGTCTTCTGTAGCTGCATCGCGGTGGCCGATGCACCGGGATCATCGCTCGGGGCGTTCAACTTCTTGCCGGTCGACAACTGATTCTGCGTGGTGAGCAGATCGCTTTCGGTGCGCGTCAACTGCTGAACCGCGACGCTGGTGCGGAGGTTGTTGCTGACGCGGGCGAGGTTGAGAGGAAGAATCGCCATCGACTATTTGACAAGGTTGAGCACGGTGTCCATCAGTTCATTAACGGTGGAGAGAAACCGCGCCGCGCCCTGGTAAGCGCGCTGCTGTTTCATCAAATTGACGGCTTCTTCATCAAGGCTCACGCCACTGAGGCTTTCGCGCTGTGCCTGCAATGTTTGCTGCACGACCGTTGCCGCCTCTGCGTTGTTTTTCGCCGTTGCATTGCTGGCGGCGATGTCGTTGACGATGCCCTCGTAATTGTCCTTAAGACTCTGCCCGCCATTGAGCGTTTTGATCGTCGTGGTCTCGAGCGATGCGATCGACAGGGCGGTCTGGTTATCGCCCGCATCCCCATTCTTGGCGGCGGCGATCAAGTTCGTGTTGTTCGCGATCGTCGAGTTCACCGCAATGTCGCTGGCCTTGGATCCGGTGAAGAACGTTCCCACGCCTAACGATGCAAGCGCGCCGGAGGAATCCTGAGAGAAGCTGACTTCGGTATCGCTGCTGTCGGTGTTCACGACGAGCTTGCCGGCGTTCACGCTGGCGGTGATCCCGTCGATGTTGTCGATCGAGGTCGACAGCGAGTTCAGCGTCGTATCGTCGCCGTTCAAACCGTCGAGATCGACTTTCACCAGCGTGCTTGTCGTCAGCCCCGTCGTTCTATTCTTCACGTGAACGACGAAGCTGCCGTTGTTCGCCTTGAACTTCAGTCCGCTTGCATCGTTATTCAGGGCAGCCGTCACGTCTTTGACCGAATTCGATCCAGTGACGCTCGAAATGCCGTCGAGGCCCTGGCCGGAGGAATGAATTTTGTTCAGCTCAAAGATGAAGTTGCCGGCGAGCGTGTCGATGTTGTCGGCCACGCCGTCGATCTTGGTCTGCACTTTCTGCAGCGCGCCGATCTGACCTGAAGCCACATTCACCGCGCCGTTGTTCTGTTTGAAGATAACGGTCGAGACGAGCTTTCCCTCAACTTGATCCTGCCGCATCGCAAGGCCGCGATTCACATCGCCCATGACCAACGGCTCGGAGCCGACGAAGACGTTCATGTTCGAGCCGTCCCGCGTCGTCTTCACATCGACGAGCGAGGAAAGCTGCTTGAGGACGGCATCGCGTTGATCGCGCAACCCGTTGGCCGATCCGACCGCGCCGCCCTCAGCCGTCGCGATCTGACGATTCAGATCAGCGGCCTGCTGCGCCAACTGATCGGCATTACCGACCAGCGCACCCAGGCGATCGTTCGAATCCTTCTGCAAGCCATCAAGCTGGCTGCGCAGGTTTTGAAATAACGTTGCCACGCCCTGCCCGTCCTGCAACACGACCTGGCGCAGGCCCGCATCCTGCGGCTTGTTGGCCAGGTCGGACCAGCCGTTGAAGAACGTGCTCATCTGCGTCGACAAATCCGAGTCGCTCAGCTCATTGAACGTCGCTTCAACTCGCGATAGCCAATCGCTGGTCACGCCAGCGCCGTCGGCTTCGCTCTGTGCACTGTTCAGTCGAGTCTGAAGCGCTTCGTCGATCTGCCGCGAAATCGTGTCGAGATTCGTTCCCGTGCCGACGTACGTGCCGGGCTTAAGCTGCTGGCCCTTGTTCGCGGAAAGGTCGGCGGTCTGCCGCGTGTAATCGGCATTGCCGGCGTTCGCGATGTTGTTGCCCGTCGTCTGGATGGCCGCTTGCTGAACCGCAAGGGCCTGCTTTCCGACGTTTAAAGCGCCAATCAGACTCATGACTTTATGAGGGCTTGAACGTGGATTGTGGATTGCGGATTGTGGACAAGACTTCTCTTGAACAATCGACAATCAACATTCCACATTCTCATCCCACTGCCTCCATCGCGCCGATCCTTGGGGCGATTCTTGGAGTTCCTTGTTTCGTGTAGACACCCGCTTGTTCGACCGCGCCGGCGAGTATGCGGACGGCCGTGTTTAGATGTCCGAGCATCGAGCCGGCGAGTTTCCCGGCGACGGCGACGCGTTGCTGAATTCGCGCGACAACCGCGCGAAGCTCATCCCGCAGCTTCAACAGCATGGTCGCGCGCGGCGGGAATGTTTCTGCCAGCCGGCTCAGCGTCGGCTCGCCCTGCAAGCGCACCAGCGTTCCAATCTGTATCGCTAATGATTTTCGCTTGGTATCGAGCGTCATGATCCGAAGCCGCGTCGATTCCTGCCGCTGCGTCAGCTTCTCCAGCTCGTCGGCCCGGAACGTACGCATGCACGATTGCTGCGCCTCAAGCTGGCCGAGCAGCTTGACGTGCTCGTCGATCAGGGATCGCATGACGAGTTCGAGCTCAGCGAGCTGTCGCGACATGGTCTAGTCCTGTTGAAAGTTGCTCGACCTGTGCGCCGGAAAGATTCGCTCTCCAGCGGCTCGACGGTTGATCGTGTGATTGATTGCTTGACTGCGAATCCTGATGGTGCGAGTTTGTGTCACGCGAAGGCGCAAGCGATTGAACGGCATTGCCTGCACGTTCCTTTGCTTTTTTTGCTTCGATCTTTCGCACCAGTGCATTGACGATTTTCTTGCCCGTGCCGTGCGCCAGTTTTTGCGCGAGATGCTGGTCGTACAGCGAGGTAAACGCCTCGCCCCCGCGACCGCCGCTAAACATTTCACTTTTGAATGGGCTGTCGTGCATCTGCTTCAACAGCGTGCCGAAGAATGTCTGGGCCACCCAGTTCTGCGTCTGCTTTACCAGTTGTTCGTGCTCGCCTGCGCCCGCGTGCGATTTAAGGGCTGACTTGCCGTCGAGCGTCAGGGGCGGCCGCTTCGCGTCCGTGTGCGTCGGCGTGATGCCGGACGTCGAACGCTGGCCGAGCGACGATCGCAATGCTGAAGCTTGACTGAATGCGGGTGTCATGACTTTCCACTTAGTCGACGATCAGCTTCGCGTGAATCTTTCCGATCTTGTGCAGCTCTTTGATGATCGCGATGCGATCCTCGACCGGCACCTTGATCGCATCCATCGCGCCGAGCAGTTCCTGCAATTTCGCGCCGCCTTGGTTAGTCGTGTCGAGGGCGACCACGGTCTTTTCGGTAATGACCGGCGTTTGCGGCGTCGGCACGGGCGGCGGTGCGATGGTTGAGATCGTCAAGCCTTTGTGGCTGATCACGACCGGGCTGATTTCGACATCGCCGGTGAGAATGATCGTGCCGGTGCGGTCATTGATTTCGACGCGTGCTTCGGTCGGAAGCAGCGTCACTGGCAACAACTGCACGCGGCTGATGAAGCCATCGGGCCGGCCGCGCTCGGCGGCGGGGATCTGCACTTCGATCGTCTTGGGATCAACCGCTGTCGCCAGCGGCTGGCCGTCGTCGCTCAGTGCATCGTTGATGATCTTTGCGATCGTGCTCGCCATCGTCCAACTGGCCGAGGGCTCGTCGATCAGCAGCGTGAATCGGCCGCTGTCGTCGATGCAGTGCATGGGAATATCGACTTCCATGACGCAGCCGCCCTTGACCACGCCAACCGTCGGCGTGCTTGGATCTTCGATCAGCAGCGCGCCATTCGACATCGCCAGCAATCCGCCGCCCGGAAGCGGCCCGGTCATCGGCGTGATGAACAATCGGCCGCCTTTAAGCGTGCTCGACGCGCCGATGCTGGTGATGAACACATCCACCGCATCGCCTTTGTGCACACCGTTCGACGGCAGCGTTGCGGTCAGGCTCACGAGCGCGACGTTCGCGACGTTGCCGAGCTCTTTAACGGTAGAGGTGTCCTGAAACTTGCTGAGCATCGTCGCCAGCGGTTTGATCGCCGGCTGGAAATCGCCGCCGTCACCGGTGCCCTTCAATCCATACACGAGGCCAAGGCCGGTGAGGATGTTCGAACGCTGCCCGCTGAGGCGCGTAATGTCGGCCACTTTCACCGCGGACGAGACGCCGGGGAAAGCGAGCAGGCTGACGAGTATGGCGATGACCGCGTTTCGCATGCAGGGCTCCGCCCCTGAAAAAGCATGGGTCGTTGAGGGTGCGCCGTGGGTTGGACATCCTGTCTGACCCGCGGCCGACGACTCACTACTTACTCTTTCGTCAAAACGGATTGATTGCGTCCAATAATTTCGGCACCCAGCCGCGGCGGGTCGTGTCGCGCACCGCACCTTTATGGCTTTTGTCGAGTTCCAGGTCGTACATCTGCGTGCTTAAAACGGTGTTGTCGCCGCTCACGTCCTCGGCTCGGACGATTCCGGTCAGAACGAATTGCTGAACTTCCTCGTCTGTCTTGATGCGTTTCCTGGCCTGGAGCACGAGCGTGCCGTTGGGTTTCACGTCGACCACCTCCGCGGTGATGCGGGCGGTGAGGCTGTCGGTCCGATCGACGGTAGCCTCGCCTTTGAAATTGCGATTGCCCGACAGGTTGACCTCGGGCGTCGTTCCACCGGTATTACTTTTGAGTGCGAAATTCGCCAGACTGAAGCGAACGAATGCGTCCACCTTCGCATCGAGATCGGCCTGCTTCTTCAGATCCGTCGTCCCTTCGCTTTTGAACTCGCTCTCTTCACGCACGACGATCGTGATCAGATCGTGCTTGCGAAGCGTGCGCGGCTCCGGCTCCGGGACAGCATAGAAACTGACATCAGACAACTTCGATTGGCCTGGATCATTCTGCGATGCAAGCGAGGCCTGCAATAGCGAGCCGCCGGAACGGTGCAGAATTGAATCCAAATCGGGCGGCGGCGAATTCGGACCTGCGTTACTCTGATGCTCGCGCCCGCCATGCGCCGCAGCGGCGGCCGCGGCCGGATTGCCGCCGCTCGCGCCGTTGCCCGGCGGTGTTTGCGCTTTCGCGGAACTGACGAGCGCAACGATCGCGACCGCGGCAATTGACGGCTTGTTTCGTTTCATCTTTGACTATTCCGGTTGAATCGCGGACTGCCCAGCCGACGCCACGGTTGGTGCCATCGCGGGCGGCATTGCGGGCGACATCGGGTTCATGCTCGCCGTCTGCGGGCCGGTGCAGACGACTTGGAAAATGTCGCGCGTCGATTCGCTTTTGACTTTGATCGTTTGACCAAACGAACCCGATTCCATTGCCCGGGCCGCGCTTTTCAGTTCGACGCCACCCTGCTTGAAGACGATCGTCACGAGTTGACCAACGCGGACGAGTTGAATCGGGTCTACGAGCTTGCCGGTGAAAATCGTGCCCGGCTTCAGTTCGCGAGAAGCCTGCTGTCCCACAATCTGCGTTTTCGTCAGGATCGTGTCTTCCAGAAGTTTATCGACGAGCACCTTTCGCTCGGCGACATCCGCATCGGTAATCAATTGCTTGTAACCGAGCGGCCTGGCGACGATCACCTGCTCCTGCCACGCACGGGCGGACGCTTCGATGGTTGTGCGTTGGGTTGTGTCGTCATCGGAAATGATCGTCACGTTCCAGCCGACTTCCCCGAGATTTCGCAGGCGAAACGGTTCGATCCGTGCACGGAAATGCGGCTCCGACAGGCTCAGGACCTTTTCATCCTGCGGATGAAACGTCATCTGGACCCTGCTGATCGGTATGTTCAGACGCGTACTAAGGTCGGCGGTGAGTTGTTCGCGCACGTTGCGAAATGGCTTTTCATCGGATGCAAATGTCGCAGCGGGCTGCGTAGTCGGAGCCTCGGCAGCACCGGCGGGTGGAAGGCCGACCACTTCGTTCGCGTTATTCTGTTTTGCGTTGATCCAATCCTGTAACGAGTCACTTCCATTGACCTCGGAATCGCTGCGATCGATCGTGCAGGCTGTCGCACCGACGAAGTTAATCGCCGCGATGTTCACGCCCGCATCGCGGAGCGTCGACTTCACGTCGCCCATGCTGATCGATCGAAACGGCGACTTGGCCGCGATGCGGAACACGACGAGATCCGAAATCGGCGCGAACACCGGCGCCTCGCTGTCTGCCCAGCGGCAGATCTGCTTCAGTTTCACTTCGTTACCGATGATCGTCGCTTCGGCGCGAAACTCGAGCGTGGCACCGATGGAATTGCCGGCCGATCCGGGAACGAATTTTTCAGACGCGTCGGTCGGCATGTTCGCCGGCGCGGTCTGATTTGCAGTTGCATCAGGATCGATCGTCTGACCAAAGCCCCACTGTTGGAAGAGCGTTTGCGTCGCCCAGGCGAGGATCGTCAAAGCGACCATCAACTGAACGGTTTTCTTTCGGCTGAGTGGACGTGGCCCATTACCGTTACCGTTTGGATAAAACATGATTCCCGCCTCCAGCGGATTTTGGCGGGCCGAGCGTCCATGCTCAGCCGTCAACTATTTCGAACGATTAATTGCGACGCAGGTTGCCAATCGTCTGCAATGCCTGGTCGGCCGTTTGGATGCTCTGACTATTCAGCTCGAACGCGCGCTGTGTCTTGATCAGCGTCACCAGTTCCTTCACCGGATCGACGTTGCTGCCTTCAAGGAATCCCTGAAGCGTCTGCCCATTCCCGTTCTCGCCCGGCTTTCCAGTCGTTGCCGGCCCCGACGATTCGGTCGCCTGATACAGATTTCCGCCCAGCAGCTTCAGCCCCTGGGGATTGACGAAATTACTGATTTCAAACGTGCCGATTTTCTGCGGCGTGGTCGAGCCCGGCTTCAGGCCCGTGATCTCGCCGGCTTCGCTGACTGTGATGTCGGTGGTTCCGGATGGGATCGTGATCGGTGGGTCGAGCTTGTAGCCGTCGCCCATCCCGAGAACGAGCTCGTTGTTGTTATTGATGAAGAAATTCCCGTTGCGCGTGTAAGCAGTACCGTCACCGACGGTGTTCATCACTTTTACTTTATAAAATCCGGTGCCCTGAATGCTTACGTCGAGCTGGCGATTTGTGCTTTCGAGGGAGCCTTGCTCCAGATCGATCTGTGTGTTGCTGATTCGCGTACCAAGACCCACGTGAATGCCGGCCGGCGAGCTTTCGCCTTCTTCATTCACCGCGCCCGGCTGTTTCAACGTGAGATACATCAAATCTTCAAAGTTCACCCGGCTGCGCTTGAACGCAGTCGTTTCCGCGTTCGCCAGGTTGTTGGCGACAACATCGATGCGCGTCGATAGCGCCCGAAGTCCTGTCGCCGCGGAGTTGAGTGCGGTGATTGCCATGGCGTGTATTTGTTATCGGACGAAGCAACCGGGTGACTTGAGTGAAGGTGCGACTGATGAGGATTGTCGATTGTGGACTGTGGATTGTGGCTGGAAGCAGGATCGACAATCGACATTCCACTTTCACACCTACGTCATCTTCCCAACGTCATTCACCAGCCGCCCCAGCGTCTGATCCTGATATCGGATCATGTTCGCGTTCGCTTCGAGTTGGCGCTGGGCATCCATGAGTTGTGTGAGTTCGGTGGCCGGGTCGACGTTGCTGCGTTCGAGAAATTCGTTGCGGACCGAGCCGGTGGCCGGCTTCAGTTGCGACGTTTCAAAATTGCTCAGCAAGTTGCCGCCGGTCTTTTTCAGATGAACGGAATCATCAACATCGAACACGCCGAGCTGGCCGACGGTCTGGCCGTTCTGGGTTATCTCGCCCTTCTCCCCGATCGATACCGAGCCCTTGTAACGACCGTCGATTTGGATCGGCTGCAGCTTGGTGTCGAGCACCTTTTGCTGACCCAGGCCCGAGGATTGAACGAGGTAGCCGTCGTGGTCGATCGACAGATGCCCGTCGCGCGTCAGTTTCGTGTCGTCGCCTTCTTTCACTGCGAAATAGCCCTTGCCGAAGATCGCAACGTCGAGGTTAGTTCCGGTCGACTCTAGGTCGCCCTGCGTGAAATCCGTCCCGGTGACATGCGGCCGAAGTCCACCACCGAGATTTTCCAGCAGCGGGTTTGATTTGCCGGGCATTCGCATCAGCTGCGCCTCGGTGAGACGCTGCTCGAAGCTGGCGGTATCGCGCTTGTAGCCGGCGGTTTCGACGTTCGCGAGATTGTTCGCGATGACATCCTGGCGATACGAATTCGCCATCACACCGGCTGCGGATTGGTAGAGTCCGTAGTTCATGGATTAGGCATTAGGCGTTGGGCGTTGGGCGTTAGGAAAAACAATTTAGTCAGCGCCTTCGGCCATTGCGCCGAGCGCCGCTGCGATGGCGGCGCGTGGCGCCCGCGAGCGGTGTTCCGCGTCGCGGGCGCCGATAGATGGTTGCGTTTGCGTTGGATCTTCCGTGATCCGCATACGATCGGCTCCGCCGACCGGTGCAACCTGCCCTCGCGCTGCAAGCATCGAAGAATCGGCCATGGCCGATCCGAAAATCTGCTGGTGCTTCATCGCCGCCATCCTTGCGGCCTTAACGATGCGCTCACCAAGCGTCGTCTGAGCCGTTTTAAATTCGTTCGTTTGCATGTTCATCACGTCCAAAAGCCCTGAGTCGAAACACAGTCTGTCGGAGGAAGGGAAGTCAATCGACGTGCCAGAACGTGAAGTCGCGGCGAGCAATCGGCCCGTCAGAGGCCGAAAGGACTCGTTAATCAGGCTGAAAAACAGATTTTTCAGAAATTTCTCTTCCGCGTTGCGTTGCGAGATGCGACGTTGGAAAGAACATTTCAGGCGAATACAAACGCGCAGGTTCCGCTTGCTGATCGGCAGATTCAGCGTGCCGATCCAGTGGGTCATGTCAGCGCTGCGCAACGCCGCGAGGCGGGTTTGAAAGCGTCGAGCGCTTGATACGGTTGAGCATCTCGACGCGCTCATCGTGAGTGAGCGGATTTACCGTCATCACCAGTCGGCCATCATTAATCGCGACCGAAGTAATTTGTACCGGCACGCTGGCGCCCGTGCCGACGACGGGAAGGAAAACGGTTGGCTCGGACGGCTCATCGCGAAGCGCGTGGACGAAGAGCAGACTCGACGATGCGCGAATCAAGGCCGCATTCGCGCCGCCGTCGTTGTCGAAGGCGGCATCCTTTTGCCACTCCGGAAACGACGTCGCGATCCTAGCCAGGACCTTATCCTGCCACTTCGAGATCACGGCCATCGGCAGTGGTAATCGCCCGCCGAGAACGCGTACCAGCGGCAGATGAAGCTGGCCCTGGGCATCGATGGTCGGCTCGAAATGCAGGCTGACCACCAGACCCAAATCGATCGACTTGGCCGCGAGAATGATGCGCTGGCCCTCCAGCACGATCCCCGGATCGGTCACGTACGCCGAGTAGGCCGCCTTCCAGTCATGAAAGGTCGACCACTTGTCGAAAAACGCATTCAGCTCGTCGGCGGTGAAAGCGATATCGATCGGCTTGCTTGCCTCAGCAACCATGGCATTGAGGCGGTTGGCGGAATTGGCCGAGTTTGTCGACGCCGCCGCGTGCGCGGCCGCACGATTCGCCGCGGCGAGCCGGGCCACATGATTCTGAATGTCCGCCAGCTTGTTCGTCGCGCTTTGCGCGGCCGCTTCAAGCTTCTCGGCAGACAACGAGATCTTCTTGTAAAACTCAGGCTCGGCGCGTGCCAGGATAATCGCTGCCAACAGGCCGCCAATAATGAGCGTCAGCAGTAACGCGACTGAAAGGAGAATTCGTTTTGCGACTTTCTTCATCGGGCAAATCGACGGTGCATCGGCAGGTTCCCACGCCGAGGCCCAAAGTGTAATGGATTAATCGTCATGACCGACACTGGCAGTCCATCGCGGTATCGAGCCATGGCTTGGCCGAGGAAAATCAGCGATGTCTCGGCGGGGTAACGTGGGTAAAATTCGTTTCCGTGCAGCATCTTTCCTCCAATCGCCACCAATCAACGCTCGCCCTGGTTGCACGGCAGCGGGTTGTTGTCGACCGCGCTCGATTTGAGCGATTCGCGCACGATGTCGGATCGGCCTTCGATGGCTCGCTACTCAGGTATTCGCAGCGCAATGCGTTACTTCGCGTTGCGCAGCAGAATCGGATCTCGCGGTTTGATGCGAACCTCATCATTGCCGCCGTTCAACATCAGCAGGAGCAAGCACTGCCGAAGGTTGTGAGCATTCGAGACTTTCGGACGGCTCGGCCAATGGTTCGGGGGCAGGATGCCGTAACACCACACTGGCTTGCCACCGCCACGATGATCGGCGGCGTGCAGGCGCTCCTCGTCGCCGGAATTTGGCTGTTGCTTCACGGATTAATTTAGTTGTGGTCCAGGATTCCAGTCCATGAACTCGTGTATTCGCGGGCTTGAAATTGGTGATGAGTGCAGGCAGACATGGGCAAGATAGCCAGGCCACATTTATCTCGCGAGCTTCTCTGCGGCCTTGCATTGATTCTGCCATCGCTGGATACGACTTGCCCCTACCGCATCCGATAGTCGTTTGCCGCCGCAGGCGATCACCGATTGGAGCTGGCAGCTCGCATCGCCCCATGTGTCCCATTGACCGGTGTAGACGTTGAGCTTACCGGCGATGCGATCGAGCGAACCGGCGAGAAAATCGATTGAAGCGGTGTCACCTCGATTGAGCGTGCGATCGAGCCGCTCGCGCCAGCCTGGCAGTTGCATCGGATGACGATCGGTAAGAATGGTGAACGAAACGCCAACCGGGAGAGATGCCGGCCGTGTCGTTGGCTCGGCCGATGGCTCGGCGAAGGCATTGATCTCGTGCATCTGCAATTGCCACGCGCTGTGAAACTTCCACTCCAGCACGAATCGCGAGCCGAGCGTAAGATCGGGTGAAAGCGCATTGAGATCACTTGCGACCGACGTCAACGCAATTCCCGATGACTCTGAATCATCGCGCGTCAGCGCCGAACCGGCCGCGAAACGGGCGTTCGCTTCGAGCTTCGCATCCGACACGCACGCGATCAGAAACGTCCGCACGGCCGACTTCGTTTCATCGCTCACTGATCGCACAAACGCGCCGCGTCCAACCGCTTTGATCGATTGCACATCGCGTTTCACGACGAACGTCAGCACCGCATCAATCGAATTCGCGCCTGAAATTTGTTCGGCTCGCAGATCATTCGCAAACGCCGCCCGCGCGACCGCGCCGCGCGAGCTCGAGCCGTTGTCAGCGAGCGTTCGCACGATCAAACCCCGCCGCGCATCGTCAGCCAGCATATTGGAGGACGATCGCTTCGATGGCAGAAATGTCGGATCCATCAGCAGCCGGGCCGCGAGATCGCCGACGGTCGCGATGATGCCGTTTCGATTTGCGGCATGAATCGGCGCGTCGTCGGCCAGTGCGATGGAAAGAATGTCGACGGCATCGTCACGCGTCGATCGCCCGATCGCGGCGACGCCGGCTGCGCGGACGATCCCCGACTTATCCCGTATCGCGTCGTCAATCGCGATGCGCGCATCGAGAGCGTTGAATCGATCGACCGCTGACGACCACACGGCGATTTCGGTGTCCAGCGCATTTGGGTTCGTCGCCGGCTCACTCGTGCCCGCCGGTGTCAGCGATCCGCCGCAGGGATCAATGGCCGACAAACAACAACGTAGTAGGTTCAGGCAATCGCCGGGCGATGCGTCGGCCGGCGGTTTCGGCAACGGCGGCAGCAGCGAGCGCAGGCCGCCCTCTTGCAGTAAAGTCGCAAGGCCACCAACGGTCAGCGTGCTCACCTTGCCTACTTCGATGACCGACTCCGGCAGCGGCGCGGGATCGCTCATCAGCGCCTGTACTTGACCGTGCAGCACGCCGACCGCATCGGCCGGCTGATACGCGAGACAGGCCAGGCTCATCGCTCGAACCATCGGCGAAGGATCGCGCAACATGCGACGAAACGCATCGGCATCGCAGCGAACTAAAAATCGCGGCAGTAGATCGGCAAACGTATTCGGTCGGGTTGTCGGCGCGGGAGACGAATTGGAGACAGGCATCGCGCGAAGCGCGTCCAACTCGCGGCCGAGACGATCGATGTTCACGTAAGGTCGCGCGACGGACGGAACATCATTCTGCGACCTGCGCGGCGGTGTAGTCGCGATTGATTTCGATGAAGTGCATCCACCAACCAGCATCGCAGCGCCGCAAACTATCAGAAATACTGGCCGGCGAAATGCGGCCTCGGCTTCGTAAGTGACAAGTGAACGCATCGGCGTGCCAACTTACATGTGCACGCGACGCGTGTACACCCACCATTCAATCAGCAACAGCGGCAGCGCGACGGCCGCCACCAGCCACCACCACAGGTTCAGGCGCGATCGCGACGGCTTGCCGACGATCGTATTCCCCACGCTGCCCGGCGGATGGTCGACGGGCATCAGATTGCTTTCGCTTTCATCCAGCAGATTCACGGCGATGCGTTCAAACCCCGGAATTACTGGTGACGTTTCATAGACCCCCACGCGATCGAGCGCCGGTAACGCGACATCGCCCGTCGCGGGAACCGACAGTGTCTGCGACAGGCGTGGCCCGTTGAGCGTGATCGATCGCGGCTCACCAATCTGCGCGAGATTTGTTCGCGGAATGCGAGGCGTGCTGCCCGGATCAAAACTCTGCGTCGCACCAAGATTTGCACCGACCGCGAGGTATTGCAGCGCCTGATACATCAGCGCGGGGAAAACAGGCTTCGTTGCGAAGTTGTAGGTTTGCAAAAGATCGAAAGCGAAAACAAGATGCGTGGAATTCCCCTCGCGATCGAGCACGAGCAACGGCCCTTTTGTCCCTTCGATCAACGTCTGCGATTCGGCCGTCGGCATAAGCTTCATCGCCTCGCCAACGTACAGTTTGCCCAGCGCGAGACCGCGCAGGATCGGATGCTCACGGTTCCAGTCAATAACGCCGACTTGATCGAGTACGATATTTTTTCCGTCGATCTGATCGACCTTGAGCTTCAGTCCGCTCGGCAAGCCACCAAAATAAATGAAGTTCCCAGTCGGCGGCAGCTTGGGCGGCGAATACGCGCGGTCGAAAATAATCACGTCAAAGGACGTCGGCAGCGCCGACTCATACTCGGCTGGCGACATCACTTTCGAATCTCGCAGGTGCAGGCTGTGCTGGAGAAGCGAGATGTAATAATTCCCATCCGTCACGAACAGCACAGACAACGACTTCGGCGGCGGGATCGTGACATACGCCACGTCGTCGGCCGGCAGGACGTCGTGGTCTTTCAGCTTGTGCTCGACCTTGATCGTCGCGGCCGTCGAAAGATCGAGCGTAAAATCGACGCTGTCGCGCGTCGCGTAGCTCTCATCACGTTCTTTGCGATTGTCGCCCGTCGCGAGCCACGCTTCATCCGACCATCGCGCGGGGGGCAAGCTCACGCTGGCGAGGCCGCGCACTTTGAAGCTGCCATCGACGGAAGGATCTTTTGGATCTGTCACCGCGACTGAAAGCTCGACCTCGCCGCTCACCGGCGCGGGGCCGTAATTCACCAGCCGCGCGAAAATCTGAACCTGGTTCGGCTGCTCATAATTTCGTTTCGCGGAGAGCGCGACGATCGCGACATTGCCGGCAGAGTCGCTGCCGATGCGGTGCAGCGTCGGCTTCGAGATGCTGCTCAGATCCGCGCCGTCGAGCGTGCGGCCATCCGAAAACACCACAACATCCGGCGGCGTCATGCTCGAGCGCAGCTGCTCGGAATTGAAGCTCATGTTCGCATCGGCGAGCTGATACGCATCGCGCATGCGCGTCTTGCGATCGGTCGGCTTGATCTTTTCGATCGATGTCTTCAGCGCGGCGGTATCGCCCGTAAATGATTGAACGGTTTCAGCGTGATCGTCAAAGGCGATGAGCATCGCAGTCGAGCCGCGTTGCATCGTGTTCACCAGATCGATCGCTTCGCGCTTGGCTTCATCGAGTCGCGTCGATCTGCCGTTATCGATATCGGCCGCGCTCATGGAGGCGGAGCGGTCGATGAGGATGACAGTCGACTTCCCCGCGCCGGCTTGGAAGAAAGTGATCGGCCGCGTAAGTGCGAGGCACAGCGCAAGCAGCAGCAGCATCTGCAGAATCAGCAATAGGTTTCGCCGCAGTTTCTGAAACGGCGCATTCACCTGCATGTCCTGAATCGCCTTTTTCCAAAGCAACGTCGACGACACGGCCAGCTCGCGACGACGAAGCTTTAGAAAATACAAAAGCAGCAACGTCGGCGCGGCAATCGCAGCGTCGATGAGGCCGGTGAGCGGCGAGAGAAAAGTTGGAAACCAGTTCATGCGTTGCGGTAAGACACGATAGTGGCGGTGGCGTCGGATTCCGACAAAAATTCAATCACGCGCCGGCGAATGCTCGGTGAATAGACCGGCCACATGTGGGCCGGCACTTTGTTGCAGATTGAATGGGCCGCACCCGCGAACCGTGCGTTCGTGCCGGGCAATACCATCGCATCGCCTGGCGAGTGCACCGCCATGGTCGGTACATCCCAAGGCATCTCGTTCAGCTCGCGAATGAAAACACTCGTCGGCCGCATCTGTCGAACCGCCGCCAGCGGCAGCGGCGCGTAGGCGAGCCACGACCCGCGGTGAGGCGTGTTCATAAACGCCGCGCGCTCCACCGGCAGCGATGGATCGCACCATTTCGCGGCCCGTGCGATCAGACCGCCCATGCTGAAACCGAGTAACCGTACCGGCCGATCTAGCTCGCGAATTTGCTGCGCGACCACCAATCCCAACTCGGCAATCGAAATGCGTCCGGACGAGTTGTAATCATGCTCGACCGATTCGACGCCGAGCGCCGCCAGCTCTTTCTGCCAACGAACAAACCGCCCCGGCTTTCGCCAGATGCCGTCGATGATGAAGACGAAGGGAGCGAGCATTTCAATATCGAACGTTGCAGAAAGCGTCACAAGCGACGCCGCCAAACGAATATGGTTATCCCAGCAGCCCGCGCTCGCGCAGATAATTCAGCACCAGCGTATCAAACGGCACGGCGGTGCTGGTGAATAAATACGTTCCGCCGCGACGGGTAACGTAGTCTTTCAACGCCAGGCAATATGCATTTAAGTTCGCTTTATATCGCTTCACCAGCGGCTGCGTGATGCTCACCTCGGCCGTGTCGTCGTCCTCGACATCACGGAGCTTTAAGTCTCCCTGTAGATCAGGATCGATCTCCTGCGGGCTAAGCACCTGCACTGCAAACAAGTCGTACTTTCCACCGGCGGCGATATATCGCAACCCGTTTTCAAAACCGTCTTTGATAAAGAAATCTGAAAGCAAAACACAGACGCCTTTTTGTCGATGCGCCAGTGCGAAACGTTTACACGCCTCGGCGAAGTGCGATGCGCCGGCCGGTTCGAGCTTGCTGACGAAATCGATCATCTGCGATACGCGCCGCCGACCGCGCAGGCCGCCGGTTTCGGCAACGACGCCCTCGGCCATCGCGACGATGTTCACGCGGTTGTAGTTCACTAGCCCGATGTACCCCAGCGCCGCCGCGACGCGCTTGATGTAAAGGGCTTTGTTCGGGTCACCGAAATCGCATGATTTGCTCACATCGACCAGCACATAAAGTGAGAGGTCTTCCTCTTCGAGAAAGAGCTTGAGGAAGAGCTTGTCGAGCCGGCCGTAGACGTTCCAGTCGATGAAGCGGAGATCGTCGCCGATGACGTAATTTCGATAGTCGGCAAATTCAACCGACTGCCCGCGCCGCTTGCTGCGTCGCTCGCCCTTCATTTTGCCGGCCAACAGCTTGCGCGACATGACGTCGAGCTGATCGAGCCGCGACATGAACGCCGCGTCGAGGAGGAGGTCGGATTTTGGCGTCACGATCAGTGCCATATTCGTTCCAGCGCCGCTTGCGGCTTCGCGGGCCGGCAACAGGGACATTTCGCCCTTACCGGCCCGCGAAGCCGCAAGCGGCGGACTTCAAACGACCGAGATTTTCCCGTCATGATCCTTCGCGTTCAGCCGTTTGCAGATTGCGTCGGCCTGCTTTTTGTTCTTCACGGGAATGGAGACTTCCATCTTGCCATACTTGCGATTCCAAACGGAAAAGAATCCGCCGCGCGCGACGACGACGATGAACTTTCCGGCGTTCGGTGGAATGCTGTAGGTGGCCATAAGGAATTACGTTCTTCGCGGCATAGCAAGTTGAGCAATTACCGTTTCACCGGGATTAGCTTCAGACCAAACGGAACAAGTGCGTCAAAATCTCGATCCAACGATAGCAGCGAGGCATAATTCACCTTGGCCGTTGCCGCGATAAGGGCATCAACCGTTCCAAGGCCTCGAACAGTTGCGAGCCATTCCGTCGCAAGCTCGAAAGCCGAACGCGGCGTGTCGATCCACGGATACTCCGCAAAACGTTCAATCTGCTCACGTCGAGTCGCTTCCGAGCGGAATCCGCCGAAGAGTTCGGCGTGAACCGGCCCGCAGAACGCGGCCTCATCTCGTGACGCGAGTTCCATGACTCGATCTCCGAGCTCTCGATCTTTCGAACGAAAGAGGTGAATCCAGATGCTGGTATCGATGATCACCATGCCCGCTTCCGTCGTTCAGCTTTGATCCTCTTCCAATCGTGTGGCAGCTTGTTTTCGAAAAGCCACTCGATTGCTTCCAACCGTTTCCGGCGCCGGTATGCCTCGTCGATGACTTCATCGACTGCGTCGCTAAGCCGCTGGTGACCGGTCAGTTCTCTCGCCTGCTTAATCCGCTCGGAAGATATTGTAATCGTCGTCCGCATGATGCAATTTTACGATAATTTTGATGCGGTTGCCACCAAATAACTGCATCACCGGCTCGCCGCCGCTACCTCCCCTTCAATCGCCTGCGGCGTTTCGCTCAACACTTTCTCCAGCACCATGTCCGTCGTCATGCCTTCCGCTTCGCCTTCGAAATTCAGGATGACACGATGACGCATCGCCGGGATCGCGACTTCCTTGATGTCCTTGAAGCTCACGTGGAAACGGTTGTCGAGCAGGGCTCGAACTTTCGCGGCCAGAGTGATCGCCTGCGCGGCGCGAGGGCTTGCGCCGACGCGTAGAAACTGATTCACGACCGGGATCGCGAACATGCCTTGCGGGTGCGTCGCCAGTGTGCATCGGATGGCGAAATCCTGGATGTGCGGCGCGATGATGACCTGGCGAATTAACGCCTGGTGTTTCATGATCGTCGGGCCGTCGATGACCGCGTTGACCTGCGGCACGTTGCCGGCCGTTGTCAGGTCGAGGATTTTTCGCAGCTCTTCACGGCCGGAATATTGCACGAGCAGTTTGTAGAAAAATCGATCGAGCTGCGCTTCAGGAAGCGGATAGGTGCCTTCCTGCTCGAGCGGATTTTGCGTGGCCATCACGAAGAACGGCTGCTCCAGCTTGCGAATGACTCCGCCGGCCGTCACCTGCTTTTCCTGCATCGCTTCAAGGAGCGCGCTCTGCGTCTTCGGCGTCGCGCGGTTGATTTCGTCGGCCAGCACAATCTGTGCAAAGATCGGCCCTTCCTGAAACACGAGTTGCCGCCGCCCCGCATCGTTCTCCTGAATGATGCTTGTGCCCGTGATGTCAGCCGGCATCAGATCAGGCGTGAACTGAATGCGGTTGAATTTCAGCGACAACGCATCGGCCAGCGCGCGGATGAGCGCCGTCTTGCCCAGCCCCGGCACGCCTTCAAGCAGCGCATGTCCGCCGACGAAGAGACAGGTCAGTACGCCGTCCACGATTTCTTCGTGGCCGATGATCGCCTTGCCGATCTCGCTTTGAACCGCGCGATAATCTCGACGGAATGCGTCGGTGGATTCTTGAATTGCGGGATCGATTGATTGTTGTGGGGTTGCCATGTTTGCAGTGAGAGTGGGAGACAAGGAGACTGGGAGAAAAGGAGAAAGATAAGTTTTATCAAGGCGGCGATTGCTTGAGCAACCAGTCATCCTTGTTTTTGATCATGCTGACTATCATGGCAATGATCTCGTCCAAAGCTCTGTAAAGCTCGGCGGCCGCCGACCTTTCGAGATATCCGCATTTAACAGAGAATTCCAACCAAACTTGTGTTTCCGCGGCTTCTGTCTCCGCATCTGAAAGTTTGGCGACAAACGCCGCTGCATATCTTCGCTTGCGCCACGCTTCGGCAAGGTTGCTGCATACCGATCGCGAAGATCGACGAATCTGATCGGTAAGTGAATACATTTCTTCCCGAGGGAAATCTTTGCTCGGCGCAAAGATCGCATCGCCAAAGTAAATGCTCGATCATAAACGTCCAACTGTCGATGCGATCGGATGCGCAACTCTTATACTCCCTCTCTCCAAGTCTCCCACTCTTCTTCTATTCACCTTCTTCTTTTCTGCGTATCTGCTCCTGCGCCCGACGCTTCGCCGCCATCAAGCCACCCATCGCACCACCTTCGGGTTGTTGGCCTTTTGGGGGTTCGGATTTCTTTGGTGCCGCGGGCAAGGGTTTGTCTGATGCGCCGCCGACGACTTGCGAAATATCGCCCGCCGGCGCGGACTTTCCTGCATCGAATTTCGCCGTGCGGTCTGGCGATGTCGTTTGTACCTTCGCGGGTTCACCCTTGGCCGCACCTTCATCGCGTACTCGCTTCAATGCATCGAGCGATTGACGCGTTTCGACTTTGCTCGTCGATGTCATCCCACGTACGCGACCGACGGCCGCGGTGCCCGCGCGCTTTGTGCTGGCCCAATCCCAGGCGATTCTTCGCACGGCCACGTCGATCAATATCAACGCGAGCAACACCGGCACGAGCAGATCCCACACCGGCAACGGCGCGGCCGTCTGTTTCAATCCATCGCGAGAAAACAAATTGGCCGTCGCCGGCTCGAAGGCCGGCAGCATCCGGCCGTTCGTGCGGTGCACGATATCCTGCAAGACGGATAAATTGCTTTTCAGGTCACGCAGCTCCGGCGATGAATTCACCGCCAGCCCGGTGAGGATCACACCGCCTTCACCCTTCGGCCCGCGACTATTCAGCACCGCGACGTAAGTTCCCGGATCGGCTGCATCGAATTCGCCTTCATACGTGCCCGGCCCGGTCTGCACGAGCTTCACCGGATGCGGCTTCATGTCCGGCCCGATCACCTGTCCGCCCACCGATAGGAAATTCAGGAACGCGCTATCGCGATTCAGCGCTTCAACGTGCAGCTTCCCTTTCTCGCCGTCCTGCGTCGTCTGCACATCGAAGTCCGCGCTCTGAGGCGGGCGCGACACGCTGCGCACCACCTGCGCCCAGAACTTCGAATAGTCGGCCGACCCCATCCAGTTGCCCGCCCAGATATTCTGCGCATCGCTTGTCCACGCGACTGCTTTTCCCAGACCCGTCTGCCACTGCGCCAGCAGCGGGTCGTTGTTCTTCCCGCCGACGAGCGGGATCTCGATCTGCGGATTCGGCTTGCGACTCGTCAGCACAAATCCTGTCACCGACGGAAACGTTACGATCCCTTTGATCAAATCACTGCTGCTGGGCGTGAGCTTCACCTCGATACCGTTCTTGTCTTCAAAAATCAGACTGCGCCGAACGACCGATGCCTCCTTAATGAAGATCTGCGGCAACTGATTCGGATTCGCATTGATCGGCCCGTAGGCGCGTCCTTCGGTCTGCCGCGCCATCGCCTGCATCGTTGGCGGCAAACCCTTGTCGGAAATGTCGTGCGGATAAACGCTCACCGTGCTGATGGTGATCTTTTTGTCCTTGATCGTCTGCATCAGCGTCGCATTCGGCGCTTGTGGGTCGCCGTCAGAAATCACGATGATGTGTTTTTGCCGCGCGTCCGATTGCAGCAGGCCGCCGGTGCCGTTGCGGCCGTTGACGGCCAGGTCGATCGAGTCATCAAAGCTCGGCATGTCGCCGATCTGCATGCTTTTGACGGCGGAGTTCACGCGCGTGCCGTCGCCCTTTTGTGCAAGTGCATATTCCCAGCGGCTGCCGCCGTTGCCCCATGCGTAACTGATCACGCCGACCTCATCGCGATAACTCAGCGTCTCGATCGCTTTGAGTGCGCACTGCTCGCCCCAATAGTTGCCCGTACCGTCGGGCATTTCGCAACTGTGCATCACAAGCACCAGCGCGCCCTTGGGCATCTGCCGCTGCGCGGGAATATCCATGTTCACGGGCAACACTTCTTCGAGCTTGCTGCCGCCCCAGCCGCCCGCGCCGAAAGCGTCCTTGCCGCCGATCATCACCAGCCCGCCGCCCATGTCGTGCACATAGGCCGCCAGCATCGATTGCTGCTCATCATCGAGCCCGCCCGCGCCGCGCGACACATTCGCGAGTACGACAGCGTCGTAGTTTTGCAGTTCGATCAGGCTCTTCGGAAAATTCTCGGTGCCGCCATTCGCGCCGCCGATTGTTTCGAGCGTAATGCCTTCGCCTTGCAGCGCATCACGCAACACCGCACCGCCGCCATCGCGGGCATTGTCGACATAGAGCACTTTGCCTTTGCCGCGCACGAAGGTGAACGCGTCGGCAGCGTTATTGTCGAGGAGCGTATCGCCGGCGATGTTCTTCGCGGCCGCGATCGCATTTTTGTCGCCGCCTTGGCCTTTGATCTGTGCCGTGACATTCGTTCCTTCAAACACCGCGCGGAATTGGTGAATGACGTTGCTGCCTTCCAACGCCGGCACGGTAATGCGCTCGACATTTCGCCCCGGCTGCAGTGTGACGATCCGGTCCGGCTGCACGCCGGGCGTGCTCGGATCCATGTCCATCGGCTGGCCATTGTGCGTCACGCGCAGCTTGCCGTTCGTCGGCGCGGCGTTCGTCGATCTCAGAATGACTTCGACGCTGAACGGTTCGTTCTCGCGCTTCCAGGCCGGCGCGGTAAAACGTTCGACGAGGATTTCGCTTTTCACGTCGTAATCGAGCGGCATGACGTCAATCGGCACGCCCTGACTGACGGCCGAGTTGATGGCCGCATCGAGGTCGCCGGTCGTTGCGTTGCCGTCGGAAATCAAAAGCAGTCGATGCAGCGCATCGTTATGAAACGTAGCGAGCGCCAGCTGAATTGCGTTCGCGATGTCGGTGCCGTTACCGCTGCTGCGAATGGCGCGCTGGTCGAGCGTCAAATGCGTGTTGGGCATCGCGTCGATTAATGCGCCATCACTAAAGCCGACCACGCCGATGCGGTCGTCGGGCTTTTTCGCTCTCTGATCGGCGACGGCCTCCAGATATTTGTCGACGCTCTTCGTAACGCTCTCGGCCGGGAAGTCGGTCATGTTCTGCGTCGATTGGCTGATATCGCGCATCGCGATGACTTCGACGTCTTTGTTCTGCCTCTGCCACCGCACCCCGGCCACGACAAGCACGGCCACAAGCAGCACCAGCAGGCGAATTCCCATCGCTACCCATCGCCGCACCGGCCCGAGCCCCGCAAGCGATTTCACCGCCAACAACACAATCGGCGTCGCGAGCAGCAAGAATAATCCAACAACGCGCAACGGCGTGAGATACTCAAAGCTGATCGGGCTGATGAAGGCAAGAAATGACATGGGCCGATCGAATCATCAGTTAGCGAGCAATTGAGCCGTCTCGACGCGTGAAGGACGGAGCCAACGCGACGGAATTCATCAATTTCATTCTCGACTTCGTCACGGAGTGGACGTGACTTCGGGCAGCATAATGGCTGTGTAAAGGAGCGTCGATGCCACGCAGAAACTTCACGTGCGATTTTGAATCCTCATACGCGGGTAGAGGCCGGGAGAGGAGTCTGTTTCGAGAAGTAAACCCTTGCTCTTAACTCTTCGCGGGTGAATAGAGAAACCAAAGCGCCTTTTCGAACGTTGTGTATTTGCCGTCACATCGCGTAATTCTTTAACGATGCGACGACTGCTGCTTCTTGTTCTCCTAACTTCGTCTTACCTTGGCTGCACCTCCCAGAACGACCCGGCCTCGTTGCGTACCAACACGCTCTACTCGATTTACCAATTCAAACGGCCGTGCAACGGCATCACCTTCGACGGCACCGGTCACGCGTTCGTCGCTTTCCCGCCGCCGGAAGGAAATGCGCCGATGATGAGGGTCGCCAAGGTGGACAATCGAATGCAATCGATCGCGTATCCCGACGAATCTTGGAACGACTGGACGCCAGGCAAGCCGGCCGATGCAAAATTTGTCTTCGCCAATTCGCTGCGCGTCGCGGGCGACGGATTGCTTTGGATCGTCGACACCGGCACGCCCGGCCTCGGGAAACCCACGGTCAAGGGCGGCCCGAAACTCGTTGCGATCGATACACAGTCAAACAAAGCTGTGCGCACCATTCATCTAGATTCAGTAACGAATGAGAAGAGCTTTCTGGACGATGTGCGGTTCAACGGCGCGCATGCCTATGCGACCGATGCGGGCTGGCCGGGCTTGATCGTCATCGACATGCAGACGGGCAACGCGCGGCGCGTGCTCAACGAGCATCCCTCAACCGTCGACGCGAGGCCGATGTTCGCGAACGGGAAAAAAATGCTCAAGGAAGACGGCACGGAAGTGCGCGTGCATGCTGACCAACTCGAACTCTCCCCCGACGGTGCGACGCTCTACTACCAGCCCGCGTCCGGCCCGATGTCGAAAATCGCAACCAAATATCTCGACGATGCATCGTTGAACGATTCACAACTCGCGACCCACGTCGAATCATTCTTCGACTCGCCCACGACCGGCGGCACATGCATCGATGCAGACGGGAACGTCTACATCAGCGATTGCGATCATCAACGCATTTTGAAAGTGAGCCCGAAGGGAAAAGCGACCACGGTAGCGCAAGACGATCGCCTGCAATGGGGCGATGCGATGTGGATCGATCGCGAGGGAAATTTGTGGATACCGGCCGCCCAGCTCAACCGCACTCCGGGAATGAATCACGGGATCAACGACGTGAAGGAACCAGTGCAGATTTTTAAATTTCCGATCCGCGCAAAGCCAGTGGTGAATTAAACGGAACGCACAAAGAAGGAAGGTCAGTTATGAAAACACAAATCGCAATCGAAGCGGCCGCCCGCGCGGATGGCCCTAAACATGACGGCATTCACGATATTCTGCCGGACCTGGCGTATCAGCGGTTGATGATGGTCAATGTCGTTTTCGTCGGCGCGCCGAACGCGGGGGATCGCGGCTGGACGCTGATCGACACCGGCGTGCCTGGAACGAACAGCTTCATCCGCAGCGCGGCCGAGGCACGCTTCGGCAAAGGCACGCGACCGAATGCAATCGTTCTCACGCACGGCCACTTCGATCACACCGGCGGCTTGCAAGACCTGGCCGACGCGTGGGATGTTCCGATTTATGCGCATCCGCTCGAACGCCCCTTTCTCGATGGCAGTGAGTCATATCCGCCGCCGGACACGCACGCCGATGGCGGCATCATGCCATCGCTCGCGCCCTTGTTTCCGCGCGGGCCGATCGATGTAAGCTCGCGCCTCGTCGATCTGCCGGCGGACGGCAGCGTGCCGCCGCTCGTGGGATGGAAATGGCTTCACACGCCCGGTCATACCGCGGGACACATTTCCCTGTGGCGCGAATCCGATCGCGCGCTCATTGCCGGCGATGCGTTCATTACGACGCGACAGGAATCGGCCTACGCGATCGCAACGCAGGAGCTCGAACTCCACGGGCCGCCGCGTTACTTCACCCCGGACTGGACCGCGGCGGCCGACTCCGTGCAACTGCTGAGCAAGCTACGGCCCGAAGTGGCCATCACGGGGCATGGCCGGCCGCTGCACGGCTACCGACTTGCCGAGGGCTTGGAGCGACTGTCTTTGCACTTTTACGCGATCGCGCTGCCAGACTCTGCAAAAGCAGCATTCGTCCCGCCGCCCTTGCGATAGATCAAGCTCGCCACGGCGAAAGAATAATCGCGTCATCCTGCGGCGGCGCGTTGCGGCGCCGGCCGACAGATCGGCCACATCATCGACGCGAGAGCATCATCGCTTCCATCGTTAGCCCCGGACCGAAGCCGAGCGCGACGGTCGCGCCCCTCTGCGATCGCAATCGATCGAGAATGAAAAGGATCGTGGCCGACGACATGTTGCCGCGATCGGCCAGCACTTCGCGGGATGGTTGCGTCGAAACAGTCGGAAGCGATAACGCGCGTTCGACTGCATCGATCACCTTCGGCCCGCCGGGATGAATTGCCCAGTGCTCGATTGAATCGATCGCGATGTTTTGCTCAGAGAGCGTTGCGGCGCACCAGCGTTGAAGATTTGCTTCAACCAGGGCCGGCACCTTTGGCGACAGGGTCATTTCGAAGCCGTGATCGCCGATGATCCACCGCATGTCGTCGCACGAATTTTCCAGCAGCAGGCTCGATGCGCCGTCGATCGACCATGAATGTTGCGGTCGATCCGCCCGCGCTTCGATGACGATTGCGGCCGCGCCGTCGGCGAAGAGCGCGTTGGCGACGAGCTGCTGCGGGCTCCAGCCATAGGCGAAATGTAAACTGCACAGCTCCACGGAGCAGATCAGCACGCACGCCGACCGGTCGGCCAGCGCGATGTCGCGAGCGGCGGCGATCGCGTTGAAGGCGCCATGGCAACCCATAAAGCCGATCTGCGTGCGATGAACGGCGGCCGATAAACCGAGGCGCTGCATCAACTCGGCGTCGAGCCCCGGCGCGAAGAAACCGGTGCATGAGACCGTAATCAGATGCGTGACTCGCCCGGCCGGCCGCTTCGCATCGGCGAGCGCCGCGCACGCCGCCCGTTCCGCGAGCGGCGGCGCGTCGATCGCATATTGTTTCATGCGACGGCCGGTGGTCGGTCCGCGGTCAGTTGGCGACACTCGCTCCGGGTAAAACTCGATGCCGTGCGCAACTAGACCGCGGTGGCGCACGCCGCAATTGGCGAATATCCGATTAAACTTCGCCCGCTGCGCTTCATCGCCCTCATCACAGCAGCGTGATGCGAGCTGATCGGCCAATTTCGTTTGCGAGATCGATGGAGGCGCGGCCGTCCCAAGGCCAACGATGGCGGCGCACAAATCTTTGGTTGAAGTAGGTTTCAAATCGGCAGTCCGATCAACATTTCAGGATCGCCCGAAACCTGATGCGCGATCTGTCGAGCCATCGGCGGCATGTGCGACATCAGCGCGAATGCGGCGTTTGCGATCAACGGACGATGCAACCCAAAGCGGAGCAGGCGGCAGATGCGTTGACGCCGACGAATCGAAGCACGCTGCTCGACATTCCATTGCGAAGCGATCGCGTCATTCCAACGTGACGGCGCGGAGGAAAGAAGAGCCGCCGCGTCCTGCGCGCTCTGCAATGCCCAGGCGATGCCCTCGCCGGTGAATGGCTCGACATATCCGCACGCATCCCCCACCGCCAGAACGCGATGGCCGGCCAACGTTGCTCGCGAGCGCGTCAGCATTGGCGTGCCGCACATCCTGGCGTCCAACGATGTCTCTCGGCCGCACGCTCGCAGGATGTTTTCAACGACCGGCACGGGTCCACCCGCTTCTTTGCACGCCCGGTGATCGAGGGCTGCCGCGAGATGAATCGTCCAATCGTTCAACCGCACCGCGCCGACATATCCGTCGCGACCGACGTGCATGCAAATTGCCCGCTCTTCGAGATCGGCCATCGCTGATCGCTTCACTTCGATCGACACACCGAACCACGAATCGGCCGCGACCGACCAAGTCGCCCACGATTCGTTGGCGAGCGAACTGCCGCCGATGCCATCACAGGCGAGAACGACTTTGGCACGGACAATGCGGGTTTGATCGTCGCGACAAATACGGACATCGCGCAAATCTTCGCCATCGGTCATTGAGCACACGATTGCCTTGGCCGACGAAATAAAGCGAACGCCGTGCGATTCCGCGGCGCGCACGAGAATGTCATCGAGTTCGCTTCGGGCGATCGCGATCGAGCCGGGATGGTCGATCTGCACCTGACTTCGATGGCGACGAATGATTGTTTTCGGAATGCCGGCCGCGTGTGCGAATATTTCTTTCGCGATGCCGATTTCGTTTAACGACGCGACAGCTCGAGCGTTGAGACATCCGCCGCAGACTTTTTCGCGTGGCCAGGCGGCGCGTTCGACGAGCAGCACTCGCCAGCCGCGCTGCGCGAGCAGCAGTGCCGAAGCCGCCCCGGCCGGCCCGGCACCGATGACCACGGCGTCCCAGATCGTTTCGAGATCAAGCGGGTTGCCAGGCGAGTTCAAGTCGCCCCGGGAATCGCCGAGTGATTCTCGCGTTTGACAGGTTGGCGCTTCGGGCGAGTTCATAAAATTCCTCTTCCGTCCAACCCGCCCGCACACTCGCCGGCCCGTCGAAGTGAACGATCGGGCTGCGGCTCAGCACGCGGCAGCCGACCCACGCCGTCACCCATCCGCCGACCGACCGGCGAAGATCGCTCACGACCATCAACCGCGACGTGCACCGCTTCATGCCTGACAGCACGGGCACGACATCGTTCTTCTCCAGATGATGCAGGAAGAGCGTACAGGTGACGACGTCAAAAGTTTTGGTTGGGAGATTGTGCAGCGCATCGCCGACGAGAATATGCGGAAGGTTGCCGGCAATGGACCTTACGGCCTTGGCGGCGAAATTCAGCGCGGTTTCGCTGCGATCGAACAGCGTGAGATCAACGCTCACGCGACGACGATTCAATTGTCGGACAAGATGCCCCGCCACATCCCCGCCGCCGCAGGCAACGTCGAGGATGCGCACTGTATCGCCGGGCTTCGGCTTCAGTCCGCGGATGACTGTCGATTCGATCTGCCGCGCGGTGAAAGAGACCGCGTTAATCCGTCGTAACCCCGCGAGCGCCGCCCGATGCTCGCGCGCATCCAGATCAGGCACATCCATCCGTTCAGGCGTAAGCGCTCGCTGCATCAGCCGTCCCTAAAGTTTTTTCGGTGTTGCAGACGCTTGATCTCGGGAATAAAGATTTCAAACGACATATTCGCGGCAAGTAGATGTCAGAGACACGGGATGAACGCGTAAGACCGAACAGAAATTCAGTCGCTCGGCGTGAGCAGATTGCATGTCGCTCGAAGGGCTCGATCGTTTCCTACAAAGTGGTCGGCGGGTGCCGCCAAGCTCACTATGGGCGATATTAAACGCGTGCAAGCTCTCGCGCGCGACGGGCGATGTCCTTTGGAGCCGCTGGAGCATTATGTGCGTCCCACGCCGCCTGTAGATTCAGCCAAAGATCCGTCGACGTGTCGAAAGCCGCCGCAAGTTCAGAGGCGATCTCCCCGGTAATCCGCCGTTTCCCATTGATTAACAGATTGACGTGCTGAAAGGGGCGCCCGAGGATGCGTGCGAAATCGGTTTGCGACCATTCACGCGCCGCAAGTTCATCGGCGAGATAAGAACTCGGCGCGAATGCTTTGTGTGTAGCCATGTTGCGTTTTCCTTTTATCGCCACCGGTGGCCGATCAGTGATAATCGACGATTTCGATGACGACGACGTTCCTGCCTTGCCGCTGTTCCTCAAAGCGGAGTATCAGTCGAAACTGTTTGTTCAGCCGCAATGAATATTGATCTCTTCGTCTGCCGGAAAGCTTTTCCAAATGCAGCGATTTCATCTTCCTCAGATCTCGGTCGTCAGCCGCGGCGCGAATCAATCCCATCACCTTACGAAAAGCGTTGTGGACGGCCGGTGAAAACTGCGGGCAGCGATAATGCTCGTCCGTATCCACCTCGCGAAGTTCGGCACCGAGGATCGTGTACCGCATATACCGAATTAGAGTATACCGTATATCGGTATACATTCAAACAAGTTTTGGACAAAGTGCCATCGAGTTAGCCTAACGCTAGGCAAATTTATTCGAACTCGGTCCGAGATTTCCCGTGGCTGGGCTGGGTGGCATCGCCGTAAAAAAAACTGACGCTTTTTGACCAAAGCATCTGCAGATCAGGCCGTCACTTCTTCCACAGCTCGGCCGCGGCCCGCTTTCTTGCGGGCGTTTTCCGTGAGCAATTCTTTCCGCAATCGAATGCTCTGCGGCGTGGCTTCGACCAGTTCATCGTCTTCGATGTACTCCAGCGCCTGCTCCAGCGTCATCTTTCGTGCCGGCTTCAGGATGATGTTTTCATCACTGCTGGTCGTCCGCATGTTCGTCAGCTTCTTGGCGGTCGTCGGGTTGACGACCATGTCGCTGTCGCGCGCGTTCTCCGCCACGATTTGACCTTCGTAAACCGGCGAGCCGGGCTCGACGAACATCGAGCCGCGATCCTGAAGGTTGTTCAACGCAAACGCGTTCACATTGCCCGTCGTCATGCTCACCATCACGCCGTTCGCGCGGCCGGGGACGTTGCCGCGGGCCGGCGCGTATTCGTGAAAGTTGTGATGCATGATGGCCGTACCCTGCGTGGCCGTCAGCATCCGCGTTCGCAAGCCGATCAGTCCACGCGCGGGGATCGTGAACTCAAGATGGACTTGCCCTTCGCGGTTGTCCATTCGCGCCAGCTCGCCCTTGCGGTTACCGACCAGTTCCATCACGCCGCCCATATTTTTCTCGGGCACGTCGACAACGAGATATTCGATCGGCTCAAGCGTGTCACCCGTCGTCGGATCCTTCTTCATGATCACGTGCGGCTTGCTGATGCTCAGCTCATATCCCTCGCGACGCATGTTTTCGATCAGGATGCCCAGATGCAGCAAACCTCGGCCGCTGACTTTGAATGAATCTTTATTCCCGGACTCTTCCATTTTCAGCGCGACGTTCGCTTCAAGCTCTTTCGTCAAACGCTCGCGCAGATTTCGCGATGTGACGAACTTGCCCTCCTTGCCGACGAACGGCGAATCGTTGACGCTGAAAATCATCGTGAGCGTTGGCGGCTCGACGTCTTCCACTTCCAGCGGCACCGGATTGGTCGCATCACAAATGCTGTCGGTGATGTCGACATCATCCAGGCCGATGAGCGCCACGATGTCGCCCGCGGCGGCGGTCTCGGCATTTTTGCGGCCGAAGCCGTCGAACACCTGCAACTGCTGCACCTTGCTCTTCACCTGCTTGCCGTCGCGCTTCACCATGACCACCGGCTGGCCGGTCTTGATCTGCCCGTTGTAAATTCGACCCACGCCGATGCGACCCACGTAGTCGTTGTACTGAATACTGCTGACACGAATCTGGAGCGACTTCTCTGGATCGCCGTGCGGTGCTGGAATGTGCTTGAGCAACGCCTCAAACACCGGCTTGATATCCCTGCCCGGCTCTTCGAGCTTCCAACTGGCGGTGCCCGCGCGGCCCGAGGCATAGAGCACCGGGAAGTCGAGCGTTTCATCATCGGCGCCTAGTTCGACGAACAGATCGAACACCATGTCGAGCACCTTGTCGGCCCGCGCGTCTTGGCGGTCAATCTTATTAATCACGACGATCGGTCGAAGCTCGTGCTGAAATGCTTTTTTCAAAACGAAGCGCGTCTGCGGCATCGGGCCTTCGGCCGCGTCGACGAGCAGGAACACGCCGTCCGCCATCGAGAGCACGCGTTCCACTTCGCCGCCGAAATCCGCGTGGCCGGGCGTGTCGATGAGGTTGATCTTGATCGTCTGATTCGTCAGCGGGTCGAGATAATTGATCGCCACGTTCTTCGCCAGGATGGTGATGCCGCGCTCGCGTTCGAGCGGATTGCTGTCGAGCATCGTGTCCTGCACCTGGTTATCGCGAAAGTTTCCGCTTTGCCGCAGCAGCGCATCGACGAGGGTGGTCTTGCCGTGGTCAACGTGCGCGATGATCGCCACGTTGCGGATGTCGTTACGGACGTGATTCATAAAGTGATCTTCGTTTAGATTCATCGAGAAAACACATTCAGCAGCCGCACTGCGGGGAAACGTCCCGGCAGACGGTTCAGGCGGACGCTGCTAACAATCGTATTGTTCGCGAAATGCGTTTAAATCGGTTTGATAGGGAAAAGCATTTCGCGAACGGGGTAAATTAACCGGAAATGGCGAGGGAATCAACGCTCTTTGCTCAGCGTTCCCCGGGCGATTGCATGTGACCAAAAAATTGTCATCCCGAAGGGAGCAGCAGCGACCTGAGGGATCTCGGCTGACGAAACATGCTCTGCAATCGAGATTCCTCAGGTCGCTGCTGCTCCCCTCCGAATGAGGTGTCTTGGGAATCCCACAAACACCATTCACATGCGTTTGCCATGTCAGCGTTCCGGCGGATGATCTCGCAAATAATCGCGGAAACTTTCTAATCGAGACAGGGATTCGCGATCTTTTTCGCGATTCGCCGCCCTTTTGCTCGCGATAATGTCAGCCATCGCGCAAATCGAAAATCCCCTGACTTCTTCCCGTCGCTGCCATGCGTCCTCGAACCGCTCAATGCCATCGGGGGCGAAGATCACGTCGAGATCGAATGGTCCGTTTTTCAATTGAATGAAGTCTTTGCCGCGTCGAATCTGCGAACTTTCCTCGTCAGACAACGTGAACGACAATTCCTCCAAAGCTGCAACGATCGCTTCGCCGTTGGCTGGCGATTTCTCGACATAGACGTCCGCGTCCTGAGTCGTATCGGGATAACCCAGCAGAATAGCGCCGGACTTCCCAAGGAAGAGGTATCGCACACCGTGCTTTACGAACGCATCGCGAACTTCTTCCGCCTGCCGGTATTCAAACACGCCAATATCCTAGAAAACGCGGCAAGTTGTTCTCACACCACTGTCGATAATCTTCCATCGTGTCAAAAGCGCGGAAGCGAGCGTCATCCATCACCGGCTTGTACGTCTTGATGAACGCGTATTTCCATCGTTGCTCGAGAGTCCGTTTGCGAGCCGCCTCGAAGTCGGCTAACCATTCCGCCGGGATATTGTCCGTTTGGTCTTCCATCCGCGTCGATTGTATCAGTCGATTGTATCAACCAGATCGGCTGACGACATTTAGCGAGGTCGGCGAGAAAAATTATCGGGTTGTTGAATGGGCTGGGGGGGATGATTCCGTTGCTGAAGTTGCGATGCGGTCCGGCACGGGCGGGTTTGTCGACTGTGACGTCGCGATGCTTTGCTCGTGTCGCCGGCCATGTTTCCGGGCTCGCAAAAATTCGATGGCGACGGGAATCAACGAGATGAAAATGATCGCGAGAACGACCAGTTCGAAATGTTTCTTGAACAGATCGATTCCGCCGAGAAGGTAGCCGCCCGTGAGGCAGATGGCGACCCACGCGATCCCGCCGATCACGCTGAAGAGCAAGAATCGGGCGTAGCTCATCTCCGCGATGCCCGCGACGAACGGCGCGAACGTGCGGACGATCGGGACGAATCGCGCGAGGATCACGGTCTTGCTGCCGTGTTTCTCGTAGAACGAATGTGCCTGCATAAGGTGCTTCTTGTTCAGCAGCTTCGAGTCTTCGCGATTGAACACCGCCGGCCCGAACTTGCGGCCGAGCCAGTAGTTGACGTTATCGCCCAGCAGCGCGGCCGCGATCAACAGCGGCGCGATGACCTTGATGTCGATGCCGATGTCACGGGCCCCGATAGCGCCGATCGCGAAGAGCAGCGAATCGCCTGGCAGGAACGGCATGACGACCAGGCCGGTCTCGCAGAAAATGATCGCGAAAAGCACGACGTAAATATTGTGGCCGCCGACAAAATCGACCATCGACCGCCAGGCGGCGTCGTCACCGAGATGGCGGAGAAGATTGACGAGTTTACTGAAGAATTCCATGCGAGTCTGGTCCGGTAAATAATTAATCGTGCGTCGGTCGGCCTTCAAAACTTTATATCGGATATTCAGGGCCGTTCGTTGGCGTTATCCGTGATTCCCGGCGGCGGCGGGAACCACGACAATGCTCTTGGGCGATGTTGGACACTCAAATTGGCAAACCCCGCAACCTATGCAACCTGCCTCGTGGACTTGAATTCGGCCGAGCTTAACTTCAATCGCCGGCGATCCGATCGGGCAGCGGTCGACGCAAATGGTGCAATTCTCGCCCGTGCGTCGCACGCAGGTATCGGGGTTCCAGACGGCCGTCCCCATGTCGATCGCCGACAGCGGCACGGGACCAAGCGCGCCGGTTGGGCAATGGTGCATGCAGTGCAACCCGCTGCAAACGACGCACGGCATCGCGTTCGGATCGATGGCGGG
>CAXSBN010000034.1:0-13970 GCA_964236135.1 uncultured Phycisphaerae bacterium
TCCCTGCCTCTCCCCGAGTACGGAGAGAGGAGTTAATAGAATGCGGTTGCCCTGACAGTCTATCTCGCAGCTTGGCATTTTCATCGCAATCGGGGGCCGCGACACGCTATAATATTTAGCAATGGTCCTCAGTCTCTCCATTTCCGAAGAAATTGAAGCGAAGCTTCGTTCCAAGGCCGCCGCCGCGGGCATCGATATCGCGATCTTCGCGGCGAGCGAATTGGAACGCGCGATCGGCCGCCCATCGCCGAGCGATGCCGCTGCGCCCGTTCATCAACAGGTTTCCGCAAGCGGCATGAGTAACGAGCAGATCACTGACTTCCTTGCCGACGAGCTTTCGGAACACCGGCGTGAGCGTCGAGAAAAGGCGACGTGAACCCGCCTCTCGTCGTGTTCGATACCATGGTTCTTTTGCAGTCGGCAGTCAATCCAGATCGTCGTCACGCGACGATGCAGATCGTAGAATCAAGGCGAGCGATTCTCGCTGTGAGTCGAGAACTGCTCGACGAACTCCGAGATGTTTTGCATCGACCCACGATGAGGCAAAAGTTTCCTGCATTGGTGCCAACGCGCATTGACGAGTTCATCACCTCCATCGAAGCGATTGCAATGCTCGTCGAACCCGTTCCGGCCCTATTCACCTGGCCATGACATGATGACGACGACCATCTTTTCAATTTGGCCATTGCCGCCAAGGCCGATTATCTGGTGACTTGGGAGACGCGAATTCTCTCGATTTTTACAGACGACGATTTGGCGGGAATTCAACTTCGCTCATACTCTCCAAATCTTCAAATCGTTACGCCGGTGCAGTTCTCAACAGTCGCGCGGAGTAAGTGACTTTATCTCACTGCACCCCAATTTGTGTGCTTACTTTCCGGCGAGTCGCTAGCATCACAATCGGCACGTAGATGAACAAAAGGATTAGAAACGCTAGCAGTACCAAGACGTATCCACCTTGGTTGTCCGGATCCTGTCCGTCAGATTGCCGCCAGGCACCGATCGCGAGGAAGGTTCCTGCGATCGCGAGCGCGATGAGCAATTTGTGACGCGATCGATTTATCATCGCGGCAATCGTCTCACGCCAGCATCATCGCCGGCTCTTCCAGCAGGCCCTTGAGCGTCCGCAGGAACTCGGCGGCGGTGGCGCCGTCGATGACTCGGTGGTCGGCGCTCAACGTCACCGTCATCATTGTGCGGGCGACGATCTGGCCATTCTTCACGACCGGCCGTTTTTCGGCGGCGGCGATGGCGAGGATGCCGACTTCGGGCGGGTTGATGATGGCGCTGAACTCGCGCACGCCGAACGTGCCGAGATTGCTGACGGTGAACGTCGCGCCGGTCATCTCATCGCCCTTCAGCTTTTGCGCGCGGGCCTTATCGACCAGCTCGGCAGATCGCTGACGGATTTCTTTCAGGCCCATCTGGTTGATGTTTTTCAGCACCGGCACGATCAGCCCGTCCGGCAGCGCGACGGCCATGCCCAGGTGCACGTCGCCGTGCTTGGTGATTTCGTTGTTCGTGAACGTCGCGTTCATGATCGGGTGGCGAGTGAGTGCGACCGCGACAGCCTTGGCGACGAAATCGCCGAGGCTCAATCGCACGCCTTCATTTTTCATCGCATCGTTCATGCGAACGCGCAGCGCGCTGATGTCTTCCACGTCGATGTCGACCATCGTGTAAAAGTGCGGGAGGTTCTGCTTGGATTGTTGCAACCGTATCGCGATCGTCTGACGAATTTTAGTGAGCTGAACAACATCCTTCTGACCGGACGCGATGCGCGTCGGCGCCGGCGCGGCAACAGGCGGGGTCCGCACCGGCTTGCCGCTCGCCGTGGTCGCTGGCGCCTTCGCGGGCACATCAGCCGCCGCCAGCACATCCGCCTGCACGATTCGACCGTTCGGCCCCGAACCCTGGAGCGAGGCAACATCCACGCCACGGTCGGCGGCGACGCGTTTCGCAAGCGGCGAGATTCGCACGCGTCCCGCATCGTCTGATGATCCGCGTCCATTCGTCGCGACTGCAGTCGCGCTCGACGAAGACGACCCGTTCGCGATGCCGCCGTTCGCGACAACCTTGTGATGTCCTCGCGAGCGCTCCTCTTCACGCTCATCAAATTCCGGAACCGGCTTCGTCGAAGAGGTTGCGGTTGACGATGACGATGCGGTTGTCGAGGACGAACTCGCGACCGATTTCATAGCAGCGCCGCCGCTGTATTTCTTCTTCACCTCGTCGGCCGCTTCCTTGCCCGTCGCCAGCACCGCGATCGGTTTGCCGATCGCGATCTTCTCCCCTTCCCCCGCCAGCAGCACAGCCATTGTGCCGGCCTCGAACGATTCCATTTCCATCGTCGCCTTGTCGGTTTCCACCTCGGCCACGATCTCACCGGCGGCGATCTTGTCGCCCTCTTTTTTTAACCACTTCACGACGGTTCCTTCGGTCATCGTGTCCGAAAGCTGGGGCATGTTGATTTCAGACGGCATTGGGGTCCTTGATTCTGTTGTTGCGAGCTTTACGGGAACAGATGCCTGATGACAGATGCCTGAAGAAAAACCAGGTCACATCCCTTCAGGCATCTGTCATCAGGCATCTCTCTCTCACCGGTAACAAACTTCCTTCGTCGCGCTCACGATTTTCTCCACGCTCGGCATCATCGCTTCTTCCAGGAAGTGATTGAACGGCACGGGAATTTCGTCGCTGTAGACGCGCTCGATCGGGGCGTCGAGGTCGTCGAAGACCTGCTTCTGTACTTTGTCCAGGACGGCCGCGCCGATGCCGCAGTAGCCGTAGTCTTCATCGATGATGACGCAGCGGTGCGTCTTGCGAATGCTCCTGATGATCGTCTCGGTATCGAGCGGGCGGAGCGTGCGCAGGTCGATCAGTTCGACGTCAATGTCGTGGTCTTTGACCAGCGCTTCAACGGCCGACCGGACAACGCGCTGCAGCGGCCGGCCGTAGCTGATGATCGTGACATCGGCGCCCTCGCGTTCGACATTGGCCTTGCCGAGCGGGATGAGATATTCGTCGGATGGAACTTCACCTTTCTCGCCGAGCATTTTTTCGGATTCGAGAAAGATGACCGGGTCATCGCAACGGATGGCGGCCTTCAGCAGACCCTTTGCCTCATAAGGCGTGCTGGGGCTGACGACGATTAAACCCGGAATGCGGGCGTAGATCGTTTCGACGCGATGGCTGTGCGTCGCGCCGAGCTGGTGGGCGATACCGTTGCCGCCACGGAAGACGATCGGCACTTTGTACTGCCCGCCCGACATATAGCGCACGTTGGCGGCGTTGTTGACGATCTGATCGAGGCAGACGAGCGTGAACGACCAGCTCATGTATTCGACGATCGGCCGCAAGCCGGCGAGCGCCGCACCGACGCCCAGCCCGGTAAAACCGGCCTCGGAGATCGGCGTGTCGATGATGCGCTTAGGCCCGAATTTTTCGAGCATCCCTTCGGAGACTTTGTAAGCCCCGTTATACTCGGCGACTTCCTCGCCGATGAGGAACACGTTTTCGTCGCGCTCCATCTCCTCAGTCATGGCGGCGCGAAGCGCTTCACGGAATTGGATTGCAGGCATAAATCTTTCAATGCTGTTATAGAGGGACAAAAATGCTGACAACTTCTGTACTGCGGACTATCCACTCACCGATTTAAGGGTTGAGGATCGTGACTACGTCTCGTCCGAAAGAGAGGAATGTCTCTCCGTCGAGTTCGATCACTTCACCGCTGGTCAGCGTTAAAGCAAACGGTTGGAAAGACTCAGCACCAACCAGTCGATCGACTTCCTCTTTGAACTTGAGGTCATCCTTTTTCCCGGACACTTCGTCGCCTTCCAGCCTTTCGCGGCCGCGTTGTATCTATCTGATCGATCTGTTCAAGCGGCATTCGCACGATGTAGTCGTCGTCTGGATGGAAGACGAGCTTCACACCATCAGTCGCCAACTGAAAGCGGCGGTGAACGTGAAGCGCTTTACCAGCTTTCGGAACAACCCAGAAGGGTTTGAACGGTCGCTGGGTCAGGAACTCGACGAGCCTCCGCCCGACTGGTGTTGGAGCTACCCAAGCCATCGATCACTCCCCCTCATACGGATACGTCTCCGCCAACACATCATCGAACCGGTCCTTCAACTCCGGCTGCGGGTCGGCATCCGCCTTCGCAATCGCATCTTCGACTTCAACGTTGATCTTTTCCTGCATGTCGTCGATCTGTTCCTGTTTCACCAGGCCGGCCTTGAGGAGCTGCGACGTGTAGAGCGTGATCGGGTCGCGCTCCTTCGCTGCATCGACTTCGGGCAGCCATTTGCCGTCCGTTGACTTGCGATACTTCATCGGGTCCGACATCGAATGGCCGCGGAAGCGGTATGTGTTGGCAACAATGTAACTCGGCCCATCGCCCTTACGAGCGCGGTCGGCGGCCTTGCCGAGGGTGGCGATCACGTTGTCGACGACGTTCGCATCGAAGCTGAGGTGCGGCATCGCGAAGCCGCTGCCGCGCATCGCGAGGTCTTTCTCGGCGCTGCTGCGTTCAACCTGCGTGCCCATCGCAACGCCGTTGTTTTCCACGATGTAAATGACGGGAGACTTCGACAAGCTGGCAATGTTCAGCGATTCATTAAACGTGCCCTGGTTGATCGCGCCATCACCGAACAGGCAGAACGTCACGCCGCCGGTGTTTTTGTATTTTTGCGCGAAGGCCAATCCCAAGCCGATCGGGATATGCCCGCCGACGATGCCGTGGCCGCCGTCGTTGCCGACGGATGCATCGAAGAAATGCATCGAGCCGCCCTTTCCTTTTGAGCAGCCCGTCGCCTTGCCGAACAGTTCCGCCATCGCCGCACGCGGGCTCATCCCCAGCGCCAGCGAATGGCCATGACAGCGGTAACCGTTGATTAGATGATCGGTCTTCTTATTGTAAATCGCTGCGATGCCGACGGCGATCGCTTCCTGCCCGGAATAGACGTGACAGAAACCGCCAATCTTCTGGCCGGGCTTTTGATATTCCTGAACCGTGCGTTCCTCAAACCGGCGGATCAGCAGCATCATTCGCAGCCGTTCGCGCTCGGCCGCGCCGTTTGACGATGAAGTTGCCGGAGAAGGAATCGCCGACGATTCGCCGCGGGTCATCTTCGTCGATGACGGTTTAATCTCATCTACAACAGACATCAGATTTGCTCCGAAATGATCGCCGCCACTGATCCTGGTCGGTCGACCGTGATCGTAAGCGGTAATCAAAAGCTCGCACCGGCGGGCGACTTGTGGTCGGCCACGCGGTGCAACATCTCGCACCAGCGCCACTTAGCGAAAAGATCATCGGGTGAATGAGTCAGATCGCTTTGGAAACAATCATATTCTGGAAGCTGCGGTCGTCGGCCTCCCTGTCTCGCTGAATATCGCGTGGATGGCTCAATGGAAATGTTAGCGGCTCGGTAGGCAGATTGGCAACCGCACTCGTCGTTTTCTTCGTGTGCGTCGCGCCCGGCCCGAAGCCGATATTCGACACCAGGTTTACCCCCGGAAGCGCCGTCAGCCCGCCCGCGAGCCACACCGCCAGCGTCCACTGGTTGTCCCAGCTATCGGTCTTGCCTGAATAAATATTATCGAACCCAAAGCGCACGCGCCGCGCGATGTCGTCGCCGAGCAGCTCTTCCACCAGCCGCGTCTGACGCACTTCCGCCCAGCGCTTCATCGTCACGTCGTAATGCGGCCGCCACGCTCGTCTCCAACTCGCCCAGCCCCAAATCTGGTTGATGGCCGAGAAATAATAACTGTGCGCCGTCGGCCGCTGCCCAAACTGAAAATTGACGCCCCCAATTTGCATCACGCGCGGCTCATCGCGATAGCGCTCGAGCAGCTCATCGCAATACGAAAAAAACGAAGCGTCCGGCAGGCAGTCGTCTTCCAAAATGATTGCTTCTTCTACCTGCTCGAATACCCAGTCGATGCCGGACGACACGCGCTTCTTGCAACCAAGATTCACGTCAGAGAAATTCGTGCGGACCTCGCACCTCCAGTCGATCTGATCGAGGACGAGTGAGCGCGTCGCGTCGCAGTTCGCGCGCTCGCCGTCATTGCGTGCGCCATCCGCGATGAGCAAAAGCTGCGGCGGCTTCGCGTCACGAATCTGCGCGAAGACTCGCGCTGTTTCATTCGGACGATTGAAGATTAAAAACGCGACGGCGCACCGCATCCATTTCAAGATACCCGGTCGTCGCGCAATCCGTCACCACCGCGCGTTCCGCGCTATCGATTGTCGTTCTCCGCATCAACTTTTAGCGTCGTCCCGCAGGGACGAGTATTCTCCCCTCCAACGACAAATCACCGCGCATTCAAAACGAATGATCCTCGCTGCACGCCTCATCTTTAGCGCCTACGGATTCTGGCTGCCGAACGACCCGCGTGGCTCATGGTCCGACTTCGTGCGGCCCTGGGAGTTGCTGCGGTTCGATCGTGCGACCAAGGTTGGGGAGCGACATTAGTCTCGCACATCGGCCGCATGACTCAGCCCTGCGGGCTGCCGCTAAAAAGGCGCTGATGTATCCGCCGATGGCTTTCAGCGGATTGCAGGCGCGTGCGATTGCCAATGGGTTCGCGGATGCTGTCGAACGAACTCGATGCACAATTCACGCGCACGGGGCGCGGAATGTAAAAGCGATTTTTCGCTCCCGCCTACCGTAACGCTTCATCCACCACCTCCTGCACCCGCGCTACATACTCTTCCGCCGCCGCTTTTGTCGGGGCCTCGGCGATGATTCGCATGATCGGCTCGGTGTTGCTCGACCGCGCGTGCACCCAGGCGTCGGGCCAGTCGATTCGCAAGCCATCCTGCGTGTCCACCCTCTCGCTTGCGAATGCTTTTTTCAGTGCATCCACCGCGCGGTTCGCATCCTCGCGAAGGCACGGGAATTTCGTCTTCACGATCGCATACTGCGGAATGTCATTCACGAGTTGCGACACGCTCTTGCCCGTCGCGGCCATCAGTTGCAAGACGTACGCAATGCCGACCAGGGAGTCTCGCCCGCGGACGATGCGGGGGTCGATCACCCCGCCGTTTCCTTCGCCGCCCACGACCGCGTTTTCGCGGATCATCGTGTCGATCACGTTCGCTTCCCCGACGGCCGTCCGAATCACGCGACTGCCCTTCTTTGCGGCGATGTCGTCGATCATCCGGCTCGTCGACAGATTCGTCACCGCCACGCCCGGCCGCTTGCTCAGCAGCCACATCGCGCACAGGGCCAGCGAGTATTCCTCGCCGATGTATCTGCCAGTCTCGTCGATGAGCGCCAATCGATCCGCATCCGGATCCTGTGCAAATCCGACCGCCGCGTGTTGCCGCTTCACTTCATCCGCCAACTGCGTGAGATTTTTCTCCGTCGGTTCCGGCTCATGCGGAAATTGCCCATTGGGCACGTTGTTGATGTGCACGATCTGACAGCCGAGCTTGCTCAGCATTGTCGCAGTGGCGACGCAGCCCGCGCCGTTGACGCTGTCGAGCACCACCTTGAACCGCTTGTTCGAAATGCCGTTGTGGTCGACATAATCAAGGACGCGCTTCACGTGCATCGCATGCGTGTCGCCGTTCTTCTTCGGCGGCGTCAGGTGCTCGACGCGCACCCAGCTCGTGCATTGATCGTCGTACAACTTTCGAATCCGCGCCGCATCCGCAGGCGGAGGCGCGAGGCCCTCACGATTCAGAAACTTCAACCCATTCCACTCGATCGGATTGTGCGATGCTGTCACGACCACGCCCGCGTCGGCTTCGAGGTGGCGCACCATCATCGCCACGCCCGGCGTGGTCACGATGTCAAGGTCGATCACCTCTATGCCGCTGGCAGATAGAGCCGCAACGGCAGCATCGCGCACCCACGGCCCGCTCGGACGCGAGTCGCGACCGACGACAACTTTCAGCTTTTTCTCGCTCGTACCGGCAGACGTCTCCTTAATCCAACACGAAAACGCCGCCGACATGCGCCCGACGATGGTGGGCGACAGCGTGCCGCCGATCGTTCCGCGCATCCCCGACACACCAATCATCAATGCTTCCATGCGGCAAATCCTCCAGAGAGTCGCATCGAAACCGTATGCGAATGCCGTAGCAATTCAACTGGAAGCTTGCGACTTAGACAGCCACAATTGTCGGCCGGCTCGCGATCCGCCAACGCTTTACCCACCAAAGCTCCATGCTTCAACAGCTCCATGCTCCCACGCCTATTCAGCTTTGATGTTCGCCGTTACACTCCCCGACCCATGAAAGCGCAGCCGGAGTCCGCAAAAGTTTCGCCCACGAAAGTCGTACGCGTCACGCAAATCGAGACGCCCCTGGACAAACTCAAGAAACATGCCGGCACGATTATGTTGGTGCTCACCGGCATCATCGTCGTGGTTTTCGTCATCCGCTATCGATCGCAGGCGGCTGCGAATCGCGTGAGCGAACTGGCGAGTGCGATGAACGTGCTGCACACGGAAATCCCCCTCATCCTGCCGACCGAAGCGTCCAGCGGGCCGGCTGAACAGATCGTGGCACAACGCAATCAGTTGCAGAGTGAAATCATTGCGGCCATCGACACCGTGAACCGCAATGCCGGCGATGCCCCGAACGCCGCGACATTGCGGGCCGAGGCACTGGTCGCACGAGGCGATCTGAATTGGGCGCTCGCAAACGCCCCGCCGCTCGCGGCGGCGACGACGCGCCCGGCGATGGCGCTGCCGCGCAAACGCGAGGATTATCTCGATTCGGCCGAGCGGGCATATCGAGACGTGCTTCAGGCCTATCCCGATCAGATTCTTTCCTGGGCGACCGCGCAATATGGGCTGGCCGCCATCGCGGAGAACCGCGGGGACTGGGTGAAGGCACTCGAAGCGTACAACGCCGTTTCCAAGAATCAGAGAGTTCCGGACTCGCTGCGCAATATCGCCAACCTTTGGATCAGCAAGCTCCCGGAATTGAAAACGCCGCTGCTCATCGGACCTGTCGGCGCGGCGGCGACCAAGCCGTCATTGCCGGACTTGATCGCGGCACCGACTTCAGCACCTGCGTCGAAGCCGACGACCATGCCAGATAACAAGCCGACGACAATAGGCTCGTGACCTAAATTGGTTCGAGAACACAAACTTCGTTTGCTAAGATACGTCATATGACAGCCGATACCTTCCGTGAGATTCTGCGCCGCCAACCCTTTGAGCCGTTTCGCGTCGTAATGAGTAGCGGGGAAAGCTATAACGTTCTGCATCCGGAGACCGCATTCGTTACGGGGAAAGCGTTGATTCTTGCGCTGCCAGACCCGGCACGCGAGGATGGTGAGAGTCTTGCCTTTTGCTCATACCTTCATATCGCCCACATCGAAACGCTCAAGAGCCGTCCCGAGCGGCGCGCGAGCTGATGTGACCGAAGGCGCCGTCCCCATTTCCGAAGACGAGACCGTCGACACTGCGGGCGATGCGGACGTTCAGCATTTTCGCTGGCGGATTTCCAAGAATCTTACACGCCGTATCGATCAATATTTAGTTGATCGAGTCGGCTATCTTTCCCGCGCGGGGGTGCAGCGGCTAATTGATGACGGCCTAGTCAAAGTGAACGGGCGCGTCGTCAAGGCGAGCTACAAACCGCATCTGAACGATCAAGTGGAAATGGTCGCGCCGCCCGAGCCGGTGAACGAACTTTTGCCGGAGGATATCCCGCTCGACATCGTTTATGAGGATGAGCACCTCATCGCGCTGAACAAGCAGGCAAATCTCGTCGTTCATCCGGCCCGCGGCGTTTGGACGGGCACGCTCGTAAACGGACTAGTCTTTTACGGAAAAAAGTGGAGCACGCTGAACGGCGATTGGCGGCCGGGAATTTTGCACCGCCTCGATCGTAATACAACCGGCATCATGCTGGTCGCCAAAAGCGATGAAGCTCATTGGCGAATCGCGCGGCAGTTTGAAAATCGCACGATTCAAAAAACCTACATGGCGATCGCCCACGGCGTGCCTGCATTGACAGCCGATGTGATCGATCGACCGATCGGAAAGGATCGCGTCATTCGCGAACGACAGGCTATCCGAAAAGAATCGTCAGGCGGAAAAGTCGCCATAACGAAGTACGAGGTGATCGAAACGTTGCAAAGTCCGGGCAGCATTTTGCTGGAGCCGAGCAAGTTCGAGAATGATTCCCATTTTCCAGTCCCGCCGGCGAAGTTCAGCGTCTTCAAGCTATCGCCCAAGACCGGCCGAACGCATCAGCTTCGCGTGCACTTGAGCGCGATTGGGCACCCGATCGTGGGCGATTCGATGTATGGAGGTCGCGCGATCACGCTGATCGATGGCTTTCGCTTTGAGCGGCAGGCACTGCACGCCTTCGAAATCACCTTTACGCACCCGGCAACGTTGATGCCGATGACAATTTCCGCCCCATTGCCGGCGGATATCTCACGGCTTCTAGCGCTATTGCGTGGGGAGCGATCGTCGATCTGTCCATCCACCGGGGCTTACGACTCGTATTATTGATTGGAATGACAGAAGTTTCACCAGTTCATCGGTGATGCATGCACTGGAAACTCGCTATACTTCCATGATCGGTATCAACAGATTTTCGTGAACTTCAAAGGAATTGTCATGCTCCATCCTCTCGCGTTTCAAATGCCCGGCTTCATGGAAATGTGCATGATCGCCGGCGTCGGTCTGCTCATCTTCGGCAAGCGGCTGCCGGAAGTAGGAAAAAGTTTGGGCAAGGGGATCATCGAATTTAAGAAGGGATTGAAGGGCATCGAAGACGATGTCGAGGCACAAGTGAACGCGCCCGCGATGGCCGGACGTGGGCAATATGGCGCGCCGCAATACCCAGCGCAGCAGCAATACGTGCAGCCGCAAATCGGCCAGCCCGTGCAGGCATCGTCAATGCCGCCGATTCAACCGCCGGCCGAGCCCGTTACCGTGCAGCCGCAGTTCAAGTTTGATCCTTACACTGGAAAGCCGATTGATCCGCAGCAGTAGTTGTCACAAGTCACTGCCAGTCATGGAGGCTCGCATGCGAATTTCAAAACGCTTGGCCATCGCAGTGCTTTCACTGAGTTCGTTTGTCGGCATCGTCGGCGATGTCCATGCTGTCTCCCCTTCCGCGAGCGCGCGTCACGCGCTGAACGTGATGACGCCCGACCTCAATCTCACCGGCGTGACGCTTAACGACGCACTGGAATTCATTCGTGATGTGGCCACGACGAATGTGCATGTGAACTGGCCGGCGCTGGAAGCGGCCGGGGTGTCGAAGGAAACGCCTGTCAACATTCGCCTGCATCGCGTCGCGCTACGGAAAGTGCTCGGCCTGCTGCTGGCTGAATCTAGCTCCGGCGCACCGTTGACGTTTTACGTCGATGACGGCGTCGTTGAAGTCACCACGCAAGAGCTTGCCGACAAGCAGTTGATCACCAGGATTTATCCCGTCGACGACCTGATTATGGAGGTGCCCGATTTCATCGCGCCCGAATTCAGCCTGACGGCCTCAAGTTCCGGCTCGGGCGGAAGCGGTGGCGGTGGTGGCGGTGGCGGACTGCTGGGCAGCAATGGCAACTCAAACAATGAGAATGAAAAAGGAACCACTCGAGCCGGACGGGCGCAGACGTTGATCGATACGATTACCTCAATCATTCGGCCGGACGTCTGGACGACGAACGGAGGCGCCGCAAGCATCCGATTTTTCAACGGTTCGCTCATCGTGACCGCCCCCCGCTCCGTTCACGAAGCGCTCGGCGGCCCGATCGACTAAGACCGCCGGTCTATGGTACACCACCCGCGATGACTGAAACGATCGCATTCATCGGTGCGGGCAATATGGCCGAGGCGATTGCACGCGGGTTGCATCGCACTACGATTTTTTCCTCAAAGCAACTTGTCGCCGCCGACCCATCCGCGGAACGTCGGGCGATTTTTCAGGACGAGTTGGGTATTCGCGCGGTCGCTTCCGCATCCGAAGCGGCCGACGGCGCATCCACAATTCTCCTCTGCGTGAAGCCGCAAAAAGCACGGGAGGCCCTGTCGTCGATCGCGAGCCGCGTCACGGCGAATAGCTTGATCATTTCGATCGCCGCCGGTGTGACGTCGGCATTGATCGAGAAGCATCTCACCTCCTCTGCCAACCCATCGCCGCGTGTCGTCCGAACGATGCCGAACGCGCCGATGCTCGTCGGCGCGGGCGTGGTTGCGATGTCAGCCGGCACTCACGCGACGGCCGATGACTTGAACAGGACGCGGGCGCTGTTCGAATCGTGCGCGACGGTCATCGAGCTCGATGAATCACTGCTTGATGCGGTGACCGCCGTTAGCGGCTCGGGGCCGGCGTATTTCTTCTACCTTACAGAACAGATCGCGGCCGCGGGCGTGGCGAACGGATTGACCGAAAAGCAGGCCGCGCAGCTTGCCCGCCAGACCGCAGTCGGCGCCGCGAAGATGCTGGCGGATTCAGCTGATTCGCCGTCATTGCTGCGGCAGCGCGTCACGAGCCCCAATGGCACGACGCAGGCTGCCATTGAAAAGATGAAGGCGATGAATTTCGAGCAGATGATTCGAGATGCGTTAACCGCCGCGGCGCATCGATCGAAAGCGTTGAGCGAAGAACTGAACCGCTAGACCCGCCTCATCTCGGACGAAGCGACCCGGCTTGGCGTGCCAAGGTCTGTTTACGCAAGGCCATGTCCGCTATTTCATCAACGAGCACGGCCTCGAGTACGAGACCGTGGCACCACTTGGCACCCGTCCGACCTTATAACGTCGCGGACGCGACGACTCAGTTGAAGATGCTCTAGAGCCCTCTCATCTCGGTCGAAGCGACCCGGTTTGGGGTGGCGCCCGTCCGACTTGATAACGTCGCGGACGCGACGACTCAGTTGAAGATGCTCTAAGTTCAACTGGAAACTCAATCGGGGTGGCTGCTTAAGCGACAACCCCAGCAACCGCGATGTTCGAAAAACTACGACGACATTCAACGATCAGTAGCGTCGTTGATAACCCGCACCATAAACGCCCCCGCCGCCGTATCCGGCTGGCGTGTTGTAGGCGGGATAACCGTAGCCATATCCGTAACCGAACGCGCCGGTCGTGCTATAGCGGTATTGATCCCAGCCATGCAGATAGGTCGCGTAACTGATCGCGATATTCCGAGCCTCCACCGCGCCGACTTCAAACGCCTCGGCGACCGTTCGATTTAGCCGGGCCTGGTCGAGTGCATTGCGGCCGGACGCGAACTCATCGCTGCGCCGCACCTGCCGGTCCTGGGTTCGACGCAACTCGACTTTGCGGTTGCCGGCATCAACGAGGCGATTCCGCGCGTCCTGCACGCCGGAGTCGGCCGCGAGTGCGGCGGCTTCCATCGAGCTGGCAGTCGACGAATAGCCAAGTTTCACCGACGCCGTGGCGACGATCTGATCGAACTCGTCCTGCGAGGGCTTGCTCCCTTTGGGGCGATCGCGATCAAGCTTCTCGTGCATGGTTTTTACAAGATCGGTCAATGCGCGATAACTGGCATCATTACTTAGCGTCCGCATGACACGATCGCGCTCGCGATCGTAATTCTGCTGTGCCCGGCTCTGCGCGGCGGCGGCGTCGAGATAGTCTTTTGAATTGTAAAAATCATCCCAGGAGCGGTCGATGTATCGATACAAGCGCTCCCGCGTCAACTCCAGAATAACCCGCGCCCGCGCGGACTCGGCCCGAGCGACGGGAACCGCCTGCACCTCGGCCGCCGGGTAGTCATTCTGATAGCCGCGGTACGGATCGGAAGTGCCCGCTGGCATCGTGCCCGCCATTGCCCCGGACGCCGCGCCCGACATAGTTTCGGCAGCCGTCCCCGCTGCGGTATTCGACCCGGTCGTCGGTTCCGCGGCAAAGATCGACGCAGTCCCCACCGCGCCCATCCCTGAAACGGTCAGGGCCGCGATAACCGTACGAAGAATTCGACCACGGATTGCATCTGCGTTACGCATAAATCACTCGATTA
>CAXSBN010000034.1:13980-39088 GCA_964236135.1 uncultured Phycisphaerae bacterium
AACTATCGGCTGCCCATCTCCAAACATAGAGACGCTTTAGCCCGATAACCGTCACTACACTATAACCGTCCCGCGGCGCGAATGCGCCTGCATTTTTCACGTCCCACGCAGGGCAACCGCATTCTATTAACTCCTCTCCCTGTACTCGGGAGAGGCTGGGTGAGGGGTCTTCTGCCGCTGGAAAACGCCCCTCACCCGACCTCTCCCCGAGTACAGGGAGAGGAGAAAAAAAAGAAATCATCCAAATGCGGTTGCCCTGCGTCCCACGGTGCTTCCCGTCCGCCATATTTACAAGACAATCGTTCAAACCAACGGATTGGCCGCGTTCAGCAATTTTTCAGAAACGGCGGCCTCGATGAGACCCTTAAGCAGCGAACGATGACACCGTGCTTCCCGCACACAGGCGGAAGAGCAGAGCAATGTCACCGTTTCACCAGCCGCGACGCGAGTTGCCAATTGCTTGATCAGCTCCACGTTCGCGGATTGTTCGCGCAGGTACAGTTTGCAATATATCGGCCAGGAAATCGGCGAAGCCCCGGTTGTGTAAACCGCTTTATGAAGCGCCTTGCTCGGACCCAACGCCGGCAGCCATTGGTCCCAGGTTTCGGCACTCCTGGCGACGCCACGCGGTCGATAGCGCGTCACCAAAATCCGATGTCCTTCGCCGTCCGGGTCGGGCGGTTCGTCCCATCGTCTGGTCTTGATCGGCACGGAAAGATCCTAGGCAGATCACCGTTCTCGGGATCGAGGAATTCTTTGTCAAGCGGCGAGTTGTCGTGTAATGCGTTCGGGCTGGGAAGCGTGAGCGATCGCGTTCTCTCGCGAGATATAGCCGTTCACGAACAACTCGCGCAACGAATCATCGAGCGACTGCATCCCGATCGCGCGATTTGTCGCAATGATATTGTTGATCTCGATCATTCGATTCTCGCGAATACAACCTCGCACGGCCGGCGTGGCGATCAGCACCTCGACGGCCGCGATCATGCCCGGCTTGTCAATGCGCGGGATGAGCGTCTGGCTAATGACGCCTTGCAGCGTGTTGCCGAGCATCGCGCGAATCTGGTTCTGCTGCTCGCCCGGATACTGGTCGACAATTCGCTCGATCGTTTGTGACGCACTCGACGTGTGCAACGTGCTCATCACGAGATGGCCGGTCTCTGCTGCGGTGACGGCGGCGCGCGTCGTCTCCAGATCGCGCATCTCGCCCACCAGAATCACATCCGGGTCCTGTCGCAGTGCGTGTCGCAATCCGCTCGCGAAGTCGGGAACATCCGTGCCGACTTCGCGTTGCTCGATGCAACTTCTGGCATTGCGGAGCGTGTATTCAATCGGATCTTCGAGTGTGATAATTCGTCCCGCGTCGCGCTGGTTGATCGCGTCGACCATCGCCGCCAGCGTGGTGCTTTTGCCGCTGCCGGTCGGGCCCGTAACCAGCAACAGACCATGCGGAAGACGCGTCAATTTTTGAACGATGTCCGGGAGAAAAAGTTGCTCGAGCGGTCGGATTGTCGCGTGAATCGCCCGGATCGATAGCGCGATGCCGCCGCGTTGAAAATGCGCGTTGATGCGAAATCGCCCCACGCTTGCGACGTCGCGGCTGAAATCCAGATCGCGCTTCGCCTCGAACGCTACCCACTGCTGCGGCGACATCAACTCGCCGGCCAGCGATCTCGCCTGCTCATCTGAAATGACTGGCAAATCATTCGCCGACGATATGACAGAATTAACTCGCAACATTGGCCGCTGGCCAACGTTGACGTGTAGATCGGACGCGTGATGCGACAACGCGTAGCGAAAGAGTTGTTCGCTGCTAATGATCATGCAAGCCATTCTATTTATCGGGCCGTCACCCGGCTCACTTCAATTGAAAACGATAGACGCCATTCTTGACGACGACGCAATCGGCCGCGACTTTTTCGACCGTGAATCCACCAGGCACGCTCTGCCCCTCGTGGTAAAGCGTGTTGTTGATCAAGCAGCTTTTTCGCGTCTCGGTGCAGACGATCGATTGCACCTCCAGCATGCGCACTGCCTGTAGCACTGCGCGGCGTTCTTCCTCTTGCCGCCATCGTGCTGTCTCCGCGGAATCGATCGTCGCGGCGGTGCGAAACGGATTGATTCGCAAGCCGGCGATCGATCGACCCGCGACCTCGCTCGAAGCGTCGAGCGCGCGAACGCAGTGCCGTGCGATGTGCGACAACTCGTTCACACGAGCAAGCTTGGCTTCCAGGTCCGTGTCATCCGTTTCGGTCGCGCTAAGCCTTTGCGGCGGCGACATCGTCGAATCGTTTCCCGCGGCGATGATCGAACCATGCGCTACATCCGATTGTCGATAAACCACCGACCCGCCAACCACGCAGAAGCCGGCGGCCACCAGCAGCACCCGCATCCTCCGACCTCTATCCGATAGCTCATCGCTCATTGTTCGAACCTCCGTGAAATTGCCGTGATCGCTGGGGGAGACGCAACCTCGCCGATTGGCTCGAGTTCAAGCGACGCTAAGACTTGGCCGTCTCGATCGGTGGACTTTTCCAGCTTGAGTGACCGCACGGCGACGCCGGTCGATCGTTTTTCGACTTGGAGAAGGAATGAGTAGACGCCGTTAAAGTCGCCAATGAACGAAAGGATGGCGCGACGAGGCGGCTGCGTACTGGCAAAAACCGACGCGTCTGCATTGTCCGTTCTTCGCGGCATGGACTGGAGCGAATTAGCTTCCGCCATTTTCGCGAGTTCGGTGAGTATCTGATCGAAATCACGGCCGGTCGGCATCGTGCGATCGATTTTTTCAACCGCGCCGGCCAAATCTACGATGTCGCGGTCGGCGCGCTCAAATGCGGTATTTGCGAGGCGTAGCACCGCGGCTGACCGGTCGGCCGCGTTAAGCGCAGCCATCCCTCGATCGAGCCGGGCATTCGTTCGATCGAGCAATGCGAGATGCGCGACACCAAGCATTGCCAGCAGGCATCCAAAAAAAATTGTCTGTCGAACGTTCAAAGTCACCATCCTTTCATCCGGGCAGTCGGTCACAATTTTTCACGGCAGCGGCGCAAGCTCGATGGCAGCCGTTTTTTCCAGTGGGGTTGGCTCATCTGTCGCCGCGTTCCACCGCGCCGGTGTGCACTCAATTTTGAAGTCATTGGCATTCGCAACGTTTACCGATCGCACGTTTAGATCGACGCTCTCATCGAGCCGATTGATGAAATCGCGCAGATCGCCCTCCTGCGTGGATCTTCCATAAAGAGTGAGCGAACCTCGTCCTTGTTGCCCGATCGATATTGACGTCAGCACCGTCCCGGCCGGCAGGGTGTCGGCAACGTCGGCCAATAGGCGGCTCGCGGGTACAACGCTCGCCTGCTTGATAATGCTTGCCGCGCGTTCGGTGATTCGATGACCGGCGTCGCAGACACGATCAACGATCGCGGAGCGCGACATTTCATGATCGCGGCGTTCCACCATTGCAGCGCGCTTCTGTTGGATCGAGTCGCCAATCTGCTCGATCGCCCGCCACGTCAGTCCGACCGAAATCGCGAACAGGAATAAAAGTGATGCGCCGATCACGTGATCGACGCGTTTTCGCCGCTGAACGCGGTACTGCGATAACGACCAGTGCTTCATTGTTCCGTCTCTTGGTTGTCTTTCGTGAATGGTGCGTTCATCGCCGTGCTGCCCGTCCTTCGTAACGTGACGGTGGCGGCCGGCAACGTGGGTCCGAGCGACAAGCCGAGCGCGATCGCCCAGGCCGGCTGCGGCTCGCGCCGATCGATCCCACTCTCCACGCCCGCCGCGCAGGTGTGGCCGAAACGCACGAGGGGATCGCCGATTTGTCCCAAGACTCCCGTCGACTTTGCGATGAGCGTGCAGATTGACCGCTGCCGCGCCTCGCCGCCGATGAACGTGAGGGCATCGACCGTGTGCGATGCGACGGAGCGGATACCTTCGACGATGCGATCGATCGCCGCGGAAGTCGCCGGGCCGATCCGGAGCGGTGCTTCCATCGTGCTCGGATCGAAAAGGACGTGTGTTGTTTGACGCGCGCGGCGCTGCTCGTCGCTGGCTGACCGATTGCGGCGACGAATGGCTTCCTTGAAAGAGAGTGAATTGTCCGTCGCCAGCGTGTCGCACAGCACTGCCCCGCCGACCTGCACGTCGCACGCGGCCAGCATCATCTGACCTCTCACCAAAAGAATGCGTGTCCCCGTGTGGCCGATGTCAACGAAACAAAGCGTTCGATTCAGATCGCTCGCACGGCGATAAACGTGGGCGAAGCAATCGGCTGTCGCCTGCGATGAAGTCGTCATGCCGACGAGCTTCACGCCGGCCGACTCACAGAGGCCGATGACCGATTGAACGCGCTCACGGCACGCGGCAGTGAAGATGACGCGCGTCGGTTGACCTGCTTTACGCAGCACCAGCGGGCGAATGATCGCGCCGTCGCGAAGAGATTCCGGAAGCAGTTCAGGAAGCCGTGCGACGATATCATCGTCCGTAATGCTTGATTCGAATGTCGTCTGATTCGTGAAAGCGATTGACGACGGCAATGCAAGAACCGCCGAACGGCCGTGAAATTTTCCGCGATTCAGGAGATCGCCCAACAGACGTTCCGATGGCTCAGTCGTTACGTCGCCGCTCGCGGCGGCGATGATGCGATACTCATCCTCGATCCACCGCACCTGTGCCAGGCGGACACACGAGCTTCCCAGATCGATCCCGATCGGGTTGGCGCTGGGGGTCATCCAGTTTTTTGCAACTCCGAACATCTACATCTCCCGGCCAATCCGCTGCGTGCGTCACATAAAATCGCACTCAACTGACGTGGCAACCAGCTCCTATTGCTGGTATCGGCGGGCGATAGCGCGGCGTTTACGACGGAATCGCGATCGAGAGAAAATGATTTTCGAACACGAACAGTGCGGGCAAGTCGTGAAGAAACATCTTGCGAAAATCAGCCGCTGACGAGTTCGACTGCAACCGCGTCGGCCACGTTTAAACCGGCGTCCGTGAGCCTGAGGCGCTCGTCATCAACCCTTAGCAAGCCGAGTCGAACGAGGCGATCAATCGAACCTGCAAAAGCCGAACGAATGTCATAACCGGTACGATCGGACATGAACGAGAACTCGATACCCCGCGAGAGCCGCAATAGCGTCATGGCCAGTTCATCGCGGCGTTGCTCGGACGAAAGGATTTCGACATCGATGTTCGGCAGAGTGGACGCATCGATGCCAGCTTCCCATTCACCAAGGTGAGGGCGATTGCGGAATCGCGTGCCGGCTAGGTGCGACGCTGCTGACGGCCCGATGCCGAGATAATTATCGCCCCGCCAGTAACAAAGATTGTGGCGACACGCCTGTCCGGATTTTGCATAGTTGCTGATCTCGTACGCTTCGAAGCCGGCTTCTGAAAGCCGCGCTCGCGCTGCGTGCATCATCTGCAACTCCAGCGAATCGGCGGCCGCGACGAGTTTGCCGAGTCGTTTTTTCACCGCGATGGGCGTGTTCGTTTCATACGTCAGGCCATAGCACGAGAGATGATCCGTGCTGAGCGCGACGGCCGCTTCGAGCGACCGCATCCACGATTCAAGTGATTGCCCCGGAATCGCATAAATTAAGTCGACGTTCAGGCGCTCAAAGCCCGCGCTTCGCGCAAGCTCGACGCCACAACGCACATCGTCCGGCTCGTGATGCCGTTCGAGCGCGGCCAATTCATCGCGATTAAAACTCTGGGCGCCGAAGCTCAGCCGATTCACGCCTGCCGACCGCAAGGCTGCCAGATAGTCCGCATTGACGGTGGCGGGATTGCATTCGATCGTCCATTCTTCAACGCCCGTTAAATCAAATCGCGCGCGCAGGCCGTCGATCAGCCGCAACATCTCCTTGATCGGCAGCAGGCTAGGCGTTCCCCCGCCGAAGAAAATTGTCGTCGGCTGACAAGCTGGCCCGCCTTCCGCCCAGATCGCCGATTCACGCAGCGTCAGATCAACGAACCGCCGCATCCGCTCCGGCGTCTGCCGAGTGATGGAATAAAAGTCGCAGTAATGACATTTGTGAAAGCAAAACGGCACGTGCACGTACAAAGCGTCGAACATCAACCCTCGATCCAAATCGCCCGGCGAGAGCGATGCTGAATCAGTTGACGAACCGAGCTGTGACAATGCGGTTGCCATAATTCTAAAACCCAGTGATCAACGCGTTCCGCGTCTGCCTCTGCTCCTGCCGCTGCGGTTGCATTTTCGTCTTCATGCAGCAGGGCGATTGCATATGACCAAAAAAAACGTCATCCCGAAGGGAGCAGCAGCGACCTGAGGGATCTCGGCTGACGAAACATGCTCTGCAAATCGAGATTCCTCGGGTCGCTGCTGCTCCCCTCGGAATGACGTATCTTGCGAATCTCACAAATACATTCACATGCGTTTGCCCTGCTTCATGCAGCCATCAATCACATTGAAAGTTGCCGTCGCCGGTTTTACGTTGTATTGTCCGGTGATTCGCGCGTCACAAGCCATTTCCGGCGATCGCGATAATATAATACTCCCGACGAGGTGTTGACGAATGCAGGTCGTGCTGATGATGTTCCGCGGCGACAACGAACACCGCAGCTTCTCGATCACGCGCGACGTGACCGTTATCGGGCGACGTGAGGATTGCGATTTCCGCATTCCACTTGGCGAGATCTCCCGGAAGCATTGCCGCCTGATCAAAGAGGGCGACGTGCTGCACGCGGAAGATCTTGGAAGTTCCAACGGCACGTTCATCAACGGCGAACGCATCCAGTCGGGCGACCTGAACCCCGGCGACACGCTGCAAGTCGGGTCGGTCACATTCGTCGTGCAGATCGACGGCAAGCCGGATGAAGAAGACATGCGGCCTGTGCTCGCGGGTGATCGTGCCATGCTGACCGGACCGGACGATTCCCAGGCCGCCAATGCCAGCGGCACGATGCCCGTCAGCCATCACGACGAACCATCATCCGAAGAGGCCGGCGAATTTGATCCGATGTCGATCCTCGAATCCGAGGCCTCCGACGCGCTCCCGCCGCTGGACCTCGATGATTCCGCCGCGGGCGAGCAGATTGAAGCCTGAGTCGCGAGAGAAGGGTCCAGATACTTTCAACGCCGTATGTCTGACGATGGGGTAAAAATCGTTGTGCCTTACGAGGCGCAACCTCGCGGCCCGAACGGACATCTGATTATCGGCGGCTTCTCCGTTTTCGCCTCGGTTGCCTCTTTGGTCACGACTGCAACCTGGCAATTCACCGAAGGCTTATATGCTCATGCGGCAGCCGAGCAGAGACTGGAGGGCGCAGAAATCGGCATGGCGTTCTCAACGGTTGCAGCTCTTTCATGTGCTTTTACGTGCATATGGAATCGCAGTCACCGATCATCTTTACATAAGTCGCTAATGCTTTTGCCGTTTTCGTTCTGCGCGTGGGCGACCTACTACTCTGTGACGACTTTCTTTGCAGTGCGGTACTGACCTCTCGCATTTGTTCACCTTTCCATGGAACACCTCGAAGGACGACAAACGGTCCATGCAGCGCTCCTGGCGCGGCAGCGGCGGATCAGCGTGGTGTTGATTCGTCACGGGATTCACGCGGAGCAGGTCGCTGAGATCGTCGCGGCGGCCGAAGAGACGAACGTGCCGGTTCGCTACGTTGATCTGAAAGAGATCGACGCGATGTCCCACAGCGCATCCCATGGCGGCGTACTCGCGGTCGCGTCCCCGAAACCGAGGTGGAATGGCGACCAACTGATCGCCGCGATGCGCGAACGCCCCAAAGCCGCGCCCGCCCCGCTGTTGCTGTTGCTGGAAGGCATCGATGATGCCCGCAATCTCGGCTTCACGCTCCGCAGCGCCGAAGCTTTCGGTGCCGACGCCGTGCTCATCAAAAAACACTTGTGGGATTTCGACGCCGTCGAAGTCGCCAGGCCGTCGTCCGGGGCGTACGAGCGCATTCAGCTTGCACAAATTGATGACATCTTCCCGGTGCAGAGACTTCAATCGCATGGCATGCAGCTTATTGGGTGCATCGCCAACGCGAGGCGAACGATGTACGAGTCCGAATTGTCAAAGCCGACCATCCTGGCCATCGGCGGTGAGAAACGAGGCCTCAGCGGTGCGGTGCGTTCCATCTGCGACGCGCTCGTCACCATTCCGACTCGTGGGCAGCCGTCGAGCCTCGCGCTGTCTCACGCCGCCGCCGTCGTCCTGGCCGAAGCAAACCGGCAACGCACATCGATTGGTCGAGTAGGTCTTGCGGAAGACAGCGATTAGCTGCCCGGGGTTGTCGTCGCACGACGATCGGGCATGCCCTCGCTCTCGAAACCTTAATAGGGAGTTAACTCATTGAACGCGATGCGCGCAAACGGCGCACATACGCAGCCCGCAAGTTAATCCGGTCTTGATGGGAATCAGACCGAATTTAGCTTGAGGGAGCATAGTAATGAGTAGATCTTCTGCGCGCGGCCATCGTGCCTCGCGGTTCGGGTTCACGTTGGTTGAGCTCTTGGTCGTCATTGGCATCATTGCGGTGCTGATCGGCATTTTGTTACCCGCATTGAGCAAGGCGAGGGCACAGGCCAACGCCGTCAAATGCGCATCGAATCTCAAGAGCATCGGCCAAGGTCTGGCAATGTATGCGGCCAATCACAAGGGCCGACTGCCGGCGGCATATGACTATCGCGGCACGACGCTCGGCAGCACGTCAGGCGGACAGCTGCCGACCGCCGCGGAACTCGGTTACGTGCACTGGACTTCATACATTTACGGCGAAAGGGGCGGCGTTTCCGCTGACGCCTTCAAATGCCCTTCGATGGATGAGGGCGGCCTTGTGCCGACGCAGCCGCAGCCGGGCGGCTGGATGCCCGGGCAACAACCGGAAGTCAGTCAATCGACGACGGTCGGCCGCGACGGCGTGAATTACAGCGGCATCACAGCGACCGGCGGAGCCGGCGACGGCATCAACGGTACGTATTGTCCTGATGCGATGGTTCCCCGGTGCGCCTACACCGTGAACGAAGCGGTCATGGGCCGAAACAAGTTCAACCTGACCGGAACGGTTCGACACTATTACCCGAGCATTTCCTTGGGCAACGTGAGAGGCAGCGGCAACACGATCATGGCCAGCGAGTTCATCGATAGCTGGCAGATCGTCTCCGAGGCTGCGAACGGCTCACCCGCGACAGTCGTCAAGAGCCATCGTCCGATCGGCGGCTTCCGCGCGAACGATGGCGGCGTGGGCAGCCCGAGCCTCGACTTGCAGAAAGTCGCACCCGCGACCGGCCTGCGTCGTGTGACGTGGGACGATGTCGAACCAAATCCAGTGGGCGGCTATGCGGCCGGCACCTGGAACGCCACGAAGTCTAAGACTCGCCTCGACTGGGTGGGTGCGAATCATGGCCCCAGCAGCACGCCGTACCGGAAGCGCAACAGCAATTTCCTCTACGTCGACGGGCATGTCGAGATGAAGAACCTTCGCGACACGATCGATCAGTGGCAATGGGGCGACCACATGTACACGCTGCAGGAATCGATGTGAAAAGTCGGCGTTAGGATGAGGCCGACGACGCGGCTGATCCCGAGTGACGCTGGATTAAAAGATGAGTGCGAATTGGAAACGCTCCGAGATTTTTCTCGGAGCGTTTTCTTCGCGCATCGTCCCCTCTCTCCGTACGCGGGGAGAGGTTAGGGAGAGGGGGAAACGTCGACAGCATTCAAAACTCTCGTCGACCGAATCATTTTCGAAATCGAGATTCGGCGGTCGCCAAGGCTCTCTCTGAATGACACTTAAGCCAATACGAATGCTGGAGAGTTGATTAGGACAAAAAACACGAAGCGGATTTCTCCGCTTCGCGCTCTTTGAAATCTTCATGCCTTCGTGGACAGCCTTACACCAGTGGCTTTGTCCCCGCGGCCTTTGCGAGCACGGCGGCTTTGTCGGTTTTCTCCCAACTGAACGAGCCATCGTTGCCTGGAATTCGGCCGAAGTGGCCGTGACGGGCGGTCTGCTTGTAGATCGGACGCAGCAGATCCAGATGCTTGATGATGCCACGCGGCGTGAGCGGAAAGTGCTTCTTCACCAGCTCGGCAATGTCATCCTCAGCCATCACCGCGGTGCCTTCGGTGCTGACCGTCACGCTCACTGGCTGCGCCACGCCAATCGCGTACGCCAGCTGCACCTCGGCCGCATGAGCAATGCCGGAAGCGACGATGTTCTTGGCGATGTAGCGGCCCATGTAGCAGGCGCTGCGATCAACCTTCGATGGGTCCTTGCCGCTGAACGCCCCGCCCCCGTGCGCGCCGCGGCCGCCGTAGCTGTCGACGATAATCTTGCGGCCGGTCAGACCCGTATCACCGTGCGGCCCGCCGACGACGAATTTACCCGTCGGGTTAATGTGGAACAGAATGTCGTCGTTCCACAGCTTCCTCGGAATGCAGGGCTTGATCACCTGCTCGATGATCACGTCCTTGGCCTTCCTGCTGAACTCACCGTTCTTGTCGAGCACGGTGGTGTCATGCTGCGTGCTGACGACGACCGTGTGAACCGCGACCGGCTTCTCGTTTTCGTAGCTGATCGTCACCTGCGATTTGCCATCCGGCCGCAGCCACGGCAGCTTGCCGTTCTGACGAAGCAGCGCCAACCGCTCGACGATGCGATGCGACAGATGAATCGGCAGCGGCATCAGCACGTCGGTCTCGGCGACGGCATAGCCGAACATCAGGCCCTGGTCGCCCGCGCCCTGCTCCTTTTCATCGTCCTCCGCGTGATCGACGCCTTGCGCGATGTCAGGGCTTTGACTGTGGATCGCGGTCAGCACGCCGCAGCTTTCCCAGTCGAAGCCGATGTCGGGGTGGGTGTAGCCGATTTCCTTGATGGTCTGGCGCGCGATGGTGGCCGCATCAACCCAGGCGGTCGTCGTCACCTCGCCGGCCAGCACGACCTGCCCGGTCGTGACCAGCGTTTCGCAGGCGACGCGCGCTTTGGGATCCTGTGCCAGGATCGCATCGAGCACCGCATCGGAAATCTGATCGGCCACCTTATCGGGGTGGCCCATGGTGACGGACTCGGAAGTAAACAGATGATTGGTTCGTGCGAAGTCGGGAGACACTGGTTCGTCGCTCCTTAGGAAATCGTTCGTTAAATTGGGAGCGGAAACATAGAGCATCGCGAGGATGCGAGCAAGTGGAACACGTCCGATGACCCGGGGCTGAAGCCCCGGACTTCATCCCTGGGTCATCGGACGCTCGTCAGAGACTCGTTAAACGCGCAAGACCTCGCAGCTTATTTCCCTTTCTCTTTATCCTTCTTCTTTTTCCCAAGCTGATCCAAAATCCCACCCAGCCCGCCGCCATCGTCTTTGCCGTCCTTACTTTTGTCACCGCCTAGGCCGGGGATAAGACCTTTAATGGCGTTTTCGGAAATGAACTTGCCGACGTCTAGGTTCGGCTTATCGGCAGTGCCGGTCAGCGGCAGTGTCGCGCCATTTGGTGCGATTTTTCGCAAATCACGAATCAGTAGTTCCGGGCCAATGTTGATCGCGAAATCTCGAAGCTTCAGATCGGCGAGCGAGAGTCCGCCAACAAATTTGATCGGCTGCCCTTGCAAGGATTTTTTGCCGGTCTTCTCGTCCGCCATTTCTTTATCGACGAGAATCGTAAGATCCGTTTTTGCCTGGCCAGCGGTCACCGTGATCGTGCTGTCGGGGATGCTCCCCTGCAGTCCGTCGCTGCCAAGGTCAGCCGCCTGCGCGAGCAAGTTTGGGAAGAGGCCCTTAAGTTCAAGGTCGTCGACCGAAAGGACCAGCTTCGCGTTCACGTCCTTTGCCCGTGTTGCAATCGCGCCCAGCGGCACGTTCTGGCATTCGGCGACACGCAGATTGACAAGTCCTTTCGGATTGTCCGAGCCGACGAGCGCCACCGCGCCAAATTTACCAAGCGTGTCGGCCAGCACTGGATTCAACCGGACGCCCTTCAGCAATTGCTTGTCGTTCGGAACAGACGTCGCAAAGTTTGGCGTCGATAGATCGACTGTGATCCCGCCGAGGTTGATCGCGCCAGTGTTAGCGTAGCCGCTCTCCGGAATCACGTCGGCCGCCGGTTTCGCGCCCTTCTTCTTTTTTGGTGCGGGTGCTGTGTTCTCATTCGGCTTTGACGAGTCATCGCCGCCGCCAAGCAATCCCGCCAACCCGCTACCGTTTGCCTTTGCATCCTGGCTTTCTTCCGGCGTCGGCTTTCGCGCGCCAACTTTTCCGGGCAGGATTGCGAACACGCCTTTCTTCAAGGTGAACCCCAAGTCGAGATTTTGAACGGTCAGGCCTTGCGGCAGGTCGAGAAATTCCACGCCGACCGAACCGTCCGCCTCGAGAGATTTGACCGATTCGTTCCACGTCGGCCTCGCAGGATATGCGCCGCCGACGTTGATTGTGCGATCGAGCTTGCCCGATGTTTTTAGATCCTTGTACGCGAGCTTCTGCTCGTCGCTCAACATCGGGTACGCCAGCTTCCAGAGCGCAGCCGTATCGGAGACGAGATGAATCTTCGCATCCTTGATCGTTCGTGTTGTATCCCAGTTGTAAACGCGCCCGACGACGGAGAGTCCGACGGCAGTGCTCCTGGGCATCGTCAAATCAAGCGTGCGAATCGTCGCGGTCTTTTTATCGAGATACGCGCCGATGTCGTTCTTCATCGCAACCGAATCTTCGAAGACTGGCTTGCCGTTTTCACCAAGCATTTTGAACGTCGGCGCATCGAACGAGCCGCCGAGGTTGATTACCGCCCCCTCGCTGCCATTCGCGCTCGATATTTTCTGCACGAGCGAATAGTCGCCGCTGTACGGCAGGGCCGTGCTTCCCTGAAGTACCGCGAGCAGCGGCGTGAGCGCGTCGAGCGTGCCGGCAAGTTTGATCGAGCCGTTCACGAACGGCTTGCTCAGCGGGCCTTTCACGTTCAGCGCGTCCGGCATCGCGAATTTTGCCACGCCGCCGAGATCGCCGGTTAGGGTCTTCACCGTGATGGAATTGATCTGATCCGTGATTGTTTTCTTCGCATCGTTCACCGCGTCCAGGCCGGCCGACAGTTTCATGTTGATGTCGCTGCCGAACGTGTATTTCTGAGTGCCGCGTGCGATGGCGAGTTGATGAACGGTGAGATCGCTTAACTCGACCGCGGTCGTCGAGGCATCGCGCTTCACGTCGAGCGTCATGGTCATCGAGCCATTGGTCACGCTCAGCGGCGCGGTGTTCACGCCTGCCTCGGTCGTCACGTCTGTCGGCTTAGGCTCGGCGTCGGTGAATTTCTTTTTCTTCTTTTTCTTCGACTCATTCTTCGGCTCGCCATCTTCCGGCGCCTGCGTCAGGAAAATCGGATGGTTAATCGTCTCACCGATCGCAGCGGGCGCGTTCGGCGCGGCCGGCGCCGCAGTGGGCGAGAACGCCTGAATCAGCGCATACGCCGTCGGTAGATCAGGCACGGTCAGCTTCACGATCGCCGATGTCACCATTCCCCACACGCCATCAGGGCTGTGCAATTTCACGACGCAGTTCGAGATGTTTGCGTTCGCGAAGCGGCTGTCGAAATTCGCTTTCGACACATTGATGGCCGACTGATCGTCCGGGCTGCTCCCAGCCAGGCTGATCTTGGCGGATTCATTGTCGATCGGCTTGTCGTTGGTCGTGATCGAGAGCCTGGTGATGTCGCCCGTGAACGCCACATCGGTTTGGGATTTGTCGTCGTGCGTGAGCGCGAGCGTGCCGGTAAACATGCCGCTCTTGATATCACCGGCCTTCTGCGCGGGCGCGGCGGCGGTTGCCGACATCGCCTGCGCGAGGTCGTTGAGCGCTTTAAGGTTGGCCGCGAGATTGAGCTTGCCGCTTCCCTTCACGCCGCCCCCGTTGGCGGGGATGGACGCTTCCAGCGGCGCATCGTCGGATTTTGCAATGGTGAACAGACCACTCTTCGCACCGATCCACAGGTCGGTAAACTTCGCGCTGGTCGCATCTTTTCCGAGCACGAACGCGCCGCCGATCTTCCCGGTGATGTCCTCCCGGCCGAGAAAGGGTTTGTCGGCCTTAGTGATGACGATGTTTGGCAGCGACAGCCCGAGCGGTTCGTTCAGCGTGACCTTTTTGGTCACACCGTCGTACGAACCGGCCACGTTTGCATAGACCGCGCCGCTGCTGAACTGAAGCCGTTGCTCGCCGAGCGCCGGCACGAATGCGCCGAACTGTTTCTGGACGGCCGCGAGGTCGCTCACCGTACACTTATTCAACTTGAAGCTGCCGACGTTGTTCGTCTTCAGGTCGATCTTTGTCGCCATCAGATCGAAGTCCACCAGCGGCGATTTTTTATCGCCCGTCTGCAGCTTTACGCTCGCATCATCGACGCTGACCATCGCCCCGGCGGCATCGCGGTTCAGCTTCGCACCGGCCGTCAGCGACAGGCGATCCTGCTGAATGGGCTGCGTCGTCGTTGCCGGCCCGAAGCCGCTGACGATGATGTGATCGGCATTTACGTTCACGCTCGCATCGATCGGGCCGGTGCCGGTCGGATCGCCCTTGGTGCTGATGGCGAGCGTGCCGGTGCCTTGCATCTGGGCATCACCCAGATCGCTGAACTGCACGATCTCATTGCGAAGTTTTGGAAGATCGAAATCACCTTTGATGTCGATCGCGGCCAGCGATGCCCCGCCGCCGGAAAGCTTTGCGAAGCTGCTGCTGAAATCGAGGTCAAGATCCTGCACCGCCGGGATCGGCTTGCCGTTGGGGACGGCCGTCGCTTTCGTCGCAAGATGGATCGGCTGGATTTCAATTGGCTTCTGATCGCGCGTTCCCGTCGCGATGAGATCGAGCTTCTGCGCGAGCGTCACGTTCTCCTTCGTCAGCGTGATAGTGGCCGTGTTATTGAATGAGCCGCCGGTCACTTCGACGCCCGGCGCGAGCTTCATGGTGTTCGGCAGCATCTTCGCGATATCGTCGAGCTTCGGCACGCTCGTGGTAATGGTGATCGAGCCATCCGCGCCCGGTGCCTGGTTGTTCGCGAGCTTGGTCAGCGATTCCTGCTGCACTTGGCCGGTGATGTCGACGTTGACGAGCGCGGAATTCACGCCCAGCTTTTCAATCTTGATCGTCGTTGTGTTCGCATCGACGACCGTGCGCGTCACCTGCAGCGGGATCGCGACCTTGTCGAGCTTCAGCGTGTCGGCCAGGCCCGCGCCGCTGAAGAGAAAGTTTGCGATATCGATTTGCCCGCTGCTGGAAATGCCCGTGATTCCCTCGGCCTTGATCGCGAGCGTTCCGCTCGCGATCCCGCCGATTTGACCATTCGGGCCGAGCGCATCCGCCGCGAACGGCTTGGCGGCGGCGAGGTCGACGTTGGTCAGCTTGACCGTTTCATCGGCCTTCAATTGATCCAGATCGAGCTGACTGTTCTTCACCGCATCGATCGTACCGTTGACATCGATCGAGCTTGTCGCGTTGCCAATCGTATATTTCAACGCGATCGCGTTTGTGATCGGCTGATTGATGTCAGGCACATTTAGCGTCACCGTGCTCGGGCTGATCGTGACCGGCGTGGCCAGTCCCCGCCCGGAAATTTTCCCGCCGGCGATGTTCAGGACGATGTCGCCCTTCACGTTCGGTAACTTGATCGGCTCAGATTTCTTCGGTTCAGAGGTTTTTTCACGCGAAGGCGCAAGCGGCGCCGCCGACGGTTTTGCAATGTGGTCGAGGCTCGTCGAGCCGTCGGGATACACCTCGATATTGATGGCCTGCACCTCGGCCGACGTTTTGCCGAGATTAAAATTTCCCTTGGCCGCGCCGATCAGCGAGAGGCCGGTCTCGAATTTTGGGATGTCGAGCACCAGATTTTTTCTATCGTCATAAACCTTGATGCCCGATGCGCTGATGCCGCTCGTCCAGCCAACGGAGTAGCTGCCGATTTCAAGCGAGCCGGCGAGCTTATTGTTCACCTGACCGACAACGATGCCGCGCACTGGCGATAGGCTCGCCAAGAACGGCGCGAACGCGACCAGCAGAATCAGCAGCAACAAGAGCACGAGGAGAATTCGCAGCACCCAATGCTTTTTCTTCCGGCGCTTTTCAGGCGGCGGGAGCTTCTCACCGGATGGCATACTGTCGGCTGGAATATTCGCGGATGGGACGGCGTTCGGATCAAGGTCTGACATTCGAAAATATCCTGTGAGGCGTTTGCCGGTCGCAAAGCGATCAATGCGATGGGCGATTGCGGGTCAATCGAAACATTCCAGGCTCGCGCAAAATCGAAGCGGTCGAATCTCCAGGATTGGCGCGTAAAATGCCGGCCGGCGAAGTATTGACCGGCGAGCCCGAAAGCCGCGGGCCAGCCGGCGCGGCCATCGCGGGCGGCACGCCGGGACCGACGTCATCTGCCAGCAATCCGCCGTCGCCGACAAATCCTCGTAACGGCCGCGCCGCATTAGCCTGCGCAGCCCGCATCTGCGCCGCCTGAAAAACATTCAAGCGTGCTAATCCCGTCGAGTCGGGGCGAGCATTGATCGTGACATATCGCCGATCGTCGCTGGCCACCACCTGCACGTCGCTGATCGCCCCGCTGTAGACGACGCTAATTTCCGGATCGAAAGCAGTCGCACCGCCCAAACCATTAAACGGCGGCGCCTGCTGAGCCTGCACTTTGGCAATGCAAATCACAGAAAACAGCAAAGTCACCGCGACGGGAAATAAAGTCTGATTCTTACACGGACATTTCATGTCACCTGATGATATACCGGCAGCACCCCCGGCGCGACCTGCGGAAAATCGTATGCGCTCTGCGGCGTCTATTGCAGTCTCTGGCTTGACTGGCCGATATGGCATTTAATAATCGATACTCTTGCCGCAATTAATGTGAGTCCGATAACCGTAGCGTAATTTAGCGGCATGAACTGATGAGACAGACACAGGAGTCGTGATCACGTGAGCAAAAAAGGCACAGCAGTCGTTTGTGGCGGTGGCGGATTCATCGGCGGACACTTCGTCGCCGACCTTCTCGACAAGGGCTTTGAAAAAGTGCGCGTGGTCGACGTCAAGCCGAAGCACGAGTGGTATCAGGTTCATCCCGAGGCCGAAAACGTCGTCGCCGATCTGAATGAAAAGCAGGCGGCCTTCGATGCGGTCAAAGGGATGAGCCACGTCTACAACCTTGCCTGCAATATGGGCGGCATGGGCTTCATCGAAAAGAACAAGGGCCTGTGCATGGTGAGCGTGCTGATCAACACCCACCTGCTCCTGGGCGCCCGCGAGCAAGGCGGCGTCGAGCGGTTCTTCTACGCTTCATCCGCCTGCGTCTACAACGGCGAGAAGCAGACCAGCAAGACCACCGACGTGTATCTGAAGGAAGAAGATGCCTACCCCGCGATGGCCGAGGACGGCTACGGCTGGGAAAAGCTCTTCAGCGAGCGGATGTGCCGGCACTTCCGTGAAGACTGGAAGACGCCGACGCGCGTCGCCCGCTTCCATAATGTGTATGGCCCGTACGGCACGTGGAAAGGTGGCCGCGAAAAAGCGCCCGCCGCGATGTGCCGAAAGGTCATCGAAGCAAAGATGTCGGGCAAGCACGAGATCGAAATCTGGGGCGACGGCAAGCAGACGCGATCGTTCATGTATGTCACCGACTGCCTCAAGGGCATTCACAAGATCACCGACAGCGACAGCTTCTTCGACCCAATCAACCTCGGCAGCGCCGAAGGCGTGACCATCAACCAGCTCGTCGACATCGTCGAAGACATCGCCGGCATTAAGTTGAAGCGAAAGTACAACCTCGACGCCCCCAAAGGCGTGAACGGCCGTAATAGCGACAACACTCTCATCAACAAGGTCTTTGGTTGGGAGCCCGACATGAAGCTCCGCGACGGCATGGAGAAAACCTATAAGTGGATATACGACCAGATGAACGGCGGCGTGAAGAAGATGAGCGCGTGAGCTAGCGGTTGACTACACGCATTGGTCACCGCTGTGCAGTCAATAGCCGCGACGCAACGCGTCGCGCGAGCACGACCAGTTGCAAAGCTTTCCAATTTGCGTGTCGCGCACTCTCCGCGACGCGCGATCTCTCGTAACCGTCCACCTGTTCACGCGACGCGTTGCGTCGCGGCTATCGGTTATTGATACTTCGAAGTCGATGCCCGTTTATCTTTTCACGTTCCACACATATCGCACTTGGATGCCCGATCACCCGCGTGGATACACGAAGCGTAACGAAGGGTATCAGCTGCCCGACAGCGAGATGGCAAGACGATACGACGAACGCGCGAATCATCCCGACGAAGTATTGCTCGACGCGGAATTGCAGCGAGCGTTGATCGACGAATCGATTATCGCGTCGAAGCATCAACATTTTCCTCTTCACGCCGCATTCACTGAGCCATCGCCCATTCACGACCTCGTGAGTTGGACGGACGCCCGATCCTGGGAAGGCGTTCGAACGTCGCTGAAATCGTCCCTATCCCGAAAACTCAAAACGATTTCAGAGAAGGAGCGCGATGGCGCGCATCTCGCTCTCTCACGGGGTGCGAGTCGCAAGCAAGTAAACGATCAAGCTCATTTCGATTACCTCTGTTCGACCTATCTCACTAAACACGCCGGCTTGAAATGGACAGAAGAAGGCGGATTTGTGGTGTAAATTGCGCCGCAAGGCATCGGGTTTACACCGTCAATCTTTCATCTGATGAAACGAACTCTAATCATTTTCAGCCAGGTCTTTGTCCCCGATCCCGCCAGCGTTGGGCAACATCTGGCCGACGTCGCGGTGGAGATGGCGAAGCGCGGGTGGAAGGTGCGCGTCTACACCGCGAATCGCGGCTATGACGATCCGACGAAAAAGTATCTGCCGCGTGAAAATTATCATGGCGTCGATATTCGCCGCCTGCCCTTCTCGTCGTTCGGAAAAAAGAGCATCGCCACGCGCATCATCGGCACGGCCAGCTTTATGTTGCAAGCGATCTGGCGCGGTCTCTTTTCGCGCGACTTGGCAGGGATCTTTTTCAGTACCTCGCCGCCGCTGATCGGGTTTGTCGCAACCCTGATCAAGAAGATTCGTCGCGTGCCGATCGTGTATTGGGCGATGGATCTGAATCCCGATCAGCTCATCGCGATGGGGAAGTTGCGTGAAGGACAACTCGCCACGCGATTCCTCGAGACGACCAACCGGATGATCCTTAACAACTCGGCCCAGACGATCGCCCTTGATCGCTTCATGGCCGACCGGTTGCGGCCGCGCGCGCGGCTCGACGGCAAGCTTGTCATCATCCCACCCTGGCCGCACGAGACATTCGTCGATCCGATCGCGCATGAAGCCAATCCGTTTCGTGATAAGCACGGCCTACAGGGCAAGTTCGTCATCATGTATAGCGGCAATCACAGCCCTGCCAACCCGCTAGACACCCTGCTTCAAGCGGCATTGAGACTGCGTGACGCCGATTCGCTCCGCTTTCTCTTCGTGGGCGGCGGCATCGAGAAGAAAAAAGTCGAAGCATTCGTGGCCGAGAACAAGCTGACGAACTGCATCTGCCTGCCGTATCAGCCGCTGAGCGACTTGCGGTATTCACTCTCGGCTGCGGACGTTCATGTCGTCTCGCTCGGCGACAACATGGTCGGCATCATTCACCCGTGCAAAATCTACGGCGCGATGGCTGTCGCGAAACCAGTTCTGTTTTTCGGCCCATCACCGAGCCATGTTTCGGATCTCCTCGACACGCATCGATTCGGACTTTCCGTGCTGCACGGCGATGTCGACCGCGCGGTCGAACAGATCAACGCGTTCCGCGCGATGTCGCCAGAGCAATTGCGTGCGATGGGAACGACGGCGCAGCGAGTGCTTGGCGAATCGCTGAGCCAGGAACTGCTGAACGGGAAACTGTGCGATGGGTTGGACCGAATTTACTCCTCTCCCCAGTAATCGGGGGAGCGGCAGGATGACGGGTCTTCAATTCGATAATCAAAACGGTATCGCGATGCGAAGAGGCCTCACCCTACCTCTCCCCGGAGTACCAGGGAGAGGAGTAACATGTCGTTAAGGTACACCTGTTTTCCGCCGATGAAGCGCATGTGAAGACGCTCGATCCGAAGAAGTCGGAGAAGATTGAAGATCGTCGCCGCAGCGCGCGGCGGCCGCACGTGGTCGAGGCGACGCTCGCATCCCCCACCGCGCGAAATCCGGACGATTTTCTCCCCGTGACGGCCGTCAACGTCAGCCGGCACGGCATCGCCTTCAAGCTCACGCAGGCCGTCCCCGAAGAAGCGTATTACAAAATGAAGCTGACGATCGGCCTGCAGGAAATGACCAGCGAAGTCCGCATCATCAAATGCCGCGACGGCGGGAATGGCCAGTTTGAAATCGGCGCAGAGTTCTGCTGATTCTCTCGGAGACTTCGTAGCCTCGAACTTAAGTTCGACGGTCTTCTCTTTCCGCTCGCACTCCAACTCTTAAGTGGCACGGGCATCCTGCCCGTGGGTTCGCGTACGCGCGAATATCGATCGAAGCGCTCGCGTCAGCGATCCTCAAAATATCGCCTGCCCGATTGCAGATTTCGCTTGTTCCAGGCGAAGCGACGATGCGTTCATCGTCGCCCACGGGCAGGATGCCCGTGCCACAACTAAACCATCGGACTAAAATCCAAGGCTATGAGACAGTCACGCCCACCACGTCTCGTGGCGCTCGCCGGTCAAACAGCTTCGAGATCAACACCACCCCCACACCCGGCACCAGCCATTCCGTCTTCCGCTCAATAAACCCGAGCCAGAACATCGGCAGCGCAACGAGTATTGCGATGCAAGTAATCACCATCTGTCGCCGCGTCGGCTTGAGCTTCCCTCGGCCGGGGAGCATGCAAAGCCAGACGTACGCGGGGAAGATCAGACCGTAGAAGCCCATGAAGCAGCGGTAACCGATTTCGCCGACAGTGAGCCCGCGCATTGACAATTTTCCTGGGACAATCGCGCCGGCAAGGATCGCCGTGCCGATGCCCGCTATCAGCAATGTTAACCTTGTAAAGTTCGATCGGTTGAAAGGGGTAGCTTCGTGCATCTCGTGCGTCGAAGTCTCGCCGAAAATCTCTCGCGCGTGATAAGCCACCGTGATCGCGGATTGCATCAGAAGATATGCGGTCAAGCTTCTGGCAAGAATCGGCTCATTCAATAGATACCCATCGTTCAGTAAATGCCACATCGGCCTGGCGTATCGCGGAGTCAAAAGAATCATCACGAAGAAGACCAAGCCAAACCCGAATCCGAACGTAATGATCGCATCGCTTCGTCCATAGAGCTGTTGTCTTGCACGGTGGAATGTGAGGTCCAGATATGGACACAATGCAAAGCCGAAAAGGCAAACCAGAGATAGCCCGATGAATGGTGCGACTTCCGGCTTGATGACCGCTTCACTTAACTGGATGTGGAAATCGCCGAGCAAAATGTATGACACGATGAAGGCAAGAGGACTGAGGACGCGGTCGCTCCAGCGGAAGAAATGCACAGTTGCGATCAGTGCGATGCTCAAGCCGAGCAGGACAATTATTGCAGAAGGTGACCAAAGCAGACGGACTAACCAAGATACAAAGAAGAAGTGGAATGCAATTGTGACCATCGAAAAAGCGATGGCTGCGGGCGCATGAAATGCGGTCAGGCGTCGACTCACCTCGGGTGAGCGAATGGTCCATCCCATCGCCGCGGCACCGACGACGTTTGGTATTGCAAAGATCCAGTAGCTCGCCGGCCCAAAATCTCGGATGAGAAGCACCGGCAGAAACATGCCGATGCACCACGTCCAACTGATACCAAGAAATGGCCCCCACTTAAGCCATAAGAACTTGCTATCTTGCGGCGAAGCTTTCCGCGCCGGCATCGCATATTCCAGCACGCTCATCGCGAACTCTTACGCACTTTTTTGAGCTTGTGGTGCATCTTCGGCGTGACGTGGAACGTCGCTTCGCATCTTCCAACACGCTTGTCTTTTTCGCCCTGCCTGGCGGCCTGCTGTTGGATTTCCATGTCGATGATCACGTTGAATTCCTTCTTCGTCCCGATCAGCGATTTGATGTCGTCGCGCGGCGTCATGCGATAAACCGCGGGGCCGAAGCAGGGGCGGAGGAACGTGTAGTTAAGATTTTTGCAGACGACGGTGTAGTCGCTGCCGCAGATGCCGAAGACGTAGCTGCCGCCGGCGATTTCGCTGTTGGCCAGCAGCGCCCCGCCGGCCATGGCGCGGTACCAGTTTCGGTTGAATCGTCGGAACGGGAGCACCGCACGCGCGGCGAAGCTGTTCGCGTCGAGTTCCTTCATACGAATGCCGCTGAAGAACGCCAGCGGCAGCCAGATGAGCGAACAGATGCTGTTCCAGAAGTTGTCGCGCATCGACAGCTTGGAAATGAACGCTTCCACCTTGTCGAAAAAGCGCGGCTGGATAAACCCCGACGACTCCGGCCGCTGCAACGGCGGCCTCGACGTTTGTGGCTCGGGCGCGGCAATCTTTTTGCGCACCGGGAACTCGCCCGCGGAAGCGGGTGTGATCGGGTCGTGAATCAAGGTCGGCGAATCGCTCATCGTGGCTCGTGCGGCGCGGCTTCTACAGTACACCAGAGTCTATGCTCGTAAAACGCCGCGTGGTGAATTTACGGAATCAAAACGTGACAAGCCATGAATCGTTTCAATCACGGGTTTGCCGCATCTGCTTCCTCGCTCGCGGATGCATAGCGGCGGGCCTATCATGCGTTCATCACAAGGAGACCTCAATGAAAACGCCGCTCATCATCACGCTCATTTTTCTGTCGGCCGCTTCCACCAGGGCGGCATTGAAGACGCAAACGGTCGAGTACAAAGCGGGCGATCTTACGATGAAGGGGTATCTCGCCTACGACGATGCACACGTGACGGCCGGCAAGACCGCGCCGGGCGTGCTTGTGTTTCCCGAATGGTGGGGACTCGACGATTATCCGAAGAAGCGTGCCGAGATGCTTGCCGGGCTGGGATATGTCGCGTTTGCCGTCGATATGTACGGCGACGGAAAATCGACGAACGACGCGAAAGAAGCAGGCGCCTGGGCAGGCAGCGTGAAAGGCGACAAGGCGTTGGAAAAGTCGCGGTTCGAGGCGGCGCTAAAAACATTCCTCGCACAGCCGCAGGTCGACAAAATTCATGTGGCGGCGATCGGTTATTGCTTCGGTGGATCGATGGCTTTGGACATGGCGCGCGACGAGCAGCCGCTTCAGGCAGTGGTTAGTTTTCATGGCGATCTTTCGACGAAGATGGCGATGCCGCGCACGATCGGAACGAAAATCCTCGTCTGCACGGGCGGCGATGACGCAATGGTGTCGCCGGACGCGATTTCCGATTTTCAAAAATCGATGAAGGACGCGCACGCATCGGTGAAGCTGATCGTCTACCCCGGCGCGAAGCACGCGTTCACCAACCCCGAGGCCGACAGTCACCACATGGATGCGATCGCGTACAACAAGCAGGCGGATACCGAATCGTGGGAGGCGATGAAGGAGTTTTTCAAGAGCGTGTTTGGAGCGTGACCTAAGTCGGCAGCGTTACTCCGAGAATTTATTCACTCGGTCGGCGTTGTAAGTCCGATAAGGGAAGTGTGTGCAGCAGTTTGGCTGCACATACACGAGTTACCTTCTAGAATTCTTAAGGAAGTCGAAACATGCCGAATCTGACCATCAAACTTATTCGCTGGACGGCCGCTGGCTTGCTCGCGACCGCCGTTCCGGCGATCGCGGTCGCGAAGCCGATGACCGGCTCGGCCACGCATAAGTCGCCGGTTGTGCTGTCGACGCCCTCCGCGGTGTCGAAGCACGTCGCGGTGAAAACGGTCGCCGCCAAATCCATCAGGAAGACCACGGCGAGCGCAAAGCCGCATACCGCGAAAAAGGCGGCTGCCGAGAAAGCGGTTAGGAAGACTGCGAAGAAAGCGGTCAAGAAGGCCGCGAAGAAGTCAGCGCGCAACGCTGCAAAATCAACGGCAAGCAAGTCGCTGAAGAACTCGTTGAAGAAGTCGTTGAAGAAGTCGTCAAAGAAGACGGCCTCATCTGGTAAATCGAAGAAGTCGGCAAAATAAGCAATCACCGATCGCAACAATTGAGCGGGAAGGATGCAACGACCCGCGTGCGTGATCGGCGATCACGTCACGCGGGTCGTGATCTTATGTGACGCGCACGAACGCGTCGCCGTTCCTCGTGTTGAAGTCGCATCGTCTTGCTGCGTTCTTGCGCGCTTTCACGCCTGCGGCGCCGGTAGATCGGCGATGAACTCGGCCAACTGGGCCGCCGTCGGGCTCTCGGCGCTTCGAACATAATAGCCGCTCGTACCGACGCCCGTGCAAAGACTTTCGTCCAGCGAAAAGCCTAGAACCCGGCCGAGGCAGAAGCCGGCATTGAAATGATCGCCGGCGCCGGTGCTGATCTTTGGCTCTTTCACGAACGGCCCCCAGAAGACCGCGCTCTTGCCGTCGCTCGTCGAAGCGGCGGCCCCTTTCCGCGGGTGAACCACGACGCACGACAGTTTCAGTTTCTCGCGGATCGCAGTCGCCGTCGCCTCGATCGCTTTCTCCGGATCGGCCGGCCTGGGCAATCCAAGCACCTCCAGAATTTCGCCCGATTCCTTGAGGTTCAAGCCAAGGATCACATCCATTTTTTCCTGAATGCTCGTAAGCGCCGTCAGCGCCGCCGCGATGTCGTCGTGCGTGCGTTTTTCCGGGTCGGCCAGGTCGACGAAGAATTTCCGATCTCCCTTGCTCAACTTCGGGAATACGACGTCGTGCAGCTTTTGCCAGATGTCCGAAAGGTGAGGCAGCATTGTCCAGTTCACCATGCCGACCAGCTTTGAATCGTCGATCAGTGCCGTCAACTTCTCGACGCCGACGCGCAGCGACAGGTTCTGCCAGCTCACATCGTGCAGCGATTGGTGCTTGCCGAGCATGAGCTTGCCGTCTTCAAATTCGAGCGCGTCGGTGTGGCCGGGCTCGGCGACGCTGATGACCTTCGCGCGCTGCGCGAATGCTTCGAAGACGGGGTGGATAACGGGGAAGCCCAGATTGCCAATGTACGTCACGCCGAAGCCCGCGCACGCCAGCGCGTTGGCCATGAT
>CAXSBN010000034.1:39098-41552 GCA_964236135.1 uncultured Phycisphaerae bacterium
AGCTTCATGGTCTTGACGACGAGTTCGTAGTTGCTGCTCTGCCCCGCCGCGGCCATGATTTTCTTACCAAGCTGATCGATCGTTTTTACCTGCGTGAAACGGTCGCCGTCCTGGCGCTTGTCGACGACGGCGATAATTTCATCCACGAATCCGTCCAAGCCGATCGTCGCCTTGATCCCCGACAGACCGGCTTGGTTCGCGGCGGCCAACTTCTGGCTGGCGGACTTACAGGTTGCTTCTCGCGAAGGTTGATTCGAAAGTTGACTCGAGGGTTGATTCATGGCCGGCAGTCCTTTGCGCTGAGTCGGAAGATCGGTCGCTCGTACCGTTGCATTGGCGTGTCGAGCAACGACTTGCCAACCCGAAAGAGTTTGGGCGGTCGCCGACACGGAATCAAGTGAGGGTGCCAAGCCTTCGCGCACCAGATAGAGCAAATGCCTATGACCAGACGATCCGTCACCCCAAAGGGGGCGGCTGCTGCACCTGCTCTTAAAATGTTTGTGCAACTGTCATTCAGAAGGAGCCTTGGCGACTGAAGAATCTCGAATGACATGTTGCTTGGCCCGCCGAGATTCTTCAGTCGCCAAGGCTCCTTCGGAATGACGATCGGTGCGACCAAAAGCGACCATTTCATTCTGCGCGGGTGTACGGTCTGCCGCGTGGAAAGACTCGGAATGACTTTTCGAACTCCGAGATTTGTTGACCTGCGCTTGCCCCGGCGCGCCGCGTGCGACGTTTGCACGATCAGCTTCCAGGATGCTGAACCAGTTTTTGCCCGCGCGACATCGGGATTTGCAACGCTCGAAGAAGCCTTCGCTTGACGATGTTTCGTACCCGTTCGATTTCTGTTGTCGAGCCGGTGTCGAGCAGGATGAATCCCCCCGCCTTGGTGCGATGCCCGCCGCCCTGGCCGATGTTGTTCAACAATCGGCGCATGAGCTCGCCGGCTGAAAGCTTCGGGTTGTTGGTCCGCAGGCTAAGCACCAGCCGCCGATCCGAGATCGCGGTGGCGAGCGACCATTGAACGCCTTCATATCGTAGCAGCAGGTCGGCTGCGATCGCGGGCTTTTCCAGCGATTGAATTGTTCCGAGATGGCTGATCATCGCCTGCTCGTAATAGGTCGCCGTCGCCAGCGAGGCGGCGAGCGCGACGAAATATTCCTGCGGCAGATCGACATATCGCATCTGATACAACTTGGCTGTATCAGCGATCAACGTCAGACCGCTCAGGGCCATGTTATCGAGTGAATTAGGCAAACCTGCCGCACCGGCAAGGTCGGATTCGATGCCGTACAACAGCGTCGCGCCAAGCTCGGGCGAGATTTTTTCATCCAGCTCCATGAAGTAGCTGAAGACTATCGACGCGGTCGCCCCGACCTCGGGCCGGATGTCACGAAACGTACATCGTGGTCGACGACCCGGCGCGGCGTGATGATCGATAACGGCAGTCGGAATCACATTTGCCGGCAGCGGCGAATAGGCAAACGCTGGCTGCGCATCAAGCAGAATAATCGCATCGTAGTTGGCCAGCGCCGTGTCGCTCCAAGGCGTGAGCGGCAAAGCAGTGTGGCGGGTGAAAGCATCATTGATGCCCCCGCCGATCTGGCCCTTGATGGAAATATGAACTTCCGCGCCCGGCAGCCTCGCGGTCAGCACGGAGTAGATGCCAAAGCAACTAGCTAACGCGTCGGGATCTGGATGAATGTGCGACGTGATCAGGATGCGCTGTTTCGTGCTGAGAAGTCTCAGCAGCCGCCGCGCGTGCCGACCGCCACGCCATTTATCTGGACTTTGCATCGATTCTATTATCGACCGATGACAGGGAGGCCTTGCGAATGCATGGTCACTCAGTGCTGCGCCTGGATGGCGTCGCGGATTTCCATCAGCAGCTTTTCCTCGTTCGACGGCGCGGCCGGTGCCGCAGGAACGGCCGCTTCTTTCTTTCTGGTCGCATTCATCAACTTAATCACTGCAAAAATAGCAATCGCAACAATGACAAAGTTAATGGAGGCGTTGATGAATTTGCCATAACTCAGGACTACATTTTTGGTCAAAAGCTTGCCGGTGATGAGGTGAGAGGAGCCCTGATGCTGGATGACGATAACCTTATCGGCGAAATCAAGTCCGCCCGTGAGCCAACCAAGCGGCGGCATGAGGACGTCCTCAACGAGCGATTTGACGATGCTGCCGAATGCCGCTCCGATGATCACGCCAACAGCCAGATCGACGACGTTGCCCTTAAGTGCAAACTCCTTAAAATCGTTTACAAGGCTCATAAATTCCTTGGCCTGCTTGTCATAAAGGCCGGTGAAGACCCATCCGCAATGCTTGCACTTGCAGTAGTGCACATACTTGTGATTAGTCTAAGTGCAAACCTTACGTGCAGCGTGGATCATCGCCAACAAAGGTATATACCTGCGCCAGTTAACAAAAAACGTGTGCGCCAATCGCGTT
>CAXSBN010000035.1:0-20896 GCA_964236135.1 uncultured Phycisphaerae bacterium
CCCTGCCTCTCCCCGAGTACAGGGAGAGGAGTTAATAGAATGCGGTTGCCCTGGGCCAGCCCGTGGCCGCTTGTGAATTAATTTGACATCCGCTACCCATAACCGTGAAAATCGCGGGCGGCGGCGGGTTTCGACGGTTGGGCATCCGTCTTCAGATTTGTTGCCGGAATATTCACCTTTCGCGTTCGTTTTGACGAACGGGCGGGCGCGCATCGATCGCGTTCCGACTCGTCGAGCACAAGGATTTTACAGCCATGAGTCATCCGTTTTCGCAGCCAGCACGTTCGCCTTCGGTCGTCCGTAACGCTTCCAAAAAGCTCGCCGGGCCATCGACCGGTGTTGAAGCGCTCGAAGCCCGACGGCTGCTCAGCGGGCACAGCGCGACGATCAATCTCGCGGCGCAGCCCGTCTATCACCCGACCAACACCGATCTGACGGATACGAAGAATGGGCCGCTGGCAATCGCCGGCCAAGCCTTGTCGAATTTATATGCGGACTATCGCCGCGCGGTGAAAAACGGCACTGATTTCAGTCCCAGCAACGGCCAGGCTCAGGCACTGGTGATGGCCGACAACACGCACGTCTACGTCAATGTTGGGACGCGGGGAAAATTCGATACCTTCGTCAAGCGGATGAAGGCGGCCGGCATGGTGATCGCCTCGGCGGATGCGTCGCTCGGCGTGGTCGAGGGCGTGCTCCCGATCGACGCGATTTATTCCGTGGCGACGCGCTCGGATGTCGCGTTGCTTCAGCCGATCGACACGCCAATCACCCATCGAGCCGGCCGATCGGGTAACCAGGGCGACCGCGTGATGAACACGGATGACATTCGCTCGAGTTATCCAAATGTCACCGGCGCCGGCGTAACGGTGGGTGTTCTCTCCAATAGCTTCGATGCCGTCGGATCTAGCACGTCATCGAATACGGGCGATTTACCTCGCGACGTGAACGTGTTGAACGATGACCACGATCCCTCCTTGGATGAGAACAACGAACGCATAAACGACGACGAAGGGCGGGCAATGCTGGAAGAAATTCACGACATTGCGCCCGGCGCGAAACTCGCCTTCTCCACGGCACACGGCGGTCAGCTTGCGATGGCCGATCACATTCGCGCTTTGCAAAGCAAGGCCGGCGCGAATGTCATCACGGACGATGTCACGTATCTCAGCGAACCGTTCTTCGGGCCTGGCGTGATCGACAAAGCAATCTCCGACGTCGTCGCGAATGGCGCGTCCTACACCTCGTCCGCCGGCAACAATTCTGACAGCGGCTTTCAGCAGAACGCGCAATACGCGACGGTGAACAATCGCCGCTTTGTCGATTTCAATCCCAGCGGCGGCGTGGCGACTCGGATGCTGATTAAAGTCGATAAGAATGGCGAGCTTACTCTCCAGTGGGACAATCCATACAACGGCGTGACCGGCCGCGCGACATCCGATATGGATATCCGTCTGTATGAGCCAGGCACTAACACCATTGCGACAGATGACGTTGGAAGAGATTTGGTAGGTTTGGATTCGAACCTCGCCACCGGCCTGCCGATCGAACAAATTGGCGTGCCGGCGGGCAGCTACGATTTGGAAATCGAACTGCATCGTGTGCTTGGCACCAATCCGGCGCCTTCGGTTTATCGCGTCCAGGGGAATGCCGGGCTCAGTTACACAAAATATGTGGGCATTACGAACAATGTCATCGGTCATAACGCATCGCCCTACGGCATCAGCGTGGCGGCAGTTGACTACACGCAGGCACCCCCTTACGCATCGGGCGAAATTCCAAATGAGCCGTTCAGCTCGCTCGGTCCGACCACGCAGATTTTTGATCTCGACGGAAATCGACTCGCCAAACCGGTGACGTTGCAGAAGCCCGATATCAGCGGCGTGGACGGAGTTAACACTTCGTTCTTCCCCGACTATCACAACGACGACGACTTCGACGAGGGTGAAGACACCGATGGCGACGGCCTGCCCAACTTCTTCGGCACCAGCGCCGCCGCGCCGAACATCGCGGCTGGGATCGCGCTGATCAAGTCGGTTGCTCCCGGCGCCACGCAGGCGAATATCCTCGCACAGTTGAAGGCGACCGCTCGGCCGGTGAACGGCACGGCCAAGGGCAAGTACGACCCCAAGGGCGGATACGGGCTCGCCGATTTCAACGCCGCGTTGCCGCTCGCGATCGGCACGTTGAAGGCAACCATTTATGCCCCCGATCCGTCGCCGCGGCAGGATCCGGTCGATTCAATCAAGATCAAGTTCAGCCAGCGCGTGACGGGCCTGGATGCGGGAGATTTTTCACTCCAACGCAACGGCGGCCCGGAGTTGCTGACCGCGCCCAACTTGTTGACGACCAAAGACAACTACATCTTCACGCTTACCAACCTGACTGACATCACGACCCGCGACGGCACCTACACGCTGACTCTGAATCCGCGCGGCTCGGGTATTAAGAACCTGCTTGGCCAATCGCTGACCCGAAACGCGAGCACATCGTTTACGATCTTCACGGTCGGCGATCCGCCCGCGCGCCCGATTCATTTCGTCGCCGAGAACGTCGGCGCGACGGCGGTTAATCTGACTTGGGATGATCGCAGTGATGATGAAGATGGATTCCAGATCCTCAAATCAGTGAATTCCGATTTCACCAATTCGTCGCTGATCAAAGTCGGCGCGAATGTCACGCAATATCTCGATCAGGATCTGAAGCCGAGCGAGGTGTATTACTACCGCATTCGCTCTTACAACACCTTTAACGGCAACCTGGGTTATACGGCGGCTGTCAATGCGACGACCGGTGTTTCCGGCGACATTGTGGTGGACAATTCCACTCGATCTACCCGCACGGGCGGCACCTGGACAGCGGGCACGACCGGCACGGGATATCTCGGCAGTAATTATTTGACCGACGGGAACACGGGCAAAGGGACAAAGACCGAAAAATATATCCCGTCACTCATCGGCGATGGAATGTATTATGTCTACGCGCGATGGGTACGCACCGGGTCCAACGCGACTAACGTTCCATTCGACATCTATTATGGCCCGAAAGCGTCTCTGAAGACGACGGTCATCGTCAACGAGCGGTCGCGCGGCGGCGATGGGTATGCCTTCATCGGTGGGCCGTACCAAATGTCTGCGGGCTCTGGAGCGGCGGTCGTCATTCGAACCGGCGGCACGAATGGCACGGTCGTCGCCGACTCCGTGCGCTTTCTGCCGGCCGGCCCGTTGACGACCAGCGCCTACACGAAGCCAATCGCACTGAGCAGTTTTTTCTCGACCGGCACCATCGATTCGGGATCGAAGAAGAAAGTAAATGAGGAGTTGATTTGATGGCTGATGTCGCTCCCGCACCTGTTCCCAGCGCCGTCCGCCGCAAGGTTTTGGTGACCGGTGCGGCCGGCCAGATCGGCTCGTATTTTTCGGAGGCGACAACCCGATACTACGACCTGCGGCTGATGGTGCGGGCCGAGGATGAGGCACAACGAGTCGATGCCATCCGCGCTTATGGCGAGATCGTCGTCGGCAACGTTTCGAATCTCGACGAGATGAAAAACATCTGCGCCGGTGTCGACACGGTGATCCACCTGGCTGGCGATCCGTCGCCGGATGCGGTCTGGCGAAGCGTGTTTCACAACAACATCGAAGGCACCTACATCACCTTCGTCGCGGCGAAGAGCGCGGGATGTCGGCGGGTGATTTATGCCAGCAGCATCCACGCCGTCAGCGGTTATCCAGCCGACGTTCAGGTGAAGCCCGACGAGTCGGTGAATCCCGGCGATCTGTACGGCGTTTCCAAATGCTTCGGCGAGGCGATGGCGCGTTACATGGCCGAGCAGGAAGGCTTGTCGGCGATCTGCATTCGCATCGGCGCGTTTCAGCCGATCGAGGCCGCGCGCGATGAGCGAAGCCTCGACATGCTTGACGCCTGGGTCAGCCGCCGCGATTTGAATCAATTGCTCGTCAAGTGCGTGGATGATGAAAAGTTGAAGTTCGCAATCTTTCACGGGCTGAGCGACAATCGCTTCAAGCGTCTGGATATCTCGAATGCGCGCGAGCTGGTGGGGTATGCGCCTGAAGATGATCTGACGAACGAGAATCCGATTCTGAAAAGACTGCACCTTCGCGATGTCGTGCCAAGCCACAACCAGGGCGATGAACGCCAGCGGCCGGGCATTCGCGAAGAAGCCTAGCCAATGTTGAAAGCGGCGGCTAAACGCCGCGCCGTCAGGCCGTCATCGGCACTAATTCAGGCTTTATTTCAAACCCAGCGATGCGGACATCATCTCTGTGGATGAAGAACTCATCGGAATCGATTAGCCGGCTCGCGAGCACGTGTCGCTGCGGAATGAACCAGATTTGCCGCTTCGGGTTGGCCAGTACGAAATAGCATTCGCTGGTTTCGGACGGGTTGTACATACCTAAGACTTTATAGATGTAATTGGGGTCAAACTTCCCGTCATCAATCGGATGCGGGTGAGGCGACCGCGGGCCGTCGTATGGGTGGATTTCGACGTAAAGACGTGAGTTGAGTTCCATGGGTTGATTTTAGCAAGCATTGTGTCCGATAGGTTTCAAATCGCCAGCGAAAGATGGTGTGAATTTGCGGGTTAAATGCGTGAATTTTGCGTTATTAACTCATCAACCCTCAATCGGTAGCCGCGAGCGGCGGATGGCGATGCCGGTTCGTCGCACGCGGTTTTTCCATATTCGACTTCAATCAGAATCAACGCACAACATACCGCGCTGCTTGAACGCCGCACATCGCCGGCATAACGGAAATCATTCGGGATAAGGAAAGGTAAACGCTACTTCGAAGCAGCGAATTTCAAAGCTCCCGAATCGATGCAGTAACGCAGGCCCGTCGGCTTCGGGCCATCGTCGAACACATGGCCCAGATGTCCGCCGCAGCGCGCGCAGAGGAGTTCGTCGCGATTGCCATCGGCATCTTTGCTGGTCACCACGTGATTTGAAACCTGCGTATAAAAGCTCGGCCAGCCGGTGCCGGAATCGAATTTGGTGTTGCTGTCGAAAAGCTCAAGCCCGCATCCGGCGCATCGGAAAAGCCCCTTCTGATGAAAGTCCCAGAATTCATTGTGAAAGGCCGGCTCGGTCCCCTTCTCCCGCAGGATGTAATACTGATCGGGCGTGAGGATTTTCTTCCATTCCGTGTCAGGCTTGGTGATTTTTTCGACCGGCTGCGTTGTCGGATCGCTATCGCCGAGCGAAATCTCCGCGACGGCGGAATTTCGACGGTCGCTGGCGAACAGGAAAAACGCCGCGAGAACGAGGATCGTCAGCAGCCCGCCGATTTTAAGCATGGTGGTCATATGGTGATTTTAGGCGCGTTAGGCCTTCCCCAAAGTGAAAATGTTATCTGCCGCGCGCCACACTCAAACCGTTACAGGTAATACCGCACGTTTAAATACGACGGGTACGGCATGCCTAGATGCCAAAATCCACTTGCTTTTCCAGCCGCAAAATAACCGCGTGATACTAATTTCAATCGACTCAGCCATGCTGCAATTCAGGTTGTGGGTGAGCGATTTCTACCTCGTTTCGATTGGCGCGACGGTCGCGCTGAAGAAACGGTGAATCGCGAGCGCGAGCGGTTCGCGCACACTTCTAGAACAACTGATCGGGCACGGAGCTTATTCCACAGGGAGAACACAAAATGTCGGGCCATCTTTTGTCGGGCAATTTTTCACGCCTCGTCCGCGATGAGCGAGGCACCGAGGTCATCGAATATGCGCTGCTGCTCGGAATGATCGTCTGCGCCTGCATGTTTATGCTGGCGGCGCTGGGGAACAAGGTCGTACTGAAGTGGACGAGGATCAACGAATTTCTGGATGTGTAATCGCTGAAGCGACACCAAATTGCGGAGGACTCATGTCGACTCGCGCCCGCGTGCCCATCGCGTCGGGCGCGAGCACATGATTTCCGTCGAGGATACCGGGCACGGGCGGGACGCCCGTGACACGAACAGCCTCCGCGTATCACGGGCGTCCCGCCCGTGCCTAGGATGCAAACGCAGCGATGCGTTGATTCAAACACTCGTCAGTTCAATCGATTTTCACCGTCGCGCTCGCGCGGGCGGATTCACGGACGGAATCATCGGCCGCTTCCGACGCGATGCTTCGCATCACCGGCAGGCTCCATGAATCGTGCAGCGTGGGGCTCATCGTGTCGTGGGCGTGCTCTTCGAGCGGCAGGCTCGCGGCGACGCGCGACACGCGGCGGCTGGAATAGATGCGGCGGCGATTGAGGTAGAGCAACTCTTCTGAAATCCGCCGGTGCCGGCCGAGCATGTCGGCCAGCAGTGCCAGCGCGAACATCAGGAATCCAAGCGTTACCAGCACGCCGGCGATCGGAATCAAGCTGGTGAACGGCGAGGTGAGATGCACCAGCTCGGTGTGCTTGAGATTGCGTTCATCGAAAAACGTGCGCGTCTGCGGTATCGAGTACCAGATCGCCACGAACAAACCGATCAGAAATCCGCCCGCCGCCAGAAGACCCGCGATGCCCCCGAAAAACTTCAGCGGCTGAATGTCGCGCATCGCGCGGAGAATAATCGGCAACGAATTGCGGGCGTATTTCGTGATGCTCGACGCGACGCGGCTCTTCCCGTGCTCGCGCACGCCGCGCACTTTCAGCGGCACCTCGGCCATCCGCACGCCTTTGCTGAACAGGTCGATGAAGCATTCCTGCGTGTACGTGTAGCGGCCGAAGAGTGTGAGTCGATAAGCGGCTTCGCGGTTGAACGCGCGAAACCCGCAACTGACGTCGGTGAAGTGCGTTCCGCCGCATACCCAGTTGATGATGCTGGTAACGACGCTGTTCCCCCAGAACTTCACGCCCGGCATGGTCGGATGTAATGCAGGATCGGCGAAGCGCGTGCAGGTGACGAAGTCGGCTTCGTCGCGCAAGAGCGGCTGGATGAGCTTGCGAATGTCGGCGGGATTGAACTGGCCGTCACCGTCGATGTTGACGATGAGGTCCGCGCCGCGCCGGCAGGCGCGCTCCAGGCCGGTGCGAAAGACGTAGCCCAGCCCGGGCCGGCCGACAAGGTGGATGACCAATGCGCCCGCTCGCTGTGCGATTTCGCCGGTGCGGTCGGTCGAGCCGTCGTTGACGACGATCACTTCGGTTTCGGTGACGCCGGGAATGTCGCGAGGCACGCCGCTCACGACCTGCGCGATCGTCTTTTCTTCGTTCTGGGCGGGAATCGTAACGATCAACTTCATCGAGAAAGTCTTTCGGCTCAGCGATAGGAAAGCGGCACAGCGGCGCGTCAGAGTGGGTGATGATAACGTCCGGCGTGAAACCGCTCAACGATGGATCGATCGAATCGAGCAAATTCGGCGACAAGGTAGGAAAGGTAATTGGCGCGTGCAGACGAATGTCTTCAGACGTTCCGATTGTCGGGGTGTCGAACTCGATAGGTGACGGTTTTGTTTTCCGGTCTCCCTCGCCAATATCGATTTCGCATTTACCGAAGGCAGCCATTCAAAAGAGGATGGACCTATGGCACCATCCGCCTCGGCATGGATCGAATCATCAATATTGCCGGCTACCAGTTTATGACGCTCGGCGATCTTGTCGCCAGGCGAGACGCGTTGCGAACGTTGACGGCCTCGCGCGGTTTGCGCGGGACGATTCTGCTGAGCACCGAAGGCCTCAATTTGTCGATCGCGGGTCGTCGCGAGGATGTTGACGCGGTGCTTGCATACATCCGGGCGATTCCCGGCGTCGGCGAGTTTCTAGTGAAGGAAACCTATAGCGACCAGCGGCCGTTCAATCGCATGCTGGTCAAGATTAAGCGCGAGATCATCGCGTTTGGAGTCGATGGCATCGACCCGGCCGGGCGTCCGTCGAAACGCGTCCGGCCGAGCGAACTGAAGCAATGGCTCGACGACGGGCGGCCGATCACACTGCTCGACACGCGCAATCAGTTCGAGGTCGACACCGGCACGTTCGACGGCGCGGTGTCGATCGGCATTGACGATTTTCGCGATTTCCCCAAGGCCGTCGCAAGATTGCCGGAGGAATTGAAGCGTACGCCCGTCGTAACGTTCTGCACCGGCGGCATCCGCTGCGAGAAGGCCGCCCCCTTCCTGGAGCAGGCCGGCTTCACCGAGGTATACCAACTCGACGGCGGTATCCTCGACTACTTCAAACAGTGCAGCGGCGCCCACTACCACGGCGACTGCTTCGTCTTCGACCAACGCGTGGCGCTCGATCCGAATCTAAACGTCAGCGGCTTGGCGCAATGTTTCGCGTGTCAGGCAATCCTGACGGCAGACGAGCGAGCGTCGGTGGAGTACGTTATCGGAAAAAGGTGTCCCCGATGTGACGATGGTAAGATATGCTCGTGATGATTCTAGATGCACCTTGAAAATATTTGTATGTCAAAAAGCGAGAACCCATCGAAGAAATTGCGAAGAATGAGTCGCCCAGAATATTAGGATAAAGATGCAACTCCGAAATTTCGAATATAGGCAACACGTCGACCAGCCGGAAGAATGGCGGTTGCTGCCATTTAGTCTGAAAGAAACAACGCTTCTCGTTGGACGGAATGCTGCGGGGAAGAGTCGCACACTTTCAGTCATGAATTCTTTAGCAAAATGGTTGCGTGGGACAGTGCAACTTTTGGAAGGAACTTGGGACGCTGACTTCGAAGAAGGAGGCAATCATTACCGCTATGAGTTGCAGGTGATCAACGGGGTTGTCCGCCGCGAGCAGTTTACGGTCAATATGGAGGTGAAACTGGAAAGATTCGAAGATGGAAAGGGTAAAATTGCATCGTCCCAAACGAAAAGCGGCTATTTGGATTTTCAGATTCCACCGAACACCTTAGCCGTCGTGCAGAAGAGGGATCTTAGTCAGGCGCTATTTCTCGAACCTCTCCACCAGTGGGCAGAATCCTTACGCTATTACCCATTCGGCGAAGGCATGGGAAAAACACAGGTTGCAATGTTCCATGAAACAGGAAAAAAAGCAGATCCGACAAACGCTAATGAAGTTGTTGGATTGCTTTACGAGGGAATCAAGAAATTTTCGACGGTTTTTGAAAACGGTGTTATCGAATATATGAGACAAGTAGGGTACGATCTTGAATCAATCAGAATAGCACCATTGGCTAATTTGGTGAATGCGGGTCTTCCACTTCACCTTTCGGGAATCGCAGTAAAGGAGATAGACCTCAAAGGAGAAACCACTCAGCTCGAAACGTCTAGCGGGATGTTCCGAACTTTGTCGATCATCGTACACATAATGTATTCGGAACTCGCAAGCCGTCCGGCCACTATCCTCATCGATGATATCGGCGAAGGTCTAGACTATGAGCGTGCGACAGCGCTAATCCGCCTGTTATGCGATCGCTCAAAGGCAAATAAAACGCAACTTGTGATGTCGACGAACGACCGCTTTGTGATGAACGACGTGCCGCTCGAGTATTGGGCAGTTATTGTTCGGAAAGGATGGGTCTGCCAAGTTCATAATCAGGACAGCGACCCTCAGGTCTTCAAAGACTTTAAGTTCACTGGGTTGAGCAACTTCGACCTCTTTCGCGGAAATATGTTTGAAAGCGTAGAGGCAAAATGAAGAAGCTGGCAATCTTCGTCGAAGGTCAGACCGAGCAGTTATTTGTCGAACGATTGTTAAAGGATATCGCTGGAGAACGGCACATATCGATCGACTCGACGAAAGCCCATGGTGGTAAAACTTGCCCTCGCACTTTTACCACGATCAATGCCGCTGGTCTGAATGGTGAAAGGTATTATGCTCTCATTTACGATTCATCTTGCGACTCGAGGGTCGTTAGCGACATATTGGAGAAGTATTGGAGCCTAGTTGCGGAAGGCTATACAAGCATATTGGGATTGCGCGATCTTCACCCCTTACTGCTGGCTGACCTAGGAGAAGTGAAGGCGGCAATGGATCGAATTTTGTCCACGGATCCAGTGCGCAGCCAAGTTATCGTTGCTGTTATGGAGATCGAAGCTTGGTTTGTCGCGGAAGATAGTCATTTCGCGCAAATCGATTCACGGCTTGACGCAGCGTGCGTTCGGCGGATCCTAACTGACCGGGGCGAAGATGTTGCAATCGAAAATATATCTCAGCCATCGAAAACGTTAAACGCAATATACTCAAGTGCCAGTCGACACTATACGAAAGATCGGAAGAAGATTAGTTCAATTGTTGATAGGCTGGATACTGCTCGTCTCTACCTTCAGTTATCCAAGGAAATTGCTTCGCTACAAGAGTTGTGTCGGTGCATTGACGACTTTCTAACAAACGACGAATGTTGAAACGGTTCCAATGCGCGTCGAATTCTCGCTACGTCTCTTGGTCCTTGGCGGGGGTCGGATGATGATGTCGAGCGGAAGGGTGCGGTTTGCGGGGCGCGGAAACGCGGGACCGCCGCTTGCGCCTTCGCGGAAGGGGAGTGGGTTGGCGACTCGCTTGATCCGCGAAGCCGCGAGCGGCAATTAAGGGTGAACCCGAACCACTCGGTCCGGTGTTCAATTTCTCTTGAACCAAAATCTTGACCTTTTCATTCATCACGGATAAGGTTCATCCGTCAGCTTTGACTTACCAACTCGCATAGTTTCGACATAAATGCCGCGCCGGGCTGTAGTTACTGCAGTGGCGCGTGCTTTCGTTTGCGCTGGAGCATCGTCGTTATGAGCGGGTTTTGATCGATGAATCGTTTGGTAAGTGTTGTGTTGGCATTTTAATTTGAACGGCAGGAGCTGCACTCGCTGCGGGCCGATGACCAGGCCGCTAACGGTTGAAGGACTGGCTAGCGGATAATTTTGTCGCCCGATTCTGAAGAAAAACGCGTTTTCGATGCTGAAACGAGCGATTTTCGGGTTGCTCGCGTCGGAGAAATCATCACGCGTTTTTAAGCGGTCGGTGTTGCAGCTCTCGAACTCTCGCTCCGTTGACCTTGCCGTCACGGGGCGGACGCGAGACACGAAGGAAATCTGATGCGAATTTACGTCAACGAAACCCGCGACTTTTCAAAGCGCGGCGATGCACTGCCCGTCCCAAACCTGATCGAAGTGCAGATCGCCGCCTACCGACGTTTTCTACAGCAGGAAACCGACGTCACCAAGCGGAAGAATGAGGGCCTCGAAGCACTGCTTCGCGAAGTCTTCCCGATCGAAAGCTATGACGGCAACCTGCGGCTGGAATACATCAGCTACAACCTGTCCGAGCCACGCTACACCACCGACGAATGTCGTGCCCTGCGCCTGACGTTCGGCATGCCGTTCCGCATCCAGGTTCGCCTTGTTCGAAAGGACAAGGACGAGGTGATGGAAGACTCCATCTACCTCGGCGAAATCCCGATCATGATCGGCGGCGGTGAGTTCATCATCAACGGTGCCGAGCGCTGCATCGTGAACCAGCTCCACCGCTCGCCGGGCGTGGACTTCCTCGTCGAAGTGCAGGAAGGCGATCGCCCGCTGCACGGCTGCCGCGTCATCCCCGAGCGCGGCTCGTGGATCGAATGCTCGGTCACGAAGAAAGACGCCCTCGCCGTCCGTATCGATCAATCGAGCAAAATTCCCGCGACGACATTCCTGCGTGCGCTCGATGAGAAGTACAGCACGTCGCAGGCGATCATCAAAGAGTTCTACAACATCGAAACGGTGAAGATGGCGAATCTTCAGCCGACGTATTACGCGGTGTCCGCGATCATCGACGCCGAGAGCGGCGAAGAGATCGTCAAGGCCGGCGCGCAGATCGGCGACTCGCTCGAGAAGCTACAGGCCTCTTCGCTCAAGACGATCGACGTCGTGACCAAGGTTTCCGATCCACTGATTCTGAACACACTGGCCGAAGACACGTCCGAATCGCACGAAGCGGCGTTGATGAAAATCTACGCTCGCCTGCGTCCGGGCAACCCGCCGCAGATCGATAAAGCCAAGACATTGTTCGAAGAAAAGTTCTTCGATGAAAATCGTTATCGCCTCGGCCGCGTCGGCCGTTTCCGCATCAATCGCAAGTTTGATCAGAACGTGCCGGAAACCGTGATGACGCTCCGGTCGGAAGATCTGACCAACAGCTTGAAGTACATGTTCAAGCTTCGCTCCGGCGAAGGTTATGTCGATGACATCGATCATCTCGGCAACCGTCGCCTGCGCACGATTGACGAGCTCGCGGCTGAGGAAATGCGCAAAGGCTTTCTAAAGCTCAAGCGCACGGTTCAGGAGCGCATGTCGCTCAAGGACCCGAACGAGCTCGGCCGAATCGCGGAGCTGGTCAACAGCAAGTCGATCTCGTCGAGCATCGATTTCTTCTTCGGTCGCGGCGAGCTGTCGCAGGTCGTCGATCAAACGAACCCGCTGTCGCAGCTCACGCACGAACGCCGTCTCTCGGCCCTCGGACCAGGCGGCCTGAACCGCAAGCGCGCGGGCTTTGAAGTGCGCGACGTACACATTTCGCACTACGGCCGAATCTGCCCGATCGAAACGCCGGAAGGCACGAACATCGGCCTGATCGCGTCGCTGGCGATTTACAGCGACATCGACGACTACGGCTTCCTCATCACGCCTTACCGCGTGGTGGAAGACGGCAAGGTCAACGGCAAGCACAAATACCTGCGTGCCGACGAAGAAATGAAGGCGATCCTCGGCCCGCCGGATGCGATCGATAAGGACGGCGTCGTCAAGAAGGGCATGCTGCTCGCCCGAGTGCAGGGTGACCTTGCGACCGTTCCGTCGAAAGATGTTCAGTACATCGATATCAGCCCGCGCCAGACCGTTTCCGTCTCGGCTGCGCTGATTCCGTTTCTTGAGCATGACGACGCAAACCGCGCGCTCATGGGTTCCAACATGCAACGGCAGGCCGTGCCGCTGCTGCGGGTTGATCCGCCGATCATCGCGACCGGCATGGAAAAATCCGTCGCGCTGAACAGCGGCATGGTCATCAAAGCCGAGCGTGCGGGCGTCGTCACGTACGTCGATTCCAGCCGCATTCTGATCGACAACGCCGATGAATATCACCTTCGTAAATTCGTGGGCTTGAACGAGCGCACGTGCCTGAATCAGAAGCCGATCGTGAAGAAGGGTACACGCGTCAAGAAGGGTCAGATCCTGGCCGACGGCGCCGCGACGTTGAACGGCGAACTGGCACTCGGCCGCAACGTGCTCGTCGCGTTCATGACCTTCGACGGCTACAACTTCGAAGACGCCATCGTCATCAACCACCGCCTCGTGAAAGACGACACGTTCACTTCGATTCACATCGAGGAATACGACGTTGAGATTCGCGAGACCAAGCTCGGCCGCGAAGAGTTTACGCGCGATATTCCGAACGTCTCCGAACGCGCACTGGCCAATCTCGATGAGAGCGGCATCGTGCGGATCGGCACACGTGTCGGCCCGGGCGATATTCTCGTCGGCAAGATCGCTCCGAAATCCAAGAGCGAGCTCACGCCCGAAGAAAAACTGCTTCATGCCATCTTCGGTCGCGCCGGTGAGGATGTGAAAAACGACTCGCTCGAAATGCCGGCCGGTGAAGAAGGCGTCGTGATCGGTGCACAGCGATACAGCCGTCGCATGCACATGACCGACGACCAGAAGAAGGCGATGAAGAAGGACATCGATAAATACGAAAAGGAAATGAACGTCCGTGCCATCGGCATCTTCAAGCAGATGGTCGACGAAATTAACGAAGTGCTCGGCACGCAGATCATCGATCCGGGCACTCGCCAAAAAGTCGCGCAAAGCGAAATCACCGATGTCGTGATGGAGCAGATCGAAACCTTCAGCGAAGACTGGATCAAGGGCTCGAAGGAAGGCAAGGAGCAAGCGGTCAACACGCACTCGCGCTTCTGGCCGCGCGTGCAGGCGGTTTTGAAGGAAAAAGTTCGCAAGATGGAGCACATGAAGCGCGGCGATGAGCTGCCTTCAGGCGTGCTCGAAATGGTCAAGGTTTATATTTCGACCAAACGTCAGCTTTCGGTCGGTGATAAAATGGCCGGCCGTCACGGCAACAAGGGTGTCATCGCCCGCATCGTGCCGGAAGAAGACATGCCGTTCCTCGAAGACGGCACACCGGTCGACATCATGCTCAATCCGCTCGGCGTGCCGAGCCGCATGAACGTCGGGCAGATTCTGGAAACGCATCTCGGTTGGGCGGCGGCGGTGCTCGGCTTCCAGGCCGTCACTCCGGTGTTCGACGGTGCATTCGAAGAAGAAATTCACAAGGCCGTCGAAGAAGCGAACGGCACGGTTCGTCAGCGTCGGAAAGATCGCAAATCACAGAAGAAGGTGCTCGGCACGCGTGAGATCGATGCGGAAATGCCGTGGGGCGGAAAAATCCAGCTCCACGACGGCCGCACCGGCGAGCCGTTCGAGCAGCGAACGACGGTCGGCTACATCTACATGATGAAGCTGCATCACCTCGTCGACGACAAGATTCACGCTCGTGCGACCGGCCCGTACTCGCTCATCACGCAGCAACCGCTCGGCGGCAAAGCCCGCACCGGCGGCCAGCGCTTCGGCGAGATGGAAGTCTGGGGCCTCGAGGCATACGGCGCGAGCTACGTGCTGCAGGAACTGCTCACAGTTAAGTCGGACGACGTCGAAGGGCGCACGAAGATTTACGAGAGCATGGTCAAAGGCACCAACACGTTGGAAGCCGGTACGCCGGTCTCGTTCGACGTGCTGTGTAACGAAATCCGCGGGCTGGGTTTGAATATCCAGCTTGAGAAAAAGAAGGGTGCGATGGCCGAGACGGATGATGATCTGATGTGAACCATCACCTTGATTGCGGGTTTCGGCGTGAAGCCAAACTTTGTGCGTCGCATGTGACAGAGAAGGAGAAGCTGGCTTGGACGGCCTCAAATTCGAATGGCATGCCGCCAAAGCCGCGTTGAACGAGCGGAAGCACGGTGTGACGTTCCAAGAGGCAGAAGCCGTTTGGAAGGATCTGAATAGAATTGACGAGGACGACCTCGATCATTCGGGCGTACATGAAAGTCGAAGCATCGTGATTGGTTATTCGCATCGTTTGCGAATGCTGTTTGTCGTTTATACCCAGCGTTATGAAGTCATCCGCATTATTAGCGCGCGTCGCGCAAACCGCTCGGAAACCGAACGGTATTTCTTCGACCGTTAAGGTACTGACTGGCCGGATTTCCAAAGCGGAAATGGAAGACGATGCGGACGATTACGATGCGAGTCTACCGTCCCACCTGCTGCGAAAGACTGAAACCCAGAAGGCCGCCATCCGCCGATCGGAATTTGTGATTTGCCTGGCGGTTGGTGGTCATGAAGGAAAGATCAACGTTGGTAAGATCTACCGCGTCGCCAAGCCAGCCAAAACGGACGGCGTACGCTGGCTGCGAATATTTAACGAAGACGGCAAAGTCGCTCGGTATCGGATTATATGGTTCGTGGCGGTGAATTTGTCTGTTGTCGCAAAAGAAGCGCTGAAGTCATACGTAACGACTTAAGCGTGCTCGAAACCCAAACATCGACGACATGTCGGTGCATGATACTGAAAGAAAACGATCATGGCTGAAACTGTATACGATCGTATTAACGACTACGGCTCGGTTCGCATTCAACTCGCCAGCCCGAACGATATTCGTTCGTGGTCGTTCGGCGAGGTGAAGAAGCCCGAGACGATTAACTACCGCACGTATCGCGCTGAGAAGGATGGCTTATTCTGCGAGCGCATCTTCGGCCCGGAACGTGACTGGGAATGTTCGTGCGGCAAGTACAAGGGCACGAAATACAAAGGCATCATCTGCGACCGTTGCGGCGTGAAGGTCACGCACAGCCGCGTCCGCCGCAAGCGCATGGGCCACATCAACCTGGCCGCGCCGATCGTGCATATCTGGTTCTTCAAGGCGCTTCCGTCGCGCCTCGGTGCCTTGCTCGACATGAAGACGAGCGACATCGAGAAGATCGTCTACTTCCAGGATTACGTGATCACCGATCCGGGCAAGACTGCTCTGAAAAAGAAGCAGCTTCTCACCGAAGACGAATACCGCGCTGCCTACGAAAAATACGGCGATGAATTTGAAGCTGAGATGGGCGCCGAAGCAATCAAGAAGCTGCTCGGCCTGCTCGATCTGAACTTCGAACAGGTGAAGGTTCGCGCTGATATCGAAAAGACGAACAGCAAGCAGAAAATCAAGGACCTCACCAAGCGTCTCAAGATGATCGAGGCCATCCGTAATTCCGAGAACAAATCGGAATGGATGGTCATGGACGTGATCCCGGTGATCCCGCCTGATTTGCGTCCGCTCGTGTTGCTGGAAAGCGGCAACTTCGCGACTTCGGATTTGAACGATCTGTATCGCCGAATCATCAATCGAAATAACCGGCTCAAAAAGCTCGTCGATCTCAACGCGCCTGAAGTCATCATTCGCAACGAGAAGCGAATGCTGCAGCAGGCCGTCGATGCGCTCTTCGACAACGGCCGCTGCCGTCGTCCGGTGCTTGGCTCGTCGAATCGCCCGCTCAAGTCTTTGACCGACATGATCAAGGGCAAGCAGGGACGCTTCCGCGAAAATCTGCTCGGCAAGCGCGTCGACTACTCGGCCCGCTCGGTCATCGTCGTCGGGCCGGAACTCAAGCTGCACCAGTGCGGCCTGCCCAAGAAGATCGCGCTCGAACTCTATCAGCCGTTCATCATCCGCCGCCTTAAAGAGCATGGCCTGGCCGACACGATCAAGTCTGCCAAGAAGATGCTGGAACGCCGCGATCCCGAAGTCTGGGATATTCTCGAAGAATGCATCTACCAGCATCCGGTCATGCTCAACCGCGCGCCCACGCTGCATCGTATGGGCATCCAGGCGTTCGAGCCGGTGCTCGTCGAAGGCAACGCGATCAAGATTCACCCGCTGGTTTGCAAAGGCTTCAATGCCGATTTCGATGGCGACCAGATGGCTGTCCATTTGCCGCTATCGATCGAAGCGCAGACCGAAGCGCACGTGCTGATGCTCGCGCCGAATAACATCTTCTCGCCCGCGAACGGCAGCCCGATTATCACGCCGTCGCAGGACATCGTGCTGGGCACGTTCTACATCACGACCGATCGTGAGAACGACAAGGGTGAATACAAGATGTTCAACAGCCCGTCGGAAGCGCTCATGGCCTTCGAGCTAGGCGAGATCGCGATGCACTCGCGCATCTTCGTTCGCCTGGCCGACCGCACGCACATCGTGCCGGACGATAAGACCGGCGAGGTGGCGATCAGCGATGTCTCCTGGAAGAACCTCGAGGATCATCGCAAGCGTCTCAACGCCGATTACGCGGTTCGTCCCAAGCCGGAGAAGTACAAGAGCAACGTCGTCTTCACGACGGTGGGTCGCTGCATTTTCAATGACGTGTTGCCCAAGGCGATGCCGTTCTACAACTATGCTTTGACCGCGAAAGGCGCGTCGCGCGTAATCGCCGACACGTACGAAAAGCTCGGCCGTCCCGCGACGATTGCGCTGCTCGATGACATGAAGCAGCTTGGCTTCAAGCGTTCGACGCTTGCGGGCCTCAGCTTCGGCATTACCGACATCCGCTCGCCCGACAGCAAGGCCACCATCCTCGACGACGGCCAGAAAAAGGCCGACAAGATCGAGAAGAACTTCAAGATCGGTGCCATCACCGGCCAGGAACGTTATGGCCAGCTCATTGACGTCTGGGGCCACGCGCGAAAGCTCGTGACCGAAGACCTGATGACGACCATTCAGGCCGACTATCGCGACGAGGGCGGCAAGCCGATCACCGGCAAGCCCGCCGGCATGCCGCGCTACCTCAATCCGATCGCCATGATGGCGGTCTCCGGCGCTCGCGGTAACGTCGATCAGATTCGCCAGCTTGGCGGTATGCGTGGTCTGATGGCCAAGCCTTCAGGCGAAATCATCGAGACGCCGATCAAGTCGAATTTCCGCGAAGGCTTGTCGGTGCTGGAGTACTTCAGCTCGACGCACGGCGCGCGTAAGGGCTTGGCCGATACCGCGCTGAAGACGGCCGACTCGGGTTACCTCACGCGCAAGCTCGCCGACGTTGCACAGAACGTCATCATCAACCAGATCGAGTGCAACACGCCGAACGGCGTGACCAAGACGACGATCTACAAGGGTGAGACCGTCGAAGTCGAATTGAAGGACATGATCGTCGGCCGAACGGCTCGCGACACGATCCGCAATCCGATTACCGATGAAACGATCGTCGAAGAAAATGAGATGATCACGAATGAGATCGCCGACAAGCTTCGCGATCTGAAGCTCGAATCGATCCGCGTTCGCTCGCCGCTGACGTGCGAAAGCCCACGCGGCATCTGCGCCCTTTGCTATGGCGTCGATATGTCGACCAACCAAATCGTCGAAGAAGGTTTGGCCGTCGGCATCATCGCCGCCCAATCAATCGGCGAGCCTGGCACGCAGCTTACCATGCGAACGTTTCACACGGGCGGCGTCGCGACCGGCACGCTCATCGAAAACGACATCAAGTCGATCGGTGCCGGCACGATCAAGCATCACGACATTAACGCCGTGCAGATCACCGATGCCGAGGGCAATAAGCGCCTCGTCGCGCTGAAGCGCAACGGCGAAATCAGCGTTGAAGACGCCAAGGGTCGCGAGCTTGAGAAATACAAGGTGCCTTACGGTGCGGCGATTCTCGTGGCCGAGGGCGACAAGGTGAAACCTCGTCAGCAACTCGTGCTGTGGGATCCGCACATCACGCCGATCCTGGCCGAGAAGGCCGGCGTGGTGCGCTACGAAGACATCGAAGAGGGCGAGACCGCCCGCATCGAAGAAGAGAAGAAGGGTGCCGGCGGCAAGCTCGTCGTCATCGAGCACAAGGGCGAGCGCCATCCGCGCATCACCATCGAAGGCTCGGACGGCAAAATCCTCGACTTCCATTACCTGCCGGCCAAGGCGCGTATCGAAGTCACCAACGGCCAGAAGATCACGGCCGGCACGATGCTCGCGCGTCAGCCGCGCGAAAGCGCCGGCACGCAGGACATCACCGGCGGTCTGCCTCGCGTCACTGAAATCTTCGAAGCACGCAAGCCGAAAGACCCGGCCGTGCTTGCGGAAATTTCCGGCGCGATCGAGCTGCGATCCGATAAGCGGCGCGGCAAGATGACCATTCTTGTCAAGGCCGAGTCGGGTATGGAAAAAGAGCATCACGTTCCGCAGGACAAGGAACTCCAAGTCCACGCCGGCGACATGGTGGAGGCCGGCGATCCGCTCATCCGCGGCCCGCGCATTCCGCACGACATCCTCCGCATCAACGGCGAGGAAGCGTTGTATCAGTACCTGCTGAACGAAGTGCAGAACGTCTATCGTTCGCAGGGCGTGAAGATCAACGACAAGCACATTGAGATCATCCTGAATCAGATGCTCCGCAAGGTGAAGGTCGAGGAGCCGGGCGACACGAAGTTTCTGCCGGGCGAAGTCGTCGACAAGTTCAAGTTCCGCGCGGGCAATGACACGGTCGCGCAGAGCGTCCGCATCGCTGAAACCGGCGGCACCGATTACAAGGAAGGCGACGTCGTCCTCAAGAGCGAATACAAAGATGCCAACGAAGCCGCCGAGGCTGCCGGCAAGGAGCCGGCCAAGAGCAAGAAGCCGCGTCCGGCCCGCGCGAAAACGCTGTTGCTGGGCATCACGAAAGCATCGCTGCAGAGTGAGTCGTTCATCTCTGCCGCCAGCTTCCAGGAAACGACCAAGGTGCTGACCGAGGCGGCGCTGGCGGGCATGGTCGATACGCTGGTCGGCCTGAAGGAAAACGTGATCCTGGGCCACCTGATTCCTGCGGGCACGGCGTTTAACCCGCACCTGAACCTGAAGATCAAGCACCTGGCCGAGCCACCGGCCGCGGAGGAGGCACCGATTCAACCGGCGGCCGTCCGAGCGGGTGGAACGGGCGCATTCGAACCGGCCTTTGCTGAGGAGAACGAGCCGGCGCTGCCGGCCGCCGGTGCTTGATTGTCGATGACGCAGAGTCCGGAGACGACAGAACGCCGCGAGCGACCCTCGCGGCGTTCTGCTTTTGATAGAAGTCGGCGGTGGGCAGTCGGCGGTGGGCAGTGGGCAGGAAGAAAATGCCGAGTATTACCGCCGACCGCGGAGTCGAAACGAAAAAGCGACCGGTTCACCGCCGGTCGCTCATGCACGTTGAAAAGTCGTGACTGTTAAGACATCTATCGTCCGCGTGCCGCCGACAATTTGATTGACGCGATGCCAAGCCGAGAGAGCATGCTCGCAAAGCTAGTCGCCCTGGGCACCGCCGAGTACCGGCGGGCGGTGGTCGTCGATCGGCGGCTCTTGGAGGAATTTACATTTCGGTAGACAGTTTTCATGCGCAACTCCGTTTTAAATTTACCTTCGGAGAAGGTACCGAATTGAGCGCCCTTTGTGTTCATCAAAATGACTTCGCGACAGTCCGAATAAATTCACGTGAAGGGGCGGAAGACCCCTCACCCAGCCTCTCCCCAGCGTACTGGGGAGAGGGGTAGGAGTTGGGTCGACACAGCCTTCAAGCTTGCGGCGTCGTCGTCGACAGCACGAGCGGTGACCTCCTCTCCCTGGTACTCCGGGGAGAGGCGGGGTGAGGGGTCTTTCCGTTCCACCGAGATAATAAATGAAGCCCCCTCACCCGGCCTCTCCCCAGCGTACTGGGGAGAGGGGGAAGAATTGGATCGACACACTCTTCAAGCTTGCGGCGTCGTCGTCGACAGCACGAGCGGTGACCTCCTCTCCCTGGTACTCCGGGGAGAGGCGGGGCGAGGGGTTTTTCCGTTCCACCCGATGATGAATCGAAGCCCCCTCACCCGGCCTCTCCCCAGCGTACTGGGGAGAGGGGGAAGAGTTGGATCGACACACTCTTCAAGCTTGCTGCGTCGTCGTCGACAGCACGAGCGGTGACCTC
>CAXSBN010000035.1:20996-41340 GCA_964236135.1 uncultured Phycisphaerae bacterium
GCACGAGCGGTGACCTCCTCTCCCTGGTACTCCGGGGAGAGGTTGGGTGAGGGGTGTTTCCGTTCCACCCGATGATGAATCGAAGACCCCTCACCCGGCCTCTCCCCAGCGTACTGGGGAGAGGGGGAAGAGCTGGGTCGACACACTCTTCAAGCTTGCTGCGTCGTCGTCGACAGCACGAGCGGTGACCTCCTCTCCCTGATACTCCGGGGAGAGGCGGGGCGAGGGGTCTTTTCCGATCTTCCAAATGATAAATCGAAGACCCGTCACCGCACCCTCGACTCACAACACGTGCGCGGACAGCCGGGTTTCTACAACGTCTCTTTCTGAATCGCGGCCACAATTCTCGTAGCCAATTGCACCGCCGCCAGGCCGTCCGCTCCGCTGACGGGCGGCTTCGCTTTGCCCTCGACGGCGTCGATGAAGCTCTCCAGTTCGGCACGCAGCGGCTCGACATCGTCGATCTGCAATTCCTCGACGTTCACCAGCTCGTTGAAATTTAGTTGCGAGAGATCTTCAATCTCGCCGGAACGCATTTGCGCGACCGCGTTGCGGATGGCCGGGAGATTGGAGGTGCGTCGCGCGACGATGCCATACTTTTTCTGGTAATCGAGCGACACGTACGCATCGGCGCTGAACACGCGCATGCGACGTTCGGTTTTCAGCGCCAATCGCGACGCCGTGATATTGGCGACGCAGCCGTTGGCGAACGTGAGCCGGGCGTTGCAGATGTCTTCGACATCGCCGATCACGCTCACGCCGACCGCGTCGATGCGTTCGACGTCGCTGGCCGCGAGGGTGAGCACGATGTCGATGTCGTGGATCATCATGTCGAGCACGACACCGACATCGATGCTGCGAAACGTCAGCGGACTGATGCGGCTGACCTCGATAAACCGCGGCTGAATATTCAGCCGCTGCATTGCCCGCATCGCCGGGTTGAAGCGCTCGATATGGCCGACTTGCAGCACGGCATGGTGTTCGTGGGCGAGTTCGACGATGCGCCGGGCCTCGTCGACGTTGGGCGCCAGCGGCTTCTCGATCAGGCAGGCGACGCCGCGCCGTAAAAATGGTTCCGCCAGCTCGGCGTGGAAATTGGTCGGCACGGCGATGGTTGCGGCGTTCACGCGGTCGGCCAGCGGCTCGACATCGCTAAACGCTTCGCCGCCATATTCGGCGGCCGTCGCTTTGGCCGACTCGAGGTTCGCGTCATACACGCCGACGAGCCGCACGCGTGGCATCTGCGAATAAACACGGGCATGCAGCCGCCCCATGCGGCCGCACCCGATCACCGCGACCGGCACCAATTTGTCAGATGGTTGACTCATGCCCACTGCCCACCGCACCACTCACTACTTCTTCGCCATATCGCGCAGCGCGTTATCGAGCTGCTGGGCCAGATGCGCCGCCCGGTCCGGGCGCTTGATCGGGTCCTGCGAGTCCCAGGCATACTTGTCGTGCGGGCGCTGCTGCGATTCTTCCATCACTTCAAGCGACGACTTATTCGTCGGGTCGTCCCAGCTTGGCGTGACGATAATGGTGTACCGCGTGCGTTCCTGCCACGCGCGGCCGACACCGGCGACCGTCACGTGCGCGCCCGGCATCGGCTTCCATTGCGTCACAATTCGCCCATCCCCTTGTGAATCAACCGCGAGGTCAATGGCCGGCGACGTGACAGCCGTGCGCGCTTTGTCGAACAGCTCTTTCGGCGGCACGCTGTAACTGATGCGTGTCGGGAAACTGGCATCGCTCACCATCGCCGGCTCGGTCCGACAGCCGGCAATGAACGGGATCGCGAGAAGAGAGAACGCGACGATGTGAAGTAATCTCATGACAGCGCGATTAGAGCGCGGCAGCGTTCCGTCGTCAATCATTCTTCCGGCCGCGACCTGAAGTCTCCTCGTGGTCAACAAACATCGCAAAATCGTGCCGCTTACTCCTCTCCCCGAGTACGGAGAGAGGAGTAAGAAAAGTCGCGCTGCTTAATTCGACTTGTCCGACTCGTCCGCGGGCGGTTTACGGTTACGGAGCATTTCTAGAACGCGCGTCTCGCGTGCGCCGCGTTCGGCATCGCCGGATTTGTCGCTGATCTTCGCCAACAGTTCGTGAGCCGCTGCATCGTACGGGTCGGTGTAGACGGCCTGCATGGCCATCGCCGCTGCTTCGTCGAGGTTGTTCATGCTCAGCAAGATTGTCGCGATGCGCTTCGCATACCGGTCGTCTTTAATCTCCACCGACTGCAATCGTTTCAGCTCATCGACCGCTTTTGCTTTGTCGTTGACTTCCTTCGTCAAGTACAAGCCGGCCAACCGTTGATGCGGCAAGGCATCCACCGGCCGCAGCGCCACAATCTGCTGCCAGATTGCCACCGCGTCCGCATGTTTCTTCGCCGCGATCAGCGCTTCGCCGGTCTTCCGAAGCGCTTCATATTTTTTCGTCGAATCGGCGTCGTATCCCCAGCCGGCCACCTGAGCTTTCGTCCACGCGAAAAACTCGGAGCTGAATTCATCCTGCGTCTTGCCCAACGCATCGCTGAATGCCTGTTCCTGCGTTTTGCCGTTATGCATCGACGTCAGCATTTTCAGGATCGAATCATGGCCGTACTTTTCTTCAATGTATTCGCAAATCCAGAACGACTGCGCATACGCCAGTTGCCGATCGATCGGCCGGCGTGGACGGATGAAGCCCCACGTCAGATTATCGAGCGTGAAGAGCTGATCCTTGGTCACCGCGCCGTACAGCATCGGAATCCATTCCCAGCGCAGCGGAGAATGCTCCTGATACACGGCAAGCCCTTCGGTAAACCAATGAGCGATGCGGTTGTCCGTCGCGGCCAGCGTCACGGTGTGCGTGTATTCATGCCGCAACACCTGGGCCCAGTTGAAAGCGCCCATCGTATTTTCACCCGTGCGCGGGCTCACGAGCGCGATCACGCGGCCAGTGCTCGCGCCCACCGTGCCGATCCACGGCGAGCCGGTCGTGCGCACGCTGAATGCGTCGTGCGTCGGAAAGACTTCGATCATCGTTTTCCGCGGCGGCGTCGCGCTGTATTCGCGCGAGACTTCATCGTGAATGCTCTCCAGATATTCGCCGAAGTATTCGGGGATGACCGGGTCGGCCTTGCCGTCATACATCACGATGAAATGGTCGGTTTCCTTGCGGGTGAATTTGGCGAGGTCTTCCAGCAGGCGGAGATAATTCGTCGTGCGGAGATTGTATGGATCGACGTCGTGTGCGTCGTTGAGCGTGAGCTGCGCGTTCTCTTCATCGCCGCTTTGCGTGTACAGCAAGCCAAGGCCGTTGAGGGCCTCGGTCCACCAGGGGGCGCGGTCGATGGCGGCCTTGTATTGCAGGATCGCGCGCGGATATTGCCGCATCGCGCCAAGCTGCTCGGCGATCTCGAAGCGCGCCGTCGCGTCATCGTGATCGACATCCAGATCGTCGACAACTTTGAGCGCCGCATTCATCGCCGGTTCGTCGAGCTGAAGCGCGTAGGTGGCCGCGAGCAGGCCGAGGGCTTCGAAGTTGTGCGGCTGCGCCCTGATCGCAATCTGAATCGCGGCCTGCGCCTCGGCGGGGCGCCGTTGCAGCATCAGGTTTCGCGTTTCGAGCAATTGTGCTGCAAACGACGTCGAATCGATACTTCGAAGAATTTCGATGGCCTTATCGCAGCCGTCGAAGTTGAAGCTCGCGATCGCGATCTTTCCGCGCAGCTCGATTTCCCGCGCATCGACTGGATTGATCTTCGCGGCCGCGTCGAGTTCCTCGGCGGCTTTGGTTGAGTTGTCGTGCGATAGAAAATATTCCGCCGCCGCGATGTGCGCGGGCCAGTACTGGCGATCGACCACGTCGTAATCGCGCACGAAAATATTGAAGATCGCATCGTTCAGCTCGGGATGACTTTTGTACGCCGACGTCAACTGTGCCCAGCGGTCGGCCGCCCGCCCGATGCACACGACGTCGGCGGCCGACTCGTATGCCCGCTCCTGCTCGCGTTGCCAGCGCGCGAACGGCGCATCGTCGCCGTCCATGAACCACGTGTATTGCGCCAGCGCAGCTTTCAGATCGCCAACCGCTTCGAGCGCGCGAGCCAATTCATAATGCGCGGCGATCATTCTCGGCTGGCGCTCGATCAGCAGTTGCAGTGCGTTGATGGCATCGCGCGGTTTGCCGGAATCGGTGAGGATCGTCGACCGCTGCAAAAGCGCGTTCGCATCGTTGGCAGCCGCTCCGGCAGAAACCGCCGCGATCGCTTCATCAAAACGACCGAGCGCGGCGAACGCCTTGGCGCGCACAACGGAACTCCGCACTGAAGCCGCGTCGCCGATGGTGGCAAGCGTCAGCAACGACTTCTTATACCGGCCCGTGAACACTTCAAGCTCAGCGCGATCGATGGGCTGGTCGTATTTTGGATACTCGAGATTCGGGAGCTTTTCCGGAAGATAGTCGCCCAACCATTTCCGCGGCGCGACCTGCTCGACCGGCGAGGCAACTGCACACCGAATGAGACAGAGAAAAAGCACGGCCGTGCACCAACGGAAAGGCATCAACCAATTATAGCGATCAATGATTCACGAGAAGAGACAAAAGTCGCCTAACGCCCGCGGATGGCAGTCATCTCTTCCTCGTCGAACAGCGATCGAATGTGAAACGAAAATTCCCCCTCACCCAGCCTCTCCCCGGCGTACCGGGGCGAGGAGCCAGAAGCTTGAAGCCAAGAACGCGGTTCCCCGGCGCACCACGGCGAGGGACCAGAAGGCGACGCTTCCGACCTCCTCTCCCCGGTACGCCGGGGAGAGGCCGGGTGAGGGGTCTTCTCTTCGTCAGGCTGCGATCGAACTTGACAGCAATCCGCCTCACCCGGGGGCCTAGGAGGTCACGCTTCCAAACTCCTCTCCCTGGTATTCCGGGAAGAGGCCGGGTGAAGGGTCCTTTCTTCTCAAGATGCGCGATAAACTTTCCCGCATGCCCAGACGGAACATGCCGCTGCGCAGGCTCCTGCACGCTCACGCCCGCGACATGCGTCGAGACGCGGCACCGGCCGAGAAGTTGCTCTGGTCACGGCTCCGCAACCGGCAACTCGCCGGGCTTCGATTTCGTCGACAGCACGCGATCACGTCTTACATCGTCGACTTTTACTGCGCCGAGGCCGCGCTCGTTGTCGAAGTCGACGGCGATTCTCATTTTGATACCACCGGCGAGGCGGAGGTATCGGACCAGAGTCGCACCGGCGCGCTCACAAAGCTCGGCTGCCGCGTGATTCGATTTACCAACACGGACGTCTTCGAAAGTATTGAGCAGGTGTTGAACGTGATCGCTCACGCTTGCGGGAAGACGTGGTGAACAATGGAAGACCCCTCACCCAACCTCTCCCCGGCGTACCGGGGCGAGGGGCAAGAGGGCGGCGCTTCCGACCTCCTCTCCCTGGTACGCCGGGGAGAGGCCGGGTGAGGGGTCTTCTCTTCGTTAGGCCGCGATCGAAGTTGACAGCAATCCGCCTCACCGAGGGGACAAGAGTTCACACTCCGAACTCCAAAGGGTGGCCGAGGGGCCAGAGGGCGGCGGCGCTTCCAAACTCCTCTCCCCGGTACGCCGGGGAGAGGTTGGGTGAGGGGTCTTTTCTTCGTCAGGCCACGATCGAAGTTGACAGCAATCGGCCTCACCGAGGGGACAGGAGTTCACACTCCGAACTCCTCTCCCTGGAACGAAGGAAGAATGGCTGTCTTCTCTTCTTCGTCGAACAGCGATCGAATGTGAACAGCGAATGCCCCCTCACCCAACCTCTCCCCGGCGTACCGGGGCGAGGGGCCAGAGGGCGGCGCTTCCGACCTCCTCTCCCTGGTACGCCGGGGAGAGGCGGGGTGAGGGGTCTTCTCTCCGGCAGGCCGCAATCCAACGTGACAGCAATTCGCCTCACCGAGGAGACAGGAGTTCACACTCCGAACTCTTCTCCTTGGAACGAAGGAAGAATGGCTGTCGTCTCTTCTTCGTCGAACAGCGATCGAATGTGAACAGCGAATGCCCCCTCACCCAACCTCTCCCCGGCGTACCGGGGCGAGGGGCCAGAGGGCGGCGCTTCCGACCTCCTCTCCCTGGTACGCCGGGGAGAGGCCGGGTGAGGGGTCTTCTCTTCGTCAGGCTGCGATCGAACTTGACAGCAATCCGCCTCACCGAGGGGGAGAAGGGTTCACGCTACAAACTCTTTTCCCAATTACTCCGGGGAGAAGCTGGGTGACGGGTCTTCACTCCGTCGAACGATTTGAAAATCTGGAGATGGCATTCTCGCGAAGAAGCAGTCGCTCGTCGGGTTGAGATATTCGACGAGCTCATCGCCGGCGATGTTGATCGCGCCGGTGTCGCGATAATTGGCGAACGTCGGCATCGGCGACATCGCCAGCCCGCCCGGCGGGAGTAGCATCTTTGAGGTGAACACCCAGACGCGGTCGACGACGCCTTCGGCGAAAAGCGATTTTGCCAGCGTCGGCCCCGGCTCGATCAGGAGGTGGCTGACGCATCGCGCATGGAGATGGGCGAGCACCTCGGCGAATGAGAAATGGTTGCCTTGGTTCGGCAGCGCGACGATTTCGACGCCGCGGTCGCGAAATATTTTAACGGCATCGGCATTGGTGCTGGCGGACGCTTCGGAGCAAAACAGAACGACGGCGGAATCGTTCGCCGTTCGAACTAGCTGGCTGTCGATCGGCAGCTTCAGCGAGTTAGAAAGGACGACGCGAATCGGTTTGCGGCTTTCGGCAGACGGAGCACGCACCGTCAGCAGGGGGTCGTCACGCAGTACGGTATTCGTGCCGACGGCGATCGCATCGCATCGGCCGCGGAGCGCTTGAATGACGCGGTTCGAGGCGTCATTCGTGATTCGCACGCGCTCCCCCAACGGGCCGGCGAGTTTTCCATTCCGACTCTGCGCCCATTTCAGCGTGACGTAGGGGCGATGAAAAATCGTTCGGGCAATGAACGGCGCGATCAGTTGCCTGGCCTGGGCTTCAAGGTCCGGCGGCGCGACATCGACGACAAGCCCGGCCTCGCGCAGCTGCGCGAGGCCGCGACCGTTCACCCGTGGATTCGGATCAAGGCATCCGATCACGACGCGCGCGACCTTTGCCGCGATGAGTCGCGGAACGCACGGCGGCGTTTGCTTGTCAAGATGACAGCACGGCTCAAGCGTGACATACGCGGTCGCACCTTCCGCTGATTCAACGCAAGCCGCGAGCGCCGCCGGCTCGGCGTGCAACTGGCCGAAGCGCTCATGAATGCCCTCACCGATGATCCTGTTATCGCGCACGATAACGCAGCCGACCATCGGATTCGGCTCGACAGTTCCACGGCCGCGCATGGCGGTGGAGAGCGCGCGTCGAAGAAAGAATTGGTCGCCATCGGTCAACATTTAAGGATGACTGTTGACAAAATGAGAAAACGGAGCCGGATCCGAATGATGAACGACAATTCGTGACGGGTCATTGACTCGGAATTCTGATCTCATCTTTCAGATTTTCGTCGTGCTTCATCGGGTTCAGCGCGCTGTAGACAATCATTAAAAAGACGCCGGTGCAGAGCAGGGTGTCGGCGACGTTGAAGATGTAGGGGAAGACGCCGCGCTCGGCGGCGGGGTAGGGGCCGAGGTGCCATGTGCCGGGCCAGTGCCAGCCGGGGAGCGCGAGGATCATGTCGCGGACATAACCGAGGGTAATGCGGTCGTACATGTTGCCGAGCACGCCGGCGAGAAGCAGGCCGAGGAGAATTTGGTAAAAGCGCTGGCCGCGGCTTTGGGCGAAGAGCCAAGTGAGGAAGCCGATCGCCAGGACGCTGACGGCGACGAAGAGCCAGCGGAGGCCGACGCCGAGGCCGAAGACCGCGCCATGATTTCCGGTGTAGGTGAAGTTCAGCCAGCCGGGAATGGCCTCGTACGATTCACCGTTCGCGAGATAGCGGACGGCGAAGACCTTGGTTGAAAGATCGAGCGTGAGACCGATCGCGCAGACGCCGACGAATCGGAAGAGGGCGGCGGGGGATTTGAAGTTGGCGGAGAGCATCGCGTCTGGCCGAGTGTCATGAAAAACTCGCGCCCGCGGCGTGGATCTGGGCGGCTTACCAGTTTACCACCAATGGGCCGACAACCGCCTGACAACGGCGGGCTATCTGCGGACTATCTGCGGATTATCTGCGGACCAATCCACGTTCCATTAGCCGCGCGTATTCGATACTGAATCTCGCCCAGGGCTGCGCTTCGAGACGCGGCTTGCTGATCGGCTTGCCGGTGCCTTCGCAAATGCCGTAGCGTCCGTCCTGAATTTTGGCTAGCGCCGTATTAATCTCGCGAAGCAGCGTGCGGTCTTTCTCCACCAGGCCGAGCGTGAATTCCTGCTCGTAGTTATCGGTGCCCATGTCGGCCATGTGCAGTGGCAGGCTCGACAGGTTGGAGCCTTGCGCGCTGCGAAGGGCTTCGCGCTCCATCGAGCTCATGTCGCCGACCAGCTCGCGACGTTTGACGAGCAATAGCTGGCGGTACAGGTCCAGTTCTCTAGGATTCAGGCCGGCCTGGTTTTTTCGCGGCTTTGTGTCGGTGGTCATCCGCTCTGGCGGTGGTGCCGGGATGAGCGTCGCGGCTGACCGCGAGCTGTTTCGCAAGAGGACAGGCGTCGATGCTGAGCCAACCGATGCCGAGCCAACCGATGCCGAGCCGGCTGACCTGCTCTTCGGGTGGCCGGGCGTTTTCACGGGTCTGGCCGGTTTGGCCGACGTGGCCTTCCCGTTCGCGCCGTTCAGCGGCTTGGCGGCGGTGATGTAGATTCGATTGTCATTGATGGCGGCGATCCGCGCCGCCTCCGCCGCCGCCTTGGCCGCGGCAACAACGCTGCGACTTGCACGCGGGGGTTTGGCTGATGCCGGGCCCGCTTTGCCGGAAGCTGCTTTTGCCGCCGCCGCCTTGGCCACCGCAGCCTTACTGCCCGGCCGGGGTCCAAGGGAAATCGCCGAACCGGGTGCGGGTGGTGTCTTGACGACCGGCTTGCTCGGCGGCTTGCTGACGAGGAACTTCATCACGCTGCTCGACGGCGACGGGCCGCTCAACGCAAAGCGCGATTTAGGACCGACCGTCGATGCAGCTGCGCCGTTGGACACCGCCGGCGTGGCGGATTTCGCCACGACGGCAGACACGACGGCAGACTTGCCCGGCTTTAGTTCGCGTGAAGCGGAACCCTTGGAAACCGTCTGGGCGGTATCAAGCTTTGTGATCGGTTTAGCGGCGGCGGCTTTCCGATTCGCAGTCGGCTTACCCGCTTGGATGTCTGGACGACCCTTGCCGGAACCTGCCGATTTAGCGGGCCTGGGTAGCTTCTTGGCCGATAAAGCGGAGGACGCTTTCTTCGCTTGCGAGGCGAGCTTGGCTTGAACGGTGGACGATTTACCCGCCGACCGTTTCCCCGCCTCCCGCTTTCCCGTATTCGACGACTTCGCGGCCGGCTTTGCGGATGATTTCACCGCAGACGACCCGGCGGAAGCTTTCCCGGCGGACGACTTCCTCGCGGTCGACTTCATCGCTGACGATTTCGCCGTCGGCAAGGGTTTTTTCCCAGATACTTTGGCCACTGAAGAGTCGAACTCCTTCTGCCACAGAATTGGGCGACCCGCATCTGTGCCGATCCGGCCCAAACAGATACCAAACGCCTATCGGAACGAAGTTACTCGAAATCGCTACCTCTGGCAAGCTAAGGTGTTACGCGGGTGACGTGAAAAAGGACTGCCCCTGCTCCCGTCATCCGCCTCCCGAGCCAACCACGTCCGCCTGCGGTTCTGTCATACGCCGCGCGTTAAGCGCTTTGTCTAATGCGGAAACGTCCATTAACTTCCGATTCATCGCGACTTGTCGCACGGTCGTCCCGTTCTTAAAGCTCTCCTTCGCGATATCGGCCGCCTGGTCGTAGCCGATGATTGGAGCAAGGCTTGTGCACATCGCAAGGCTTTGTTCGACGAGGGATTCGCAACGCTGTCTGTCAGCTTCGATTCCCACCGCACAGCGATCGGCGAACACGCGCGCGGCCTTTGAAAGTAATTCAATAGACTGCAGGAGGTTGTAGGCCATCACCGGCATCATGACGTTCAATTCGAAGCTGCTGCCGAGCCCCGAGCCGGCGAAGGCGATCGTCGCATCGTTGCCGATGACCTGGGCGGCGACCATCAGCATCATCTCGCTCATGACGGGGTTCGTCTTGCCCGGCATGATCGATGAGCCAGGCTGGGTGGCAGGGATGGTGATTTCACCGATGCCGCAGCGCGGGCCGGAGGAAAGCCAGCGGATGTCGTTGGCGATTTTCGTGAAGCTGACGGCGATTGTTTTCATCAGTCCCGACGCTTCGACCGCGCCGTCCTTCGCGGCTTGTGCTTCGAAGTGGTTGGCGGCCTCAACGAAGGCAATGCCGGTTTTCGCGGCGATCAGCGCGATCGCTTTGCTGGCATAGTCTGGATGCGAGTTGATCCCTGTGCCGACCGCAGTGCCGCCGAGCGGAAGCTCGAGCAGGGCGGCGATCGCGCGCTTCGCGCGAGCGACGCCAAGCGATGCCTGAGCGGCGTAACCCGACAGCTCCTGCCCAAGACGAACGGGCGTGGCATCCTGCAGATGCGTGCGGCCGATCTTCACGACATCGTCGAACTGCTTGGCTTTGCTTTGCAGAATCGATGCGAGATGTTCGAGCGATGGAATCAGCGATTCCTTGATCGCGACGGCGGCGCTCACATGCAGGGCAGTGGGAATGACGTCGTTGGAACTCTGCTCCATGTTGACGTGATCGTTCGGATGAACCGGATCTTTGCCGCCTCGCTTGCCCGTGGCGATTTCGTTGGCCCGGCTGGCGATCACCTCGTTGGTGTTCATGTTCGTCGACGTGCCGCTGCCGGTCTGGAAAATGTCGACCACGAAGAACGAATCGAGCTTGCCATCCATCACTTCGGCGGCGGCCTGCTGAATGAGGTCGCGGCGTTTTTCATCAACCAACTTTAGTTCGAAATTCACCGAAGCGCAGCAAAATTTGATCAGCCCCAGCGCGGCAATAAATCGTCGGGAAAAGCGCAGATCGGAGATCGGAAAGTTCTCCACCGCGCGGGCGGTCTGTGCCCCATAATGCGCATCGATCGGCACGCGCATCTCGCCCATGGAGTCTTTTTCATTTCGGAAGTCGGACATTGGTTCTCCCAATCAAGTGACGAGCGAAGTGTAGGAAGAATCAAGTGGTGCGAGAAGCGATCTGAACGTCCAATTTATCACTGACACAACTTGATCAGCGAAGCCGCAAGCGGCCGCTTGCGGCTTCGCAAATCAACGTGCGTTACGACCCTCATGACAAACAATCCATCAGTTCTTCAACACAAATGATTTCGAGCGGTACGAAACAGGTTCGAGATCCAGCATCCATCCAGACGTCCGCGCACGAACCGATCGTACTTTTCTTGACGCGATTTCCCACAGCTTCCGCGATGATGGGTCGAGCAAAGCAAGCTTCCGCTCAAACCAGGCAATTGCATCGTCGACGCAAATCGTTTCAAGAAAGGCTGCATGCAATCCGAGCGAAAAGAATATGAATGCGCTTGTGAAAGCGTCGGGCTCCGTGCGATGAATGCCGGTCGCCGACCAGGTGCCGTCTGATTTTTGCAATTGGGCGAGAAACGTGATGCCTCGGTCGATGGCTTCGCCTTGACCGCGTGACGTGAGCAGCGCGCGGATGCAGAGGGCCGTGAGCAGCGGATCGTCCCAGCCCCCGTCCGGCTTCTGCGAGCAAAGAACGCGACGGACAAAACTCGTCGCGAGCGGTGCGTGAGACTGATTCAACTCGTCCAGACGAATCAACCCCATCGCGGCGGCGGCCAGCGACGATGTGAGCAAAGACCGCAACTTGGCCGAGTCTTCCGACCGTGCGGCCAGCAATTCGACATTCATCTGACTGTAATGCTTCGAATTCCACGAACGTTCAATTTGACGAAGGGTGATCATCCAAACATCCTTTCAACCGCAGTTCTCAACGAAAAGCGAATCCGTTCGCTTGCTGGCGGAATAGTACCTAACAGTTACCGGACGTCAAGGAAATTGAGCGGGAAATGTTAGGTTCAAGAAGTCGCCAATGGCGGACTTGGAGCTTCAGGACTGGGGTTCGTGTGCGCGAACAGTTTTCAAACGAGTTGCGGTTCGCGCTGCCGAGGAGGTCATCGAGATCGGCTTTGTTCGACGAATTGGGATGAGGCCGATTGCGATGCAAAGAAGCTGTGATCCCATGAAGATGCTCAGCCAGAAAACCGCTGAATCAATGAAGCCGTAGCTGTGAAGCCCAACCCCCAGCATATTTGTGCCGAACCAGCTCCAGGCGGTGACGATGTTGCCGAAGATCGCGAGGTTGGCGACGCCTCGTTCTTTCACCAACCCCGACCATCGCGCGTGGAGGACGATCGCGTTCCAGAGGACGATCAGGACCGCGCCATTTTCCTTTGGGTCCCAGCCCCAAAAGCGGCCCCACGACTGGTCGGCCCAGATCCCGCCGAGCACCGTGCCGACGAAGCTGAAGAGCATCGCGAAACAGACGACGCCATAGATCATGCGCGACACATTCTTACGCGTCTCATCCACATCGAACGCGCCGATCAATCGACCCACGACAAATACGATGCCGATGATGCCGGCGAGGAACGTCGCGGTGTAGCCCAGCGTGATGACGACGACGTGCGTCGCCAGCCAGATGTTGGTGTCGAGGACGGCCCGGAGCATGCCCATCGTGTCGCCCGACTCCGCCAGGTAATGCGCGATGAGCAGTGATGGAAACGCGATACACGCTGCCGCGAGAGAACCGACACCGTTGCGGTAAATGATCTCCAGCCCCACGCAGAACACCGCCGCCGCCCAGGCGATGAAGATGGCGCTGGAGTACAGGTTCGTGACGGGCGGCCTGCCTTGAATATACATGCGCACGCCCAGCGCGATCGTGTGCACGAGCATCGTCAGCACCAGCACGGCAAACGCGCTGCGGCGCAGCGTCGCCCGCGCGGGCGCGATCAGCCAGCTCAAACTCGCGAGCACGAGCACGAGCACATACATGGCCATGCAGTTGATAAACGGATCGGCCTGATTAAACGTCGCCTCGGCCTGCACCTTGCTGTTGATCGCGGGCAAGCTCAGCGGAAGGTCGGCCAGGTAGTTGCGAATGGAACGGTTGAATTCACCGGCATTTTTCTGCGTGTAGCTCGACAGCGCCGTCGCGAGATTATTCATCGCGCCCATCGATGAACTGCTGGCCGAAAGCTTGCCATCCTGCGACGCTTTCATCGACTCTTCAAACGTCGTCCATTTCCCAGTCGCATCATCCGGCGGCACGAGAAGCAGCGACATGATGCTCGATAAACGATCGATCAACCCGAGATGCTTATTTAGCTCGGCCAGTGCGTGTTGATACGGATCATACTGCTTTTCATCGAGTTGTTGGATCTTCTTTAATTGCGCGACTAACGCGTCCTGTTTCGCTAATACCTCATCGAACGAAAACATGTGGCGATTGCGATCCAGATCGAGCGCGCCGAGCAAATCGGGGTTGTCGATGCGGATCACCCGCACCTTGCGCGCCGTCTCGTGATCGGCAAACACGTCCGCCAGCCAGCGGATGGCCGGCTGCGCGCCGGCGACGCCGTCGATGGTGAGCGTGGCTTTGCCGCTGAGGATGCGCAGACTGTTTTTCGCCAGCGTGTCGAGCGGCATCACCCGGCCGTCGAAGTTCACCGGCACTCGCGTGAATGCGTTCAAATCGAACGGACCAGCAAAACCGGGTGCGCGGGCCGACATCGAGAAATAGAGCAGCGCGATCGCGATCGACACGGCGGGCCAGACGAATCCGCCGGCGTCGGGTTTCAGCAAATATTTCCGGCCCGGTTCAAATGAGTTGAGCGACACGACGGCCGCATCGCGGGCGGCGATCGTGCGAAGTTTTTGCTTCCGCAGAAACGAGATCAACACGCCGCCGAAATGCACGATCATCCCCAGGCCGACGAGGATGCAACTGACGTACGGAATCAGCCAGCCGGGGTTGCGGACGACTTGCAGAATCGTCGTGCGATCCCCCTCGCGAAAGCTGGCCTGATAGAAGGTTTCGCCCGCATAACGCAGCGGATGATTCATCCAGATGCGCACGTCGCGATCCTCGTTGCGCGTTGAATCTTTCAGCCGAACGACGCTGGCGAAATTGCTGTCCAGCGTCGTGCCCTGATACGTATCGTGGGAAAAATTTTTCAGCGTCAGTGAATACGGCTTGTACTCGCGCTTCCAGCGCAGGTGCAGCAGATACGTTTTGCCGTTCACGACGATCGGCTGCGGCTGATCGATCGCCGGCGCGGCCACCCCGTTCACGCTTGCTTCGAGCGGCAAGGTCGAGACGAGATAAGTGTCGAGCGATTTTCCGTCGACGATCGGCGTGATGTATGCCGAAGGAGAGTCGATCGATTCGCTCGTGCCGTTGACCGGCGGCACGCCGACCACACCGATTTTCGTTCCTTCGCCGGCCGTCGCGCGGGGTAATTCGCGGCCTTCGGCGAGCATCTGCTGAAGCTGAAACGGACCGACGACATTGGAGTTCGGGTAGTACGCATTAATCCGCAATTGGAACGGGAGTGGTACGCCGCTGACGGGCCGGTGGTCCGCCGCGCGCCTGGTCAGCAATTTTCCGGAAATAGCGACCACCTGATCGAACGACGGATCACTCGGATCGATGATCGCCAGTTCCGGCTTGCGGATGTCCTGTGTGAAATTTGTCGTCTGCCCCACCTCGATCATCATCCGACTTTCGCGCGCGAAGACGCTCGTCACCACTTCGCCGACGAGGAGCAGGATCAGGCCCGCGTGCAAGAGCAAAACGCCGAAACGTTTGCGGTTGAATTTGAAGCGGAGGTAGTGGGCGCTGAGCAGATTGAGCAGCAACAGGGCGATGATGGTGTAACCGCCGATCATCGGGAAGCCACCAGATAATGCCGCATGGCCCGGCAGCGGGCGTTTCCAGAACAACTGAAACGGAACCCAGCAGAAGAAACTGTGAAAATACTCGGCCTGCACTTGCCAGATGCCGTGATCGATCTGCGCCCACGTCCCGGCAAAGACCAGCACCATCGTCAACGCCAGCAGCGTGACCGTGAGACGAAGCGAGGCGAGCGTTTGGAGGAGTGCTTGCATTGAAATTACTCCTCTTCCTGTACTCGGGGGAGAGGTAGGGTGAGGGGTCTTTCTTCGACCGCTCATCAACGAATAAAGACCGAAGACCCCGCACCCAGCCGCTCCCTCGAGTACGAGGGAGAGGGGCGAGAAAATCACCACCGGATCGACTTCAGGAAATTCTCAAAGACCGCGCGCTGTGCATCGACCTCCGCCGCCGGTCCGACGAAGCGGATGTACCACGTCTGCTCGCCGGCGGGGATCATCGCGACGATCATTTTCTTTCCCTGCACCGATGGATCGGTCGCCGATGCGTCGGCGGCGAATTCGAAGAGACTGCCGCTTTTTCCCGAGACTTCGACATTTGTCGATCGCTGCTGCATCGCATCGGCCAATGGCTTCAATTCGACCATCGCGCGCCAACGATTGATGTTTTCCAACGTATCGCCCATGCCCGCGCTGGCGAAACGGGTGACGATCACTTGCGCCGCTTTCGGAGCATCGGCTGACGTGCTGAACGTTGCCACGCGCATCGGTTTAGCAGCGTCGAGTTGCCAACCCGTTGGCACGACCCACTGCGGCACACCCGCCGCTTGCGGCGTCGCGGACGCAGCGGTGCCCGATGCACTCGAATCCGCAAATCGCAACGATTTCACAAACGACGAGAACTCGTCCGCACGCGGCGACACTTTCTCGACCGCGCCCTGCAATTTGATGAACCAGGTTTTCTCCGGCCGCGCGATGATCGCGGCGATGAGTCGCTGACGCTGCACGGTCATCGCCGGCGATGTCAGGTCGATCAGCTTTACCATCACGCCATTGGAATCGGACGACTGAACGAATTTCATCGCGTCCGCTTCGGAAGTCGACGGCGGCATTCCAATCTGCCCTTGCCAGCGGGCGATGTTCGGCAATAGCTCGGACGCTTCAGTGCCGAGCGGAATGATGGTGACGACAAGCGACGGGTCGGCCGGATCGATTTGGAAGTCGGCGAAGCGCATTTGCGTTCTGCCGGAACTCGGCGCTTCGATCCAGCCGGACGGCAGCGTCCAGGCAAGTTCATCGCGTGCTGTGGGTGCGCCGGACAATCCCGCTGGCGGGGCGAAGGCGGTCATCGGGCTCGCAGGCTCGGTCGTCGCTTCGGCCGTCACCACTGCAACGTCTTTCGCTGCGCGATAGCTGACGATCGCCTCATCCGCATCTCGTCGGTCGCAGCCGCTGAAGATCGACAGCGAAACAAGCGTGAGCAGGCCAAGCTTTGCGCAGCGCATAGACACGTCGGATACTCTATCGGGGTCGAAGGATGTGTCCACTTCGATGCGGCAAAAGCGAAACGGGCAGGGCAACCGCATTCTATTAACTCCTCTCTCCGTACTCGGGGAGAGGCAGGGTGAGGGGTCTTCTGTCGCTCGGAAAACGCCCCTCACCCGACCTCTCCCCGAGTACAGGGAGAGGAGAAAAAACGAAATCATCCAGAATGCGGTTGCCCTGGCGAAACGGGTGAAAGATTCCTCTGGTTTAGGGACAATATTAGTGGATCAGTCAGTGCTCGATTGCGGTAACCGCTGCGTGTGAAAATGCACTGTCGCTTATAATGGACGTTGCGTGCCGTGATGCGAATGATGATTACGCGTCGACCAGGATGTGCGAGAAGGAATTAATGAGCTTCTTTTTCTTCCCGGGCCATTTTCCGTTTCCGGTCATCATCGGTTTGATCGTCTGGATAGCGATATCAAAGACGGCCAAGTCGAGCCGACGTTACCTTCGTGAGACGGAGCAACGGCTCTGTCGCGGCTGCGGCACGAGCCATCCGACCTTCGCCGACTTCTGTCGACGCTGCGGACGAAAACTTTAAGGAGGGTTCAGGGTTCGGGGTTCAGGGTTCAGCGAAGTAGTGAAAGCATGACAGTCTTCTCTTCGCTGAACCCTGAACCCCGAACCCTGAACCCTGAAAGAGAATGAACGACACATCTCACATGCCACCGATTCCTCCGGGTGGAAATTACAGAGCGCAGCGATCGAGCGAGCCGCGCTCGTTTCATCCGATGCGCAGTTTGCTGATCGGCGTGTTGACGCTCGCGATTATCTACGGCGGCTATTTCTGGTTCGGCCGGCGCGTGGTGGTGCAGCCGGGCGAAGTGCTCGTGCTGCTCAAAAAGAACGGCGTGAAAAGTTTGCCGGCTGACGAAGTGATCGTGCCTCGCGCACCGGATAGGGCCGATGCCGCTTACAAAACGTGGGAGGAACGTTACGGCGACTGCAACGGCATTCTCGAAAACGTCTATCTGCCGGGCGTCTATTTCGGATTCAGCCCGTTCGACTACGAGCGCACCGTCGTCCCCGCGAGCGAAGTCGATGCGAACGTTCCCGGCAACAAGGTCGGCGTGGTCTTCAAAAAGTTCGGCCAGCCGCTCGACCCCGGGCAAGTGTTGGCCGACCCCGCACGCGATCAGCGCGGCCCGCTGCCGGTCGTGCTCAAGCCGGGGCAATATCCGCAATATGCCAATCCATACGCGTACGAAATCAAGCTCGTCGATCCGGTCAACGTCGACCCCGGCCATCGCGGCGTGGTCACCATCATGGCCGGCCCGCTTGCGAACGAGGCCGATCAATATCTCGTGAACGAAGGTGAGCAGGGGACGCAGAAAGTGACCGAGCCTGAAGGCTTCCGATACGTGAACCCGTTCGCGAAACGCATCACGCCGATCAGCATTCAGTCGCAGCGCTTCGAGATGGCGGGCAACGACGCGATTCGATTTCCGTCGGCCGATAGCTTCGACATCAAGATGGAAGGGTTCGTCGAGTGGTCGATCATTCCGGAAAAACTGCCGCTGATTTACGTGCAATACAGCGAAGGGGGCGAGCTGATTCCGCTCGTCGAGCAGACGATGATTTTGCCGTATGCGCGAAGCTTTTCGCGCCTCGTCGGCAGCCAATACCTCGCCCGCGACTTCATCAGCGGCGATACGCGCCTGAAATTCCAGGCCGAGTTTGAAGCCAAGCTTCGTGATGCGTGCGAGAAGAACGGCGTCGAAATCCTGCAGGCGCTCGTTCGCGATATCGTCCCTCCGGATGAAATCAAGCAGCCGATCAACGAGCGGGAGATCGCCAAGCAGCAGATCAAGAGTCTGGAGCAGCAGATTCAGGTGGCCAAGAGCCAGGCGGATCTGGCGACGCAGACGGAGATGGGTCAGCAGAACACGATGATCGGCGACGCGAACAAGCAGGTCGTCACGATCGTGAAACGCGCGCAGCAGGAGAGCGATGTGTCGATTACCAAGGCCAGTCAGGATTTGGAAGTCGCGAAGCTGAATTTGCAGGCCGCGCAGCAGATCGCCGATGCGCAGATCGCCCGAGGCACCGCCGAGGCGAACGTGATCCTGTTGAACAAGCAGGCCGAAGCCGAGCCGCTGCACAACCAGGTGACCGCGTTCGGCGGGGGCGAAAATTACGCGCAATATTTCTTTTATCAAAAGGTCGCGCCGTCGATCAAAAGCATCCTGACCAATTCAGACGGGCCGTTCGCAGACATCTTTAAGCAGATGGTCTCGCCGGCAAAGTCGACCAGCTCAGGCGAGAAAGTCGCGGCCGGGGACGAGAAGAAGTGAGAACCAGACTCCTCTCCCCGATACGCCGGGGAGACGCAGGGTGAGGGGTTTTTTCGGGCGTAAAGACGAAGACCCTCACCCAACCTTTCCCCCGAGTACGGGGGAGAGGAGAAAGATAAAATGACTCGAATCAAAGCGATCGGTGACGAGCTTGCTTTGACCAATTCCCCGGGAGAGGAGAAAGATAAAATGACTCGAATCAAAGCAATCATCACCGGCGTGGTCGCACTGCTCGTGCTGCTCTTCGGTGTTTACGAAACATTCAAGTGGACGGCCATGCGCGTGTTCGTCGATGCCGATCAGGCGTTGCTGATCACCAACAAATTCGGCGACCCGCTGCCGGGCGAGCGGATCACCGTGCCGATCGGACAGTCGAATAGAGGCGTGCGCGAGGAAGTGCTCGGGCCGGGCCGGTATTTCCTGAATCCGGTGGAATATGACTGGAAGCTGATCGACCAGATCAAGATTCCCTCTGGCGATCCGCAGAAATGGGAGTGGTCGCCTGACGGCCAGTTGAAGGATCCGGGCACGGCGCCGATGATCGGCGTGGTCTCGCTGAAGGAAGGTCCCGTTCCGGTCGGTGGGGCGGAAGTCGTGAAGCCGGGCGAAAAGGGCATTCAGGAGCAGGTGCTCACGCCCGGCACGTACAAGATCAATACGATTCGGTATGAGGTGAAGCTCGAGCCGGCCGTCGTCGTGCCGCCCGGATCGGTCGGCGTCGTCACACGACTGACCGGCGACGTCGGGCCCGTTACGCTGGCGACGCTGTCACAGATTCGCGACTCCACCGTCGGCCCGGCGACGCAACCGGAGCAGATCGCGCAGAGCCGCCTCGCACCGAGCCGTTTGGTCGTCGGGTCTGCCCAGCGCGGCATTTTGAAAGACGTGCTTCAGCCGGGCATTTATTATCTCAACCCGCGCATGACAAAAATCACGATCGTGCCGATCGGTTACGACCATATCACGCTCGATCACAACACAAACACCGGCATCAAGTTTTACACCTCGGATGGTTATCAGGTGGAAGCCGACTTCACGGTGGTGTGGGGTCGCTCGCCGGCCGATGCGCCGAACATCGTGGCGAACATCGGATCGATCGACCGCGTGCGCGAGAACGTGCTCGAGCCGGCCATGAAGGCCGCGTGTCAAAACGAGGGCGCGAAATACGGCGCGAAGGAACTGATCCAGGGCACGACGCGCAGCAAGTTCCAGGATGATCTGTCGGCTGCGCTGGAATCGCAGGTGAAGAGCCGCAACATTCACGTGCTGCTGGCGCTGATCCGCAACATCAACATCAAGGATACGGAGGGAAAAGATCAGACCGAGGGCCTGCTCGCAACGATTCAGCGGGCGAACATCGAGATCGAAAAGGATCTGACGAACAAGCAGAAAACGCAGACGGCAATGGTGGCCGCACAGCTGGAGCAGGCGCGGAAGCTCGTGGACGTGGCGATGAAGCTCGAAGGCATGAACCGCAACGTCGGCACGCACGCGGCCGGCGTGGTCATCGCCAACGGCCCGATCACCGACTACGTGCCGGTCCAGCGGGTCG
>CAXSBN010000036.1:0-21621 GCA_964236135.1 uncultured Phycisphaerae bacterium
CCCTGCCTCTCCCCGAGTACAGGGAGAGGAGTTAATAGAATGCGGTTGCCCTGGGGTATTTTAAGCAGGGCAATCGCATGTGAACATGTTTTGAGGAGTCCTAACGACGTCATTCCGAGGGGAGCAGCAGCGACCCGAGGAATCTCGATTGCCGAAGCATTCTCGTCAGCCGAGATCCCTCGGGATGACGCACTTACGGGACACACGCAATTGCCCTGAGTATTTAAGCCGTAAACATTCTCCGAATTGCCAGCTATTCAACTGCGTTCGCGCTCAGGTCGACGATCTTTGCAAAAATCTTCCGCTCGCGAGGCCCATCAAACTCGCAGAAATAAACCTCCTGCCATTGCCCGAGCACCAGCCGGCCGTTCTCGATCAGGATCGTCGCGCTGTTGCCGATGAGCGCGGTCTTCAGGTGCGAGTCGCTGTTGCCTTCATCGTGCTGATAAAAGCTCTCGCGCTGCGGAACAATCGCTGAGAGTTTTTGCAGTAAATCGCTCTTCACGTCGGGGTCGTAATTCTCGTTGATCGTCACGCCGGCGGTGGTGTGAGGGCTGAAGAGGATAACCATGCCATCCTGCACGCTGCGCGCTCGGACGAGCTTGGCGATTCGGTCGGTGAGGTCGACGATTTCATTCCGCTCACGGGTCGTGACGGGCTCGATTTGGATGGGGAAGGACTTCATGGGTTTACTTGTTACCGCGGTGTCGCGAAGGAAAACGCAGAGAAAGAAGAAGTTGTGTCGATTTAATACATCGCGCGAAACCGAGTTCCGATTTCGCAATCGTTATTTCGCGATTTCCTTCTCGCCTTTTGCGATGTCGCGATGTGCTTCGATCGACTTGATCGCCGCACGCAACAGACGTGAGAGGTGGATGTCATTTGCGCGGACGAGTCGCAAACGATATTTCCGCTGTCGTCGGAAAAACACGCCGCCGCGAATGAATAGCGTGCCCGCCACGATCCAGGTGTCAAAAAGCTTAGCCGACAACGCGATCGCGGCGGCGCGGGCGCGTGGCTCATCGAGGCGGTCGAAGGTTGCGATGAATACATATTCACCGCCGGTCGGAAAATGAAGTTCGGGTAATTCACCAAGTGCGTGGTTCAGTGCCGACCAGATCGATTCGACAACGCGACGTAAATCGCGGCGGATCGATTGCTTGCCATGGCGGTGCGCGATGCGCCCCTTCTCCTGCGGCCGCATCAGCGCCTGCAAGGCCGACAGTTCCCACTCCGGTGAAAAGCGCGGCAAGCCGAGCAGCACCGTCGCCGCGGGCGCTTTCGAAGCAACCGACATCCGCGGCAAAACTGGAAGCGGGCGACGACGTGACATCTTCCCGCCATCGTAGGTAAGTCAAATCAAACTGACGTGAATGTGATCGATCAATTGCCTTTACATTCCCGCCCGGCGGATTAAAACTACGTCTATTCAATTCGCCTGCAGCGTTGCAATCGGGGCTCCTGGGTCAAACTCGAAATCTGCCAGCGCACGGAGGTGCGTTCACGATGTCTTATAATCAATCATCAACGTCCAAATTATTTCGAGCCGCTCTCCAGGCATCGCTGGTCACGGCGTCGCTGGCCGTGATCGCGCCGATGATCGCGCAAGCTCAAGAGACGAAGCTCGAGGATGTTGACAATTCCAAATTTCATGCCGTCGGAATCGTGAATGCAAATTCCGTCTACGTGCGCTCGGGGCCGAGCGATAACGATTATCCGGTACTGAAGCTTGACAAGGATGCGCAGCTGACCGTCGTCGGACGCCGGTTTGAGTGGCTGAAAGTGCTGCCGCCATCCGGAACATACTGCCTGGTAGCCAAGGCATATGTTGAGAAGCACGGCGATGGCTCGCAGGGCACGGTGACCAACACGCTGTACGTGCGCATCGGCACGACGCTGAACGCGATGAAAACGAAGGTCGCGATGAAGCTCGAGCCGGGTGAGGAAGTGAGAATTCTCGGCGAGCAGGAGGAGTATTTCAAGATTGTTCCGCCGCAAGGTGTGTTTCTGTATGTGAACATGACTTTCGTCACGCCGACCAAAGTCGCGGATGGGGCCACGGACGGCGGCAAAGTGATTGCGAGCGATCCGGTGCCAACTCCCCCCACGACAACTCCGCCACCGGCCCCGCCGGTCGCGAATGCGGGCGGCAACGGCGATTCAAAATTTCGGGACAATTCTTCGCCGCCCGCGACCGGCCCGGTTGACACGACCGGCGTGGCGCTAACGCCGACCACCGAGCCCTCCGTTGAGCCCTCCGCCGAGCCGTCCACGCAACCGATGGCGACCGCCGATGCCGAGACGCAATTCGCGCGATTGGAAACGAGCTATACGGAGACGATGACTAAGCCGTTGGATGAGCAGGACCTTCCGACGCTTCACGCGGGTTATGCGAAGCTCGCGAAGCCGGGCACCACGCTGCCGGAATCGATGCGGCGTGTGGCCGAAACCAAGGCTTCGCTGCTGGCATCGCGGGAAAAGGATCGTGAGGAATTCATCGCCGTCAAAAAGCGGCAGGCGGAAATCGCGCAGCGGCAGGTCGCGCTGCGGGCCGAGAGCGAGGAGCTTGAACAGCGCGTCGCCAAGAATGATGTGAAGTATTTCACGGCTGTCGGCGTCTTGCGGCCGAGCAGCTTGCAGCAGGGAACCGGCACGCTGTTCCGGCTCACCGATCCATCCACCGGCCGAACCGTCGTGTACGTCCGCAGCCTGGACAATAAAATCGGCTCGGCCCTCGGCCAGTTCATCGGCGTGAAAGGCGAGCTCGTCGACGACACTCAGCTCGGCCTGCGAACCGTAACGCCGACAAGCTTCGAGCCGTGCGATTCAAGCAAGCTTTTTACGAGAGTCACCGCTCAAATCGTCCCGCCAAGCCTGATGCCGGCAGGAACGACCGCGGGAGCAAACTAAAAGGGAATTTGAGGTTTTAGAATTTCGGGATTTGAGTCTTGAAGGATTGCAATCTCAAAATCTCAAATTCCAAAATCTCAAAATGCTTTTTGCTACTTCGCCAAAGCCGTCTCCACCGCGCCGATCAACTTTGGATCTTCCGGCGTGACCTGGCTGGGAAATCGCGCGGCGATTTTTCCGTCCTTCCCAATCACAAACTTCGTAAAGTTCCAGCCAATTTCTCCCGCGAATTCACCCGCCGTCGCCGGCTCGGTCAGGTAATGATATAGCGGGGCTTTCTCCGCACCTTTCACGCTGATCTTCCCCATCATCGGAAACGCGACCTGAAACGTTGATTCGCAGAATTCCTTGATTTGAGCGTTCGATCCCGGCTCCTGATGATTGAAGTCGTTGGCGGGAAAGCCGATCACGACCAAGCCCTTGTCTTTGTAATTGTCGTACAGCTTTTCGATGCCGGCATATTGCTTGGTAAAGCCGCACTTGCTGGCGACGTTGACGATCATGACGACCTTGCCGCGATACTGCTCAAGATCCACTTCATGGTCGTCAATGTCCTTCACCGAAAACGACAATGCGTCATTGGCCATGGGTTGAGTCGTAGGTGCTTTTTCCTCAGCCGACACCGTATCGTGCATCATGCAGAGCGACCCGCCGACCACGCAAATTGAAAGAGCCATACGCCGCAGCAACTGAGAAGTCAGATTCATGTTGCCTTAACCATAGCCGAGCCGAACTTATCGGGCCAGTCGGCGGATCAAATCGTCGTATATCTCTCCTGATTTCGGTCGATAATCAGTAATGGCGTGACGCAGTTCAATCCCAACCTGATGGCCATCCTCCCCAGCGCCAGCATGCAGCGGCAGCAGGCGGGCGAACGCGTCGGCCAGGTTCGCCGGCAGCAGGAACTGCAGAAAAACGTCGGCCTGCACGGGAAAGACATATTCGAACACCAGGTGGAAAGTGCCGACGCCGTCGCGGCAGTCAGTGATGATGCGGGCAATTCGGGGAGCGGTGGCCAGTCCGGTGGCGAGAAGAAAAAGCCTGACGCGGAATCCGGACGTCCCGACAACAATCCGACGCTCGACATCAATGCGTGATCGCCCCTCGCTTACGCGTTCGCGAGCACGCGAAGGCGCAAGCGAACTATTGTGGTTCTTTCGTCAATTCGTATAAGAAGACCGCCGCCGCGATGCCGACGTTGAGGGAATCGGTGCCGAGTTTCATCGGGATCGTCACGCGATGCTCGCACCGGGCGACCGCTGCATCGCTCAATCCTTGCGCCTCGTTGCCGAAGAGAATCGCGAAGCGCGGGGGTCGCGTAAACGCCGCGAGTGAGTCCGCGGATTTATCCAGGACGGACGCGATCGATTTCACGCCATGCTCGTCGCGCAGTGATTTCAAATCTCTCGTCCAATCTTGCGATTGCAGAATCGGCAACGAAAACGCCGTGCCCATCGACACGCGGACGGATTGTCGAAAAAAAGGGTCGCACGACCGCTCGCCGAGGATCATTCCATCCACACCGAACGCCGCCGAGATACGAATGAGGCTGCCGAGGTTTTCGGTGTTGGCGATCTCCGGGCAGACCACAATCGCCGCCGGCTCGCCGCGCGCCGGAACAATATCGCTTAGCGACAGTCGCGGACTTCTTCGCCCCACCGCCATCACGCCGGAATGAAACTTGAACCCAAGGACGCCGTTCACCACCTCGCTCGGCCCGACATACAGCGGAACGCTGTCGGGAACGATCGGCGCGATTTTGTCCGCGCGCGTTTCCGAAACGAACACGGAATCGACTTCAAACCGGCTCGCGATCAGCCGCCGCACTACTTGCTCGCCCTCCGCGACGAACAGGCTTCCGTCGGAGTGCGCGGACAAATCGCGGTCTTTGAGATTTCGGTAATGCGCGACGCGCGGGTCGGTCAGCGATTCGATCGAGATGCGCATCGTCATGGCAACGATTCGATCTTCTTCGCATACCCCTCAATATCAAACTTCCGCGCCAATCCCGCGGCGTTCATGTAGCGCACCAGGCCGAAGATTTTTCGGCGCGGGCCCCACGGGCGGTCGTGAAGGCCGTAGATCCAACACACATTCGCGAATGAATTTGGATCACGGCCATCGATGAAATACTTGTTGTTCAGATGCAGCGTCGTCTTGAACGCTTTCTCCGGCGAGTTTGTCCATTCCAGGATTTTCTTACCCCAATACATCCGCATGTAGTTGTGCATGAAGCCGGTCTTGACCATCTCCATCATCGCCGCGTTCCACCAGCGGTCATCGGTCTTCGCGCTTTCCAATTCCGCCGGCGTGTACGTGACCGGGCGACTGTCTTTAGATTGCTCGCGGAGCGATTTCCGCGCCCAGTTCGGAATAGCTTCGAACGTGTCATAGTCGTTGACGTAGTTACAGAAATTCATCGACAGTTCTCGCCGCACGATCAGCTCTTCAAGATAACTCTCGCGATCGCCCGATGAGCCGTACTTGGCATCGCGCACGGCCAGCGCGATCTGTAGTGGCGAAATCTGCCCGAAGTGCAGATACGGGCTCATCGTCGACGACTGGGCGCGCAGCGGCTCATTGCGCCCTTCCTTGTAATCGCCGAGCATGGTGCGGAGAAAATCATCCAGCCGTTTCTTCGCCTGCGACGATCCGCCGATGAAGTACCTGGATGCCGTGACGCTCCGATCGAGCTTCAGTTTTGCCACCGCCGCTTGCCAATCGGTGACGTCGATGTCGCCGCTCAATAATCGCATTGTCGCCGACGGGTGTTTCACTTTCCGTTGTCGCAACGGATGCAGATGTTCTTCCAGCAGCGCTCGAATCTTCGGCCGAATCGTGCGGGCGGCGGATTCGTGCTTGTCAGAGACTTCTTCGACCGGCACGACGACATCGCTCTCCACCTGTACAACTCTGCAAGCGCAACCGTCGGCGACTTCATCCCGCCACTGTTTCTGATGTCGCGTATATCCGCGATCACACACCACCAGCGCCGCATCCTTTGAAAATCGAATCGCTACCCGCGCCGGCGACCCATGCTTGACGACAAAGTCAATCCCGCGCTGCCGCAAATCGGCCCGCACGTCGGCTAGCCCCTGCAATAGAAACGCGTAGTGCCGCTCGTTCGCTTCCGGATAATCATCCATCAACCCGAAGCAAACGACTACCGGCAGGCTCAATTCGTTTGCACGATCAATCGCGTGTTCCAACGCGTGATTAAATGCGACGCGTGCCGATGCCTGCATCCAGTAGAGGACGAATTTCCCGTCCGGCTTGATCGGAAGAACGTTAAGGTCGTGCACGCGCGCGGGGTGAATCATGTCGGATGGAGTTTACTAACGCACTACCGTTTAGCGGCGCCGCTTGCGGTGCGTCCTGATCTTTTGAAATGCGCTGGGTTTTTCGAAGAAAACGCACCGCGAGCGGTGCCGCTAAACGGTGTCGGCAAATCAGTTGTGAATTATACGCAAAGCGTCCTACACTCTCGGTTGCCGATGAGCCTTTCCCTCAATGTTGTTCCCGAGACCTCGCTCGACCCCGCGCAATCCATTCGCAAGCCTTCATGGCTGAAAATGAAAATGCCGGCGGGCGACGGATACTCGAACATGCTGCGACTGGTGAACGATCAGAAGCTGCACACCGTTTGCCAAAGCGCCAAGTGCCCCAACATGGGCGAATGCTGGAGCGTCGGCACGGCCACGTTGATGATCCTTGGCGATGTCTGCACGCGCTCATGCGGATTCTGCCACATTGCAACCGGTCGGCCACCGACGCTTGATCTGGATGAACCGCGGCGCGTCGGCGATGCGGTGGCCGCAATGAACTTGAAGCACGTCGTCATCACCAGCGTCAATCGCGACGAGCTTCCCGACGGCGGCGCGGAAGTGTGGGCCGAGACGATTAGGCAGATTCGATTGAAGTCGCCCGGCACGAGCATCGAGGTCCTCATCCCCGATTTCTGTGGCGATTGGAACGCGCTGCAACTGGTGCTCGATGAGCGCCCGGAAATTCTGAATCACAACATCGAGTCGGTGCCGCGGCTGTATTACAAAGTTCGTCCGCAAGCGAAATATCATCGCAGTCTGAAACTGTTGCAGATTGCCCGCGAGCAGGGCCTGGTCAGTAAGACCGGCGCGATGCTCGGCCTGGGTGAAACCGAGGACGAGATCGATTCGGTGCTCGACGACCTTGTGTCCGTTGGCTGCGAGATTCTCACGCTCGGTCAATATTTACAACCCACGCCAAAGCATTTGCCCGTCGCGCGATGGGTGCATCCGGACGAGTTCACAAGCTGGAAAATCCGCGGCGAATCGAAAGGTCTGCGTCACGTCGAGGCCGGGCCCATGGTACGAAGCAGCTATCACGCGGAGCAACAGGTGCTCTCCCACGCGACGGCTGGCGCATAGGTAGCTATCGACCATTAAATCGCCGAATAATAGTGGCTGGAAATTTCCCTAACTTACGCAAAACCCCTTGATTATTAGTGCGGCCTGCACTGAACTATGGACTTGCGGACGATGACCGCGAGGGTTAGCTCGTCCTAAACAACGGATTGACTTCTAGGCGTCTGGCCAAATCGCTCTCAATGTCGTGAGCAACACGCGCCGTATTTTGCTTTTTTCAATAGGAGATTTTCACCATGTCGGACTCGTCTAATTTCGATTCGCTTGAACCCCGCCGGCTGCTTTCATCGACGCTCAACGGCAGCGTGCTGAACATTAACGGCACGGCCGGGAACGACACCATCGACGTGACGATCGTCAATCCAGGCTCCGGCGGTCCGGACTATCTCGTGAAAGTCACCGGCGATGCCGACGCTATGTTCCCGGTTGCCAACGTCACTGTTTTCGACATCGCCGGCGGCGATGGCAATGACAGCATCACCGTCGCATCGAATATCAGCATCGGCGCGGTCATGCATGGCGATAACGGCAATGACACCCTCCTGGGCGGCGGCGGCGGCGACGACATGCACGGCGACGATGACGACGACCTGCTCGACGGTGGCCTGGGTGGCGACACACTCGACGGCGGCACCGGCATCGACACGCTCGACTACCGCTCGCGGACCGCGGCACTCAACATCACGCTTGACGGCGTGCAGAATGACGGCGTCAGCGGCGAGCTCGACGAGGTCGACTCAACAATCGACATCATCTACGGCGGCTCGGGTAACGACCGCATCGACGCGACCGGCTCCCCGGCGAACTCACGCGCGTGGTACGGCAACGCGGGCAACGATACGCTCATCGGCGCCGATGGCGGTGACCGTCTCAACGGCGGCGCGGGCAACGACTCCCTTCGCGGCATGGGCGGCGATGATCTGCTCAACGGCACCACTGGCAACGATTACATGAGCGGCGGTGGTGGCTCCGACACGCTCACCTATTACAACCTCAACACGCCTGTTTCGGTGTCACTCGGCACGGCCGCGAATAATGGGCCGAAGGGCGAAAGCGACAACCTCAGCGCTGACGACATCGAATCGCTCGATGGCAGCCAGGGGAGCGACCTCCTTCAAGGCTCGAGTACGACTTCCGCCAACGAACGTATTTCCGGCAACGGCGGCAACGACACCATTAACGGCATGAACGGCAACGACTTCCTCATCGGCGGTTCGGGCAAAGACGTGTTGAATGGCGGCAACGGCAACGACACCCTTCAGGGCCAGACCAGCGGCGATAAGTACACCGGCGGCAACGGGATCGACACCGTCCGCTATGCCGAGAAAACGGTCGGCGTGACCGCGACGATCGGCACCGGCGCGGTGAACGGCACGACCGGTGAAGGCGATACCATCGCGGCGGACGTCGAAATCCTCGAAGGCGGTTCGGGCAATGATTCGCTCACCGGCAGCGCAGCGGCGAACACGCTGATCGGCAACGCCGGCAACGACACGCTCGTCGGCCTCGCCGGCGCGGACTCGCTCATCGGCGGTATCGGCAGCGACTCGATTCTCGGCGGCGACGGCGTGGATACGATCGAGGGCTTGGACGGCCTTGCCGATACGCTTGACGGCGGTGCTTCGCTCGACGTCATCAACTTTGATGCGGGTATCGATACCGTGATGAACGTCTGATCGCGGACATCGACCTGATCGCATTTTCTCACAATCGGTGAAGAACGCTCCAACGTTCTTCACCGATTGTTTTTATTGATAGACTCGGCCGGCGCACATGATTCAGCTTTCCGATCATGATCAATTCTCGCTCGCCGCCCGATTACGCGATCTCGGTCATAATCCGAACAACGCGGCGCGACTGTTGCGCGCGCACTACCTCAGCGGCGGCGCGATTGATTTCGATGCGTTTACAGTGTCGCGTTCGCTGCGCGATCTACTGGAGAACACGCCTCGCCGGTCGCGGGTCGTGTCACGATCGGTCGCGAATGACGGCACAATCAAACTGCTGTTGGAAATGACGAGCGATGGAGCGCTCACCGAAACCGTGCTGATGCCCTGGCTGCGATCTGACCGCGCCGCCGGTTGTGTCTCATCACAGGTCGGCTGCGCGATGGGGTGCGATTTTTGTGCTTCCACGCGCGGCGGCCTGACGCGCAGCCTCGATGCGGGCGAGATCATCGAACAGTTTCTTTGGCTGACTTTCGAGGCACGTCAACAGCATCGCCGGCTTAGCTCGCTCGTCTTCATGGGAATGGGCGAGCCGATGCACAACCTCGACGCGGTGATGCTTGCGATCCGACGCATGACCGATCGCACTACCGGCAGCCTTGGCAAGCGACACATAACGGTGAGCACGGTCGGCATCGTGCCCGGCATCGAACGCCTCGCCGATGCGGAGCTTGGCGTGCATTTGGCGTTGTCGCTTCACGCGCCTGATGACGCGACACGCCAGCGCCTCGTGCCGACCGGCAGAAAATATTTGGTGGCCGACATTCTTCGCGCGGCCCGCGCCTATCAGGATCGCTCCAAGCGCATCGGAACGATCGAATATTGTCTGCTGGCCGGCGAAAACGATTCCGACGAACAGGCCCGCCAACTCGCTGCCCTCGTCGCCGGCTGGCGCGTGCACGTCAATGTCATCCCATATAATTCGATCGGTGTCGGCCTGAGCGGCGCGATCTATCGACGTCCATCTCACGATCGAATCGACGCGTTCGTACAGACCCTCCGCGCCAACGGCGTCAACGCCGACCCCCGCAGAACCCGTGGCGACGATGTCAACGCCGCCTGTGGACAATTGCGAGAACGGTTCGTGCAGATCGGAACCTGATTCATCGCCACAACGTCATCGCCGCATTGTAAAGCTCGCGCTGCTGAGTCGGATTCGACTGAATCTGCAAATGAAGCCAGAGCGAATCGATGGCGACAACACCATGACGAATGAACACATCGTCGGCCGTCTGTTCGATCGTGAAGGCAAACCAATGGTCAATCAGCGGTGCAATACTTCGTCGGCAAATCGGGTCTTCAATCAACTGAAGAAAATCACGGTAGTTGATTTGATAACCTGTCGGCGGGATCTCTCCGCCAGTTAGAATGTCTGGCACCACGCGATGAAAACAGAGCGGACAGTGGATGGCCATGCCGAGACGAGCGTATTCAGTGGTCAGTGCACCGCGACAGCGAGGGCATTGCGTTTCAGTTGGCGTCGGCATTCGCCCTCACTCCGCAATGCCTTTAATCAGGTCGGTCGCGCGCGCATCGCGATGCTTCGCCCGGGCCGCTGCTTGAACTTCGGGGCGGTCGAGATCGTAGACGTCGATGGAGCCGCCGACGGTTGCGACGACCGCCGACTTAGGCAGCCAGCCGAACTCGGCTGGACCAATCAGGCGAGCCACGGCTAGGAATCCATGTGAAGGAATAAGGACGTTGTTCCAACCCAACTTGCCGCCGATCGTCGGCACCGTCGCCAATTTCAGATGAAGCTGGGCGGCAAGCTCGACCGTCCCAGGATTTTCGATCAGAGCGTACAGAGGCGCTTCACGCGGGAGCGTTTGAGCATACGTCGCAAGTTCGGCAACGCTTTGCCCCAGATCTAAATTGCCGTCTCCAAAATAGCGATCGCCGGCCACTGCTCCGCCAGCGGCGGCATTGAAGTATGGAATGTAATCCGGCCAAGCCGCGCCCGTCTCCACGGCGGCGATGGCAATCAGGATCGTGAGCGGAAGCGTCAAGCCCTTGCGAACAAACATCAACGCCACAAATCCGCAAAGGAACGGTATCACCAAGACCATGTGCCTTATACCGAGTTGTAAACTGCCCAAAGATGCCGCCAGGAAGAACACGGATGGTGGCAGAAGAAGCGCAAGCGCTCGCAGCCGCGGCGCGCCTTTTTGCAGGCAGAAGGCAAAAGCAAGAATGAGCGAACCGACAAAGGCGATTGCGCTTTTCAAGGCGATTGCCTCAATAAAGTAATACCACACGCCGCCGTTGTGATGTGCCCCGTTAATCCAGGCGCCGGGTTTCTCCATGCCAAACAAATAGGCGCCGCTCCACAAAAGCGACGGCATTGGCACATGCATGTTTCGAATCAATTCAGGCACCCGATACCAGGCTGGCCTTAAGAAAACGGTTTGATGCCCGAGCGGTGAAATGCAAAAGCCGTAAGTTGCCCACAGCGACACGAACGACACTATTGCTGCAAGGAAAGACCTTTTCGCGAAGCGGATTCCCTTCGCCCGCAAGATATTCCAATCCCACTTCGACAAAGCGTTTCGCATCGCGAAGCGAACCGCGACGAGCAGAACCAGGCCCGGCACGACGAAGGCGACGTTCAGCTTCGCACTACATGCGATCCCAACCGCGACGCTGACTTTGATGAAGCTCGCCAGGCTGGGCCTTGCGATGTATCGCACACCGAAATAAGCCGCCATCATGAACGTGGCGGCCGATGCAATGTCGGTTGTCGCAAGTGGACCCTGTGCCAGAAGCGTCGGATCGACGCTTAAGAATGCCACCGCTGCCGCAGCGGCAACCTCGCTCGAGAGCCGCGCGACCAGACAAAATAGAAAGAAGAAAAGAACGGGCAAAAATACGCAGATGCTTGCATATCGAGCGCGGGTGAGGACCGCCCAATATGGAATCGGACTGTGGAATAAAATGCGCAGCCCTGTATCGGTTGAAATTCCGCGTTGCTGGATGACGTCCGTGCCGTGCCATTCCGGCAAACGGATTCCGCTGGCGAACAACGGCAGGCCGATCACCCAGCGTTCGAGCGGCGGATGTTCGACCATGAAGATGATTCGCCCGGTTTCATAAAGTCCGACCGCCGACGCGATGTTCGCCGACTCATCCCATGTGTGATTTAAAATATTGGCAAGCCTCGCGCAACGGATCATCGCAATGGCGGCCAACAGTATCGCGATCGATCGACAGAGGAGTGAAGTGCGGGCGTTCCGCCATCGTGGAGCTATTATTCGCCGGACGTTTGGAGCACCTGCGCCTGAATCTGCGGAGTTCATGAAGTCGACGCTTTGCGTTAGACCAGTCGCAACGAGCCGAGTGTAAATGGCGCGTTGACGAGTCGCAACAAAGGCGCTTTTCTCGCGTGCCGCGAAGCGAACTCTTACATTGTGCCGATGTCAAAATTGATCGTTGAGAATATCGGAACTTTCGAAGTGATGAATGGCAAAAGGCTCGTCAACGCGCTGATCGACGTCGCGAACATCGATCAGCTTCATTCCTGCGGCGGCGTCGGTAAATGCACGACTTGCCGTGTGCAATTTATCGAGGGAGAGCCAACCGCGATGACGAAAAAGGAAGAAGAGTTGCTGGCCCTTCGGGGTTTGGACAAGATGCCGGGCGTGAGGCTGAGTTGCCAAATATTGTGTGAAGCGGACATGACGCTGAAAGCGATCAGCCGCCTCGCCGGCAGCGGCAAGGCCGACGCGGGCAAGCACCCCGCCGACGAAATTCAACCGCCGCCGGAGTGGCTGGAGAGAAGTGTTGATTGAGCGATGATCGGCCGAGCGGCTGAGTTGAAGATTTAGCGTCCCCTGACTTCTACCTCCGAATCAGCCGACCCCCCCGATCTCCGATCAGAACCTCGCCAGATTTCCCCATGCAGGCTGCACATCAATTCATTGTCGAGCCGATTGGGCTGAATCCCGATTCGCTGTCCAAGCCGATCGACTGGGCCGTCCTCTTCGGAAACGATCATCCGATCGAGCTTGAGATCGGCATGGGGAAAGGAACGTTTCTCACCGACCAGGCCGAGTCGCGGCCGGAGGTGAATTTCTTCGGTATCGAGTGGGCCAACTGGTTTTGGCGACACGCGAGCGACCGATTGCGGCGACATAATTGCCTGAACGCGCGCACCGTCCGCGCTGAGGCCGGCTACTTTCTCACCGAGCACGTGCCGGTCGAGAGCTTGTCGGCCCTGCACATTTATTTTCCCGACCCCTGGCCGAAAGCGCGTCATCACAAGCGGCGACTGATTCAGCCAAATTTCATGACGCTGGCGCATCGCGTGCTTCAGCGAAACGGATTGATAAACGTCGTTACCGATCACGAAGGGTATTGGAACGATAGCATCGAGATGAGCGTTCGCAACGCGGCCGGCTTTTCGATCGAAGAGTACACACGTCCCAATAGCGCCGCCGAGGGCGAGTTTGTTGGAACCAATTTTGAACGTAAATATCGCCGCGAAGGACGGCCGTTTTATGCCATCGCAGCGCGGAAGCGCTGAACGTCCCATGCCACGAAAGATCAGAACCGATGCGCGCGAATCAAAGCTGACCCGAATTAGATCGGCAATCGCAAAACGCGGACGGTCGCCCCTTGCTCGACGGGCGACTCGTTCTCGGCGCGGGGCAGCAACGCGTTCGCACGGGCGAGCGTGTAAATGTCCGCCGATCCTTTCCAGGTCAGCGGTCGAACCGTCCCGTCGGATTCAAGAATCGCCGGTTGATAAAATTCTCGCGGGCCGTTCGCATCAAGCGAGGTAGCGAGCATGCCGTACGACCACTGTTCGAAAGCATCCGCAGGTCCACCGCCTAATCGCGCGATCAGGCGGCTCCCCAACCGCAACGTGCACACAAACCCACTGACCGGATTCCCCGGCAGGCCGAAGATGTATTTCGTGCCGGGCGTTACGGGTTGGGCGTTAGGCGTTGGAGCAAAAGTTGCGAACACGAACGGCTTGCCGGGCTTGATGCGGAGCTTGGTAACGTGAAGCTGTGCACCCATGTCGATCAGCACGCGCGGCACGAAGTCGAACTCGCCCATGCTCATACCGCCGGTGATGAAGAGAACGTCGTGATTCCCTAGCGCGCGTTCGATCGCGTCGCGAATCAGCTTCGGATCGTCTCGAACAATGCCCAACTCATCGACGGTCGCGCCCATCTTTCGAATCAACGCCGCCAGCATCGCGCTATTCGTGTTTCGCAACTGCGTCGGCCCGGGCGTCTGGTCGATCGGCACGATTTCATCGCCCGTCGTCAGCACGGCTACGCGCGGCGGTTCGTAAACGGACACGGTCATCGCCCCCACGCTTCCTGCGACCGCGATCTGCGCCGGCCCGATTAACGTTCCGCGCGAGAGCACGACCTCGCCGGCTTTGCAGTCGCTGCCGCGTTTCGCGATAAACCGCCCCGGCGACGTCGCCCGATTGATCCGCACCCGATCGGTCGCGATGCGCGTCGTATCTTCAACCGGCACCAGGCCGTCAAATCCTAGATGCGAAGGAAACGGCGCACCGGTCATGATCGCGACAGCAGAGTTCTCTCGTCGAGATGTCTCGAACGACCCACCGGCCGCGATCGTTCCCGCGATGCGTAATTCGACCGGTGCATTGGCGACTTCATCACACCGCACCGCAAACCCATCCATCAACGCCTTCTTGAACGCGGGTGAATCACGATCAGCAAGGATGTCCGCCGCAAGACGACAACCACCGGCATCATTGAGCGACCGATTGATTGTGCGTGGCGAGATTTCAATCGCATCGATGAGTGCAATCGACTCAGAGACCGTGATGAAAGCGTCAATGTCGACTTCGGGGTTAGACATTCAAGTCTCAGAATCGATCGATAATTCGCATGCGCCTTGGCGTCGCTGGTTCGAATGGCAATTGCAGTCGCGACGCTGAAGGCGCAAGCGACGCCGGACGGCGCTTTCGTTTCCTGTCATTCGTAGACGAACCTAATCCTCAAACATCGTCGGCGAATCCGCATCCGCCTTCGGCGGCGTCCATTTTTTTCCCAAGTGATCATACGCCTTCTTCGACGCGCGGCGGCCCTGCGGGGTGCGCATCACCAGCGCCGGGTTCATCTGCAATAAGTACGGCTCGATCACATCTTCCAGCGTATCGCGCTCCTCGCCCATGCTGGCGGCGATGGCGGCGATGCCTACCGGGCCGCCGTTGTAGGTGTCGATCATCGTGCTTAGAAACGCCCGATCCTGCTCGTCCAGGCCGAGGCCGTCGATCCCCTCCAACTTCAGCGACTCGCGGGCCGTCGCAATGGTCAGCTTGCCGTCAGACTCGACCTGCGCGTAATCGCGAAGTCGTCTGAGCAGGCGGTTCGCAATCCGCGGCGTGCCGCGACTGCGATGTGACAGCTCGCCCAGGGCCGCATCATCAAACTTCAGCGCCAGCTTTTTGGCATTGTGTCGCAGAATCTCGTGCAGCGATTCAGGCGAATAAAATTCCAGATGCTCGACGAGTCCAAACCGGCCGCGCATCGGGCCAGTCAATAATCCGAGGCGGGTGGTCGCGCCGATGAGCGTAAACGGTTTCACGTCGATCGTCATCGCCTGAGCGTGTAATCCCGAGTCGTTGGTGAGATCGATCTTGTAGTCTTCCATCGCCGAGTAAAGGCACTCTTCGACGGCCGCCGGCAGGCGGTGGATTTCGTCGATGAATAGCACATCGCCCGGCTGCAGTCGCATAAGAATGCCGGAAAGATCGCCGCCTTTAGTCAGCGCCGGGCCGGCGACGACATAGGCATGCGCGTTCATTTCATTCGCAATCACATGCGCGAGCGTTGTCTTCCCCAGCCCTGGCGGGCCGTGCAGCAACACATGTTCCACCGGCTCATTCCGACCGCGCGCGGCCTTCACCGCGATCTGCAATTTATGCAGCAATTTCGGCTGCCCGATGTATTGATCGAATCGTTCGGGACGAAGTGCATACCCAAAGCGCACCTCTTCCTCGCCGGCGGATTCAGTCGAGATAATTCGTTCGCGGGGCATTTGATGATTAGCTTAGGCGGAGAAATATCGAAGCAACGAGTGCAACGCGAAGAAGCACACAACCGTTGTCGAACCCGTCTTCTCGGCCGTACGGACGCCTCGTCGTTGCGTTCTCATGACTCCGAAGCGCCGTGAAGCCTCAACATTTCCGGAAGCAACTGCTTCGCCGAGCTCAGATCCGGGCGCGACGCTTTGGCCCGCGCGAGCAGGCGCTCGGCATCGGCGCGACGAAAGCCAAGCCGTGGGCTCATCGCGAATTCGATGGCAACCTCGTCTTCGCTATTAAGAATCGCGCTGCCGCGAGTGCCCGTCGGTTTTATCTGCTCACCGGCGAATTCCGCCACCCGGCCGCTCAGTTCCGCGACGATCAGCTCCGCCGTCCGTTTGCCAACGCCATCCAGCCGCTGAAGATATCTCGCGTCTTTCGTCTCAATGGCCTTGGCGATTTCCCCGACCGGAACGGTCAACGCCCGCAACGCCGTTTTCGCGCCGATGCCTTTGACCGTCGTGAAGCGAAGGAAGAATTTTTTATCCGCCGGACGGACGAAGCCGATCAATCGCGGCTCAAGGTTGCCGCGATTTGGATCGCCTTCGAGATATACAATGGTGTGAAAGGTGAGCGTTTCGCCCAACTGTGAATGAAGTTCAACGATATCGGCCGCGGGGACGAGCAATTCATATTGAATCGCCGCACTGCGTAAGAAGACGCGGTCGGTGTCGACGTGAGATAGTTCTCCGGTTAACGAGGCGATCATCCGACGCGATCATATCGCGATTCGGCATGCGACGTTAGACGGCTCGGGCAGCCTTCGCGACAATGACTCGACGAAACGGGATGGCCGATGCCGCTAACGGGACAAACTGCCGATGTCGACGACTCTTGAAGAATCCTTTCGCTGGTATGGCCCTGCCGACCCGGTGACGCTGCGCGACATCCGACAGACCGGCGCGACGGCAGTCTTCACGTCACTGCACCAGATTCCCTACGGTGACGTTTGGCCGCGGGATGCGATCCGCGAGCGGCGCGACATGATCGAGGCCGCCGGTTTGAAATGGACGGCGGTGGAATCTGTCCCGGTGCATGAGGCGATCAAAACCGGGCGCGGCAATCTGACGACGCTATTTGAAAACTACCGCCAGACCCTGCGCAATCTCGCTGCCGAGGGAATTTTTGTTGTCATCTACAACTTCATGCCGGTGCTCGACTGGATTCGCACCGACACGCGCTACGTGTTGCCCGACGGTTCCGAATGTTTGCGCTACGACCCCATGCGCTTCGCCGCGTTTGAATTATTCGCGCTGGCGCGGCCGGGTGCCGAAGCAGATTATTCAGCCGACCAATTGGCGCGTGCAACCAGTTGGTGGAGTTCTCTCGCCGCGTCGGCGCGCGACAATTTCGTTCAATCCATCATCGATGTATTTCCCGGCATGAAGCTGGGTCTTTCACTCGATGACGTGCGTGCAATGCTCGCGAAATATGCCGACATCGACGCCGCCGCCATGAAGGCGAACCTCGCGCGGTTTCTTCGAGAGGTGTGTCCGACGTGCGACGAAGTCGGCATGCGGATGGCGATACATCCGGACGATCCACCCTTCCCCGTACTCGGCCTGCCGCGAATCTTGTCCACCGGGCAGGACATCGTCGATCTACTGGCGATGGTCGATAGCCGAGCGAATGGCCTCTGCTTTTGCACCGGCTCCTTCAGCGCGCAGCCAAACAACGATCTGCCGAGAATGGCGAAGCGCTTCGCGGCCCGCATTCATGCTGTTCATTTACGCAGCACGCAACGACTGCCCGACGGCTCATTCTTCGAGGCCGATCATCTGGCCGGTTCGGTGGATATGCCGGCGGTCGTGCGCGTGATGCTCGACGAGCAGGATCGCCGCCGTGCGGAAAATCGCGCGGATTGGCAGTTGCCGTTTCGTCCGGATCACGGCCATACGATGCTCGACGATTTGAAGAAGAGCGATAGCATCACGCCGGGCTATTCGTGCATCGGCCGCATGCGCGGGTTGGCCGAGCTGCGCGGTCTGATGCACGGCCTGCGTTATTTAGATCGACCGGATGCCGGTTGACGCGAGCAATCGCGGATCGGCGTCGAAAATCAAACGAACGAGTGAACCGCGACGGTCTTAAACTTTCCATTTGAATACCAATTTCTTGATCGGCATCCGCCGGTTGTCGATGGCTTGCCCGGGCAGGTGCACGTCGTTGGGGGCGACGATGCAGAACATTCCCGGTCGCAGGGTGATAAAGTCGCCGGTGCCGGTGAACAGCTCGACGTCGCTTTCCGCGTCGTATGCGGTCTTTGACTTCATTATGTCGAGCGGTGCATAGCCGAGTCGCTCTTGGCCGTCGAGGAGCACGTGAATGTCGCCGTACGCGCGGTGCGCTTCCCAAACCGACTCGGCTTGCAGCTTGGTCTCGTAGTCGGCCCGGATGGCAAAGAGCTTATCGCCGTCGATCTCGTGACGACCGATCGCAAGATTGCCTGCGACCGCCAGAAACACGGCGGCTTTCGCGAACGCCGGGTTCATTGCATCGTATCTTGTCAGATATTGAAGATTGTCCACAACCATCGGCGTTAAGACGGAACAGTTTAAACCGAATCTGCTATTTTGCCCCTGTGCGCCGGATAGTCGAGTGCGATATTGTCCCGCTAGAAACCTTAAACCAGTAGAACCCTAAACCAGAGGACTCCTTATGACGAATCAATTTCGAAGTTGTGTTCTGACGACGTGCCTTGCGATTGCCGGCGGATCGATTGTTGGCTGCGCTTCGCACACCGAGAGCGAAAAGACGCAGATGAAGGCCGACCAGCTCGATCATGCCGCCTCGATGCAGCGTGAAGGCGAAGCAAAAGTTGAATCCGGAAAGGCGATGGTCGCGCGCGGCCAGGCGATGAAGGACGCGGGCGACACGATGAAGGGCGACAGCACGATGGCTGAAGGCGAAGCGATGAAAAAGTCGGGTGAAGCCGAGATGGAAGAAGGCATGAAGCTGAAGAACAAGTAGTTCGGCGCTGGCGGCTTCGCGGGTTAACACGCGTTAGTTCATACGCGCCTGCGAAGCCGCAAGCATTTTTTTAGACGTCTCATCCGCGCCACGCGATCGCACCCACCCAGACCACGCTCACCGCCAGCGTGACGATCAGCGATAGATAAATCCATTTCATTCGTCGATCGAATCGCGCCGTGCGCGAAGGATCGGCACTCAGGTGTCGCAGAAAACCCATTCGCTGTTTGATGCTCCCGTGGCTGAAATTTCGCGCCGCGATCGGGATATTGTTCACCACCGCGACGCGCTGCAACGCTGACGCAAAGACCATTGCGCCCAGCTCACCGACAAACGTGCCCGGCGAATGCATCGGCCGAAGCCGCGGGATCGTCGCGTTCGCGATGGGTCGCGTTGGGAAATCGCTTGCCCGGACTTCCGAACCGCTTGCCAGTTGCCGCTCCATTATTCGAGCAGCATAGACATCAGCCTGTCGCTCAAACCAACGGCTAAGCACGCCGAAGAGCAAGAACATCGTCGCCACCGAAATCATCATCAGCAGCGGGTCGCGCATCCACTGCGGAATGAACGCCAACTCGATGCCAAGCATGCGCGCCACCTCGCCCAGCACGACGAAAATACTCATGATGACGATGACAAATACCGCATACCAGGCAATATGACGATGCACGACGTGACCGGCCTCGTGAGCGAAGACTGCTTCGATCTGCCGATCGGTCATGGTCTCAAGGAGCAAATCGCTCAGCAGGATGTATCGCACCTGGGGTATCACCCCCATGACGGCGGCGTTGCCCATCGAGTTGCCGGTGTGCCAGAGCAAGATGTCGCGATACCGCAGTTTCGAGCGTTGGCAGATTTCTTCGAGGCGGCGGCGAAGCGTCGAATCGGGCAGCGGCTCGGTGTGCAGCACGCGGCGGAGAATTTCCGGCGCGAATAAAAACACCAGCGCGGCTGAAATCGGCAGCAGGCAATACTCGATGATTTTCGCCGCGCTTGTCGCCGTTTCTTCATTCAGCTTGGCGGCGCGGAGATTCACACCTAAGCCCCACCACAAGCTCGACGACGCGATATCGCGCAGGAACATGATGGCCGCGATCGGCACGACCGTGAACAGCAACTGCATGCGTAAATTCGCACCGAAATAATTCCAAAACCCCGGCGGCGAATGAATCGGCAATCCGTCCTGTAATTGCAGCAGCAGGCTCTGCTCGCGCAGCGCGCGATCCGCCGGGAAGGAAGCCCACCATAATCCCATCCATGCGAGCATCGCCGGCATCGTGCCGACGATCGCACCGGGCAGATCGACGGGCCAATGTCCGATCGGCCCCAGCGCACGGTCGACGACGCGCACCCATCCGAGCGCGAACACGCCAACGCCGAACCAAAGCGGAATCATCAGCCGCGCAATCTGCGTGCCCCAGCTGAATCGCGCCAGACTGCGGTGCAAATTTGCGATGGCGACATATCGCGCCATCACCCGGCTCCATAGCGCCGGAATAAACACGATGAGCGCAAACCCGCCGAAGAAAAGCGACAGCCGAAGATTGATGGACATGCCAATCGGACGGGGCGACCCACCATCGGCCGCCATCCAAACGATCATGACCAACAACAACAGCAGTCGAGACAATGCACACCTGTTCTCGGGACGAATCGTTCACCGGACCGACTCATTTGCGACTCCGGCTTTGGCCGGAGCGACAAGTAAAATCATATATCCCCCGGTGGGATCGACGCGAGCAGAAACAGGGCCCGGACTGAGCATTTACACGTCCGAGTATGCGGTTGACACCAACTGTAAGGGTAGCGCCAGACCATACAGGTCGGACTCGTCTCCACTTTCCTTCTTTCGCAACTCCTCGGCCCGGAAAGAAAGGATTGCCAGGACGACAACCAGGATCATTGGAACCGCCAGCGCCGTGAGGCGAATCGCGGCGCGGACAGCCGGTCTCGGCGCGGGAATTGAAATTAGCCGGCCGAAGAGAATGAACACCGGGACGGCGAGCAGCGGAAAGGAAACTTTCACCTGCTGAATGCGCTCGAGCGGAATCAAATAATGGGCCGCCACGATCGTGCTGACCATCAGCGGACAGAACGCGAACGCCGTCCCGCGCCGCCAACGAATCTCCGGACGCATCAGCGATACCACCGTTAAAGCGCCACTGATGCCGGCGAGCGTGGCGCAGAATTGGCCAAACTTCAATCCGCCATTGAGCATGAACCCCATCGCCGCCGCGGTCGCGGTCATCCACATCAGTAGCGGCGCGACGATACTGCGACGCGCTTCCGGCGACGCGTTGACGCGGCCGTCAACCTTGGCCGATCGTTCAAACGCGATCCACCAGAGCAGACCAATGATCGAAAGCGATGAGGTAGTGGCGATGAATTGGCCGCGCGTCAGGATTTGGTTGGTGAGTTTGAATTTCAGCAGAATCGCAACCGATGCGAAGCTGAGTACGTACGCGAGAATAATGCGAGCGGTTGTCGGCAAGGAGACAAGCGCATCCAACAGCCCGACCAGCGCCGCCGTGATCGCGATATA
>CAXSBN010000036.1:21631-40278 GCA_964236135.1 uncultured Phycisphaerae bacterium
CATGCACCGGCCATTTCGGCGCGGCTCCGATGATGAACGGAAACGCGATCGCAAAACCCGTCCCGACGGCAAGCGGACCGGCCCAATACCCCTGCTTAAACCCGCCGCGCCACACCCGCCAGCCGATCGCACCGATCATCGCGACAGTCAATGCAGGACAAATCACAATGAGCACAAGCTGCTGCGACGAAATCGGGGATTCCATAGGTCAAACATCTTAGTCGCGAAGTTCCGCGTCGCGGCATCGCCCCTCGGAATGGCAGCTTTGTGCAAGCATCGAAATGCGTGAAATGCGATTGCGACGGAGGGCGACAATGAAGCGTTCAATCTGCCGGCACGCATCGCCCACGTGACCATTCCCGCAACGCCTCGAGTTTTTCCGCCATCGTCACTGACAGCGGCGGGCTCTGTTCCAACAGTTTGCTGACGTGGGCCGTTGTCAGATATTCACCCGCGGCGAACGCATCGTGCATCGAACTGACAATGGCCTGCTCGATTTCCGCGCCGCTGAAGCCGGTTGATTTCTCCGCGAGTTCGTCCAGGCCAAATTCGAACGGATTGCGTTTTCGTTTGCGGAGATGAATTTCGAAAATCGCCCGCCGCGCTTCGAGCGTCGGGAGATCAACGAAAAAAATTTCGTCGAACCGTCCTTTGCGTAACAACTCGGGCGGCAGTGCTTCGATATCGTTGGCCGTCGCGATCAGGAATACCGGCGCGGTGCGCTCCTGCATCCAGGTCAGCAGCGACCCGAACATTCGCTTGCTCAGCCCGCCATCACTCGACTGGCTCGCGGCAGATGCAAAGCCCTTTTCAATCTCATCAATCCACAACACAATCGGCGACATCGATTCAGCCTGCTGTAGCGCTTCGCGCAACCGCCGCTCCGATTCACCGATGTAACGGTCATACAACGCGCCAACGTCCATCCGCAGCAGCGGCCGATGCCACGCCGTCGCGACAGCTTTGGCGGCCAGGCTTTTTCCCGCACCCTGCACGCCGAGCATGAGCAGGCCGCGCGGTGGTTCGATGCCAAAGGCGATTGCCTTGTCGCTGAGCGATTCGCGACGCCGACCGAGCCAGGCCTTCAGATTTACCAGCCCGCCGATGTCGTCGAGATTGACCGGCGCTTCGACGTAATCGAGCAGCGTGTCGCTCGCCAATTCCTGCCGCTTGCAGGCCAGAATACGATTGACATCGGACTCGTCGAACCGGCAGTCATCGCAGACACAATTGATGATGACCTGACGCGCCTGACGACGGGAAAGGCCGCGCAAATTTCGAACGATGGTTTGCAGTGAGCCGCGTGTGAGATCCACGGTGACTTGCCGCCGCGCGTTGTATTCACGCAACGTCGATTTAACGAGCGCTTCGATTTCTTCCGCGTCAGGCAGCGACAGTTCCATCTTTGCCGCGATCGCCCGCGCGGCCGGCGGGAGCGCGGTGGCGTAATCGATGAGAATGATCGACTCCCTCGCACGCGCCATCGACGCCACCGCATCGCGAAACGCCCGCATCGTTCGCGCATCGTTCAGATTCGGCCCGAGGTCGAGCATCGCAACGATGCCCTGCGATGTGCGACTTTGACTGGCGAGCGACACCAACGCCGCCGCGGGATGCGTGGTGTCGGGAACGACCGGCCCGTCTTCAATCAAGCCGTCGTGCAAACCCGAAGTGATCGACCAAATGCGAAGATTCTGTCCACGCTCGATCGCCACCTCGCGCACGACCGACAGCGCGTAATGCTCCTCGATCGTCACGATCGAAATGCACGGCTGCTGCGCCGCGAGCAGGGCGTTGAGCTTTTCGGTGTCCGGAGTCATCGTTCTTTCGTCTCCCTCCGCAGTCGGGGAGAGGAGTCACAAAACGCGCGCCTAACTCCCAGCGAACATCTTCAACTGATCACGCTCGAACTGAAGCTTGCCCACTTCCGATTCCAGCGGCACTTTATATTCCCCGCTCCAGCAGGCCGTGCAGCAATCAATGGCAGGCGTTTTAAGACATGCGAGCATCCCTTCGAGCGACAGGTATTCGATGCTGTCGACTTCGACGAAATCGGCGATTTGCTGGATCGTCCGGCCGTGCGCGATCAACTGGGCCGTCGTCGCAAAATCAATTCCGTAAAAACACGGATGCCGAATCGGCGGGCAACTGATGCGGAGATGAATCTCCTTCGCACCAGCGCGGCGGAGCGCGCGCATCTTCGACCGCGTCGTCGTTCCGCGCACGACTGAATCATCGACCACCACGATGCGCTTGCCGTCAATTAATTCGCCAATAATGTTCAGCTTCAAGTTGACGGCAGCATCGCGCTGCTGCTGGCTGGGAAGAATAAACGTACGGCCGACGAATCGGTTCGGCACGATTCCCTCTTCGAACGTCAGCCCGGATTCCTTGGCATATCCCAGGGCGGCGCTGCGGCCGGAGTCGGGCATCGGGATAACGCAGTCGGCAGGCACGTTGCTTTCGCGCGCCAACTGCCGGCCCATCGCCTCGCGGGTGCGATGCACATTTTGTCCGAACACAATGCTGGCGGGGTTCGAGAAATAGACGTGCTCGAACGCGCATCGCGCGCCGCGCGCGGCGGGCGAATCGAAGCGTCGCGAATGCAAACCGTTGTCGTCGATGCGAACGATCTCGCCTGGCTCAATTTCGCGAACATACGTCGCGCCGATCGCGTCAAACGCGCACGTTTCGCTGGCGACGCACCAGGCACCCGCCGCGGTCTTACCCAGCACCAGCGGCCGAATGCCCCATGTGTCGCGGGCGGCTTCGATGCGATCGGGAAACATGAACAGCAAGCTGAACGCACCCTGCAAATGCCGCAACACGTACGGCAGCGGGTCCGGCTTGTCGACGTGCGCGGGGTCGGCGAGCAGATGCACGATCACTTCGGTGTCGGTCGTCGATTGAAAAATATGCCCGGCACGTTCGTACTCCGCGCGAATGGCATCGGCGTTGATCAGGTTGCCATTGTGGGCGACCGCGACCGGGCCGACGGCATACTCGCGCAGAAGCGGCTGGGCGTTGCAGAGCTTGCTCGAACCTGTCGTGGAATAACGAACATGGCCGATGCCGGAATGTCCGATCAACTCTTCGCGAAGCTGCCGGCCGGTGAAAACTTGCGACACCAGGCCCATGCCGGCATGGCCATACAATTCGCGGCCGTCGGATGTGACGATGCCCGCAGATTCCTGGCCGCGATGTTGCTGGGCGAAAATACCTTGATAGCACAAGGCCGATGCATCCAGCGCGTTCCACACACCAAATACGCCGCACTTTTCCTTCTTGTCATCACCCGCGATGTCGTATTCATCGTCGCGAATAGGTGCGGATCCGTCGGCTTGGACAATGGGGAGCGAGTTGGACAATGCGGGGCTCCGGGTTTGTAAGCTTGGACGGGCGGATCGCATCAGCAGCTTAGCAAGTAGAATCGCGCCGGGTCAAACGAGGACCTTGAGAGTGAGCCGCATTGCATTGCGGGGATCGGAGAACGATCGACTACGGGATTTCGGCCAAGGATTTCGATTGAAGTCGAATTTAGTTCTTCGTTAAACTTCTTTTGCTTCTGACTGTTTTTTAGCGGAACTCCGCAAAAAATTGGATTTGTCTGCGAATTCACGAAGGGAGATTGCGATCGTGAAGATGTTACACGCCGCACGGTCTACGGCTTTCGTCATTCTATCAGCCGCCGCAGGCGTTTGCCTTGCGGGCGGCGTGCCATCGATTAGTTCGGAAGCCGCAGTCGCTTCCCGCGTTGTTGTGGTCGACCAGGCGCACTTGGATGCCGCATTGTCGAAACTCCGTGATCGAATCGCCCTGCGATTGTCAAATCCCGCCGCAACGCAGCCGATTGTTAAACCGCCGACCGCGCCCGACGATCCGATCGCGGCCGCTAAAATGGCCATGATGCACGAATACGACGCCCGCATCGCCAACGCTCGCGCGGCGCTACGGCATGGCGACGTGAAGCCCGGCGAGGTGCGGCAATTATTAAACGAGCAGGCCGTGTTGCAGCATTTTCCCCTCGAACGATTTGGTCAAATGCTGAACGAAGCCAGCACGCTGAACGAACAGCGATTGACAAGATATCGCAGCGCCTTCGGCGAGCTAGCCGATGCCAGCCGCACTGTCATCACCATCCTGATGAAGGCCGGCCTAGTCGATACGGCTACGGTAATGGCCGACGATCCGCTGTCCGAGGAGATCGAGCTTGGCCGGGGCGTGCGACGGGTGTATTACCAGTTCACCATGCCGCCGCGCGATGCGTTGTCAGCCTCGCGACACCACAACGGCTACATCGAGTTCCAGCTTGCTGCCAAGCAAGCGCTTTGGCTGCCGACCTGGGCCGATCTGGAGGGGTCGCCGATCGCGTTGTTCGAGGCAGAAGCGTTTTTGCCCCTGCAAAAATATTCCATTCGCTTCGACGGCCGCGATTTCAGCGTGATGCAGGAGCAACCGACCGAGCCGCCGTCTATGCTTTTTTCGCTGTTGGCACCACGGATGGCATTCCCAACAGTCGTCAAAAATATTTCCGCGTATCGGTAGTGCTGTCGTGCGTTAAAAGGATGGTCACTTGATCGCACGAAGTCAAAGTCTGATCCTCCGATGCTATTGACCCGGCCGCTTGCGGCTTCATGCCCGCGTTCCGCCATGAAATTTGGCCGCATCAAACGTCAGCATGGCCGGATTCGCGGGCTGGATGCGATTCTCGATTTCATTGTGAAGAATTGTCCGCACGTCAGCCGCATCGTCCCGGGCCGGATCAAAGTGCGACGTGGCAAAACGCCGGCGAGCTTTAAAATTCAGTATCCGACGGACGCGGGATTAAAGTGCCAGTACATTTCCACCGGCACGGTGCAGGAAGTGTTTCTGATCTGCGTGGATGCGGAGAAGACGAAGGCTTGGTTGATCGAGCAAGAAATCGCTGACGACAAAACTGATGCGTGACGAGTGATGCGTGAAGCGAAGAACATTGCACGAGCCGTTGAGGTGCTGAAGAAGGGCGGGCTGGTCGCGTTTCCGACCGAGACCGTTTACGGCCTCGGGGCGGATGCGACGAATGCCCAGGCCGTCGCGCGGATTTTCAAGGCGAAGGGGCGACCGTCGACAAATCCGTTGATCTGTCACGTGGCGAACGAAGAAGTTGCACGGCGTTACGCGCGTGTCTGGCCGCTTGCGGCTTCGCGGATCACTGAAGCGTTCTGGCCAGGTCCGATCACGATCGTGCTCCCGAAAACAGAAGAGATTCCGTCGATCGTGACGGCAGGACTCGACAGCGTAGGACTACGCGCACCCGATCATCCGTTGACGCTTGAACTACTCCGCGAATTCGACCAGCCACTCGCCGGACCAAGCGCGAATCGTTCGACGCGCGTCAGCCCGACGAGCGCGGCGCACGTGCGCGAAGAACTCGGCGATGCGGTCGACCTGATTCTCGATGGTGGAAAATGTGCGGTCGGAATTGAATCGACTGTCTTGGACTTATCAAACGAGAAATTCCGAATCCTCCGGCCCGGCGCGATTACGCGCGAGATGATCGAAGCGGCGTTGCATGAGTCGGTCGAGTTAATCGACGCACATGCGAGCGGCGCGATCGCAATGCCGTCGCCCGGCCAGATGAGCGTGCATTACGCCCCGACCACGCCGGCGTTTCGGTTCGAGCCTTCGCAGCGATCGCAGATCGAGCTGACCAACGCGGCCATCATCCAGCCGACGCTAGATCCGGAGTCGTACGCGAGAAATTTTTACGCGCGATTGCGTTTACTGGATTCGCAAGAATTGCGAGCAATCTACATCGAGATGCCGCCAGAGACGGAAGCGTGGCGAGCGGTGCGCGATCGGATAATGCGTGCGACAAAGGTCTGGTCCCCTCGCCCTCGTACTCGGGGGAGAGGGTTAGGGTGAGGGGCTCTTCTCGGCGGTCCAACGAAGAAAGACCCCTCACCCCGACCCTCTCCCCCGCGTACGAGGGCGAGGGGGAAAGAAGAGGAAGATGTCTCGACGACCACATCGTGTTGATCCATACCTCTTGGAACGTGCCCGCGCCATGCGACTCGAGGCAGCGCCCGCGGAAGCGATCGTTTGGTACCTATTGCGTAATCGTCGACTCGGCGGCTTCAAGTTTCGCAGGCAGCACGCTGTGGATCGATACGTTGCCGACTTTTACTGTGTTGATGCGAAGTTAATCGTCGAGTTGGACGGCGATTCACATTTCGATCGTGTGGTGCATGATCAAGTTCGATCGACGCGATTAGCAGAGTTGAATTTTTCCGTGCTTCGGTTTTCGAACGTGGATGTGTTTGAAAACATCGAAGGTGTGCTAGAGTCGATTTTGTCCGTTTGCGAATCGCGGAAGAGCCCTCACCCTAGCCCTCTCCCCCGGGTACAGGGGAGAGGGGATAAAAGGCTCACATCCCAAACGTCTTAAAGAGGAACTCGTATATATCCGCCTGCTCGTCGATGACTTTGCTCGTCGGCTTTCCCCCGCCGTGGCCGGCTTTGGATTCGATTCTCAGTAGCACCGGATTCGGCGACGTCGACACGGCCTGCATCGTTGCGGCGAATTTGTAGCTGTGGCCGGGGACGACGCGGTTGTCGCCCGCGCCGGTGGTGATCAGCAGCGGCGGATAGTCGACGTTCGGCTTCACGTTGTGCAGCGGCGAATAGGCGTACAGATATTTGAACTGCTCAGTGCTCGCGCTGGCATCGCCATACTCCACCGTCCAGAATCGACCGATGCCGAGCTTGTTGTAGCGCAGCATATCGAGCACGCCGACCTGACAAACGACCGCGCCGTACAGCTCGGGATGTTGCTCCATGACCACGCCCATGAGCAGGCCGCCGTTGCTGCCGCCTTGGATTGCCAGCTTCCTGGAGCTGGTATAGCCATCAGCTTCGAGTTTCTCCGCCGCGGCCGCGAAATCGTCGAAGACGTTTTGCTTTTTCTCGAACATGCCGTCGTGGTGCCAGGCTTCGCCATATTCACCGCCGCCGCGCATGCAGGCCGATGCGATGACGCCGCCTTTCTCTAGCCAGGCGACGCGCGTCGCGCTGAAGCCGGGTGTCGTGCTGATGTTAAATCCGCCGTATCCTGTTAGCAGGGCCGGATGCGTGCCGTCGAGCTTCAGACCCTTGCGATAGGTAATGAAGAGTGGGACTTTCGTGCCGTCTTTGCTGTCGGCAAAAGTCTGCTTTGTCTCGTAGGCCGCGGGATCAAACTGAACGGTCGGCGAGAAAATCTTCTCGCTTTTGCTTGTCTTTAGGTCATATCGAAACGTGGTCGGGGGATAGCTGAAGGAGGTGAAGGTGTAATAAAAGTCGGTGTTCTCTCGCTGCCCGCCGACGACGTTAGCCGATCCCACCGTTGGCAGCTCGACGTCACGATCCGGCGAACCATTCTTGTCAAAAATCTTGATAACGCTCTGCGCGTCGTGCAGGTAGGTAGCGATGAATTTCTCGTCGATCAAATCGAGGCCGACCAGCACGTCTTTGCTTTCCGAAATGAGCTCCTTCCATTTGTCCCGTTCCGAATGCTCGACGTCGATGGCGAGCAGGCGGTTATGCGGCGCGCCGTCGGTGGTCATGAAATAGAATGTGGAGTTATCATTGCCAACCAGGCTGTACTGAAACTTCTCATCGTCGATGAGCTTGTTCCAATCACTGTTCGAACCTGCAAACCGCCAATAGAGTCGATGCTCGGCTTTGGTCCCGCGCGACAGATACATCACTTCGTACTTGCCATCCTCGGTCTGGCCGACGCCCATGCCGAGCTCTTTGTCCTCCGGCCGCTCGTAGATGAGCTTGTCGTCGGCCGGGGGCGTTCCGAGCTTGTGAAAGAAGACCTGCTGGCCATACGCCTGCTCAGCCTTGCCGTGCTCGGCGGTCTTCGGATATTTGCTGTAGTAAAATCCGGAGTTGTCGTGCAGCCAGCCGACGCTGCCCTGCCGCGCGGGCGGGAGTACATCGGGCAAGTCTTCGCCGGTCGAAACGTTCTTAATATGAATTTCAGAATGGTCCGATCCGGACTGTGCGAGGCCATAAGCTAAGAGTGAGCCGTCAAGAGTCTCTGCGGTGAGGCCCAGCGACGTTGTCCCGTCGGCGGCGAGCTTGTTAGGATCGATCAACACGCGGCCATCGCGGTTGTATCCTTTGGGAATGTCGTCAGTAACGCGCAACACGGCCTGATTCTGGAGGCCGGTGTTCGTCGAGAAAAACGCCCACTTACCGTGCCGCGCGGGAGCGGATTGACGCGGGTAGTCGATCAGTTCAGTAATGCGAGCTTTAATCTGATCGCGTTGCGGGGAATTTAGGTAGTCGTGCGTGCGCCTGTTCTGCGCCTCGATGAATGCCTGGGTCTCGGGGCGCGATTCATCCTCCAGCGCGCGGTACGGGTCGGCGACTTTCGTGCCGAAGAAATCGTCGACGTCAGTCCCCTTCGCCACGGTCGGCGGCGGAGGAACTTGGGCGAATGCTAACTGACTTACGATCACCACGGACGCGGAGCTAAGAATGCAGCCCGTTATTCGACGTAAATTCATCATTAACGTTGACTTCTTTCTGCCAGTGGAGATTGCTGTTGCGACTGAAGTTGATTAACAAGTCGCTGGGCGCTCTCACGCCAATCTATTTTCTGCTCGAGTGTGAGTGCCGCAAAGCGCCGCTCCTACGCCAGCTCATGACCCTCCCAGCCCGCTTCCCAAACCCGCTCTTGATCTTTTTGATTTGGGTCACTCATCAGCTTTGATCTCTAAGTCGCTTGAGGTGCAAAACGTCCTCCATATCGCGGGGACATCCGACGCGAGTCTTTAGCTCAATCAGATCGTCACACTGCAAAACAGTGCCGGAACGCCGACGGCGACGTCCATCCACTTGCCCTTGGCAATTGCATTCGAAATTAAACGGCGGTTCAAGAAACAGGCCGACATCCGTGCCGGGATGTTTCGCAGAAAAGAGCGAGAATACCCTCATGTTCTTCTCATCGGCCCACTTCTTACGAAGCGATGGATCGGCGAAATCCATGAGCGAAACCGGGGCTGGCGGCAGATACTCTAGATTTCTAAGAGCCGACAAAGCAGCAATGACATTTTCCGGCTCAACTGCCAGGACGATGTCGACATCCGCGGTAAAGCGCAGATAACCGTGTGCAACGACTGCAAGTCCGCCGACGATGAGATAGCGAACACCTGCGGCGTTCAGGGAGGCGACAATCTCTGCAACGCTGTCTTTCTGCATTCGGATGTCGAGATCATACTCGCCAAATCCGCGCAAAAAAAGAACCCTCGATCCGGTGAAGGATCGAGGGCTCAGTTTAATGCTGGCAGTGACCTACTTTCCCGCTGAAGCAGTATCATCGGCCCCGCAGGCTTAACGACCGTGTTCGGAATGGGAACGGGTGTGACCCTACGGGTATAGCCACCAACAAAGGCCCAGCCGGCCGGTTACAGCCGGCTGGGCTTATTTTCAAGTGAATGTGAGGTTCAACTTCGTATGAGTAGCCAGATTCATCGTTGGAGATGGAATCTGTACAACTTGATAACACTTACAAAGACGTATCTGGCCAGATCATCCGAATTTTTCGCCGGTGGTCACGCTTGTGGCGTGGGACATCGGAGAACAAAGTTCATCCGCGATATGTCATCGAGAACGCTTTTTGTGTTCGATGATGATCGATAAAAATGGTCAAATAATCGACCGTTAGTACTGGTAACCTGAAACCCTTTCGGGCCTTACAGCTCCAGCCTATCAACCGGGTAGTCTTCCCGGGGTCTCTCGGGGGCAAGCCCCCATGGATCTCTTGTCTTGATATAGACTTCACGCTTAGATGCTTTCAGCGTTTATTCGTTCCGGACATAGCTACCCAGCGGTGCCTCTAGCGAGACAACTGGTACACCAGGGGTCCGTCCAACTAAATCCTCTCGTACTATAGTTGAGGTATCGTCAAAGATCCTACGCCCGCAACAGATAGGGACCGACCTGGCTCACGCCGGTCTGAACCCAGCTCGCGTACCACTTTAATTGGCGAACAGCCAAACCCTTGGGACCGCCTTCAGCCCCAGGATGTGATGGGCCGACATCGAGGTGCCAAACCGCACCGCCGCTATGGACGCTCGGGTGCGATCAGCCTGTTATCCCCAGCGTACCTTTTATCCGTTGAGCTATGGCCCTTCCACACGGGACCACAGGATCACTTTAGCCGCCTTTCAGCTCTGCTCGTGCCGTAGCACTCGCAGTCAAGCCCGCTTCTACTAATGCGCTCGACGGACGATTGCCAACCGTCCTGAGCGGGCCTTTGCACTCCTCCGTTACTCTTTTGGAGGAGACCGCCCCAGTCAAACTAACCACCTAGCACGGTTCCCCGACCAGATTCATGGCACGGGGTGAGACGACGAATGCAAACAGGGTGGTATTTCACTTGTTGGCTCCCCCTTGGCCGAAACCAAGGGATCAACGCCTCCCACCTATGCTACGCAGTTCGAACCCGGCGTCAGTACCAGGCTATAGTAAAGGTGCATGGGGTCTTTCCGTCTTGCTGCGGGTAGACGGTATCTTCACCGCCACTTCAATTTCACCGAGTCTGCGGTTGAGACAGCGACCAAGTCGTTACGCCGTTCATGCACGTCGGAACTTACCCGACAAGGAACTTCGCTACCTTAGGACCGTCATAGTTACGGCCGCCGTTTACCGGGGCTTCGGTTGCCAGCTTTGGAGCGAACTCCTAACCGACTTCCTTAACCTTCCGGCACCGAGCAGGCGTCACTCCGTATACATCCTCTTGCGAGTTAGCACGGAGCTGTGTTTTTGATAAACAGTCGCCCAGTCTGATTCCTGCGCCCTCTCATAAATGAGGAGGGACCCCTTCTCCCGAAGTTACGGGGTTAGATTGCCTAGTTCCTTAACCGCAGTTCTCTCGAGCGCCTTAGGATACTCTCCTCGCCTACCTGTGTCAGTTTTAGTACGGGCGACCGTGTCGTCACCCATGCACTTTTCTCGACGTCTCCGCTACAGACTTCGGCAACAAAGTGGCCTCGATCTTTCGAAACCCCCACGTCTAGTCGGGGGATCTGCTTGGGAAACGTACATGCATGGGTTCAACCTTCACGTCCGGTGCAGGAATATTAACCTGCCGTCCATCGTCTACGCTTTTCAGCCTCGACTTAGGGTCCGACTAACCCTGGGCGGATTTACCTTCCCCAGGAAACCTTAGGCTTTCGGCGTGCAGGATTTTCACCTGCATTATCGTTACTCATACCGGCATTCTCACTTGCATGCGCTCCACAGCTCCTCACGGTACTGCTTCGATGCGGCATGCAACGCTCTTCTACCACTGTCATTGCTGACAATTCGCTGCTTCGGTATACGACTTATTCCCGATCATTTACGGCGCTACTCTACTCGACCAGTAAGCTATTACGCACTTTTTAAATGGTGGCTGCTTCTAAGCCAACATCCTGGCTGTCTCAGTAGAATAACTTCCTAACGAACTGAGTCGTATTTTGGGACCTTAGCAGGCGATCTAGGTTGTTTCCCTTTTGACCGCGAAGATTATCCCTCGCGGACTCACTCCCGGAATAGTCTCGATAGTATTCGGAGTTTGATAGGAGCGTGTAGGCGGGTAGCCCCACGTCTCCTTTCAGTAGCTCTACCCCTATCGAGTAGTTGTCCGAGGCTGCCCCTAAAGGCATTTCGAAGAGAACCAGATATCTCCCCGTTTGATTAGACTTTCACTCCTCCCCGCAAGTCATGCCAGAACTTTTCAACGTTCACGGCTTCGATCCTCCCACACCTTTTACGGTGTGTTCAATCTGCTCACGGGTAGATCACGGGGTTTCGGGCCGCAATCCTGCAACTTAACGCCATCTTAAGACTCGCTTTCGCTACGGCTCCGGTGCTTGACACCTTAGCCTTGCTGCAGAAATGCACTCGCCGGTCCATTATGCAAAAGGTACGCCGTCACACATTCCCATTGCTGGGCATAGTGCTCCGACCGCTTGTAAGTATATGGTTTCAGGTACTTTTAACTCAGCTAATAGCTGTGCTTTTCACCATTCAATCGCCCTACTAGTTCACTATCGGTCATCGAGTAGTATTTAGCATTGCCCGGTGGTCCGGGCGGCTTCACACGGAGTTCCACGAGCTCCGTGCTACTCTGGAGAGCACATATTAACGGGGACCTGTTCTTTTCGCCTACGGGGCTTTCACCCACTATGGCCAGACTTTCCAGACTGTTTAGCTAAGAACGGTTTTGTAACCCCTCAGTGCTTCCGCAACCCCGAGACGAATCTCGGTTTGTGCTATGTCCGCTTTCGCTCGCCGCTACTTACGGAATCAATGTCTTTTTCTTTTCCTTCAGGTACTTAGATGTTTCAGTTCCCTGAGTTCGCTCCATACGGCCTATACATTCAGCCGCAGGTTACTGCAGGTTATGCAGCAGAGTTTCCTCATTCAGAAATCTTCGGATCAACGCTTGTTTGCCAGCTTCCCGAAGCATATCGCAGGCTACCACGTCTTTCATCGCCTCTCGATGCCAAGGCATCCACCATACACCCTTAGTAATTTGACCATTTTTATCGATCATCAGCAGAGAGAATTATCTCGCCTCATCAACCAGTCTTTCGACTGCCCGACTCGGCTACCTCATTCAATGACAGGGCGTGTCAGCTGATGTTCAGCCATCGCAGGATTGGACCTCCTCGATGAAACTCTGAAACTCAATAATATGTCACTATCGCCAAAAAGGTGCTCGACGACGCCCACCCGACAGAAAGACTAACAGAAAGACAGGTGAGGGGATCTCACCTAATTGCAGGGGTGGGCATCGCGTAAGGATCACTTAGTACGAACCGATAAGCTTTCGCTTTTCAGTCCTACTAATGAACCTTGAACCTTTGAACCTCACATATTCACTTGTCAAAGAGCGTCGATCCAGTATCGGTCAACCCTTGCCGCTAAGCTCAGGCCTTCCCTACTTTTTCGATACCGCCAAATGCGGATAAGCATGTCGTTCACTGCGGCAGGCTTATTCGAATTCGGCACTCACTTCACGGCACTGACATGGCGTTCACACGAACCTAACTCTTCAATTCCGGCGACGAAACTTCCCGACAAAAACTGTCGTTTCGTGTCGCATCACCGACTCGTCGTCGATGACCTCCATTAATAATGAGGAAACCTACCAGTGAACGCGGTGAGGAAAATCGGGAGTTAAAACCAAGTGCTTGATACTCTCTTTCGTCAACTAAACTCTTCAGCAGCAATGGCAAGCGGCGTACGCGAATGCCATCAGTCGAGCGGGGGAGTATACGGCTGGACGAAACGCCGTCAAGACGCCTCTCCAAAAAAAATTCAGACTCGCGGATTTCGCCCGTAATCTCGCTGCAATTAGGCTGCCGCAGGCTTGACGAGAAGTGTTGCGGGCGCGGCGGCGGGCTTTGGATTCAGGGCAAACACGCGTACGCAGTTCCGCCCATTGTGCTTGGCGTTATACAGTGCGAGATCCGCCGCCTTCACCAACTGGGAGAATGCGGTGAACGGGGAGCCCGGCTCGTAGCTGACGACGCCGAAGCTGGCGGTAACCGGGATTGCGACGCCGCCGAAGATGATCGGCTTTGCGGCGATCGCCCGGCGGATGGTTTCCGCAATCGATGCCGCCGTTGCCCGCGTCGTACCGGGCATGACAATCACCATTTCCTCGCCGCCATATCGCGCCGCGACATCCTGCGCGCGGGCCGCGGTTTTTAACAGCTTACCGAGCATGCGCAGCACTTGATCGCCGGCTGGATGGCCGCGCGTGTCGTTGATCTTCTTGAAGTTGTCGACATCGATCATCACCAGCGACAGAGGTTTCTGCGCTTTGCGCGCCATCGGGAATACTTCGGTGGTGAATTGGTCGAACTTCGCGCGATTCGCCAATCCCGTCAGCGCGTCGGTCACGACCTGCTCTTTCAAGATCTGATTCTGCTGCTGCAAAGTGGTCGATTGCTGGTTGCTCTGCATCATCAGCTCAACCAGTGTCTCATTCGCTTTCTTCAGGATCGCTTCGAAGCCAGCCGATGAGCCGATGTTGATCTCGAAAAGTATCGCGACTTCTTTCGTTCGCGTGCCGATCTCCGCGAGCATCGCGTCGCAGGTCGCTTCGGTAAATTGGAAATGTTCGAGACAAAATTTTCGAACGTCTGAAATTGCGGGCGCGGCAACCTCATCCACGTACACGTCGGCACAACGACCGCTCAACCAGACAATTTCCGCCAGCTTCCGTAAGGCCGGGTCAGTCACGGTTTCAAGCGAATGATGGGCCGCGACGGGCGTGCTTAAGATCGGCGGCAGCTTCCACTGCTCCGTAAGAATGCCGCCGACATCGGCATGGGTCATGCCGAACGCGGCGGTTTCTAAGGCGGGGTAATCGCCGTGCGAGTTCGCCTTGCCGATGATTTCGCCGTATTGCTCGCCGACCACCTGATCGAGCACGAGCATGCCGATGTCACCGAGCAGGGCGGCAAGAAATGCTTCTTCCTGTTGAACGAGATTTGTCTTTGATGCAATGGTTCTGGCGGCGGTTGCGGCGTAGATGCTTCGCCGCCAATAGCCAAGATGATTGAAACCCGCGCTCTTATTTTTCGACAGATTAGTGACGAGCGAAAAACCGAGCACCAGCGTCTTGACACTTTGCAGGCCGAGAATCACCAATGATTGGCTGATCGTGCTGACGTTTGAGCTTCGGCCGTAGAAGCTGCTGTTTACCGTGCGAAGAATTTTGCTGGAGAGCGCGGGATCCTTGGAAATGGTGCGCGCGATTTCAGCAATGTCCGCATCGGGCCGCTGCGCAAGATCGAGCACTTGCATCGCGATCGCCGGAAGCGACGGAAGTGTCGGGCATTGCCGAATTCGTTCTACCAGTTCCTGATTCATCGAGCCCCAGCGTGCGTGCTGCCCTAAGTCCGATAGCCTTTGGCGGACATTCCCAGTGCCCGCTCAATAAACATCGGGCATGGCTTCGAAAGACTTGCGACGAGACGGCTCCATTTGTTGAATGTTGCCGATTTTGAAAGCGGTTTCGTTATTTAGTCGCCATCGCATCCTCAACGGCCTTTTGAAGTTGGGCGTCGATTCCCGGCTCGTAGCCGACAATCACCGTCTTAACACTGCCGTCTTTTCCAATGACGACCGTCTGGGGAATTCCGGTGACAAAATACTTCTCCGCGACCGCGCCGTCACCATCGAGCAGCACCTGAAGCCCGAGTTTGTTGTCCGTCATGTATCCACCGGCTTTGTCCTTCGTTTCGCGGAGATTGACCGCGAATACGCTGACCGCATCGTTGGCTTTGGATTTAGCCAGCTCGTTTAAATGCGGAAGGCTTTCCCGGCATGGCGGGCACCACGTCGCCCAGAAATCGAGAACGACGACCTTTCCCTTTAAGTCGGCAAGCGCGACGGTCTTGCCCTCGACGCTCTCCAGCGAGAACGTTGGCGCGGGCTTGCCCACCAGCTTGTGCGACGCGTCGTCGTCCCCTGCCCCGCCACCACCGCCGGCGACGGCATCAGGGTCGTCAGCCTTCATCAAAGCCGCGCCTTTGGGCGGTGTCCAGGCGAAGGTCTTGGTCTGATCGATCGCCGGGCCGGCTGTTGACCTCGTGTACTCAATGACCGTCATCGCCTTTTTCACAAGCGGCACGCCTGCACGCTCGAGCGTGCGTCGAAGATCGATCTGCATCTGCCGAATCAAGCCCGTCTTCGAATCGATCAACACGCGGACATCGCGATCATCCTGCTTCAATTGCAATGCCGTGTAGCTCACATGGTCGAGCTCGACGTCCGAAACTTTTTCCGCCGACAGCGCACCGTCGATCAATTCCTTCCCCGCGTCGCTCGACATTGCCATGAGCAGCGAGGGATCCTGCTCTTCAAGCATCTCGCGCACTGGCGCTGCCACGTCTTTCACGGCGCGCGACTTGGGCGGATCAAAAACCATGTAGCGATTTCGTCCCAGCAGATACGCGAACAGCTTGTCATTCGCGCACACGAGCAATAGATCGTCCTTCATCTCATGACGAAATTTCGCGGGCGCGGCGAAGGTTGATGTGAAGTCGGCTGAGTGATTCTCGGCACGCCCGGCAGCATCGGCATCGAACGAAAAATGGCCAACAAACTCAAATGAGTTCGGCTTCGCATACGCGTCCGTGACCTGATCGAGAATTGCCTTCACCTCTGGCGAGATCGTGAGCGGCTGCGTGCTTGCCGCAGTGCTCGGTTGCGTGGCCGGATCTTCCGCGAGCGCAGTAAACGAAAAGAGCGCAACGAACAACAAAATTGCGGCGACGGGTCGAATCATCTTTCCTCCACGGGACATCTTCATAGAACATCTCAGGATTGTGATTTCGCTGCATTGCGATGATGCATTTTTCGTGGTGCGGGCTTGGAAGCCCGTGCTTGCGAATGTCGCACGCAGGTGCCGACGCCAAGCATGTCGTCGAATGCGGGCAGGATGCCCATGCCACGTCAAAGAATCAATCGAATTCGTCGCCGCGGAAGGTATTGCCCAGATAAGTGCTGCGCACGCCGGGATCGTTGATGATGTCGCGCGGCGTGCCTTCCTTGAACACCCGGCCGTCACTAATGATCAACGCCCGATCACATACGCGCAGCGTCTGAGCGACGTTGTGGTCAGTAATTAGTACGCTCTTCTGAAACTCTTCCTTAATGCGCTTCACTTCAACCTGCAGATCTTCGACCGCAATCGGGTCGACGCCGCTAAACGGCTCATCGAGAAGGATTAGCTTCGGATCGGTGACCAGCGCGCGGGCGATTTCCATCTTGCGGCGTTCGCCGCCGGAGAGCGTCCAAGCAGGCTGATTACGCACTTTTAAGAGGCCGTACTGACTGAGCAAACGCTCGGCCCGCTTCTTTCGCTCGGTGGAGGAAAGCTTTCGCGTTTCGAGGATGGCCATCAGATTATCCCAGACACTTAGTCGACGGAAGTCGCTGCGTTCCTGGGAGAGATAGCCGATGCCGCGCAAGGCGCGCTGATACATGGGCAAGTGCGTGATGTCGGTTGCATCGAAGGCGACCGCCCCGCTGTCGGGCGTGACCATGCCCAGGATCATGCGGAACGTCGTCGTCTTGCCCGCGCCGTTGCGGCCCAGCAAACCGACGATTTCCTGCTGCGCAAGGACGAAACTCACTTCGTCGACCACCCGTCGTCCGCTGTAAGTTTTGACTAGCTTTGTAGTTTCGAGAAGATTCATTCGCCGATGGTTCGCCGACAGCATCCTCGCCCGCACGCAAAAATCAAGCGGCTCCTCGTTATCGCCTGTTGTGGATAACACGTGGACAACAACCGCTGGTTATTGCATTCGACCAATTTTCGGCATTTTCTTAGGGCAGTCGTCAATCTGCCGGCTTGTTAGTAACTTACCGCATTTTATGGTTGATATTAATTGCCTTAACTCCAACTCTATAAACCATTTACATCAAATATAGTTCTGTAAATCTTGCTTTTAGACGATGTTTGTTTTCCGCGACGTAAGTGTTTTTGCGAATATGGGTTTAACGAAATCCTCATCAAGATCAGCAGCGGGCCGTCGAGTGTGGATAAGTGGTCGATTTAAATCTTTTGCTTCGGTCAACCATGTCGTTGCTCAGTAGCGTTTACATGCCCGGGCTCATTCCGACACAAGCATCGCAAATTTTTGCACTTGCTTTATCCGTTCCGGTAAAGTCTCAGCCGTGTGAGCGGTGGATCTGTACTTCATTCAAACGCCGCTCGGTTGATGTCGCGTTTTCCGGAAGGAGTGGCTTATGGCCGCTGGTAAAGTCAAGTGGTTTAACGATCAGAAAGGTTTTGGATTCATCGCCTCGACGCAGGGGAAAGATGTTTTTGTCCATCATTCCGTTATTGAAGGCCAAGGCTTCAAGACGCTTCAGGACGGGGAAGCAGTCGAATACGAATTTGAGGAAGGTCCTAAAGGCGCGAAAGCAACGAAGGTGCGCCGGGCCGCTCAACCCGCGACGGCATAAACCAAAGCGCCAACTAACAGGCAGTTTCATCAATCAGGCGCGGCCAGCTTGCTGGCCGTGCTTTTTTTATGAACGGCCCTCTTTGGGCTCGTCCATTCTCGCACTAAGTTCAGCATCGTTGCAAGCTCATTGTCCGAAACCGTCGATGTGCCGATCGTCACAAACCCGCCATATCCGATCCCGGCCAGTCGTTGCAGCAGGGCTCGCGTCAACGGGCTCTCCATCAGCAGCGCGCGATCGTCTAAAACCACGTGCTGGATGCGTGAATTCAGCGTCGGCACGCTCAAGGCGGGGCGCTCGCCGATGCGGATCGCAACCGACTCATTCCATGCACAGGCAACATTCGGATGATTTAGCTGGTCGATTAATCCCCACATATCGCGGGCCGACGCGAAACTCGCGCCATTTTCGATCAGCACCCCAACCCCTCGCGCCGCCGCCAATGATGCAAGCGGTCGCAACATCTGATTAAATTGAGCGGCTGTCGCTCCGCGACTCATCCCGACGGCCTGCCGCGGCGCCGGCAACTTGATCCAGGTTGCACCAAGGCCGGCCGCACGATCGATCACCGCCTCGCTCGGAAGGCTCGCGGTCATCGCGACGATGTAGGGCTGGCGGTCCGGCGGCAGCTCGGCGCG
>CAXSBN010000037.1:0-27525 GCA_964236135.1 uncultured Phycisphaerae bacterium
CGAGTACAGGGAGAGGAGAAAAAACGAAATCATCCAGAATGCGGTTGCCCTGTCATTTAAAACGCCTATTTCGCGCGGCGCTTTGACCGACGTGACGGGCAAGATAACATCTTTCGTTTCCCACGCGCCCCACAAGCTCCTCATGGCAAGCACCGCACGACGCATCGATATCTACGACACCACGCTTCGCGACGGCACGCAGGGCGAAGGCTTCAACCTGTCGCTTCAGGACAAGTTGCTCATCGCCCAGAAGCTCGATGAGCTAGCCGTCGATTTTATAGAGGGCGGCTTCCCGCTTTCCAATCCGAAAGACGCGGCCTTTTTTCAGGAAGCAAGGCGACTCAAGCTCAATCATTCCAAGATTGCCGCCTTCGGAATGACGCGCCGGCGCGGCATTCTCGCCGAGGAGGATCCCGGCCTTCGCGCGTTGCTCGAGGCGCAGACGCCCGTCGTCACGTTGGTGGGAAAAAGTAGCGAGTTCCAGGTGACGAAAGTCCTGAACGTTTCGCTGGATGAAAACGTCGCGATGATCGGCGACTCGATTCGCATGATGCGGTCGGCCGGTCGAACCGTCGTCTACGACGCCGAGCATTTTTTCGATGCGTTTGCGGCCAACCCCGATTACGCGATTCGCACGTTGCTCTCGGCACAGGATGCGGGTGCCTCGGTGCTCTGCCTTTGCGACACAAACGGCGGGACGATGCCCGAACGCATCACGGCGGCGGTGAATCGCGTGAAGCGCGAGACGAGCGTGACCATCGGCATTCACACGCACAACGACGCCGCGCTTGCGATCGCCAACGCGTTGGCCGCCATCAATGCCGGCGCTGGCCACGCGCAAGGGACGATCAACGGCGTCGGCGAGCGCTGCGGCAACATGGATTTGATTCCGCTCATTGCCAATTTAAAGCTGAAATACGGATTTGATTGTCTGACCAGCGAGACCTTATCGCGGCTGACCGAGGTCAGCCGGTATGTGTTTGAAACCGCGAACATGAATCTGGTGCCCAGCCAACCGTATGTCGGCACGAGCGCATTCGCTCACAAAGGCGGCATGCACGTCCATGCGGTGCAGAAAGACGCGAGCACTTATGAGCATGTCGCGCCCGAAGCGGTCGGCAACTCGCGAAAAATCCTCGTCAGTGAACTGTCCGGCCAAAGCAATATTGTCGCCAAGGCCGGTCGAAAATTTGATATCGAGAATGACAAGCCGACGTTGCGCCGCGTTCTTGAAAAAGTCCAGGATTTAGAGAACGCCGGCTATCAATTCGAGGCGGCCGAGGGAAGTTTCGAGTTGCTGCTGCGGAAAGAGATCGGCAGGCATCGCGTTTTCTTCACGCTCGATCATTACCGCGTCTCGGTGATGAAGAGCGAGTCGAATTCGCCGATCTCCGAGGCGACGATCAAGATTCGCGTCGGCGAGGCATTGGAACATCGCGTGGCCGAGGGCGACGGCCCGGTGAATGCGCTGGATAACGCCTTGCGTTCCGCGTTGCTGCCGCATCTGCCGAACATCGCGAAGGTGCATCTGATTGATTACAAGGTGCGCGTCATCAATTCAAAGGACGAGACGGCCGCGGCGGTGCGCGTGGTCGTTGAATCGCGACGGGAGGGAGACGACGGCACGACCGAATATTTCGGCACCATCGGGGTGAGCGGCAATATCATCGACGCATCCTGGGCGGCGCTGGTGGATGCCTATGAATATCACTTGATTCACGACGAAGAGAGCCGGCCGTCGGCGGTCGATCGTTTGCAGTGAAGAAGTTGGCTCATGCTCGATTTGTCAGACATCCCGCCGCAGAAGTTTCCGCGTCATATCGCGATCATCATGGATGGCAACGGCCGCTGGGCGGTGCAGCGCGGGCTGGAGCGAATTCGCGGCCATCAGAACGGCGCGAAGCTGGTGCGATCGATCGTGACGGACTGCGCGCAGCTGCGTAAGGAGTTCGGCGGGCCGGATTTCCTGACGCTCTATTCGTTCAGTCTGGAAAATTGGAAGCGCCCACCCGAAGAGGTGGCGTTTCTGATGCAGATGTATATCGATTACCTGCGCTCCGAGCGCGAAACGATGATGGCGAATAACATCCGCTATCGTCAGATCGGGCAGCTCGATCAACTTCCCGACCCCGTGCTGGAGGAGATGAATGTCACGCTCGACGAGACCCGGCACAACACCGGGCTGAACCTGGTGTTGGCGCTGAATTACGGCAGCCGTGCGGAGATCACCGATAGTGTTCGCGCCATCGCAGAGAAGGTGGCCGCCGGGCAACTTGATCCACGCGATATTACAGAGCGTACGATTGCCGATCACCTCTACACCGCCGGCTGGCCCGACCCGGATTTACTGATCCGCACCGCCGGCGAGATGCGCGTCAGCAACTACCTCCTCTGGCAAATCAGTTATGCCGAGCTGTTCGTCAGCGATCTCCTTTGGCCCGATTTCGACACTGCCGAGCTGCGAAGGGCAATCCGCTCCTTCGCCTCGCGAAACCGGCGATTTGGCGCGCTCGATCACACCAATACGCTGAAGGTTTAAATTCCCATCTGGTTTCACTGCACAAGTGGAAGGTACGGGACCTGGCTGCGGGGTGATGCGCGCGGCTGGCGCGAGCGACACGACCTGTCGCACGATATACTGTTAATATGACCGCATTGCCGACAGGTAAAACCCCGCCCTGGATCTCGCCGCAGGAATATCTCGAAGCGGAATATCACCGCGAATTCCGCCACGAATATCACGACGGCGTAGTCGTCGACATGTCTGGTGGAACGGTCGATCACAGCCTTATAATTGCGAATCTGATCGGCTCCCTGTTCTCAGGTTTAAAAGGCAAGCCGTGCCGTGTCTTCGATAGCAATCTTCGCGTTCGCGCGATCAAAAAGAATTCGTATTTCTATCCCGATGCGAGCGTGATTTGCGGCGGTGTCGAGCTCGATAAGCTTTGTCGGCTGGGCGAGACAGTCGCGAACCCCGTGGCGACGTTTGAAGTCAGTTCGCCGAAGACGGAACGGTTCGACCGTACATACAAATTTTCGGCGTATCGTGACATCGAAACGCTCAAGCATTATTGCATCGTTTCCGCGCGCGCGCCTTCAATCGAATGCTATACGCGGCGCGATGACGGCACTTGGCTTTTCACCGCGGCCAACGAGTTGAGCGCGCATGTCGAACTGCCGCAGATCGACATTCGACTCAGCCTCGCGGATGTATATGCGGGCGTTACGTTTGCTTCCGCGGATGATGAGTTGTCCGATTATCCGAAAGAGTGATTCATCCCACCGATTGCGCCCATTTAATCAAAATGTCCGCGATTTCCGGACGGCTGAATTCCATCGGTGGGCGTTGCCCGGCCTTTAGCATATCCCGCACTTTTGTGCCGCTTGGGGCAACCTTCTCTTCGTTGCCGTGCGGGCAGGTTTTGCTGCTGACCACCGCTTCGCATTTGTTGCACCAGGCCGTGTGCTCGAACTTCAGGATGGTCATGCCGCCGAAATCTTTTTGCAGATCGAAGCTGTCGAAGATTTTCTGCGCATCGTACGTGCCGTAATAGTTGCCCACGCCGGCGTGGTCGCGACCGACGATGAAATGGCTGATACCGTAATTGCGACGGATAATCGCGTGCAGCACCGCTTCGCGCGGGCCGGCATAGCGCATGGCGAGCGGCAACACGCTGAGCATCGCGCGGTCTTTACTGTAATAGCGATCGAGCAGCGTGGTGTAGCAATCCATCCGAGTTTGCGCGGGGATGTCATCTTTCTTCGTCTCGCCGACGACCGGATGCACGAGCAGGCCGTCGGTCATTTCAAGGGCGACCTTCGTCAAATACTCGTGGCTGCGATGGATCGGATTTCGCGTCTGGAAGGCGGCGATCGTGTTCCAGCCTCTGGCTTCAAAGGCCGCGCGGGTTTGCGTCGGCGTCAGCCGGAACTCCGGAAACTCCGGTGCCGCGTTCGGCGTGATCACATCCAACGGCCCGGCGAGACAGACGTCGCCTTGCTTTTTGATCATCGCCACGCCGGCGTGAGCTTCATCTTCCGTCCGATAAACATTCGGAATTTCCAGCGCCTTGTCGTGCGGATATTTCTCCGTGACGGTCATCAGCGCCAATGCAATCCCCGAGTCGTCTTTTAACGCAATCCGCTGTCCGGTTTTGATTGAATCCGCGATCGGAGCATCGACGGAGAGCGTGACCGGGATCGACCAGACCGTACCGTCTGCAAGGCGCATCGTTTTGCAGACGGCCTCAAAGTCAGCTTTGCCCATAAAACCGGTCAACGGACTGAACGCTCCGACGGCAATCATTTCCAGATCGCCCTGTTCGCGTGCCGATAACTTGATTGATACACAGTTGGCGGCTTCCTGTTGCGCGCTGGATTTAGCATCGCCGGTGAGAACGCGATTGATAAGCTTGCCGCCGTGGGGAGAGATCAGAGACATCGGGCCTTTCCGTGAATTGACGAGGCAAAGTAGCGGGAAGGCATTGACAGGTAAAGGATGATGGGACTGGCATTGGGGATTGGCGTTGGGCGTTGGGCGTTGGGCGTTGGGCGTTGGGAATCGGGAAACCAAATAAATTCGCGATCGGCAATCTGCCCCAAAGCCCAACGCCCAAAGCCCAACGCCCAACTCCCCTTGCGATGAATCGTCAATTCAACAGAATCGAACTTAACTATGAATCCCAAGGCCAAGTCGGCCATTAAATTCACCGTTCGCTGGGGCATCGCCGTGCTGGGCATCGGGTGGGTGCTGAGCAATCTGTCGTGCTACAACCGCGTTCTGATCGAAGACCCGGCGACGGGTCGCCCCACGCCCGTTCGTCTCGCGGCCGAGGCACAGGAAGGCGATTCGTCGTTCGAGGTGCTCAATCCGTTCGTCGAGCCGGGCAAGACCGTCCGCACAAAGGTCGAGCGCACCGACCTGTTCGTGAAATCGGACACCGACAAGCTGGTAATTCACGATCCCGTCAACCCGGCCGCGACGGAAAACGTCGAAGTGCTCGGGCTGAAAGTCACGGCCGATCCGGTGATGGAGCATTGGCCGATCATCATTGCCAAGCCGCGCACCTTCTGGATGAAATACAGCGGCGGGCATTACGGCGATCGCGCCCGGCTGATCGATGCCACGCAGGTGGTCGGCGACTATCACATCCGTGTGCCATATCCCGTCATTGATGCCGGCCTGCTGCCGATGACGCAACTCGCGATCCACAATAACCCGTGGCTGCTGGTCGCGGCGGTTCTGGTGTTTCCCGTCACGTTCATCATCACCAGCTTTCGCTGGCACATGCTGATGGAAGTTCTCGGCATTACGATGGGCGTCCCGCGTACCTTTAAGATCAACATGGTCGGCGCGTTTTATAATACGTTCATGCCCGGCTCGACGGGCGGCGACGTGCTCAAAGCCTATTACGCCGCCAAGCTCACGCCCTCCCGAACGCGCGCGGTGATGAGCGTGATCGTCGACCGCGTCATCGGTCTGGAAGCGCTCGTCCTGCTCGGCGGCGCGATGGCGGCGTTCCGGTATTTCACCTCGCACACCGCTGACGCGGCCACGCACAAATGCGGCCAGGTTGCGGTCGGCTCGGCGCTGATCGTTTTAGCATCGATCGTCGGTCTGATTGTCTTTTATCTTCGCCGTCCGCTGGGCTTAAATTTCCTGATCTCGAAATTGCCCATGCAGCGGCAGATCAATAACGCGATCGAAACGATGGAGCTTTATCGCCGCCATCCGCTCAAGGTGCTTTGGACCATCCTGGTGACGCTGCCGGTGCATGGCACGGTCGTGCTGTCGGCGATGTTCGCAGGGAAGGCGTTCGGCCTGAACATGGTCTGGTGGTATTACTTCGTCGCCATCCCGGTCGTCGTGCTGGCGGGGTCGGTCCCGATCTCGCCGCAGGGCGCGGGCGTGATGGAGTTCTTCATGATCCTGCTCACGCGCAGCGAGGGCGTGACCATCAGCCAGGCGTTCGCGCTGACGATGTCCATCCGCATCGTGCAGATCATCTGGAACCTCACGGGCGGCGTGTTCGTGATGAAGGGCGGCTTCCACGCCCCGACGGATGCGGAGAAGAATGAGCTGGAAGCAGATGCGGGCACGATCCCGCCGCAGGTCGAGCCCGCGTGACGGGGAAGGCGTTGGGGAAAGGCACATCAACCTCGTCTACGCCTGCACCATGCGGAAGGTGAGCGGCGACGCACATCTGGCCGAGGACGTCACGCAGGCGGTGTTCATTCTGCTCGCGCGAAAGGTGACTCGGTGCCACACAAAAAATGGGCGAATCTTTAGTGCGAAAGGGCGGCGCGATCACCGTCGTCGGACTGGCCGTCGTGCTTGCGAGCAAGCTTTCCTACGCCGCGCCCGCGGGCTTGGCGAATCGCGTCATACAGTCGGTGACGTTGTCCGTCGTGTCATCGTCCGCTTGTTTTCATATTAGCTCGACCGGTAATTCGCCAACGGACCTCGCCGGCCTCGTTGAATCACCGTTCAATTTTCTAAGGCTGCGCGCCATCGCGGTCTTCCTGATTTTGTTGACACTCGTCTGAAGCTTGTTTGCGTTTGTGTTGCATCGCATTCTCATCGCGCCGATCAAGCGTGACGCAGTGTCAGTTCAACGATGATCACCACTGATTATGTCAGCACCAGTTGACCATTCCGTGACGCCAGACATTCGCTCGACGGTGGACGAGCTGTTGCATCGCGCCGTTGCGAGCCGGGCGTCGGACGTCCATTGCGATCCTGGCGCGAGCGGGACGGTCGTTCGATTTCGCGTCGATGGCTTGCTCGAACCGATCGCAACCTTTGACGTCGCGACGGGCCGGGCGATTTGCACGCGGCTAATGGTGCTCGCGAAGCTGCTGACCTATCGCCTCGACGTGCCGCAGGAGGGGTCGGCCAGTATCGATTCGCGCGAGCTGCGCATCTCAATGATGCCGACGACGCATGGCCCGCGCGTGGTGGTGCGCCTACCTGTCGATGCCGCGCAGTTGCAACGACTCGATCAACTGTCGCTTCCCGAACAGGTGCTCGGCGATTTGCGCAACTTCGTCGGGGCCAATGCCGGCCTGCTGATCGTGACCGGGCCGGCGGGGTCTGGAAAGACAACGACGATTTACGCACTGCTTGAAGAGATCATTCGTCGCGATGCGGGCATGAGTGTGGTGTCCTTGGAAGACCCGGTCGAGCGTGATCTGCCGGGCGTGACGCAGATTGAGGTGTCGCCGTTTGGGCAACTGACGTATGAGACGGCGCTGCGCAGCATGTTGCGTCAGGACCCGCAGGTATTGATGCTCGGCGAGATCCGCGATGCCGCGACGGCGGCGATCGCCGTGCAGGCGGCATTGTCGGGGCATCGCCTGATCTGCACGCTCCACGCCGCCAGTCCCGCCGGCGCGATTGTCCGATTGCTGGAAATGGGCATCGAGCCGTATCAGCTCACCAGCGCTCTCTTTGCGATTATGACGCAACGACTTCTGCGCAAGCGCGCTCTTCCTTGCCTCTCCGTAGTGGGGGCGAGGCTGGTAGAGGATTCTTCCAAAGCAACTCAATATTCCGGCCGCATCCCCATCGCCGAATCCATCCGCGTTAATGAAGCCCTTCGTCGCGCCATTCTTGATCGCGCCGACATGGATGCGCTCGCGGAGGCCTATCAGCGTCAGACAAACTTCACGTCGATGCAGATCGCAGCGAATGAATTGATCGTTCGCGGCCTGACCGATGCCGACGAAGTGGTGCGTGTGTTCGGTGAACTAACGTCGGAGACAACTCGATGAGCGAAGTGTCAACACAATCCTTCGCATTCGTCGCACAAACACTCGATGGGCGCCCGATGAGCGGCACGGTCAACGCCGCGCATCTCGACGAGGCCGCAGTTCAGTTGCACACAATGCATCTGCGTGTCATCGAACTGCGGCCCGCCGACGTCACGGCTCGGAAGACAAAAACGCTCCCCGGCGACGAGTTTCTGGCCTTCAACGATCAGCTCGCGCATCTCACGAAAGCCGGGCTGCCCATCGAGCAGGGGTTGCGCTTGCTGGCGAGCGATTTACGCGACGGTCGACTCGCGCCCGTGATTCGCGCGGTTGCCGATGAGCTTGATCGCGGCAAATCATTGGCCGAGTCGCTGGCGGTTTATCGCGGCGCGTTTCCTCCGCTCTACGCCAAGCTCGTCGATGCGGGCATACGGAGCGGCGATCTCGGCGGCATGCTGCTCAGCCTCGGGCAGCACGTCGAAACCGGGCAGAAGCTCCGCCGCACGCTCTGGCAGGCGGCGGCGTATCCGCTGATGGTTCTCGTGGCGCTCGCGATGGTCATGGCGTTGCTCAGCTGGTTTGTGTTCCCGACTTTCGAATCGACCTATTCGCAGATGGGCTATCACGAATTTGATCCGACTTACAAAATGTGGGTGCCGACGATCTATCACCCGCACGGATTGCCGCTCCCGCCATTGACGCGCGTCCTGTTTCGAACGGGGCCGATCATTTCGTCGATCATCATCGCTGTTGTCGCTTTGCTTGCGATGATGCCGGTCATCTGGCGTTTACTGCAGGCGGCGGGGCTCGGCGGCGCAACTCAGGATTCTGTCCTCGTCCGCCTGCCGCTGGTGGGGAGGGCGCTGCGAATGAATCTGCTGGCGCGATGGTGCGAGACGGTTCGCCTCGGTGCGACGGCCGGCCTCGACCTCCCCGGCGCGCTGCGGCTTGCGGGTGAAACGATCGACTCGCCTTCGCTTCGTCGCGATACAGATGAGCTGATCGCAACGCTCGAGCGCGGCCTGCCGCTTGAGCAGGCAAATGCCACGGCCATGCTGCCCGCGGTCGTGCCGTCGATGATCGACCTCGCCGCGCGAAGCAGCAATTTGCCGGCCGCTTTGACGACGCTTTCGACGCTCTATCAGCAGCAGGCCGAGATTCGCATTCGTGCGATTCCAACCGTGCTGCTGCCGCTTTTGATGATCATCGTTGCATCGCTGATCGGCTTTGTGCTCATGGGCCTGATGCTGCCGCTGCTGCGGCTCGTGAATGAAGTGATGCGGGGGTTCTCATGATCGAATATGCGAATGCTCAGCACGTCCCGCCGCCGCAGACAACGCGGCGATTTCTGGTCCGCACGTTTAACGCCGCCTGGCAATTATTCCTCGGGGTGTTTGCGCCAATCATTGCCGGAGCGATCGTATCGTTGCTGCTGATTCCCGCAGCCGGCCCCGTGTTTGGCATCGGATGGGCCGTGATGCTGTTTGTGGCAGTCGGCTTCCAGCGCGAAAAACGGCGCCGACGATCGATGCTGGTGCTGTCGCACGTGGAGCAGGCGATGCGGTTGAACCTGCCGTTGGCCGGCACGTTACGGCTGTGGGGGGCGATCGAGTCGCCGGCCGTTCGAATCGAGTTGAATCGCCTCGCCGGCCGGCTCGAGGACGGCGGGTCGCTGCTGGCGTCGATTGAGCATTCGGTGCGTTTTTTGCCATCGCGCGCGGTCGATCAACTCGAATCGGCCGACCGCAACGGGCAGCCGCTGTCGGCGATCGCGTCGATTCTCGAATCCGATCGTTACCGCCGCCGCCGTGATCCAACGCATTGGCCGTTCATCAAGGCATATGCTTTCCTGCTCGCCATCGTGATTCCGGCCATCGTCACGATAATCATGATTTTCGTGATTCCGAAATTCGAGAGCATTTTGCGCAGCTTCAAGATGCCCCTGCCGCCCGCGACGGAAATTCTCGTGTCCAGTGCAAGCTCGACCTGGCTCGCGCCTTTCTCGGCCATTGCAATCATCGCGTTCTTCGCCGCGTGCGCCTCGGCGATGCGTGAGATTATCTCGGGCCGGCGCTGGCGCGTGTCATCGGTGTTTCGTGCGCCGCTCGATTTTATACTCTGGTATTTACCGGTCATCGGCGCGCTCGAACGCGATCGTGGGATGGCCGACGTGTGCGCGACAGTTGCGGATGCAGTGGGGGCGTCGCGCGAGTTGCCGCGGGCGCTGTTTGAAGCAGAGCAGCCGCATCTGAACCGCGTGTTGGCCGACCGCGTGCATCGCTGGGCCGAGCAGGTCGCCGAGGGTCGGCCGCTCGCCGATGCCGCGCGTGATGCACGCCTGCCGACGCTGCTCTGCGGCCTTCTCGGAAACGACCGGTCTGCGACCAATCTGCTGGCGACGCTGCGATTTCTACAACGATATTACGACACACGATTCAGCCGACTCATCATCCTGGTTCGAGAAGCAGCCCTGCCGGTGTTCACGCTCATCGCCGCGGGCGTTGTGTGCCTGGTGGCGTTGTCGGTTTTCGAGCCGCTGATAAGCCTGGTCGAAGCAACCGTGAGGTGGCGAAAATGAAGCGGCTCCGAGGATTTTTGTTGATCGACATGCTGAGCGGCATCGTGCTGTTCGGCGTAATCGCGGGCGTTCTTGCCGTCGCCACGCAACGCGAGAGCGCGGCCAGCCGCAAGCTCGCAGAGGCGCGCCGCGCAACGAATATCGCAGAGGCGATTCTCTCCGCGATTCAATCGCACGTGTCGCCGGCCGTTGAACGCGGCGTGCATTTTTCGATTGCGGAAGTTTCGAAACCAGATGATGTAGTTGACGGTAAATGGGTTTCGATTTCCGTACAACTTGAGAACGGCCACGCCACGTTGATCGGCCTCGTGCCTGCGAGTGTGTTGCTGCCGGGCAACGGAGGCGCGCGATGATGAACCACCGTTGCGGCAAACAGAGCGCTTTCACATTGATCGAAATGCTCGGCACTGTGATCCTCGCGACCACCGCGCTGCTGATGGCTAACCGCTTGTCCAAGCCGCTGAGTTCGGCGATCACTCGTACAAATTTTGAACAGGGAAAGTTGATGCGCTGTACGCAGCTCGAACGCATGCTCCGCGACGACACGTGGCAGGCAACCTCGCTCAACGTCATTTCGCCAAACGAAGTGAGGATTGACAACGGCAAGCAAACATTGACGTGGAACATCGCGGCCGACGGATCAGTCACACGCACGGGAAATGGGCCGGGTGAGTTCATGGAATGGCAGCGCATTGCGGCGAAGCATGTTTCATTCAAGTGGAGCAACCCGTCAGCGATCGAACTCGTCGGCTTCGACGATGAGGCATTCACCTGCGTCAATCAGCGCTTGCAATTGGCGAACTGGAGGCCGCGATGAAGGATGATGGGAACAGCGGCTTCGCACTTACGACCGCGATTATTTTCATGTCGATCGTCAGCATCGTCGTGACGGGGTTGGCGATCGGCATCGCCGAAAACGTCCGAAGAACGGCAGCGCAGAGGCAAGGCGTCCAGCTCCGCCAGCTGCTTCTCGCCGGCGCGCAGATCGCCCGCCGGCGCGCCGAGCGCGGGCAGTTTGATCACGCCCCGGTTTCCCTTCCCGCGGCGCTCTCCAATGCTTCGATCGATATCGCGCTCGCAAAAGATGGTGTTGCGATCAAATCGCAGATTCGCGTCACTTGCGAGTCGGCGAGTGCAGGCGAAAACGTCAACTTCGAACTTCGCGGCGATCGATGCGAAGTTGTCGACATCCGTGGAGAATGATTTGACGCGCACTGAACAAATGAAGACGGATCGAAGGGGAGCCACCACCTTCGATCCGCCTTAGCGTTCAGGCGCGACGTGCGTCCGCCACGATGGAATTGATTACACGCTCATGCCTTGCTCGGCGTCCTGCTGTTGCTGTGAACGCATCGCGTCCCATTCGTCCAGCGTGATCGTCGCCTCGCGCGCCTGCGAGCCTTTGTAAGCACCCACGATGCCCGCTGACGCCATCGCCTCGATGAGGCGGCTGGCGCGGCTATAGCCGATGGTCAGCTTGCGCTGCAGCAGCGACACGCTGCCGCGCTTGGTTTCCAGCACGATGCGAACGGCGTCTTCAAACAGGTCGTCTTTCTCCATCTCGCCGCCGTCGCCGATGCCCGCCTTGATCTGCACCAGCTCCGGCTCGTATTGCGCCTCGGCCATGCTCCGGACCAGCTTCACGCTGTCGCGAATTTCCTTGTCGTCGATGTAAGTCCCTTGCGAACGAATCGGCTTGCTCGCGCCCGGCGGAAGGAAGAGCATGTCGCCCTGGCCGAGCAACACCTCGGCGCCGTTCTGATCGAGCACGATGCGCGAGTCCATCTTCGAGGCGACGCGGAACGCGATTTTGCTCGGCATGTTCGCTTTAATCAGGCCCGTCACGACCGTCGCCTGCGGTCGCTGCGTGGCGACGATCAAATGAATGCCGACCGCTCGCGCTTTTTGAGCCAGGCGCACGATGAACGATTCGACTTCCTTGCCCGAGGTCATCATCAAGTCGGCCAACTCGTCGATGATGATGACGATGTACGGCAGCTTCTTGGGAATCTTCGCCTCTTCCTCGGGCGTGGTCGGCTTGAAGCGCTCGATGAGCTCTTCCTGCGTCAGCGAGTTATACCCCTTGATGTTCCGCACGCCCGCCTCGGCGAGGAACTCGTAGCGCTCGTCCATCTTCTCGCAGGCCCATTCCAGCACGCTGGTGGCGCGGGCGCTGTCGTTGATGACCGGGCACATCAGGTGCGGAATTTCCTTGAACGGCGCCATCTCGACGACCTTGGGATCGACGAGAATCAGCTTCACCATGTCGGGCCGTTGCAGGTACATGATCGACATGATGATCGTGTTGATGCAGACGGATTTGCCCGACCCGGTCGTGCCGGCGATCAGGCAGTGGGGCATGCCGGCCATGTCGGCGATCAGCGGCTCGCCGCTGGCGTCTTTGCCTAGGAACAGCGGAATCGCCATCTTGTTCATGGCCTCGGGCGCCAGTTGCATCAGATCCTTCAGCCGAACCTTTTCCTTCTGCTCGTTGGGCACTTCGATGCCGACGGTGTTCTTCCCCGGAATCGGCGCGACGATGCGAATCGTCTCGGCCTTGAGCGAACGCTGAATATCGTTCGCCAGCGCCGTGATCGCACTGACCTTCACGCCCGGGGCGAGGCTCAGCTCATACATCGTGATGACTGGGCCGGTATCGATTTCGACCACGTGTGCTTCGATCTGAAATTCTTTCAGCGATTGCTCGAGAATCGCTGCCATCTCGCGCACGAATTTTTCCTGCGTCGCGGCGTAGCCATGCTCGGCATCGCCGAGCATTTCCCACGACGGCAAGTTGTATTCGCCGAGCTCCTTGGGCGCTTGCGGCTTCGGGCTGACCTGCCGCGGCTGCATCATGCTCGGCAGCTTCACGCGAATCTCCGGCCGAACGACCGGCGGCTCGATGACGCGTTGCTCGTCAGCCGATGGAATTAACGCCTCTTCGCTGGGGCCCGGGTCGTCCGCATCGATCGGTTGCTCGCTCGACGCGCCCGCCGGTTCATCGTCCGGATATGTCAGCTCGATTTCACCGTTCGCCGGCGTGGCCTCATTAAAGGTCGACTTGCCGCGCGCCGGTTTCAACAGCACCATCGGCTTGGCCAAGTCATCCTCATCGTCGTCGATTTTTTTCCGATCCGGCACGGACGTTTGAATCGCGCGCGGCTTCAGCAGGCGATTCGCCGTCGCGGCCGCCGCATCACGCGTCATAAAATTCGGCAGGGCAGGCAGCTTCGTGAATTGCGGAAACCGGAATTTCACGTCGGGTGCGTTCTCCCGCGCCAACGCGATCGTCGCGTTCACGAACTGCGGCGCGCGAAGGACCAGGTCGTCGGCAACCAACAGCAATCCGATCAGAAAGGCCGTGAGCAGGATCAGACGCGCGCCGACGGTGTTGAAATGCGACTGCAGATAAGTCGATGTGATGATCCCCAGAATGCCGCCATGGCCCTCGGGAAAGCCATTGAACGAGCCAGATTTCAGATTGTGGACAATCGCCGCGAACGCGACGGATAGAACCGCCAAGCCGGCCGCCCGCAGCCACAAGTCGCCGACGCGATTCTTGAAGATGACCAGCGCGAGACAAACGCCCGTGAAAAACAACACCGGAAACACACCCTGCCCGATCGCGAGGAAGCAGTTGTACGCGACAAACGCGCCCGCATTGCCGCAAAGGTTCTGCGTGGCCGGATATGGATAGACGGTATGGCTCGGCCAATCGGTCGGATGAAAACTCCCCAGCGCGAGCATCACAAAAACCCAGGCGGCGGCGAGGAGGGCAATAATGGTCGAGTTCCACAGCTTGTCGCGTTCCATGGGCGTTGGCGTGCTCCAATTAGAAAAAATGAGTCATCCTCCTTATCGGCCGTCCGAACTTTTCCGCCGCAGTCGAAAACCGAGGAAAACGTCCGATAATCGGATACGGACTGATAGACGAGTTGGCCGCACGCGGCGACGATTCGACGCTGACCCATTACGCAACGGTTCTCGACGCAACTGACGGCTTGAACTGGATTCGGGGTTGATTTGTTACGAATCGAAGCTCAGAGCCGGGACCTCGCGACATGCCAACGCTGAAAAGGCACTCGTGCGCTGGTAAGCTGTGATCAGTGAACTGACACGTGCCGCGATCAAGCGTGGCGTTTACAGCAAAGGAGGCAGTTGTGAGAACGCCATCGACATATCGCATCCTACTTGCCGTCTGCCTCTCGACCGGCGGTGGTCTTATGACGGCTCGCGCGCTCGGCAGCGCCGCGTCGACTCAACCCGTGTCGGAACACGATCGGCTTATTCAAGCGCTCAACGCTGACGCCATGCAGTTGGCGAGTCTTCCACAGGCCATGCCATCGGACTCGGCCGCAAGGCAACGGGAGTCCGGGCGTGTAATCGCCATCGCTCGAGACGCAATTGCCATCATCGACAAGTTGCCGCCGGATTGTCGTGGCCAAGACATGGCGTCCATGAAGGTTTCGTGGGAGCCGCTGCTGATCGTTTTCGGCGATCAAGCAGCGATCGCACAGTTGAACCGAGATGCTCAAGGCACCGGCCCGGCAGCGGTGCTGGCCCGAGTGTCCAACGCGATGGCCGACTTAATAAAAGCAAAGGATGACCGGGAGGCGGCCGATGCCGCGGCCGCCCGCGTCATCCACGAAGCCGAGAACAATCCGTTGGACGATTCTCCGGCGGTTGCTTTGTTACAGCTCAGCTACAACGAAGGGCTGTCGGCCATGACGCATGATGCGGTGGCGTCTGTTCTGTCTAAGTCATTGAGTCGAATGGGCGGTGCCGTCCGATTCGCCAAAACCAGATCTTCGACGCAACCGATACCGTGAAGATCACGGCAGCACAATTGACGCTGTAACATCGGGGGCGCTTCAGTATGAGGTGAGTTGATCGACATCGCCCGAACTGTGCGGCACGCGCCGGTACTGAACAAGTTTTCGTAGCTAACTGCCGGCGGATGACATGCTCGTAATCGCACGAATGCGAGAAGCGTCGATCGTCATCAGGGACGCCGACGGCGGTTGCGTCCTTGTCATGCGGCACGTACGCGGTAGCGAAGTCTCGCTTCTCGTCAGTTCTACATTGAAGACCCGGACGGCTACATCCTCTGCTTCGACAGCTCGGCGGTGAAATAGCCGAACGCCGTCACGACGCCACTTCGCGTCAAACTTCTTCTGGCAATGGCGAGCATCGGTCGACGGGCAGTTTTGATTCTCGCGTATCGGCGCTCGCCGGTGGCGCGAAAGATTGTCCATCACGACCATATCTCCGGGCCGGAGGTTTGGAACCTGCAATTTCCCGACAAACGTTGTGAACACCTCGCCCGTTGACCGGTCGTTCAAGGCGATTTAGGAAACGAATGCCGTCGATCTTGCTTAAGTCAAAATGCAGCGCCGAGGAGCCATCGCTACCGGCATAAGCATTTTACAAATAAATATTTACCGCTGATCTTCAAATTTTTAAAAATATTTTGCAAATCGCTTGGCATTACGTCATGATTGGTTCCAACCAAAAAGAATGAGGAGAGAGTGCATGCGGAAAATTTTTCTGAGCTTGGCGGGTCAGTGCGTTCTGGCTGGCGCGGCACAAATGTCCCTCGCTGCGACTCAATATAACGTCGTCTATCTCGGGGCCTTTTCCCCCGCAGCCGTCAATGCATCGGGACAGGTTGTGGGAACTCAGTCCAGCTTCACGACAGGCAACAAAGGCTACCTGTACTCGGGCGGCACGTTGACTCCGCTCGGCTCGCTCGGAGGCGGGCAAACGGTAGCGGCGGCGATCAACGACTCGGGGATGATCGGCGGCTATTCCACGACGTCATCAAACGCTACTCATGCGTTTGTTGCCAATGGAAGCACGTTTACCGATGTCGGCGTTCTCCCCGGCGGTACAACGAGTTATGGAACGGCGTTAAGCAATTCCGGGCAACTCGTCGGCTACGGCACGACGACAACCAGTTTTTCCCCCTACCACGCCTTTCGCTACGACAGCGCAAACGGCCTGCAAGACTTAGGCGTGATTCCCGGCGGCACCACCAGCCGGGCCTACGCGATCAATTCATTGGGCGAAATTGCCGGTGACGCCAACGGATCCGGTCGCCCGATTCACGCGATGACGATCGCTCCCGGCAGCAGCACAATTACAGATATCGGAAGTCTGAACAACAGCAACGCTGCGACGCAGAGTACCGCTTACGGCGTCAACAGCAGCGGCACCGTCGTCGGTAGCTCGCAGACCTCTCCGACAAGCACTTTCTTCCCGTCGGTCTACACGCCGGGCAGCGGCGCGGGCAGCGGCATGGTCAACGTCGCGCTAAGCGGCTCTGCTGGTGGCGAGCTCGACGGCATCAACGGCAGCGGTCAGGCCGTTGGATACTCGTTCGACTCAACGAATACGAACGTGGCGATCCTCTATTCGGGCGGCGTTACGAGCGATTTGAACACGCTGATCTCGCCGACATCGGGGTGGACGCTGACCGGCGCGACGGCCATTTCCAGCACCGGCTACATCGTTGGCGTGGGCACTTACAACGGCACGAGCAATGTCGCATTTGAATTGGTGCCCGTCCCTGAACCCGCTTCGCTTGGACTGCTCGGCATCGCGGGCGGACTGTTCCGCCGCAGACATCGGGCTTGAGCGCTCTGCCTTTTTTATAAAACCGATTCGGATTACAAGAAGCTGAACGCCCGCGTACGTTGCAGTAGGCAGAACGGTTCGCGCTTTATACGCCGACGGTGGTTCGTCATGCGGCAACGACGACGAGGCCAAGCTCTGCTCGCTTTAACTGCGGCGTCGCGATGGCAGCGTGTCGTGTGGTCTCCTGCTCATCTGCCTCTTGAATGCGGCCTGGTCGATGATCGGCAGTTGGTCCATCAGCTTCGGCGGCGGAAGTTACGAGCACTTCGACTCGGCATCGCGTGAGTCGGGCATCTTCAGTTGCGACGGTTATCTCGTGCTCGCACAACGCAGCTCGTTCTTCATGGCGATGGGTGTTCGGCTTCCGGGTATGTCAGAGCGGCCTCCCGTTCGACGCACCTTTCCCTGGTCGATCCAAGCCAACATGACGATCAGTCCAGGGATGCTCGGCTGGCGTCCTGGAAATGGGGTAATCGATCGGCAGCCTCGGAGTATTTTTCCAGGTCTTCTCATCAACTTGCAGGACGCGGCGACGCACGGCGAGTGGTACAACCGCGGTGTCGCAGTTCAATGGCTGCTGCTCGCGACAGTGGCGGCTGTTTTCCCAGCGATTGCCTTCGTCGGCAATTATCGGCGAGGTCTCCGCGAGGGACGTTGTGTTGGCTGCGGTTACGACCTGCGCGCGACGCCCGAGCGATGTCCTGAATGTGGAAGAGTTGCGGCTCAAAGTCGATTTGGTTTGGTGCGATCGGAGTTGGAAGGGAACCTTGCCGCTGAAGCGGCAAGGCCGCTACGGGTGATGGGATAGTCGCTCCTTGAGGATTTGATTGGAGGCGCGGCGGGTTTAGAAAAGCGGAGGACGTGTTCTCACTTTTCGGTGCGCACCATTCCTGAATCGTTGCGCGATGTGATGTTGTTGCGATTCATTGGCCCGTGTGGCCGAAGCTGCCTTGGCCGCGGGGGGTGTTGTCGAGGGTATTGACTTCGATCAACTGAACTTCGGGCACGGGCAGGATCAGCATTTGCGCGATGCGGAGGCCACGCTCGATGGTGAAAGGGAGCTTTCCGTGATTCACCAGCGGCACGAAGACCTCGCCGCGATAATCGCTGTCGATAGTGCCGGGCGAGTTGATGAGCGTGATGCCGTGCCGGGTCGACAGTCCGCTTCGCGGCCGAACTTGTGCCTCGAAGCCGGCGGGAATCGCCATCGCGAAGCCGCAGGGGATGAGCTTGATTTCACCGGGCGCGATCACGACTGGATCCGTCACGGCGGCCGATATATCAAAGCCGGCGGCCTGCGCGGTCATGCGAGTCGGTAAGGTGATACCCGCGCCGTTGGGCAGGCGACAGAGTTGTACGGTGATCGGGCGTTCCAGAATTCCTCCGAATCAAAGGGAAGCGATCTCGCGGCCAATCGAACCGCGTGCGAAGATTGGCCGTGTGAGCAACGAAATTGAAAGCGCCCCGGCGGCCGACGTCAAACCGGTGGAGCGTCCGGTGCCGGCCACACCCTCGCCCGGCGTGCCGCCCCTGCGTCTGCCGAATCGCCGATCATCGCAGATTCTGAATCTGATCATCGCCGTCGCGCTCGGAGTGGCGGCAATGCTGGTGTGGGATGTCCGAGGGCCGGACCCGACTGATGGCTCGCGATGGGCCACCGTGTTTGCCCTCGTGGAGCAACACACCTTCGCGATCGACAACACGCCGTGGGCGAAAACCGTCGACCGGGTGCGAATCGGCGAGCACTTCTATTCCTCAAAGCCGCCCCTTCTGCCGACCGTAGTGGCCGGCGAATATTTCCTGATCAAGAAATGGAGCGGCAATCGACTGCGATTAAACAACGAGCAGACGCGGAACGTCGTGCGGATCATCACCGCGACGATCAACTTCCTTCCGCTGATCTTCTTTCTGATCCTGTTCAAGCGTTTGCTCGGCTCGCTGACGACACAACTCTGGACGCAGGTCTTTACGATGCTGGTCGCATCCGCGAGTTATCTCGTGGCGCTGAGCGCTTTGCTCGTCAATCACACGGTCGGCGCGTACACGGCATTCTTCGCCGCTTTTTTGGCCTACCGGATCTGGTACGACCGGCGGCGGACGACCTGGCGATTCGCGCTATGCGGCTTGTTCATCGGCCTGACAGTGACGGTGGAATTGTCGGCAGTCCTCTTCCTGGCGCTGCTGCTGGCCGCATTCGTCGCGATCGATTGGCGGCGATCGATCGCCTTCGCGCTGTTCGCACTCGTGCCATTGGCCGCGCACCTTTACCTGACTCATCTCATCACGGGCGGTTGGTCGCCGCAATATTCGCACGAGGATTGGTATCTTTATCCCGGTTCGTTCTGGGTTCGCAGCCCGGCGGGGCACCTTGTGGGCAGTTCCGCAATCGACTCGCTTTGGGAGCCGTGGCCGACATATCTGCTGAACATGGTGATCGGGCATCACGGCGTGTTCTCATCGCAGCCGGCGTTGCTGTTTGCCTTGCTGGGAATCTTCCGTGCCGCGATCGGCAGGGACCGGCATCGCTCGTTGGCGGTCGTCGCATTCGTGCTGACCGTTTCGCTGTTCGTGATCTACACATTTTTCACCGGCCATCGCAATTACGCGGGAATGACGTCGCTGCCGCGATATTACCTGTGGCTGTTCCCGCTCTGGCTGATGATGATCCCGGCGGGGGTGAGCTGGGGAGCGCGTTGGGCGTTTTGGCGAGCGATCGCGATGTTGTTCCTGCTGATCGGCGGCTTCTCGGCGTGCTATTCATCGCGCGTGCCATGGCGGTTGCCGTGGCAGCACGAAGTCTGGAAATATTTCACAACTCTGCCGTTCTGATTTAATTCCCGCGCGTCGTTTCCCACGTTCCGTCCCACCGGCATTTCGCCTGCGAGCGCCCGCTGTTGCCAGCGCGTCGGGATTGACGATCGTTGTATCAATGCGTATACAACGGGAGTGACGCCGTCTTTACGCACATTGAAATCGCCGAGTCATATCGCGGCCTCGCGAGGGTTGATGAAACGCCGGGCATTTACGCTGGTCGAATTGCTCGTCGTGATCGGCCTGATCGCGGTTCTAATCAGCCTGCTCCTGCCGACGTTAAGCAAAGCGCGGAAGCAGGCGGTGCAATTGCAGTGTGCATCGATCCTTCGCCAGTGGGGACAAGCGTTCCATATTTATGCCGCGCAGAACCGCGGGATTATCCCGCACACGGGCGATTGGTCTCGCAACGTGGTCGGCTATCTCGATCGTTCGTTCTCGCCGTATCCGCAAAACGATTGCGGCTACACCTTCGTGCTGCCGCCGCTGATGGGGCGTAAGTCGTGGGCCGATTTTCCCGCGTATCAAAAGCCGACCGGCGACATCTGGCAATGCCCGGCAGTCACCGATCCGCCCGATCCCGGCAGCGTCGGCTATGACGTCGCCAGGCTCGGCTACCGTTCCTTCGCCGCCAACCAGTATCTCGATTACGACGGCCTGATCGTGCCTGCCGGCTACACGCGTTACCCAAGCTTTTGCAACCTGGCCAAGGCGCATCAGCCGTCGGTCACGCTGCTGATGTTCGAGACGACGCTGGTCAACGCACAGACCTACAACCAGGGTCCGCCGACGACGGTCAGTTGCATGGCGGGCTGTTATTCAGACGAGAACGCGCGGGCATTTTGCGACCGGCATCCTCATCAGCCCGGCAAGCTCGGCGGCAATGTGATGACGCTCGATGGGCACGTGGAGTGGCGCGATCATCTATGGAACGGCCAGTTAGTGAATCCGGTCATGCCGCCAATGACCGATCGCGAATGGTGGCCGTACTAAAGACGAGTTGTGTTCTGTTGTTCAGAAGGGTTTGAAGTGAATTTTAAAGCAATACTGCTTTCCGGCGTGATTACTTCCGGAGTTCCCGCGCTTCGAACTTTTGGGGCCGAAACGCACTACTTGATGACAAGCGACACCTACCTGGACAATTACGCGTTTCCCAACACGCCGGTGAACAACGCGATCAACAACTATGGAAACGTCGGCGTGATCAAAGCCGTCAGCAATCATGGCACGGACAGCCTGTATGGTGGATATAACTCGCTCGTGCACGCTCTGTTCACGATCGATTCAGCGTTCTTCGCCGATTCGACGTTGAAGGGCCTGGTGCCGGGTAACCATGTGTACGTGAACTACTTTCTGAAGACGGACATGCTGAACCCGGCCGGCGAGGCAAAGTCGTTCACGCGCGGCTTGCAGGTCGCACCGCTCACGCACACGTTTGACGAGGGCACGGGGGGCGCGACGAATCAAACCAACAATAGCTATGGCACCAACTCCGACACCGCGCGGGTCGGCGCTGACTGGAATACATATGACGGCCTCGGCACGCATACCTGGAACAGCGTCGCCGGCACCCACGCCGCCGACGGTGGCGGCGGGGCGTTCGACCAGGACGCTTTTGCTCCCGCCACGATGACAGTCGTCGACGGAAAAGCTGCCGTGCAGATGGACATCACGTCATGGTTTACCAGCGTCGATCCGACCGCCCGAATCGAGGCGGCGGCGAACGGCTTGATGCTGGAAGTGACACAGGAGGGAAACTATGTCGGCAACGATTTCGTCTCGCTCTTCAGCCGCAATTCGACCGTGACCGGCACGCCGGCGCCGACGGTTCCGTACGCGGTCATTCAACTGCCCGAGCCGGGCGCGGCGATGACCGCCGTGGCCGGCGCATCTTTACTCGCGATGCGCTGGCGCAGACAACGCACCGGGGCAATTTACAATTAGCTATGTTGAAAACTTACCTATCGCTCATCGCCTGCGTGCTCTCGTCGATTGTCGCGCCGTCGCATGCACAGACGACGCAACCGTCGACCGTGGCCATCACCGTTGACGGCGCCGCGCCGCGGGAATGGTCGGTGAATCGAATCCAATCGGAGCTAGGCGGCGAGGTTCACATGATCGATTTCGAGCTGCACGGCGCGAAACATCATGCCCATGCCGTGCCGCTGATCTTGATGCTGCAAAAGTGCGGCGTGCCGACCGAGATCAAGATGAATCCCAAGGCTGACCCGAAGACGAAGAATCTGCCGTTGCGAATGAGCGTCCTCATCTCCGCGACGGACGGCTACGCCGCGGTATTCAGCCTGGCGGAAATGCTGCCACAAATCGGCGGGCATCCGGTCTGGGTGCAGTTAGATCAGGACGACCAGCCGCTCGCCGATCGCGATGGCCCGATGAAGCTGGTCGCGCCGGACGACAAAGCGCCGGGACGGTGGCTGCGTTCCATCGCGACGGTGCGCGTCGCGACATTGCCGCCCGGCTGACTCTCCTCTGACTTCGGTTTCCGAGAAATGCGCCTTCACGTGCCGCGAGGCGAAAGCAGATGGAGGGCTGCGAGTGGTTTGGAGAGGGTCGGCTTCGGTTGCGCGGGATGACCCGCGATCTTCGTCGTGAAGCAGTTCGCGAAGAGCATCGCGACAGCCGCCGCCGTCAGTAGCCAAGTGACGGGATTCAATTGAATCAACGCGTGCAGCAGCGTCGGGTGGGCTAGTGGGGTGGCGAGTAGCAGAAACTCGAGCATCGTCGCCGCGCCGGCGACGCTCAGTGACAAGTGGGCGGCCAGGCTCCGCCGATCCACCGCGATCGCGGCCGCGCTGAAGCAGGCGCTCCAGACGAGATACCGCTCATCCATCTGCCCGAGCAGAAAAAACATCAGCGCCCATGGCGTGGCCAACGACGTGAGCAGTCGCCGATCGCCGGTGCGCGCTTGCCGTGCGATCCCCGCGGCGCAGCAGGCGAGCGAACCGGCGTAGATGATCACCAGCAGGCCGCGCAGCTCGAGCTTGAACTCACGACCGGCGAGCCGGCAATCGACAATCGGCTGGTGCAACGTCATGCCGAGCTTGTCGAGGACGGCCGGCAGATTGAGCGCGACGCCTTTTCGCAGCACGTCGCTGTAAATTCCAGTAGCACCGAAGCCCGCCCGCAGCCAGGCGAAATCTCCGTGGCTCGCCCACGGCCAGACGATGACTCCAACGCCAATGGCCATGCCCGCGATGACGCGCCCGGCCGCGAGCCAGCGGCGATCGAACAGCGGCCAAAGAATGAGCAGCGGGGCAATCATCAGCATCTGCCCCTTGAACATCGCGCCGATTCCAAAGGCGATGCCCGCGAGGAGATAGCGGTGCTCGATCATCATCAGCATCGCGCCGAGATAGAACGGTAGAATCCATGTTTGTCCGTGCGGCCAGACGTGCGAGTCGACGATCGAGGCCGGGTTCAGCCAGATCAGCGATGCCGCGGCGGCGGCGATTTTCCAGCGGTCCCGGCGGTGGGAAAAAGAATCGGTGGTTTCGACCTGGTTCAAGTATCGCGCGACAAGCAAGAACATCGCGGCCGCCGCGGCGAGCTCCATGACCATCGAAAACGCCGCGAACGACCGCGCGAACTCCGGCCGCCACTCACTTACCGGGCCGTAGCTGCGGTTGAGGTAGTTCACCCAGACGCCCGCCATCAGCAGGCGGAGCGGAACGTAGTCCAGCGTGTGAATCGCCGGCGGGGGATGCGTTTCATTGTCATCGTAAGTGTTGACGTAGGAATGCCAGAACGCGCTCCATGAGACCGGTCCCGAGTGGAGTCCGTCCCCATGTACGATGCGATCGCCCCAATAGAACGCGTTCTTCTGATTGAGCTCGAAGCGGATGGATTTCGTGGAATTAAATGCGAGCTCACGCGCTGCAAGTCCCACGAGCAGCACGGCGAGGAGCGCGACGCAAATCGCCGGCGATGGTCGCGAGGAGCGAAGCGAACGTTGCTGCGCTGCAAATGAGACCGGCATGTGGTGCCCGGAAAAACCACCCGTTAAATCGACGCACGCCGCCAGTTCGATATCGACGGAAAAACGAAGCGCATTAACAAATTACTGCGGGGGAGTTTTGGGAATGCTCCAAGTGCGCGACCTCGAATTTATGCGGAACGCGCTGCACGTTTCGGGCGACTGGCGCGCAGCGCTTTGGAGAATAGGGAGAGCGCCCGCCAGCGGCGTTTACAGAGAGAGGAATTGAAGGGTTAATCGATCCGGCTTTCTTCGTTCGTCTGAGCCGGGATCGAATGTGCGGAACGAAGCCAAAACACCCGTCCAACGCCGTCGCCCGGGCTCGCGCGGATGGGTTATCGAGCGATTCGCAGAAACGAGTAGTGCAGCGCGGCGTCCATTTTTACCGTTCCGCAATCTCGTGCCGCGGTGCCGAACGATGAGACTTTAATCCGCGCATCGTCGACCTTCCCTGGCAAACGAAGCCACTTCATCGCGCACGGCGCGCAGCGCCTGGTTTGTCCAAAGTTGATAATTCGGAGAACATTTCCGCATGGCGCTTAGTGCACGAAATCAATTTCCCGGGAAAGTCACTTCCATCCGAAACGGCGCGGTCATGAGCGAGGTGGCGATCGACATCGGCGGTGGCATCACGATCGTATCGCTCATCAGCGCGTCGTCGGTGAAGCGGCTCAAGCTCAGAAAAGGGTCGGCGGCGACGGCGGTGATCAAGGCGACCGAGGTGATCATCTCCACCGATCAGGGCGAGTGATGGCCAGGGCACGCAAAACGCTCGCGCTCCGCGGCAAGCTGTGGGTGGATTCCGACGGCTTGCCGGCCATGACCGAGGCTGGCGCCGATCTCCTCGATCAGATCGACGCGTGCGGCTCTTTGTCGGAAGCGGCACGACGGTTGCGCTTCAGCTACCGCCGCGCATGGATGCTCGTCGACGCAATGAACACGCGGTGGCCGAAGCCTCTGGTGATGACCGCCGTCGGCGGTGAAAAAGGCGGCGGAACACAGTTGACGGAATATGGTTCGGTTGTGCTCCGCAGCTATCGCGAACTTCAAATTCGCCTCGAACATTTGCTCGATCGCGAGCGAAAATCATTCTTCGTCGCTACGAAAGGGTAGAAGCCGTTTCTAAAAGCCGCCGGCTTTCGCCCGCAGATCATCACTCTCTTCGGCAGGAAGAAACACTTCGTTGGATTGAAGTCCGTTATGTCGCGGCGTATACAATGCATTTCTATGCGAACTTCCATGCGACTTGCTTTCGTTGCCGTGATCGCTTTGGCGTCCGCGATTACGCGCGCGGGAACGATCAACGTCGCGGCGGCGATCAGCTTGCGCGAATCCATGGACGAGATCGGGCAACAATTCGAGAAAATGACCGGCGATCATGCCGAGTTCAACTACGGCGCTTCAGGCACGCTGATGACGCAAATCAAGAGCGGCGCTCCGGTCGACGTGTTTCTATCGGCGGCCGCGGCTCAGATGAACGAGCTGGTCAAGGCGAGCCTCATCAAGGAAGACTCGCGGAAAACCATTGCGATGAATCGGTTGGTGCTGGTGATTCCGAAGAGTGCCGATGCAGCGGCGTGGAAGGATGGCTTCAAGACGCTCTCAACCGATACGTTGAAGAAACTCGCCATCGGGGAACCGAAGTCTGTCCCGGCGGGCATGTATGCCGAGCAGGCGTTGAAGAAGCTCGGCATGACTGAACTGACGTCGAAGATTATTTATGGCGCGAATGTTCGGCAGGTTCTCAGCTACGTCGAGCGCGGCGAGGTGTCGGCCGGCATTGTTTATGCCACCGATGCGATGCAGTCGGGCGACAAAGTGCAGATCATCGCGACGGCCGACGCGGGTTGGCATGAGCCGATCGTATATCCCGGTGCGATTCTCAACCGCTCGGAGCATGGCGATATCGCGCAGCATTTCCTGGATTTCCTTTCCAGCACAGCCGGCAGAGAGGCACTGAAGCGGCACGGCTTTGCCGTCGATGACGCCGCTCCCACGAGCCGGCCATGATGCTTCTCGCGGCAGCGTCGGGCGATTTCTGGAAGCCGTTCTGGCTGTCGCTGCGCATCGCCTCCACCGCGACCATCATCGACGGCGCGCTCATCATTCCATTGGCGTGGTTCATGGCCCGCGCGACGTTCATCGGCAAGTCGGTTTTCGAAGCGTTGATCCTGCTGCCGCTCGTGCTGCCGCCCACGGTGCTCGGTTACATGATCCTGATGCTCTTCGGCGTGCAGGGACCGCTGGGCGGCTGGACCGATCGTCATTTCGGATACTCCATCATCTTCCGATTTGAAGGCGCCGTGTTAGTCGGCGCGATCGTCGCGGCTCCGCTGATTTACATTCCCTCTAAAGCCGCGTTCGGATCGATCGATCGCGATCTGGAAGATGCCGCCCGACTCTTCGGCGCAACGACCGCCGGCCTGTTCTGGCATGTGAGTCTTCCCCTTGCCCGGCGAGGCTTGCTGGCTGCCGTGGTGCTCGGCTTTGCGCGAGCACTTGGTGAATTCGGTGCGACCGTGATGGTTCTCGGCTGGCAGCCAAGTCATCTGACGTTGCCCATCTCCATCTATTCCGCCTGGACCGACGGAAATCTCGCCCGTGCGAATGTCGCGGTGATCGCGCTCTCCCTGATCTCGATGGTGCTGATCGTCGCCTATAACCTTTCTTCCAGCGGCCGTCAGGAAGGCTCCTGAGCGTCCGATAAACTGTCTTAATCGAAATTCGTTTGCCGTCGGCTCAGATCTATTGTTCGTTTCCGTTGCCATGAATATGACTCGGGAACGAACAATGTTATTCGGACTGCTCGCCATCGCAGTCGCGGGCTTCAGCTTTGATCGCCTTTCAACGACCTCGAACGCCGCCCCGGCGACGGTCGCAGCCAGCAATGTGCCCGCTGTCCTAATCCACGCTGCTGGACAAAACCTGGCGGGGTCGATCCAGCGAGACTTGTCGCGCCGTCTTACGGATCTGGCGCAGGCCGAATCAAAGAAGCGATCGGTGCCCGCTCAGTCAGCGGCAGATCGGTGGCGAGGCATCGCATCACGCATGACGAACTCGCAGGCGCGATTCGCCGCCGCCCACCGCCTTACGGCGACGTCGAACGGTGGCCGTGGCGCCGCGGCGGTCATCGACAACGTGCTCATTAAAATCGGCGATATGGTGGACGGTTATAAACTGTCGGAAGTCAACGCCAGCTTCGTCACCTTCTGCGGCCCATACGAGACATTCAAGCTATCGTTCCACAGCGGCCGCTGAACGGGCGAATTTTAAACCGATATTCGCGCGGCGGATCAAGCGGAATCCGTTTTCTGCCGATGCTAGTGGCTCACCGCCGGACACGAATCTGACGCCCGGCAGAACGCTTCACGAACGAACGCGGCGGCTTCGCGTGGCCATCAGCCTGGAAGCCGCCGCTGTTTTGTTTCGACGCACGCCACATTCCCGTGCAGCGTGAAACGCTTGACGGCTCTGCCGCTTCAGGCTGGACTCCGCTGATGCAGCGGTTGCCGATCGACGATCACATCGAGAACATTCTTGGTGTGATGCGGGCCAGTCGCGCGCTGGTGATTGTCGCCGAGCCGGGCGCGGGGAAAACAACGCGCGTGCCGCCCGCGATAATGCGGGCGGGCATCGCATCGGCGGAACATCCGAACATCGTCATGCTTCAGCCACGCCGCGTCGCGGCCCGCGCTTCCGCCGAGCGAATCGCGGCCGAACTCGCGGATGCGGATCCGCGACCGTGCGGCGCCCG
>CAXSBN010000037.1:27535-37484 GCA_964236135.1 uncultured Phycisphaerae bacterium
TGTCCGCTTCGACCGAAAAATTGGTCGCGACACCCGGCTGCGGATCGTGACGGAAGGGATCCTGAGCCGCCAGCTTGTCGACGATCCGTTTCTTTCCGGCGTAGGGATTGTGATTCTCGACGAGTTTCACGAGCGAAGCATTCACAGCGATTTGGTCATCGCGCTGCTTCGCGACCTGCAGCAATCCGGCGCTCGCGATGATCTGCGCATCGTCGTGATGTCCGCAACGCTGCAAGCCGATGCGGCGGCGAGTTATCTCGGCGGCTGCCCGGTGGTGCGCGTGCCGGGTCGGATGTTTCCGGTCGATGTCGAATATCGCAAGCAGGACGATCGCGCAATCTGGACGCGAGTGGCCGAGGAAGTAACGCGGATCGATGCGGCCGGCGGTGACGGTGATATTCTGGCATTTCTTCCCGGCGCGGGTGAGATTCATCGCACGGCTGAACTGCTCGCAAATGCAACTCCATCGCTAGTCGTCGTCAAGCTGCACGGCTCGATGACATCCGAAGCACAGGCCGCCGCCCTGCGACCGGCGGCATCGGGAAAACGGAAGGTCGTTCTGGCGACAAACATTGCCGAGACGTCGCTGACGATCGAGGGTGTTCGCACGGTGATCGACAGCGGTCTTGTCCGCATCGCGAACTATGACGCGCAACGCGGTTTGGATCGCCTTGAACTTCGCGCCATCAGCCGCGCTTCCGCGATCCAACGCGCTGGCCGAGCCGGTCGGACGGCGGCGGGGAAATGCGTTCGGCTGTACACCGAGCGGTCGTATCACGAGCTAACCGAATTTGAGTTGCCCGAAATCGTACGCATCGATCTGTGCGGCACGCTGCTGATGCTCCACGGCTCGGGCGTGTCCGATGTCAGGCAATTCAACTGGTTTACCACACCCGCCACCAAAGCGATCGCCGCGGCCGAGCGATTGCTGGCGATGCTTGGCGCGATCGACGCGCCGGTCAACGGCCGAATCACGCCGCTGGGACAACGAATGTTGACGCTGCCGCTTCACCCGCGACTTGCGCGTCTTTTTCTCGCGGCTGTCGATGCACGACAAGCGCGTCGCGGCGCGACGATGGTGGCGATGCTTTCCGAGAAGGATTTTCTGCCGGAGGCGCCGTCCACCTTTTCGGCGCGGCCGTCAGAGACGCGCGGCTCGTCAGATCTGCTGATTCGGCTCGACCAGTTCGAACAGCTCGAGGCGGCGCGCTTCGCTCATTATTCCGATCGCGTCGACATCGCCGCCGCCCGTCAGGTGGCGCGTGTTCGCGACGATCTGATGCGCCTCATCCCGACGCCGAGCGAAAGCGCGAAACCGGTTGCGGACGATGAAGCACTTTTGAAATGCATTCTGCTGGCCTATCCCGATCGCGTCGTGCTTCGTCGCGGCGCTGCGAATGATCGGGGCCGAATGGTCGGTAACGGCGGCATTGGTGTACGCGTCGATCGGCACTCGGTCGTCCAGGATTGGGATCTGTTCGTCGCGATGGACGCGCGGCGCGATCCGCGCGGTACCATGAGTGAAGCGATCGTCCGCACTGCGAGCGGCATCAGGCTCGAGTGGCTGATCGATTTCATGCCGCACTCCATCGAGCGAAGCGTCGACGTGGAATACGACGAAGCGGAAGAGCGCGTGATCGGCATTTCGCGACTGCGATATCTCGATCTAGTTCTCGAGGAACAACGAGATGCGGCCGTCGATTCGGAACAGGCGGCGACCGTGCTGGCGACTCGCCTTTCCAGCGATGTCGACGCTCTTTTTTCAAAGCACGCTTCCACGGCCAATGCGATCGAGCGCGTTGCATTTTTGAATCGACACCTGCCCGAACATAAATGGCCGCGGTTTGATCCCACAATGTTGCAGGAGATTCTCGTCGATGCGGTTCGAGGAAAGCGCACGAAAGCGGCTGTCCTGGCGTCCGATCTCACCTCTCTCATCCTGCAACGACTTCCGTTCCCACTCGATCGGCTGCTGGCGCGGCACGCGCCGATGAACTTTGTCGCGCCGACGGGCCAATCGCATCCGATCAAATATTCCGCCACGCAACCGCCTACCGTGGCGGTGCGGTTGCAGGAACTTTTCGGACTGCTCGATACGCCGCGAATCGCTGACGGCCGCGTGCCACTGCGATTCGAACTACTCGGCCCCAACTTTCGTCCCGTGCAGATCACTGACGATCTGGCCAGCTTCTGGAAACACGCATACTTCCTAGTGCGGAAAGACCTGCGCGTTCGATACCCGAAGCACAGTTGGCCGGAAGATCCGCTCACCGCGCCACCGCAGGCGAAAGGATCACGGCGAGGAGGCGCGGTGTCGGGCCCCTGACGACAAGCATCGCAACGAGTATCATGCCGCTCGCCTTTTCTTGAATGAATATGGATGAGATCCCGTCAATGACCGAACAGCCAATAAGCTCCACGCCAGCCCAAATCCCAGTAATGACTTCATCTGATCCGGAAGCGGAGGGTCGCTCGGTTTGGGATCAAGTCAGCGCGAATCCGAAGATTGCGATTGCCATTGGCGCGGTGCTGTTACTCCTGCTAACCGTAGTCGCTTACGCGCGTACCTTCGGCAGCGGGTTTATCTGGGACGACGATTATTACGTCACCAACAATGCGTCGCTCCGCGATCTGTACGGCCTGCGGCAAATCTGGATTGAGCAGCCGACAGCTACGCAGTACTACCCGCTTGTTCTCACCAGCTTCTGGATCGAACATCATCTCTGGGGCGTCAATCCTGTTGGCTTTCATATCATTAACGTCCTCATTCAGGCCGGAAATGCGATCCTGCTGTGGATTATTCTTCGTCGGCTCGCCATGCCGGGCGGATGGTTGATCGCGGCGATCTTCGCGGTGCATCCGGTTCAGGTTGAAACAGTGGCATGGATTGCGGAGCGAAAGAACCTGCTTAGCGCGCTGTTCTATTTTCTTTCGATGATCGTCTATCTCCGCTACGCGGGCATTACCCTGCCCGCGTCGCCGCGGAAGCAGCTCGCGGAAGGGGAGGACGAGCCGCTGCTTCAATTGCCGACTGATCCAACTCGACTGTACGCGCTGGCTATCTTCATGTTCGCCTGCGCGCTGTTGAGTAAGAGTGTCACCGTGTCGCTTCCCGTTGCGATCGGGCTCATCATCTGGTGGAAGCGCGGGAAGCTGACGTTGGCCGACATCAAGCCGCTTCTGCCGATGCTTGTGCTTGGCATCGCGATGGGCGCGTTCACCAGTTCGCTTGAAGCGAATGTCATCGGTGCAACGGGAAGAGGGTGGCAACTTGCCCCCACGGCGGCGGGGGACTTCGGCGTGCGAAGCATGATTGCTGGAAAAGCCGTCTGGTTTTACGTGCTGAAGCTGATCAAGCCATATCCGCTCATCTTCAACTACACGCGATGGAATCTCTCCCCCAGCGACCTGGCGCAATATCTTTTCCCCGTCAGCGTTCTCGTGGCTCTGGCGACATTGTTCATCGCGAGAAACAAAGTCGGGCGCGGGCCTTTCGCGGCGTTCGCATTTTTTCTCGTCACGCTTTTCCCGGCATTGAGCTTCGTTAATTTTCTACCGATGCGCTACTCGTTCGTCGCCGACCATTTCCAGTACATGGCCTGCATCGGCGTCATCGCGCTGGTTGTCGCATCCCTCGATGTCGGCGTGCGAAAAATGGTGAGCCGGGATCTGCTGAGCCCGGCGATCGCGCCGCTCGGCGGCGCGCTGCTTTTGCTGACGTATGTCGGGTTAAGCCTGCATCACAGTGAGACATTTCACGACGCGGAAACACTGTGGAAAAACACGCTTGCCGCCACTTCCGAAAAGTCATGGATGGCTGCGAATAATTACGGCGTCATCCTGCTGAACAAAAATTCCTCCGAGTCCGTCTACGCAGCCGAAAAATGGTTCGAAAAAACATTGCGGCTCAACTCCGGCCATGCCGAAGCTCGATACAACCTTGCCCGAATCGCGCGCATGAAAGGGGACGATGAGCTCGCGCTAAACCTTTATCGCGAGTCGATGGCACAGTCGCCGGCTTATCCCGATTCCGAATTTCAGGCCGTCCAGATGCTCATGCGCTTGCAGCGAAACGATGAAGCGCTTCAAGCTGCCAAGGAACTGGTCGCCCACTATCCGGCAAACGATCGAGCCCACGGCACGTATGGTCTTCTCCTCGCGCAGCATGGCCGAATGCAGGAAGCGATCGAAGAGTGCGCGACGGCCGTCGACCTGGCACCGGAGTCGGCCATCGCGCATTTCAATATCGCGCGCACCCTGATGCGCGCGAGCCATTTTGTCGAAGCGCTCTCGGAATACGCAAAAGCGGTGCAGTTGGACGACGCGAACCCGATGTACGTCACCGACTTTGGCACTTCCATGATCGCGATCGGCCGAGTCGAAACGGGTCGAAAACTATTTGAGCGCGCGATCGAGATCGATCCAAAATTCTACGATGCATACTACGCGCTCGGCATGCTCAGCCAGACCGAGCTTAAGCTCGACGAGTCGGCAAAATATCTGAAGCAGGCGATTGCCCTGGATGCGAAGGATCCGCGCGCGATTGACGCCTTGAAGCAGACCGAACTGTGGATCGCGGACCCGTCGAAGCGCCCCACGACCCAGACCACGACCCAGGCAGCCACCCAGGCCGCCACGCGTTCCACCACGCACGCTTCGAGCCAGCCGTCCACCGCGCCGGCGATGCTGTCGAACTAATCGTCCTGTCAAATAATGACCTCCGTCCACCTTAATCACATCAGCAAAAAGTTTGGCGCGACGCTCGCGCTCGACGACATCGAATTGCAGATCGCGGCCGGTGAACTGTTTTTTCTGCTCGGACCCAGCGGGTGCGGCAAAAGCACGTTGCTTCGCTTGATCGCGGGACTGCTCGAGCCAACAAGCGGACGGATTTTGTTCAACGAACGCGATGTGACGGCCCTTGGCACGGAGAAGCGCAACGCGGTGATGTGCTTCCAAAGCTACGCGCTGTGGCCGCACATGACCGTCCGGGACAACGTCCGTTTCGGACTCGATGTCCGACAAATTCCCGGTGCGGAGCGCGAGCGGCGCGTCGACGAAGTGTTGCAGTTGGTGCAGATGGATCGCCTGTCCGACCGCAGGCCGAATCAACTGTCGGGTGGGCAGCAGCAACGCGTCGCGCTCGCTCGCGCATTGGCTGTAAAGCCGGATTGCCTGCTGCTTGATGAGCCGCTCAGCAACCTCGATTCGAAGCTTCGCATCGAGATGCGGAGCGAAATCCGCCGCATCTGCAGCACCGCCGGCTTCACTACGATTTACGTCACGCACGATCAAAAGGAAGCCCTCTCCATTGCCGACCGCATCGCGGTGCTGAAAGACGGAAAGCTCGCTCAAGTTGGAAGTCCCGATGAGCTATACCATCGACCCGCGACCGCATTCGTCGCGGACTTCATCGGACACACGAATCTGCTCGCGGGCCGGATCGCAAGCACCAGCGGAGACGGGTTGACCGTAACGACGGCCGCGGGCGACATTCACGCCGCCGTCGATCGGCGTTCCAGCTTGGCCGACGTCAACGTCATCGTCAGCATCCGCCCGGAACAAATCCGCGTGCGAAGCGATGTGTCGGCGATGCCGAACGGCGCGAATCGCATCCGCGCCCAGCCGATCGAGACGACCTTCCTCGGCGAGGCAAGCGAGCACGTGATGCTCGCCGACGGACAGCGCATCAAGGTCATCTGCGCTCCTCCGAAATTCAGCCTCCCGGAAAACGTCATGCTCGAGTTCGACCCCGCCGATGTAGTCGTCCTCGATCCCGCCAACCGATAGGGGCCCGATGCCGCCGCCGCTTCGTCGCACGGGAGGGGGTTACGTCATCCCGCCCAGCTTCACCTTGGGTTCGCTTTGCCAAAATCGCAGTACCGCGAATTCGTAAAAGCCGAAAATTCAGCCTAAAATACGCGTTCCGGCAGCCGCTTTGGGTTCGCCCTGCGTCGGCCGATCACCGACTCGCCGATTCGTAGCGACCCGATTCTCGCCGTGTAACATTGCAGCCCGCTGCCATCCCGCCCAGCTTCACGAGACGCCACAATTGGCTTCGTTTCGCCAAATCGCGGTGCGCTTGAAACGCAACGCCGCGCTCGCGACCGAGCGACCGCAATTCGAAAGGCAAAGCGTTCGCATCACTCACGCCGCACAGTCGACCCGAATCCGCCGCCATGCAGTGGCATGGACGGAAAGCATCTTAGCAACGGCCCAACATTTCGTCGGCGGAAATCTCGCCCTTCTGGTCATGGACTTGGTAGATCGTACGTCATCCGCGCCGGCGATTATGCTCAAGAGCGACGTCGCTACGCCCCCAAATCCTCCCTAATAGATCATCGCGTTTCGCTTGAAGGATAAAGCCTTACGAGCTTGATCCTCGCCTGATCGGTGGTGAACCGCCAATTCACGCTTCTGGCGGCGGCGTGTCGCCGGACAACTGCGATGCGAAGCACAGCTTTACCATCCGGTCCGCCAGCAGTTCCAGCGTCCAACGTGAATCGCGCAACGAGAAACCCGCGAGCGGAACTCGCGGGTTTCTCTTCAAATCGATTAAAGACCGACGTCCAAAATTTACCACGCAAAATGCGCAAACGCCTTATTCGCATCGGCCATTCGGTGGGTCTGCTCGCGGGTGTTCATGGCTTTGCCTTCCTTCTTGAAAGCGGCCATCAGTTCGTCGGAAAGGCGCTGTGCCATCGGTCGGCCGCCAGTGTCGCGGCAGGCGCCGAGCAGCCAGCGGAACGCCAGGCTCTGCTGGCGACGCTTGTTGACCTGCATCGGCACCTGATAGTTCGCACCGCCGACGCGCTTCGATCGCACTTCGACGTATGGCTTGACGTTGTTGATCGCGCCTTCGAAAACTTCCAGCTCCGGAACGTCCTTCATCTTCTTCTTGATCTCGTCCATCGCAGTGTAAAAGACCTTTTGTGCGACGGCTTTTTTGCCATCCCACATCAGGCAATTAATGAACTTGCTGACCAGCTTGCTGTTGTAGCGCCCGTCAGGCTTCAACATCTCTTCGCTGGCGGTGAACTTCTTGTAGGCCATTGTTCGAAACTCTCTTTCCGTGGGTCATCGTCCAAAGACGATGACGAATGTTTCTCCCCGCGACTTGTGTCGCGGGAATACTCCGGATCAAACGATCTGGAACTGTGGATGACTCGGGTACTTACTTGCCCGACTTCGTGCCGTACTTGCTTCGGCTGCGCTTGCGACCGTCAACGCCCAGCGCGTCGAGCGTGCCGCGGACGATGTGGTAGCGAACGCCCGGCAGGTCGCGAACGCGACCGCCGCGGACGAGGACGATGCTATGTTCCTGCAGGTTGTGCTCTTCACCTGGGATGTAGGCGGTTACTTCCTTGCCGTTGCTCAAGCGCACGCGGGCGATCTTACGAAGGGCCGAGTTCGGCTTCTTCGGGGTCATGGTCTTGACCTGCAGGCACACGCCGCGCTTTTGCGGGCAGGCCACGAGATCTTTGACCTTGTTGATACGCCCGAGCGCACGGCGGGGCTTCTTGATCAGCTGATTAATTGTCGGCATCGTTCCTCATACGTTCGCAACCAGAATTAGGGGGCGAAGTATAGGCGATGCCTTGGGGTGTCGCAAGTGTGTCAATCATTTGAATCCGCGGCGGCGCTGGCGGCTGTAGCGGCTTAGGGCGTCCTCGATGATTGGATAGGCGGTCGAGGCGGGCTCGATTTCGTCGACCTCGACGGCCTTGCCTTCGAGCTGCTTGTAGTCCTGGAAGAAACGACGGAGCATCGTCATGCGATGCGGCGGCATCTCAGCGGCCTCGTGGAAGTGGGCGAATTCCGGGTCTTTCGTTGCGACGGCAATGATCTTGTGATCCTTCTTGCCGCCGTCAATCATCGTCATGCAGCCGATCGTTCGGGCGTGCATGAGGGTAAGCGGCACGACGGTCTCCTGGCACAGGATGAGCACGTCGAGCGGGTCGTCGTCCTCGGCCAACGTTTGCGGAATGAAGCCGTAATTGGCCGGGTAATAAACGGCCGAGTAGAGCACTCGGTCGAGTTTGATGAGGCCCGACATCTTGTCTAGCTCGTACTTTACGCTCGAGCCGAACGGGATTTCGATGACCGCGTTAAATTCCTGAGGAATCGCCTCGCCGGGCGTGACGTCGTGCCACGGATGAATCATTGAATGTCCGAAAAAGTTGAGTGTGCTATTCGGTCGTGACGCAAATGCGTCGGAAAAGAGCTTATTACTAAATCGGCTAAAACTAAACGAGGGGCGCACGGAAATACGATTCGCGTATTTTCATACGGGAATGACGTGGTCTCATAAGCGGTCATCGGAGGATACATCTGTCGCGACCTTCGCCGGGCCAATCTTCGCGAGCCAAATGCCGAACTCGTAGAGGAGGATCAGCGGCACCATCAACAGCACCGTGGCGGTAATGACGTCTCCCGGCGTGATCGCGGCCGCGAGGATGGTGATGACAAAGTAGACGTACCGCCTGAACGCTTTGAGCTGTTCGACCTGCACGATGCCGATACGCACCACCGCCAGAACGATCAACGGCAATTGGAAGCTGAGCCCGAAGGTGACGAGCATGCCGGTGACAAGGTCGACGTAGTCGGAGAGTTTGATGTGCGGCGCGAGTAGATTTTCAGAGCTAAAATTAATGGAGCGAATCGCACCTTTATACGCAATACGCAGCCGCCCGCTGACATCGTCAAACCACATCGTGCCGTCGGAAGGCATCGGCGTGGGGTCGCCTTTGAGCACGGGAACTTTCGGGCCATTGAACGGCTCGACGGTCGTCACGACATTGCGCGGCACCGGAACGCTGCCTGCGAAGTCGAGGAAAAATTCAATCGACCACGGCAGCACGAGCGTATAAACGAAAATCATTCCCGACACGAGCAGTCCAATGCTCATCGGCGCATATTTCGTGACATATTTCCGTTCGCTCGGATAAAGGCCCGAGGCGACGAACAACCAGAGTTGATAAACGATCCATGGACTAGCTAATGCCGTGGCGGTGACGAGATTCACTTCAATCCAGACGAGAAAGCCTTCACCGAGCTCGTCGTAGTAAATTTGCGTGTTCAGATGCTTGGCGTCGAGCACGTTGAAAAGCGGTCGACAAAACATCAGGAGCACCTGATCGCCAAACACGAAGCAGACGATCATGATCACCGCGAGCCCGAGCAGCGCCAGGATCATCCGGCGGCGCAACTCCTCAAGGTGCTCTCCGATCGTCATGCGATAGACGTCCGGGTCGTACTCCGCAGGCGGAGGCGGCGAAACAGCTTGCTCGGGCGGAAGCGCGATGGTCATGCGGCGGCATTGTAGTGAAGCAGAAGCGGATCGGCGCGGGGCGTGGGATTACGAGATGGTCGGGTCGGTCGATTGTGGGCTCGCTGCTCAGCTTGAACGACACAAGCCTCCAGGGCAACCGCATTCTATTAACTCCTCTCCCTGTACTCGGGGAGAGGCAGGGTGAGGGGTCTTCTGTCGCTCGAAAACGCCCCTCACCCGACCTCTCCCCGAGTACAGGGAGAGGAGAAAAAACGAAATCATCCAGAATGCGGTTGCCCTGCACAAGCCTCCGTCAGGTGTCGACGAAGGCTTGCGTTGATTCCTGATGTCGTTAATGCTGCGTCGCTGATGCTGCACCGGCGATGCTGCATCGGCGATGCTGCATTACCGAAAATGCGCGGCTTCACGCGGCGGCGGGAAGCGGATCAAACTGGACGGCCACGCGGTAGCCGAAGCTGCTCTCTTCGCAACGAACGACTCGGCCGAACGCATCCCAGCCGCGCATCGCGCCCTGCGGCGGAAAAAAGACGGCGAGCTTTTCGCCGCGATCCAGCGGCGTGTGGCTGATCGCGCTCAACCCGCCGATCGACAGATCGCGAAGGGCGAGCGACAGATGCGGATCGCGCTGAGCCGGCACGGAATGGTCGACGCGGCGGC
>CAXSBN010000038.1:0-37200 GCA_964236135.1 uncultured Phycisphaerae bacterium
CCTTCGGCGGTGCAGGCGCGGCGGGTGCCGCTTTCTGCGGCTTAATCGCAACCGCGACCTGCGCGGGCGTCGGCTTCGGCGGCTCGGGCTTTGTTTCCGGTTTTGACTCCGGCTTGACTTCGGGCAATTTTGTCACGTCGACCACGGCGTTGATCGATGTCGAATCTGGCGGCGGCAGCGCGGGCGGGGTCTTTTCTACCGTGGTCTTCTCTGCCGGGGTCTTCTCTGCCGGGGTCTTCGCTACCGTGGACTTCTCTGCCGTGGATTTCACATCGGGTATATTCTTGCCCGAATTGCTGGCCGTCAGCCTCGCGGCTTTCATCGGAACCGCTTCGTGCGCATGCGATCGATCGGCCACAACCGGCTGATCGTCCTTCGGATCGAACGATGCCGATGGCGATGACCAACCGGTGATCTGGTCGCGCGTCCACAACCATTTTTCCTGCGACCAGACGACCAGGTTGCGCCGCAAGACCGGCTTGAGATACAAATAGGCGCCGCCTCCAAGTATCATCAGGAACAGCAGGACGGCCGCGACTTTTCGCAAGCTCAGGCGCGATTCGGAAGGTTGAATCAGCGATGCGTCCGACTGCAGCGCCGACGCCAGATCCATTCCACTCACTTTTCGCGGATCGCGCAGGCCAAGTGTGGGTTTGGCGCGGCTGACGATGCCGTCGTTGAGAATTCGCAGTCGCTCGGCATGCTCGCCGCGGATGGCAAGCGTCGACGGCGCGGGCGGAAAATTCTGCGTGCGCGCCTCGCCATTTTCGCCGGAGCGCGCCGCCGGGACGTGACCGTTGCCGGGAGCGGCGTTGCGGTAGCTTGTTGCCGCCGACTGCGTTGCCGCCGCCGCGGGGACCTCACGGGTCTCGAGCAGCGTGTCTGGATTGGCCGGCGGCTCTTGGACGCGATCGCAATGCGAGCAGCGGTCAGCGGTTTGAGCCATCGCTTCGCCGCAACTGTAGCAGAGGCCGAACTCGCGGCTCAGGCCGCGCACGTGTGCTGCGAAGCGCCAAAGCTGATGCGTCGTCGGCCCGCGAACGATCGAACGAGCTGTCACTTGATTTTTATTCACGAGCGCCAGCAACGTGGAGAATTTCATACCCGGGGCGGCGGGGTTGCGCGTTTGCAGCACATACCACGGGCCGATCCGCGATCGAGTCGCCTGCCGGGTGGCGGGCGTGTCTTCCATCGTACACTTGGCGCACGGCTGATTTGCCGCGGATGCGGCGACGGCGGTGCCGCAGAATGGGCATACATGCTTGGAGGCCAAGCCGTTGCGGATTGCTTCCGGCGTGGGTGGCGGGATCGCCGGTGCGGGCGCGGCCGTGCCGGTTTGCGGTGACGCGGTTGGCGGTGTCACGCTCGGGATCGGTCGGGATGCGGTCGCTCGGGTCATCGTTTCATCCGCGTCGACGCGGTCATCGTCAGCAAGGTCATCGACAGCACGGCCACCGCCGACGCGGGCGCCGGTGGCCAGGTCGATTCCACCGGCCGGTGAACTGCTCAGATCCAAAAAGGGGTCGGTCATACAAAATCCGACGCGAGCCAAACAGGCCTGCAGCAGCGTTGTCGCGCCGTTACTAGCGCGATCGTCGCCACCCCATACCACCGATATGTCAGCCGACCACGCTCTCCAGCGCGAAACGGCCTTCCACCCTCATCTCCGCGCTCGCATTCCAGCGAGCGGCGTTAGCGCACATCGCAAACGATAATCGAATTCGAGTCGACCCGTCCAGTTTAACAACTCTATTTGACGCCCGAATGAAAAATTTTTCTCGGAGGGCTCAGCGGATCAATTTGCGAGAGACTGGAATGACGTGCACGCACGCACTAAGAAATCCATTAAGTCCCATCGCGTCCGACCGATTCTTCCAGCCGATCATGACCGGCCGCAAGCGTCGCGCCAGATGAACGACTTAATGCACTTCGTGCGCCTGATGCACGACATCGTCCGTCGATGATTCATTCACGGACTCCGCCACGGATTCGGAGACGGACTCCGCGACGGGCTCCGCGGACTCACCAACAGGCTCTGCCAAATCATTCGATTCAGCCACCGCCGGCGTCGGCTCGCTCGCGCCGATCGCAGCCGCTTCGGTTTCTTCGCTCGGTGCGACGGGCGATTCAACCGGCTTTGCCTTCTTCTCCGACACAACCAATTCCCCGCCAATGCCCGCTTCGTTCAGGCAGAACTTCGCGGTACGCGTCAGGTTCTCGACGTTCTGGCCCTTGAACGTTCCGACCAATCGACCCGCCAGGCGAATCTCGCATTCGACGGGCTGATTACCGGCGGCGACCGCGTTGCGCACGCTTTCCCCCTGCGCCTTGATCAACACCTTCGTCAGCTCATCGACTTCCTTGCGGCTGCCGCTCAACTTCCGGGTCTTGCTCGGCACGGTCTTGCCGCTTTCCAGAATTTGGCCGTCCGAACGCTTGGTGGTCGGCTTATTCTTCACCGCCACTTCAGGCGGCAGGTCGTCGGGGATGTACAAGATTCGCCGGCAGCTTGGACAGAACACCAACTCGTCGCGCGCGTGCAGTTTGTTGTAAACGTCGACGACCAGCTCCATATTGCAGGCCGAGCAGATGTACTCCTCGCGACGACGATCCGGCTTTTGAATCGCAGCCAGCGCTTCGCCGTCGAGTCGATCGTTCAATTTTTCGAACACCTCGCGAACCTTCGCGGGCACCGCGGTCGCGGCCTGCTCGACGCCGGGCTTGATCGCGTCGATCTCGGCCTGCAATTCCGCCACTCGCCCGCCGATCTGCTCTTTCAACGCACCGGCCTTGCTCTTCTCGGACTCGAGCATCCCCGACGTTTCGGCCAGCTCTTTCGTGCCCCGCTCCACGCCCTCGAGCAGCTTCATCGTGTCGTCTTCAATCTTGTTTCGATCGACTTTGGATGTGTTAATTTCGATTAGGAATGTTTGATATTCCTTGTTGTTCTTCGCGCTGGCCTGCTGCGTTCGCAACTTTTCAATGTGGGCATCGCGCGATTTCAGATCGAGCTCTAGCTGGCCGGCCTTCGATTGGCTTTCGCGGAGCCGAAGCTGAGCGGTCTTCTGTTTTTCCGTAAGATCAGCGACCCGACGCTCCTGCACTCGGACGTCTTTGCTGGCGGCATCGAGACGCGCTTTGGCCTCTCGAAACTGCTGGTCGGCTTTGAAGTATTTCACCAGGGCGACGTTCGTCGGACCCATGTTCGGCATTCCTTCTTGAAAATCCGCCGGTTCACCTTCGCCGACATGCATCGCTCGGCGCGAATCATACATTATGCCGATCAGACGCCGATTGAAAAGAGCGCGGGCTCGGGCTGGACGACATTCTTTGCGGTTGGGTTCGGAGTTCGTCAATGATTATGTCCCGATATGTCCCGAAGAGGCCCTCGAGCGACTGCACTTTGGGTTGCGTGGAAAAATTCCGCGTGCGGGTCACCCCCCACAACCACGAATTGATGCGGTAGATCACGTGGGTTGAAAAGCTTTGGGTTCGCTTTGCATATTTCCACAACCTCCGGCATCTCGTCATTTATACATAAACCTATAATTTCACGGATTTTATCAAACATCCGCGCAGCGTTCCTTTGGGTTCGCTCTCAAAATCCCCGTCAACGTCGATCGGACCACACGCCGGGGTAGAGCGTACTCGCGGCACCCCGGATCCCCTTGCACCGCAACCAAGAATCCGGAGCGACGCGAGTACGCTTTGCCCCGGCGTGTGGACTCACCAGCGCGTGATCTATTCTACCGTTCGCACCTCGTCGCGTCGGCCAAAATCACTTTCAATCTCCCGCGAATTGTTGCCGGCTCCTTATCCCCTTGTGGCCCGAAACGCACCCGATTACCATCCGCTTTCCGTTTTGTCATCCACGCGACTCGCGCTTCACGGCTTGGAGGGTGTTTCCTTGATTCAGCGTCAATCGAATCAGCGACCGGTGCCGCAACGCTCAATTCTCATGAGCGCAGTTCTTGCCGCAGCGACGGTCGCGACGATCCCGTCTGCCACGAGGGCGCAGTCGACCCAACCCTCGGCCGTGCCGGATCAGTTGAAGCCCAGCACCACGCGCGAATCGCGTTTTTCCCGCTCTGCCGACTCTGAAGTGAAATTTCAGGAAGGTTTGCTTCACTACAACCGCGGCCAGCTCGCGGCCGCCGAGAAAGATTTCTCTTCGCTCATCATCGAAGACCCCGCTGATGCCGAATCGTATTATTACCTTGGCCTGTCGCAGCTCGATCAGGGGAAGGCCGCCGATTCACTGTCGAATTTCGACCAGGCGATTCGTCTTGATTCGACCTTCATCGAAGTCCGCGCCGCCCGCGCGACGGCCGCGATCCGCGTGCAGAAGTATGACGTCGCCCAAAACGACATCGCCGCCCTGGAAGCCGACTCGCACTTTAGCGGCCTTAGCGATTACCTGCGTGGCCAACTGTTGTACGCGCAGGGCGACCTCGACGCGGCCGCCGCGGCGTTTGCCCGCGCGAAGAAAATCGGCGGCGTGGAAGCCGACCCGGCCAGCTTCTACGAGGGCTTAACGTACATCCGCCTTCGCCAGCTTGTTCGAGCCCGCGAGGCATTCCGTAACTCATCGCAATCCGGCGACACGAGTCGCGACCCGACGCTCGCGGCCGCATCGCAGCAGCTTGATACGGTCCTCTCCCATCAGCAGGGTCAAACCAAGCCGTGGGAAGCGCAGTTGACCGTCGCGTATGAATACGACTCGAACGTCATTCAGATCGGCTCGGGAATTCCGATTCCGCAGGGCATTTCCGACCAAAGCGATTTCCGCTGGGTCGCCCAGCCACGCGGCAGTTACAGCTTTATTCAGAATTCAAAGGTCGAAGTCGGCATCGAGGGCAACGGCTATTTTGCCTGGGAGCAGGATCTCAGCGACTTCGATGTCGCCAGCTATCAGGCCGGCCCGTTCATCAACTACAAGATCGCTGAAAACCTCTACGGCTCGGCGCGGTATGGGTTTAACTACATCGAACTCGGTCACGATCCATTCCTGAAACGAAACGTCGTGACGCCGCAGTTGACGTATGTCGAGCCGAAATTCGGCTATTCTTCCGGCTTTTTCCAGTTTCAGACCCGGCAATACGACGAAACACCGCCGCTGGCGTCGCTGGATCGCGATGGGCAGACGTATACATTTGGCCTTGTTCAGGGAATCAACCTCCCGCCCCTTTTTAAGGGTGCCGCTCCGGCCAATCTGGAGTTATCATATCGGCTCGACGACCAGCGGGCGAAGGGTTCGGACTACGATGGGTGGTTCAATACCGTCGGGGCAACGCTTTACGCGCCCCTCCCGTTTTGGGGCCTTCGCGCCGATGCGGGCGTGAACCTGACGTATGAGATGTACGACAACGGCAACAGTTTGGACGCCAGCGGCGATCGTCGCCGCGATTTTGAAGTCGGCGTGTCGACTGGAATCACCAAGCAATTTAATAAGGCGTTTTCCGTGCGAGTAGATTACAACTACACCAATCGGGATTCGAACGTGGAGACCGCGCTCGGTCAAAAGCCGTTCGAATATGACCGACACCAGGTCGGCGTACGATTGATCTTCAGCTTCTGACGGGTCCGGGGTGACGCGTTCGCTTGTCGCAAATGCCGCTTGCGGCTTCGCGAGCCAGGAACGCAAAATCTCGAGACTGCGTACAGTTAGAGCATGAAGTTAGAATGTGTCCACGGCAGACGGATTGGGTGATCCGGTTTGCCGTGAGGTATTTGAGATTGAATTTCGAGTTGAACAGGGAGAGATATGAATCTGCGCAATAAATCGGTCGTTGTCGCTGCCGCGACGCTTGCGGTGAGTGCCGCTTTTTCCAGGCACGCCTTTGCCCAGACGGCTCCATCCAGTAAGACCGCGCAGGCGACCAGCATTCCCACGCCGATCGGGCGCGTCACCGCCGCCTTCGGCCACGCCGGCATCGTCGACTCCGCCGGCAAGCGCGCGGGCGATCTCCACGCCCTCATTAACAACGACGACCGCCTGGTCACCAACGGCGGCGAGCTGTCGGTCCTCCTCGCCAGCCGGGTCGTGCTGAAGATCGATTCCGGAAGCTCGGTCTGCGTACGCGAAAGCGCCAGCGGCACAAATCTCGTGCTGGAATACGGCACGGTTCATGTCTTCGTCGGCAAGCGGCCGGCCGACTGCGGCGCGGTGACGCTTCAGGATGCGCACGCGACGATCGAATCGAACGACGGCGTCTTCCTCGCCAGCTACGATCCCGACCGCGCCGACGGCTATTACGCCTGCGAGCATCAGGCCATCACGCTGAAAGCAACCGGCGGCAAAACGGTAAAGCTCGCCGGCGATGAGCAGGCAACGATAAAAGACGGCGCGCTCGCCACGACCGGCCCGCTGGATCGCACGGCCTTTGCCGATCGTTTGAAGTCGATGGATCGCCTCGGCCATAGCGCGATCGCGCAGAGCTCGGATACGTTTCGATTGCGCTCGCGGGTGTACGACACCGACTCGGCGCTGACGCAGTTGTCGGCCGCGGGGTGGATCGATCGCAACGCGCTGATCGCCAAGTCAACCGCGAAGGGCGGCACGAGCGAAGTCGCGTCGTCGTCGTCGAGCAAGAGCGATTCGTCGCAAAGCGGATCGTCGAACGGATCATCGAACGGTTCAAAATCGTCCAGTAACGGAACGACCGGCGAAACCCTCGACACGACCGCCGTCGAATCGAAGTCGACGAAGACCGCGACGCCGGGGATGGCGACGGATACGTCAGCAAATACCGCAACAGAAACCGCAACAGAAACCGCCGTCGCCACGTCAACGCCGCCAGCGCAGGCGGCCGCTCCAACTGTCGCGCCCACGGCAAGTCAAGCTCCGAGTCCGGTCGTCGAAGCGCCGATTGCGACACCGGTGGCAACAGCCACGCCGACGCCCGTCGCATCGGTAGTTGCATCACCCGCTGGAACGTCAGTCTCGTCGCCGATGGCGACGTCGACCACGCCCCCAGCGGCCGACCTCGGCCTGACGCTCTCGTCACCGTCTGAATCGGTCGTCACCGCGCCCAGCGCCGTTGCATCGATGGGCAAATCGTCGCCGATGAACTCGATCAAGGCCGGTGATAACGCCCTGCCGTCGGCGGACATCGGCACAAGCGTCACTGACTCAACCGCTGGAACCGTTGTCGCGACCGCCTCGCCCGGCGGCGCAAGTATCGCCGCCGACGGCGGCGGCAAGGGAACGGGCAAGCACGACCTGGCCATTCCAAAAATCGACCTCGACCTGGGCAGCGCCGGGCCGGCCACGATCGACAAGTCTTCGTCAATCGGGAAAGTTGCCTCGATCGATTCGCCCAGCGCTGTCAGCTCGTCCTCCGGCCCCGGGTCCACTGGATCGTCGATGGCCAACGATGTCGTCCCGACGTCGATTCCGAAAGTCGACCTTGATCTGAGCCCGTCATCCGGCCAGGGTAAGAACGGAGCGGCCTCGCTTGGCGGCATGACGACCAGCTCCATGCCGAAGGCTTCGAGCGCCGGCGACAGCGTCGTCTCGATCCCGAAGGCGGACATCGGCGCAGCATCGCTGCCGAAGGTCGCCGACCTGGGCCTTGGGTCTTCAGGCTCGTCTTCCGCGGTGAACGCGGCGGCGACCGGTGGTGGCAACGTCGTGTCCATGCCAAAAGCGGACACCGGCGTCGCGTCGCTGCCGAAGGTCGCCGATCTGGGCCTGGGGTCCTCTTCCCCCGCGGTGAATACTGCGGCGACGGGCGTCGTCTCGCTTCCCAAGGCGGATGGTGGAGCGGCATCGCTTCCGAAGGTCGCCGACCTTGGTCTAACGTCCTCGCCAGCGGTCAACACCTCGGTCGCCGCCAGCGGGAGCGGCGCGGCAGCGCCGGTCACGATTCCAAAAGCTGACATCGGCCTGAACACTCCGGTCGTACCGATCGCTTCGACGGGCGGCGTGAGCTCCCTGCCCGCGTTGACCTCGGTTGGATCAGCAAGCCTGCCGGGCGCGACCTCGGTCGCACCGGCTGGTACCGGCACTTTGACGACGCCGGTCGTCACCTTGCCCACGGTTTCAACGCCGGTGGCAAGTGCCGGCTCTACAGGTGCCGGGTCCACGGGTGCCGGGTCCACGGGTGCTGCGCCCCTGCCCAGTGTTGAAACGGCGATCGCACCGCCAGCCGCCGGCGCAGTCGGCACCACAACAACGCTTCCACCGGCAGTCTCGACGGCCACGGGCGCGCCAACGGTCGCCACGGGCACGTCGACCCCCGGCACCAGTGCCGGAGCGGAGCTGCCGAAAGTCAGCGATACCGTGGGCGGTCCGACCACTCCCGCCCTGCCGACGCCGGATCAGGTCAGCGTCGACGTCAGCGGAGCCTCGACCGATAAGTCGGCGACCAAAATCGACAAATCCGCCAAGGATGCCACGGCAGCGGCGAAAGACGTAGCCGACAAGACAGCCGGCGGTAAAGGAAAGGGTAAGTCGAGCGACTGAGGCACGCAATGCCCCGTTCAGACGGTCTACTGCTTGTAAGAACAGGTCGCGAGCAAAAGATCGATCTTCGACGCTGTCCTGCCGAGATAGTGGCGTTCACTCACGTCAATTATTTCTTGCATTCTTCACGCTACGTGCTATCTTTCCAGACGCAGCATTGCGTTTTGACGACATCGGTATTTGTTGACCGATACTAAAACACTTCGAATTCCTCGTCGGAACGCAATTCAGTTTGGTCAGGTCGTCGAGGTTGTCAGATGGCAACTAATCATTCGTCCGCACTGTACGACACGGTCTTCGGCAGCCGCAATCTGCCTGCAAATTCCCGAGCAACGATAAAGACGGTCGTGTCCGGCACTGAAGCTGCCCGTGATCATAATTTTTGTCGCGTCCCGTCTCAGATTCTTAGAGATACTACGCCGTTGAGTGGATATTATTTTGCAAATGTTCCGGCGGTTGCCCAAGCGGAGGGTCACCTGAACGGATAATGATTTTGTCGATAATTAGTTTTGTTAACCCTTTGAAACGATTTTTTAGCCTTTAGAGGAGGTTGTAATGAAACATCGTGAAACGAGAAGCGGCGTACGTTCCAAATCAATGCGAGTTGGTTTTACGCTGGTCGAATTGTTGGTCGTGATCGGAATCATTGCCGTGCTGATCGGGATTCTACTTCCCGCGCTGAGCAAGGCCCGTGAAAGCGCGAAGCGCGTTCAGTGTGCAGCCAACCTGCACAACTGGGGTATTTCGTGCTTTAACTTCGCCTCTCGAAACAAGGGGGCGTTTCCAGTAGCGTTTGCACACCAAAGCGGCAATCACTGGCCGAGCATGCTTGACTGGGACGAAAGCAATCGATCAGGATACCCGCAACCGCCAGCCACCAACTTCGCGGGGGTAGCAGTCAACCCGTCCAGCATGGATGCGTTCAAGTATTACGGAACTACGCTTGAAACTTTTCTTTCGTATGGCGTGAGCCGTGGAGACATGCCCACCCCATCAGGTGTTAGCGCTGCGGGGCAGGGTGTGCGATTTAATCCGGACTCCCTTCATGGTTGCAACCTCGTGTGTCCTAGCGGCGGTGGCGACCTTGTCCAATTTACATTTAACGATAACCAGTGGGGAAATGCCATCTGGATGAACTATATGTATATTGGTGGCATCAAGTACGACGGCAAACACGGCATCTTGCCGGATCAAAAATCCTGGGGCAATCGCCCATCTGCGGTCCGTCAAAGCGAGAAGAATGTCGCCAACCATGTTTTGGCGGCGGATGAAGTCTATTACACGGATCGAGCCGAAGGGACATCAATGGCTGCGGTCGGCGGATCGAAGTGGAGAATTAATCACGCAAGCAAAACTGATCCGCTAGCGCCGGCGTTTCAGAATGTTCTTTTCGGCGATGGACACGTCGAGGGATTCGGTAAGGAATATTACCGCACGAAGACGTCGACGAAAGCGGCCCTTGGTGACGACAATTGTGCGTTACTTGCCCACACGGCGAATTCCAGGCCGCACTTCTTCTGGGCTGGTCAGGACAACGTCGTTGATAAGAATACCGGTGTTGCGATCCCGGCGGAAACCAACTGCTCTTCGCAGTACTAATCCGCCCGTACAGTGCAGTTAGTCGAGAGGTCTCTTCGCTTCACCGCGAAGAGACCTCTTTGCATTCTGCTGACACTGCATTCGCGAGAGCGTCGGTCGACCGTCGCGACTCGCGGAATTTCCAAAGGAATGCGGCGAACGACGGATTTCGGATTAGTTCACTGGCCAGTCGATCAAGTCGGAGGAAGCCCCGCTCGTCGACCAATCGCAGCGTAGCCGGGTGCAGCGTCTCGGCGGCGGTGTCCGACACCGCTCGCAGGCCGACATACGGTATCCCTTGCCGACGTGCCCAGTCGCGGACGATGGCGCTTTCCATGTCGACGACCAGCGCGCCTGTCGAGCGGCGAAGCTCAGCTTTCTCCGCTGGCGTCGAAACGATCGAATCGACCGTCGCGACTTTGCCTCGACGGCTTGCGGAGGTCTCAGCGAAGTCGGAGTGCTCATCGATCACGACGTCGCCGCGACGAAGGTCCGGGGCAAGGCCCCCCGCCAAACCGGCTAGGATGACCGCGTCGAACTTTTCTCCGGGATGCAGCGCCGGCAGAAACTTAGCGCGTGGCCCGATGATTTCAAGCCGCAGTGCCACGCCGCCTTCACCGTTGCCGATCGCTACTGTTCGGGAAATAAACTTGAGTGCCAGCCGCCGCGCGATCGGTTTGGCTTCAAACTGAAGCGCTGTCAGGATCAGGATGCGCTTTGCGATCATTCGAGGGAGTCATGATAGCAAGCGAACATCGGTAATGGTCGCGATCGCAAACGGTGGAGGAATAACGGGGCGCCTTACCCGGTTTGTATTTGATTGAATGTTGTACGCATTTGCCGCTCGCGGCTTCGCGAATCAGGTTTCGCGATATGTTACGCAGTGATTTCGCGAAGCCGCAAGCGTCTGGAATTTCGCACTTGGGTTAACACAATTCGTCAAGACCACACGCACGCTCGCAACACCCACCCTGTTCAAATTCCAAAAGCGTCCTATTATCGAGTGAGCTAATTCAGCGACCTTGCACCGTTTCAGTAAGAGAAGAAGGGCTTGACCGATGACGCAGGTATTGGATGCGCCGGGTTCGACATCGAAGAAGCTCAGCAATGAGCAGATCAATCGTTATCGCCGCCACTTGATTCTTCCCGAAGTGGGGATGGAAGGTCAGACGAAGCTGCTCAATGCGAAGGTGCTCTGCATCGGTGCTGGCGGATTGGGGTGTCCGATCTCGCTCTACCTCGCCGCGGCGGGCGTGGGGACAATCGGGCTGGCCGACGTGGATGTCGTTTCCCCTTCTAATTTGCAGCGGCAGGTGCTGTTTGGCGTCAGCAGCGTGGGCGAGGATAAAGTCAAAGCCGCCGCGAAGCGCTTGAAGGATTTGAACCCCGACTGCAACGTCATCGAGCACAAGGTCGTCGTCAACAGCGACAACGTTCTTTCGCTCATCGCTAACTACGACATCATCATCGACGGCACGGACAACTTTCCGACCCGTTACTGTGTCGGCGATGCCTGCGTGATCGCGAAAAAGCCGAACGTTTATGGCTCGATCTTCCGCTTTGAAGGACAGGTCACCGTCTTCGCGCCGCATCTGAAGAATCCCGACACCGGCGACGCCGGGCCGTGCTATCGCTGCATGTTCCCCGAGCCGCCCGATCCAGGCTCCGTGCCAAGCTGTGCCGAGGGCGGTGTGATCGGCGTGCTTCCAGGCATCATCGGCACACTACAGGCGAATGAAGTCATCAAGCTCATTCTCGGGATCGGCAAGCCGTCGATCGGAAAGCTGACGTTCTTCAGCGCGCTTGATCTGGACTTCCGTCAATTCAAGCTCCGTCGCGATCCGGCCTGCCCCGTGTGCGGCGATCATCCGACGATCACCAAGCCGATCGACTACGAACAATTCTGCGGCGTGCCGATCCTCGACCCCAAGAGCGCCGAGGAAACCGCCGCGGAAGTACAACAAGCGAAGGCCGGCAACATGAACGAAGCAAAGAAGCCCGATCCGACGCTCGACGCGAAAGGGCTTCCGCCGGGCTATCCATTCAAGCCGGATTGGGAGATCACCCCGCGCGAGGTGAAAGCGATGCAGGACAGCGGCGAGAAATTCGTCTTCATCGACTGCCGTTTGCCGAACGAAGCGGCAATTACCAAAATCGACGGCGCCGAGCTGCTGCCGCTGCAACAGCTTCCAGCGCGGTTCAGCGAACTGAAAGATAAGGCGAACGAAAAGATCATCGTTCACTGCAAGTCCGGCGGCCGCTCGATGCAGTTCACGCAAGCGCTGCGCGGCCAGGGTTTCAAGGACGTAAAGAGCATGGCCGGCGGCATCCTGCTCTGGAACAAGGACATCAACCCGGGCGGCCCTCAATACTGAACCTAGGGCAGTCGCATTCTCCGCTCCTGCTCTTTTTTCTCCTCTCTCCGTACTCGAGGAGACGCCGGGAGAGGGGCTTTTTCGAGCGATGCGAAGACCCCCTCTCCCAGCCTCTCCCCGCGTACGGAGAGAGGAGGAAGAGGATGCGTTGCCCTGGTACTGTTCGGCGTTGACGATGTAACTATGTTTTTTATCGTCCGATAATCTCCGGATGGCCGATGTTCGCAATGGAACAATCGCTCCGCGGAATGATCGTCGCGCGTGTATAATCGCAAGGAAGCAGTCACACGTGAATGGAGTTTGATATGCAGAAAAAGCCCGTGACCCCCGCCAAGAAATCGGTCAGCAAAACCGCTTCGAAGTCAGCGGCGGCAAGCCGTTCCACGCCCGTGCGGAACACGCCGATCCCCAAAGCCGTCGCAAAGTCCGCCGGCAAAAAGATGGCGCCGATTACATCCGAGCTGATTTCGGAACGCGCGTATTTCATTTCGATCTCCGGCAACGGTGGATCGGACGATGAAAACTGGTTACGAGCCGAGCGCGAACTACGCGGGCTCTAACGCATCTCGACGCAGGCATCAGCGAAGGCACGCGCGGCGATTATTTCGGCGAGCTCGAGTCGAGTCGCGCCCGCGCGGATTTGAACGCGCAACGAATGCGCGTCGAACACCGGCGGCCCTCGATCAAATCTATATTTTTTGCACTCCATTGTCGCTTCCGCACAATAGACTGCATCACGAACTGTTCGCGCTGGAGCTTCGATGGGCGGCAACACGGGCATTCCCGAATTGACGGCCATCGCAGGGACGCGAATGGTCGTTCGGGATTTACTTCTCGAGATTGAGCGGTGAGCAGCAATTCGGCTCGCGTGCGCCGACCCGCGCCGCTTGGGGCGAGTAAGCTGGTGCGTGCAGAGCGCTCGCTCATCGCTGGCGGCAACGATGTGGTACTTCGCTTACGGATCGAATCTCAACGCCCGTGCCGTCGCTGATTGGTGCAAGCACTATGGCGCGCGCACGGTGCATCTCAAGGGGGCACGCCCCGCCGTGCTCGATAACTACCGCCTCTGCTTTCCGATCTTCAGCGAATACTGGCAAGGGGGCATCGGGGACATTGTCTACGATCCCGGCAAATACGTTGCGGGCGCGCTTGTCGATTTATCCGAATCGGATCTGCGGACGCTCGATCAGAAAGTCGATCGCCGGCTCGACGCCAATGATAAGGAGATCGCGACCTATCGCCGCCTCGAGGTGACGGTCTCCCCGCTCGGCAAGGGGGAATCTGTGCGCGCGGTGACGTATCAGGGTATGAACGTGGAGAAATATCACATTCCGCCGACGCAGTCGTACATGGACCTTGTGATCCAGGGGGCGTACAGCCACGGGTTATCGATGATGTGGATCGCCTACTTGCAAAGCTTCAGCACACAGGCCGCGAAAAAACCAAGGCCGCCGACTTTCGGCGATGCGGCAAGTAGATTGTAAGTGAATGAGTGGGCGGTGAGCGGTGGGCGGAAATATTTCTTCCCGCCCACTGTCCACCGCCCACTGCCCACTCCGTCACAACGAGCTATTGAGCGACGTCCATTTCGCCTTGACCTTCACGCCGACCTGGCCGATCACCGAGATGGCGGCTATCACGATCAGACCGGACACCAGCGCGTATTCCAAAACTTCGCCGCCGGCATCGTCGTCAATTAACCTGATCAACATTCGCTTCAAGAACATTCGGCCTCCCGTAATTCCGCTGCTGCTTCATCCATCGGCGAATCACTGGCGGACATCGACGCTTTTGTTACGTTTCATTTACCGTTGAAACTCAATCGCCGCTTTTTGCTGCAATATTGCGGCCTCCGCATTATCGGTCGTCAAATTCGGGCGGGCGTCGTGCGACGAAAGTGAGTACGGCCGACTGCGTGGCGAGGAAAAATGGATGGGCGATGAGGGACTCGAACCCCCGACATCTTCGGTGTAAGCGAAGCGCTCTAGCCAACTGAGCTAATCGCCCGGCCACGAGGACTATACCTAAAATTGACCACCGCCCCAAGTCATCCGCTTCATTCGCATTTGCACGTATCACCCGACTTCGCTTAAAAATTGTTATGCGAATCATCCGCTTTCTCAGCCGGGAGCAAGTCGTCTTTGGGCAACAGATCGATGCCGCGGCGAAAACCGCCCGTCTCATCGAAGGCGATCTGTTCGGCCCGCATTGTGTCACCGACGAGACCGTGACGGTTGATAAGCTGCTCGCGCCGCTGATCCCGATCGACATTCTCTGCATCGGCCTGAATTACCGGGATCACGCGGCCGAGAGCAAGTCGGAAGTGCCGTCCGTGCCGATGCTCTTCATTAAATCGAGCAACACGCTCAATCATCCCGGCGATCCGATCTTAATCCCGAAACTCAGCAGCATGATCGACTTCGAGGCCGAGCTGGTGATCGTTATCGGCAAGAGCGCAAAGAACGTTTCGCGCGATAATGCGATGGATCACGTGCTTGGCTACACCTGTGGCAACGACGTCTCGGCCCGCGATTGGCAACGGGACAAAAAGCTGGGGGGCGGCCAATTCGCACGCGGCAAGAGCTTCGACGGCTTCTGCCCGCTCGGGCCGGCGATCGTCACGCGCGATGAAGTGCCGAACCCCAACGCGCTGAAAATCCGCAGCCTGCTGAACGGGCAAGTGATGCAGGATCACACAACCGCGGACATGATCTTTGACGTGCCTGAACTGATTTCGTCACTGAGCAGCACGCTGACGCTCCGTGCCGGTGCCGTGATCCTCACCGGCACGCCGCACGGCGTCGGCTTCGCCCGCACACCGCCGGTCTGGATGAAGGCCGGCGATACCATCAGCGTGGAAATCGAAAAGATTGGCACGCTGACGAATCCATTGCTAAGCGAATAACGCTTGATTAAGGATGGTCTATTGTAAACGCAGATGTAAAGCTGATCTTCGAAACTATAGAGCCTGCCGCTTGCGTATTCGCGAGGTCCGCAACTGAACGAACGAACGACAAACCACCAACCACTCATCCCGCATGCCCGCTCAAACATCCATTGTCATTGTCAACTTCAATCAATGTGCGAAGCTTCAGCGAATGCTCGAATCGTTGAAGATGAACGAAAGCCTGGCCACCGAGGTGGTGGTCGTGGACAACGCTTCTCTTGATGATTCGATTTCGATGATGCGCGAGCGATTTCCCACGGTGCGGATCGTTACGATGAAACGTTACGCCGGCTTTTTTGCAGGGGTTCGCGCCGGATTGAAGCATGCGCACGGCGAGGTCGTCGTCGTCTGTCAAGCCAATCTAATGACCACTCTTCACGCGCTGGCCGAGCTGGCGGACCAGCTTCGCGCGGCGGCCTCCCGGAAGGCGGTCGCGATGCTGCCACGGCTGATCGATACGCACGGCAATCGCGTGCCCAACGTTGGCACGCTTCCAACGCTGACCAGCGCGATGGCCTGCGAGCTTTCACCATGCCTGGGTCGCAAACTGAAAGTGCCGTCGCTCGATCACGTGGCCGACCATGAATACGCCACATTCGCCTGTTGCGCGCTCGACGCCGGGTTCGTGCAGAACGTCGGCGGTATCGACAACGCCTTCTACGCCGGCTTCGGCGACGCCGATCTGGCGGCACGATTCCACGATAAAGCCGGGCGCCTGCTCGTCAGCAAGGACGTGACCGTGGTGCATGACCCCGATCATAAGTCAGACACCCAAAACGTCGATCGGCTGCTGCGGAAGGATATCGCTCACTACTTCGAGCGAAACCGCGCCGGCTGGGAGCGAAAACTCCTTGGTTGGACCCGCATAGCTCGCAGGTTCATCACTCGCGCGGCAGAGTGAAACCTATATAGATGGTGCTTCGCTTTACTGCGCCGGAAACGCTGGAAGGGAATCGGGGGTAGTCCAGCCGTTATACCAGTTTAGAGCCCATAGATCGCGCAACGGCATGGCCGACGCGTGGCCGTCCATGAACGCCATGTTGACATTTCTGCCGTGGCGATTGATGACGAAGCGCCCCATGTTATTACCAACATAACTTTGCTGGCCCGCATTCAACGAATAGTTTCCATCCACGGGCCCCTGATCCTTCGGCTGCGGCCAGGCGTCCAGCCGAATGCAGTCTCCGATGAACGGCGTCTCGGCCGACTTCCGCGAGCCGGGCTTGAGTTTGCGGTCAAGATACTGCGGCAAATCAGCATTCTGCCCGTATGAGATCAGGTCCTGGGTTGAACTATAGAACGGCGATGTTGGATCAGTCGCGGGAACCTCATAGACCCAGCCGTTGATGCCATAGCTCGAAAATAACCTTAGCGCGGCCTCCGTCGTAACAGATGTGTCCGTGCGTTTATAATTCCACGCCAGCCTGGCGGTGCCCCAGGCATCCGCTTCGGGTGTTGCGAAAGTCGGATCCAGTAGCTCGGACTCCTCTGGACAGAGGCGAATATTCGTCTGCGTATCCTCTACTTGACCCTCGGCCAGCCGTTTACCATAGTACGGCCGAAGCTGCTCCTGCCAAGTAATGTAGTCGGGATCCTTCGTGCCGCCGATGTCATTGTTGTGAATGAACACCACCGATCGGCCGTGATTCGCGACAACGTACTGCGCATACGCCAGCGACAAGGTGTGCAAATTCGCCAGGCATTTGACACTGTTCGCCGCGCGCCGCGCCCGCGATAATGCCGGCAGCAGCAGGCTAATGAGCACCGCGATGATGCCGATCACGACGAGTAGTTCGACGAGCGTAAATCCGCGTTTTCTTCCAGCCATTGTGCCCATCATCACCTTTACAAAGAGGGTGGGCGCAATCCAGCGGGGGACATTAATGAGAAATCTCGCTCGGCTGAATCGGGCCATGTCGACGAAAAGCGCGTGATGTCCGTTCGTCGAATAACCGACACAACATACTTCCAACCCGCCACAACACAACGAATTTTTGGAAAAGTCTTCGATGCAGTACGTTTTTGAACGAGATGGCCACCCGAGCGCAGCGCCGATTTCGAGCCTGTTGGTGATAACGCGCCAACGCCCCGGCCCTCAGGGTGAGGGCCGGGGCGAAGCGGTTGGTCAATGATTTTGGGGCAAATCAGCTCAGTCGACGACGACGACGAGCGCCCAGCAGGCCGATGCCGGCCGCGACGATGGCGAGCGATGTCGGCTCTGGCACGACGGTTTGGAAGTTCGCGGCAAACCCGCCTTTGAAGCCGGTGCCAAAATAGCTGGTGGTCGGCGTGGGATTTGTCGCATCAGCCTCGCGGTTGGATACATCTCCGAGATAGGTGATCGAAGGGTCGGTCGCTAAACCGTTTCCATTGTAATTCGCGTTGTACAGCAGTCCACTACCGAATGAATCATCGGAATCATCAAACGGCACTAGACCGGCAATGTAATAGGTTAGCGTTGGCGAATAGGGCAGTACCAGCGGCGCGGTCAGCGTGTGTTCGTGATAGCTGATTACGCCGCCGCTAGGCGAATTCCCGCCCGGCGGTGTGCCGCCGCCCGTGGTGGCGGCAATGGGGTCGCTCGTCGACACTGTCTGTGTCAGCAGCGTCGTAATTGCACTCGTCACCGAATTTTGAGAATAAATGCGTACGGTTGTACTGGTTTGCTCGGGAGTAAAAGACAAGTCGGCGAAATCGACCGCCCCAACGGTGGCCCCGGTTGATGCGACATTAAATGCAAAACCGTCCGTATAAGCGGACGAAAAGCTCTGCGCCTTGAGTTCATTCGCCAACGTCACGGCCAGCGCCGCGTGGCCTACCGAGGCCGGCAGCACGATGGCGCCGGCGATCGCCGCAACGGCGGCACCTATAATTGAACGATTTGACATGTGCATTCTCTCCCAAGATAAGTTGGTACGCAGGCTCTTAGTCCAAGGGACTACGAATGACAGAATGAATGGCGTCGGCCAACGGACACGCGACTAAATGGCGCAAGTTGAACACAACAAGCGTGCTACGTGTTGCTGTTGATCGAGGCACTTTTCATGTCGCAAACGCACTTCCCAAAGTTCCCATTGCAAAGGTAGCCCATCTTCGAAACTTTGTCAAAACAAAAAATATTGTTTAAACATGAACGGATTAGCGGAGATTGGGGCCGATGTTCGCGGATACGCGACCGATGGCTGGGAGCCGTCACAACCGCCAGGTCAACCAGCGAACACCGTGTCGCTCATCCTGTGAGCCGCAGTGCGGCCGAGCTGCGTACGATATCCTTAACTTTAACCCAACCGGGACGTCACGTACTCGGCGATCGCACCCGGCGAATCCGAATCGGCCCGCGAAGGGTCGCTGGCTCGACCCGGCGGCCGTGTTGCAGAATGACGACCTTGCCCTGCGCGACGAGACGCCGCGCCGCACGCCGCGCCGGCTCCATCAGCGGCCGCCAATCGTCCGGGCGGACGAGTCGCGCCGCCTCGCTCGGGCAAATCGTCCCGCCCGGCTTGCGATCCTCCAGCAGCGAAAGAATCGCCGTCTCGAGTTTCGCATCCATCGAGTTCCCCTTCCGACGGCGGCAGGCGTCGGAACAAAACTTCACGTCCGCCCAATCCTGCTCCCACTTCTTCCGCCAGCCAAACGACCGGCCGCAGGCAGAGCAAATCTTTGAAGGGCGGCACACAGCGGATGATAGGACGCGGCAGCGGCGCTGCCTGCGCTGCAGTTTCATTCCGCCAAGCGAATCCGCAACGAGGCGTTCATGAAACGAAAGGGAATGATCAGCTTCATTGCTCGCCGTCTTTTCCACCGATCCACGACATCCAACTTGCCACGCAGCGTCACGCCTCTGCACCGGCCTGATTCCCGCCAGTCAGTTTGGTCGCATTCGCGGCGGCCCACTGCCACAGCAGGTTGCCCTCGGCATTGAAGCATTCAAGCCCTTCGCCGCCGATGAATTCAACACGAGTGACTTTCCCCGCCGCATGATGATCCACCCGGCTGAAATGAGCGACGGCCTGAAGATTCAACACGTGCGTGCCGATGAGGATGGAGTGGTCGAGGGCGGGTGGCATTGTCGTTGTTCAAAAGCCGACTGGCTGGTGATAGATGTCTTGAAGAGATGCCCATCACATTCACTGAATGACGACTAACTTTCGTCTTTTATCCCTTCACGGAGACCAGCTTCGCAAAGTCCGCAAAAGGCAATTGCTTTCTTGCAGCGTATGCTAAGGCGTTCACGTCAGTCGCTACTTGGTCAACAATTCCATCCTTTGCCAGCAAGTCGGCGACTTTGTCGGGCGGGACGCGAGTAACTACAAAACTGAGCAGCGACTCTACGACAGGACTCCACACGGCAGCCAATTCTATCAGGGTTCGTTTAGCTGCAGCCGGTTGAAACGCAACGACATCTTTATCGACAGGTTCACCAACGACCGATTCAAGACATCGGGCGACGACAGCAATCATAAAATTCTTAAAACGTAAATATCGCATTAACCGCAACTGACGCTCCTCAAACTCTACAATCTTGCCCGAGCCCGACTTGGCCTTCAACTCGAGCCGCCTTTCGTCAATCGCGAGAACGAATTAAAGGGGACGCGATTCTTTTTTCGCTACCTTCCGGGAACGAATTAAAGGGAACGAATTAAAGGGGGAACGAATTAAAGGGGACGAGATTCTTTTTTTGCTACCTTCCGAACCGCCGAATTGGATTTCACTAGAGGTGCATGGGGCTTAGGGGAGAATTAAAGGGGACGCGATTCTTTTTCCACCACCTGTCGAATGGTCGAGTTGGTTTTCGTAAGCGGTGCGCGGGGCTTAGCGGGCCTCGGCGGTATGCGGCCACGCGACGCCCCGACTCCGCCTGACGGATGCGCGCACCTTCGCTGATTAATTTCAGATCGCCATGATGTCGGGCGGCGATCTCATCGCGAACGCGGTGGATATCATCAACTATCGAGTCGCGGATCATGACTTTCCCTCGCGTTCGTGTCCCGATGTGGAGAGTATCAAAATCCGCACGTAATCGCCCTATCAAACCGCCAAATCTCCGCACCCTTCCGCTCGTGTTACCGAATATACCCGAACACATTCACTTGAAGCTCGCGGTCGGCAATTGGTTTTTGGTGGCGCTTGCGGGCCCACAGGCCAGCCGGTTCGTCGCGGAGATGGGGAATGTCGAGGCTATGACGCGAGAGCGTGTTGCTTTGCCTGCTCAAAAGAGGCATCCCGAAACATGTTGATGTATTCGTGCGCTGAACCGGCGGTGTGGAAATAACGAATCATCTCGTTGAACGCATTCGACGATTTACCCGATCGATAGAGCGAGAAGAACAGGCCCAGTGACGCTTTCTCGGAAGTCGGCGAGATTTCGACCGCTCGCTCGAAGGACTTGGCGGCGGCTCTGAACTGACGCGACTCCTTTTGAAGGAAACCGAGATAGCCCCACAGTCTGCCCGAATCGCAGAAGCGCGAGGAAGAGGTCTTGAGCAAGTGAATCGCCTTGGCAGTTTTGCCCTCGTGAAAAAGATCTATCGCGTGCTGGAGGATCGCATTCAGTTCAGTTGGGTCAGTCTTCGAAGCCATCTAAGTCCTCCTGTCGGGTAATCTTTCGAAGTTCATTATTCCAAGCTCGTTCGCTTTTCTCAATATTTTCGATGATCTGCGGTTTGAATTTCGTCTCGTCGCCTGCACGGCGCTGCTTGAATTTCCGCTTTTGTTTGCGATATCGCAGTTGTTGCTCCGCGATGCTTTTCAAGTTGTCCTGCGTTTGTCGCGGCGTCTTAAAGCGCCGGCGTGGAGGAGCGCCTTTCTTCTTGCGAACCTTTTTCGAGTCTTTTGCCAAGCGACCACCTCAAACAAAGCGAGCTCGGAGTTTGCTCCGAGCTCGCTCTACTTGAGTTTATCAATCGCAATGCGATTTAGTACATCCCGCCACCCGGCGCCCCGGCCGGTTCCGGTTTGTCTTCCTTGATTTCGCTGATGATCGCATCGGTCGTCAGGAGCAATCCCGAGATGGATGCGGCGTTCTGCAGCGCGGTGCGTTCGACTTTCGTCGGGACGATCACGCCCATTTTCATCATGTCGCCGTATTCGTGGGTCAGGGCGTTGTAGCCGAAGTTGGTTTCCTTCGATTCCTTGACCTTCTGGGCCACGACCGCGCCGTCTTCGCCGGCGTTTTCGACGATCTGGCGGATCGGGGCCTCCACCGCGCGACGGACGATTTCGATGCCCAGGCGCTGGTCGTCGTTGGCGGCCTTCTTCAAGGCGTTGCCGAGCGTCTTGGCCGCGGCGCGGATAACGCTGACGCCGCCGCCCGGGAGGACGCCCTCTTCGACGGCCGCACGACACGCGTGCAGCGCGTCTTCGACGCGGGCTTTCTTTTCCTTCATCGCAACTTCGGTGGCCGCGCCGACGTTGATCTGCGCCACGCCGCCGCTGAGCTTGGCGAGCCGCTCCTGAAGCTTCTCGATATCATAGTCGGAGGTCGTGTTATTGATTTCCGATTTGATGGACTCAATACGGCCCTTGATGTTCTTCTCGTCGCCCGCGCCTTCGATGATCGTCGTGTTGTCTTTATCGACGCGCACCTTCTTGGCCCGGCCGAGGCTGGTGATCTCGACGTTCTCAAGCTTCTCGCCAAGCTCTTCGAAAATCGCGGTGCCGCCCGTAAGGATCGCGATGTCTTCGAGCATGCTCTTGCGGCGATCGCCAAAGCCCGGGGCCTTGACCGCGACGACCTTCAGCGTGCCGCGCAACTTGTTCACGACGAGCGTCGCCAAAGCTTCGCCGTCGATGTCCTCGGCGATGATGAGCATCGGCTTGCCCTGCTCGGCCGCCTTGGAAAGGACGGGCACGAGGTCACGGGCGTTGCTGATTTTCTTTTCGTGGATGAGCACATACGCATCATCGAGGACGGCCGTCATGGTCGTCTGATCGGTGACGAAGTGCGGGGACAGATAACCCTTATCGAACTGCATCCCTTCGACGAGCTCGATCGCGGTATCGAGGCTCTTGCCTTCCTCGACGGTGATGACGCCATCCTTGCCGACCTTGTCCATCGCATCGGCGATCATCTGGCCGATCTGCGGGTCTTGGTTGGCCGAGCTCGTGCCGACTTGTGCGACTTCCTTCGTCGAGCTGATCTTCTTCGACATGGCCGACAACTCGCCGACGATCGCCTCGACGGCGAGGTTAATGCCGCGCTGAATTTGCGTGGCATTCGCGCCGCTCGCGACGTTTTTGAGGCCTTCGGTGAAGATGGCTTCGGCATAGACCGTGGCGGTGGTGGTGCCGTCGCCGGCGACGGTGGAGGTCTTGGAAGCGACTTCCTTGACCATCTGCGCGCCCATGTTTTCGTAAGAGTCTTCGAGCTCGATTTCCTTGGCGACGGTCACACCGTCTTTGGTAACGGTGGGCGAGCCGAAGGATTTTTCGAGAACGACGTTGCGACCCGACGGGCCGAGCGTGACCTTGACCGCGCGGGCCAACTTAGAGACGCCGCGACGAATAGCCTCGCGGGCGTCCTGGTCGAATGCAATGCGTTTTGCTGCCATGGATGAATACTCCAGAATGATTGATTGAATGAAGTTTCTTCACGCATCACTCATCACTCGTCATCAACGTTGTGATGCGTGACGAGTGATGCGTGAAGAGAAGCGTTCGACAACAGTTACTCTACAACTGCCAGGATATCTTCCTCGCCCATGATCATGAGCTCCTCGTTGTCGAGCTTTATTTCGGTGCCTGCGTAGCTGGCGAAGATGACTTGGTCGCCCTTCTTGACGTTGAAGGGGGCGCGTTCGCCGCTGTCGAGGCGTTTGCCGTCGCCGAGGGCGAGGATCGTTCCGCGCTTGGGTTTTTCCTTCGCGCTGTCCGGAAGGACGATACCGCTTTTGGTCTTCGTTTCCGCTTCGAGGCGTTTAACGAGAATCTTGTCGCCGAGAGGTCGTAGCTTAGCCATGTTCCTTAAATCTCCGTAGACCGCTGTGTGGTGGGTCGTAAGTAGTATGTCGTGGTCGTAGTCATTTATATATCCAAAACGTATCGTGATGTCGGAAGTACTACGACCCACTCCCTCCGACTCACTACCAACTATATAATCATTCCGGCCATTTCCCTTCATAATGCCGTCGCAACACCCTCGCGAGCGTGTCGAGCAAAACGTTGAAATCGACCGGCTTGCTGAGTACCGAAAACACGTGCATGCCCAGCGCTTCGTGCATCAGATGCGTGGTGAGCTGGTTGGCCAGCAGGATCGCCGGGGGGACGGCGATGTTGCGGCGTTCGTTCAGCTCGCGCATCAACTTTACAACCTGCAACCCGCCAAGCTGCGGCATCTGAGCATCGAGGACGGCCACGTGTATTGGCCGGCTTTCGATGAGGTTCAATGCCTCGCGTCCCGAGCGGGCAGATACGGTTTCCACGCCTTGCGGCTCGAGCAGGCTCCGCACCGTCTGATGCCACCCCTCCTGCTCGTTGGCGAGCAGCACGGTGAGGCGATTGGTGTGCGGAACATGCGTCATGGAAACAACGATCCTTGCCGTGGCAATAACAAGGTACGTGCCCGGCGGATCAGTCAGACGGCAAAATGTAATTGCCTTAAATTATGGGGTTTATGTGAGACAAGCGAAGCGGTTGATGCTGTAAGAATCTGCCAAAGCTGCGAAGCCGCGATGGAACTCTGCCGTTGTGGCAGCGGTGCACGCGGGGTTTAGGTGGCTAGCGACGCAGCCGCCGTGGCCGGTGCTGCGAACGCTTCGCCGCATTCGGGGCAGCGCTCTTTGCTGGCGCGGAGGTCGTAGCCGCAGTGAAGGCAATATGGCGATTCCTCGCCCCGCTCGCGGCGGTGTCGCGGTCGAAGAAACAGCAACACGATCATCGGCCCGAACGAGAAGACCATCACGTTCAGGCCTGCAACGATGCCCAGCATCGTGCCGATGCCGACCAGACAACCAGGTCGACGCGAGACGATGATGTGCGATGGCACGGTTGCGGTGAGTTCCAGCAAGCTGCCGGCCAGCAGACGGTTGGTAAGCCGGTTCATCGCCTCAAACCGCGGCAGCTTCTTCACGTGCGTATAGAGTACAACGCCCCACCCGACCCAGTTTGCCAACACGAATGCCCAGAATCCGACCATCACTGCACCTTCATTGAGATGAAGTTTGTCTAAATACAGGAGTTCACTGAGGGCAATACATAGTGCCGTGGCGAGCAGAGTAAACATCGCGGCTGTGATGGTGATCGGAATCATGAGCCTTCGTTTCACGATCGGGCGACACAGGTGAATCGTGCCTGAACCGAAAATGAAGGTCGCCTGGATGAGGAGAATGAATAGCGCGACGATCGGCAGAACCCATATCTCGTCGTAAATACCCAATGCGAACAACGAAACGATGAGGATCAGATAGATCGCGAGAAACACCCATCGCAACGTCCGCATATCGGAGCGCAGCCAGGTGCGGATGGAGTGAAGTCGTTCCATACTTCAGAAAGGAAGCGGTTGCCCCAGCAGATGAAACCGCAACATCGTCAGCGCCATCTTCGCGCTGCGGTCGCGGATCATTTCGCGGTCGCCTAGAAAGTTGAAGGTGCGCGTGAGCGGCGGCGCGTCTTTATCGAAGCAGAGCGCGATGCAGACCGTGCCGACCGGCTTCGTCGGCGATCCGCCGTCCGGGCCGGCGATGCCGCTGATGGCCAGGGCGTAGGTCGCTTTCGCAAGCCGTCGCGCGTTTTTGCTCATGGCCGCGACAACGTTTTCGCTGACGGCACCGTAAACGTTAATGACTTCCGTCGACACGCCCAGCCGTTCGTATTTCGCCAAATTCGAATATGTGATGAAGCCCATCTTGAAGATCGCGCTCGAACCCGGGACATCGGTGATCATCGCGCCCAGCAGCCCGCCCGTGCACGACTCGGCCGTCGTCAGCGTCTGCTTCCGCTCGGCCAGCATCGCGTTTACGACCTGCGCAATCGTTCGACCATCCTCGCCGTAAATCAGCTCACCCAGCGATGCGCGACACGCATCGCACGTTGCTTCGAGCTGCGTCGTCGCTTCATCGAGCGAGGCGAAGCGAGCATTCACGCGCAGCGAGACGACGCCATTCGCGACCGTCGTGCCGACCGACGGATTGAGATCGCGCCTCATCAGATCGCCAAGTTTTTCCGCGAGCGCGCTTTCACCGAGGCCAAAGGTGTGCAGCGTGCGTTGCAGGATGACTGCCCCGCCGCTTTCCTTCGCGATGACGGGCAGCACATTGCGCTCGACCATCGCCTTCATTTCCTTCGGCACGCCGGGCACGGCGAAGAGATTCAGCGGGTTCAGGGTTCTGGGTTCAGGGTTCAGCGAAGAAGGAGGCTCATCTGCCTGCATTTGCTGAACCCTGAACCCTAAATCCTGAACCCTCGCCGAGATTCCCGACGCGGTGCCCGCGTGATTGAAGATCATCTTCGCGCCGACCGGGATCATCGCCTGAATGCGATTCTTTTCCGGCATCGGACGGCCGCGGTTCTTGAAATAAGTATCGAGCTGTGCCATCCATTCGGCGCTCTCTTCCAGCGCAACGTTCATCACTTTCGCGATCGCCTGGCGCGTGAGATCGTCCTCGGTCGGCCCAAGGCCGCCGGAGATGATGAGATAGTCGCAACGGCCAATCGATTTGTTGATCGCGAGCTCGATGCCCGGCTGATCGTCGCCGACGGTCATATGCGCCACAACCGCGCAGCCGATGGCCGCCAGCTTCTGGCTGATCCACGCGGAGTTGGTGTCGACGGTTTGACCTAAAACCAGTTCATCGCCGACAGAAAGGATGATGGAAGTCATATTCGTCACGCCTCGCTCCGTACTCGGGGAGAGGATGGGAGAGGGGTCTTTGCCTTATCGTTCGGTGTTGAAAAAGCGCCTATCCCTGCCTCTGCCCGAGAACGGAGAAGGAAAGAAGGCTACCTCCGCTTCATTTTCATCCCGCCTAGCCCGGTCTCGATGCGGGCGATGACGTTATTCAAATGCCTCTGCTGCGCGCTACTCAGGCTCACGCGCCCGAAACGCACCTGATAGAAGATTTCCGTCAACCGATAAACCGCATCGAACAACTCATTGGGGAGAAATGAAACCGATCGGCTAAATTCCAGCGGCGTCTGACTCGGCTTGGCGGTGATTCCGTATCCGGCCAAGAGCGTCAACAGCTCATCATAGAATCCGAGTTGCCGCGCCATGCGAAGCTGTGCATCGGGCGGCAGCGCGTTAAGTCCGATTCGCCGGGCGCGACGACGAATGCGCCATCGTTCAAAGAAAAACCACCCGACGGCCGCCAGGCAAATCAGGATCAGCGCCGTGATCAATACGGTCAGCAATCGCGATGAAAAGAGAAAATAGTTTTGCAACGAGAACATGCTCGCCAGCCGATCTTTGGCCGAGCGGGCCTGGTCGTTGCCGGTGCTCGCGGTGTCGGTGAGCTTGGTTTCAACATTCGCGATCAGCGAGTTACGCGATTCGCGGTCGTAAGCAACCACTGAATTGGCCCAGGTGTAATCGAGGTAATCGAACACCTGCTTCACTTTTCGCCACATGGAATTCGCGTTCGACTGCGCCGCCTCGCTGCCGGTCGTGGGATCGAAGGTGAGCCATTCGCCGCGATCGTTCAGCACTTCCACCCATGCGTGCGCCTGATTCTGGCGAACGACGTAGCTGTGCGTGAGATTGTTGTAATCGCTCCCGTCCACTTTGAATCCGACCACGACGCGCGCCTGGATGCCGAGGCTCTGGCACATGAGCGTCATCGCGCCGGCGAAGTATTCGCAATGGCCGCGTTTCAGGTCATACAGAAAGGCGACCATCGGATCGCGATCGCCGATGCCCTTGGCGTCGGTAAGATCGAGCGTGTAGGTGAATCCGCCCTGAGAGTGGAGATAGCGTTCGATGTTGCCGGCGATCGTCTCGTCGAAGCGCGTTGTGAACGCATTCTTGTCGCGCTGCCGCTCAAGCGGGCCGGCCGAATCCGTGCCGGAAACATTCGAGCGCCGGGCGAAGGTCTCGATCTGCGGGTCGATGACCGAACGGCTCAGCTTCGGATCACGGGAATTTCGCTCATCGTCGGACGGTTCGCGGGTTGGAGTTTCCGGACGTTCTCTTGGCCCTTTAAGTTTGCCGCTCGAAACAACGTCGTACTGCACGCGTTTATCGATCGCCGGATCGAGTTGCAGCGATTGGTCGCGAGCGTCATATTGCAACTTCCCGTCCATCATCGAGCCCGGCCTGACCGACACGACGCCGCCGAGCGCGAAGATGCAGCGCGACCCGCTTGGCAACAACGTGATGGACTGCTTCCACTGGTCTGAATCTGCGGGCGGCGAATCGAATTGAATCGTTCGGTTGACCTGATCGAGATCCAATGTCGCGGACGTGGCCGACGTGCGGAGCCATTGCCATGGCGGCGAGTGCGGATCGTTCCCGGTGTACACATTAAGCGAGATACCTCGCATCAGCAGCGTTTCGGTGCCCTCGACCGGCCTGGCGTTGTGTTCTACTTTGGCATATGCGACGATCTCCGCGTTTTGGGTGATCTGCGCGACCTGTTGAAACCCAACATGCTCGCTGAAGCCGGTCAACGTCTGCGCCGGCTTAGCCGACAGCGGGCCAAGAAAGCCCGCGCCGGTCATCCGGGGAAAAAATAGAAACACCAGGACCGCCATCGTGATCGCCGCCGCTGAGACGAGCGCGGTCAGTCGACGCATCGACCGCGCGAGATAGCGCTGATCCTGTCGCAACGTCATCGGATTCAACTTGTTTTCCGGCAGTCCGATCGCGGTCCTCGCGTGATCGGTTTCGACTTTCAGATGAAACAGCAGACAGCAATAGAGCGAAAGAAAGAGGTACGCGATGAGAAGCACGCCGAAGGCCAGGCTCGCGGTGTTAATGGACGCGGCGACCATCAGGAGCAAGCTCAAGACGAGCAACTGCGCGAAATCGCGATTGCCGCGCTGCTCGAAAAGCTTCACCAATTGCAGGAAGACGAGAAACTCGCCGATCACCAGAATGCCGCTCGTCCCGGCGCGGTTGAAGGACATGAACGCGTAGATGGTTGCAAGGACGGTAATCGTGTTGGCGATGAGACGTGGCAGCGGGCGGAATCGTCCCGTAGTCAGCAGCCACCCGTTCAACGCGATGGCCGCCACCGCACCGAGCCAAACCCCGGGGGACTGCGCCGCCAGCGCATAGCCGGTGATGCCCATGATGAGCAGCACATACAGCGACGGTTTGAATTGGCGGATGTCGTACATGGGGAGGGGTAAGGGGCGAGGGATAAGAGAAGAGAAGAGAGAAATTGTAGTCACGGACGCCAGTCCGTGCAGCCGTTCAGGCAACTCCCGGCTCCTGATCGACCGGCATGGTATGCGTGAAGTCGATCGTTGGATCAAAGTGGAACCAGCGATCGGTGAGCCCTCCACGCACGGGGAAGACGACTGAAGCACCCTGCACCCGAGCGGCCGGGCTTGGATCGAATTCCTCCGGTGTAAACAACGCCATGGTGACCGACGATTCCTGCATCGTGCTGCTCTCCCGCATCAACGCTTCGCGCGAGCCCGCCGCGTTTAGGGGCAAGCGCGCCAGCAACGCGAGCAGGTCGCGCCGATGCCGCTTGCCGCGGCCGGCCGGAATCTTAATCCACTCGCCCGACCAGCAGACGAGCCCAACGCTCAAGCCTGCTTCCAATGCGCGGTTTGCCAGGGACGCCGCCATCGCGATCACGCGCTCAACATCCGCGTGCGTTCGCCGCGAGCGCTTTGTCGGCTCGATGTAAGTATCCACTACCAGCAAAATCTTCGGCGGCGAGACGTGGGTCATCTCTTTGCTGACGAGCGTGCCAGTCCGCGCGCTCCGTTTCCAGTAAATAAATCTCGGGCTTTCGCCTTGCCGGAATTCCTTCAAGCCATAAATCTCATCGGAACCGCCGCGGCGCGGGCGCATCGTGGCACCAGTGCTGTCGGCCGAACGCATGATCTGCATCAGCTTGGGATTGATGTCGCAGATGGCTGGATAAACCAAGATCGACTCAGGTTCACGGCGCTCGACGGCGCGTTTGATGAAACCGAAGGGGAAGCTCGTGCTGATCTGATGACGGTTCAGCTGATGCAAGCCGCGACGTTTGGGAATGACCTGCGCGGGAATGATCGCCGACATGCGCGGTGCCGCATGAAGCATGTACCCCTGCGGCTGGACGCGGAATGCCTCGACGCCATCGAGTTCGGCAACCGTCGCGCTCAGGCTCGGCCAAAATTTTTTCGCGTTGCGAATTTCGTAGGTGATGATGGCGGGAATCCCGACGATCGCGGTTTCCGGCAGACCGCGCGACAGCGTGAGGCCGCGCAGTACCGATCGGCTGACGACGCCGCTCACCAGCAGAATGCCGATCATCAATCCAAACACGCCGAACAACAGGTTTGCCTGACTGTTGATCGCTGCCAACCCCATGAACATCATCAGCGAGCAGTAGATCAAGCCGGTGAAGGAAAAGTCCAGAGAAGGACGGCGACGGACAAGCGTTGCGTATGGGTCGGGCCGAACGTGACGACGAGGGCGAGGCATGCGTGCGCGATTATAGTCGGCGTTGAGTTGGAAGCGCTAGATGTTATAGGCGAACGCCGACTATCCAGGGCAACCGCATTCTATTAACTCCTCTCTCCGTACTCAGGGAGAGGCAGGGTGAGGGGTCTTCTGTCGCTCGAAAACGCCCCTCACCCGACCTCTCCCCGAGTACGGGGAGAGGAGAAAAACGAAATCATCCCGAATGCGGTTGCCCTGCCGACTATCTCGGTGCCTTGATCTGCTCGAGAACGTTCTGCAGCACGCGCGTCGTGGCGTTGGCATCGCCGTTGTTCAGATACGACTTACTCACGACGCGATGCGCACAAACCGCGATGAAGAGTTGTTTCACATCGTCGGGAATCACATAGTCGCGGCCGGAAAGAACTGCCGACGCCTGCGTTGCCTGCGTCAGCGCCAGCGCGCCTCGCGGCGAAACGCCGAGGTGCAATTGCTCGTCATGCCTCGTGGCTTCAACCAGATCGAGAATGTAATCGACGATGGCCGAGTCAAGCCGCGTATTCGGAACGGCATCCTGCACGGCGACGATTTCATCGGCCGTGGTGACGGGCCGTAATTGATCCAGCGCGGTGCGGCTGGGCTGCGTCGTCAGAATTCGATGCTCAGCCGCCCGATCGGGATAGCCGACGCTCACGCGCAACAGAAATCGATCGAGTTGATTTTCAGGCAGATAATAAGTGCCTTCAAACTCAAACGGATTCTGCGTCGCCACCAGCATGAACGGCCGAGATAGCTTGTGCGTGTCGTTCTCGACCGAGACCTGTTCCTCGCTCATCGCCTCGAGCAATGCCGACTGCGTACGCGGCGTGGTGCGATTGATCTCGTCCGCGAGAACAATGTTCGCGAAGATCGGACCGGGTTTGAATTCAAACGTTTGACTTGAGCTGTTGTAAACGCTGACACCCAGCACGTCGCCGGGCAGAAGATCGGGCGTGAGCTGCACGCGGCTGAATTTGCAGTCGATGCTTTTCGCAAGCGCTTTGGCCAACACCGTCTTGCCAACGCCTGGCACATCTTCGATCAGCACGTGCCCGCGCGCAAGCAGGCCGATGAGCAGAAGCTCGACGGAACGCGAGTGTCCGAGAAAGACGGTTTGAATATTATCGCGAAGTCGATCAACCGAAGAGTGAGTCACGAAACCCGCCTGCGTCGAGCACGAAAAAAAGAGCAAAAGGTCGGTAACCGGATTTTAGCAGGCGCGGGGGGAATGTACATCGCGAGGGGGGCCGCAGTTCAAGATGGACTCATCGCTCACGGCCGGCGAATCCTTCATCGAGCCGACACAGTCGAACTTCGGTGTGTCCCCCGGTTTTGGAGCGTCATTAGCTGGAATCAAGCCCTCAGCGTAGATCGTCAATGCCTCGACGTCTTCAAGTGTCAGCCAGGGACGCATGTGAATGTATTTGTGAGATTCCCAAGACACGTCATTCCGAGGGGAGCAGCAGCGACCCGAGGAATCTCGATTTGAAGAGCATGTTCGTCAGCCGAGATCCCTCAGGTCGCTGCTGCTCCCTTCGGGATGACGTTTCTTTTTGTCACATGCAATCGCCCTGAGGCATCAGCCGCTTCAGAGCTTGCTCAAGTCGCTTTGTCATTACTCAACCTCGGCTGAAATTTTATCGACTCCATTGCGACCCGTCGATTTAATTTACCAAAACGAAAGAGGCCTGGTCGATGAATCGACCAAGCCTCTCCGGCTTCAAATCGTTTTGGACAATCAACGGGCCGGTGACACCAACGCGAAGGGCACTCGCGGATTCGGGTCAGCGATTTCAGCCTGTCGCGCCGCGGCCTTCTTTGCGAGGAGGAGTTTCGCTTCGCCCACAAGGTAGAAGCTGCCGGTGATGCAGATCAGGTCTTCCTTCGTGACAGCGCGCTCGGCGATGTCGAGAGCATCCTGAAGCGACCGTGCGACTTGGGCCATCTTCCCGTATTGCTCAACATAGCGAGCGGCGAGTTCGTCCGGGTCGGCGCTGCGGATGTTGCCGACCTTGACGAAGATCACTTTATCCGCGCCGCTGGTAATGCGTTCGAGCATGCCGGCAACATCTTTGTCGCCGCAGCAGCCGAAAATCACGACCATGCTATCGTATGGTACATGTTGACCGATGCCTCGCAGCATCGCGTCGATGCTGGCGGCATTATGCGCGCCGTCGACGATAATCCGCGGCGTGGTGCTCACCATTTCCATGCGCCCGGGAATCTGCGTCTTGGCTAGCCCTTCCATCGCACGGCTATCGTTGATGTTAAAACCGCGCGTCTTCAATCGATCGATCACCGACAACGCCAGCCCACAGTTCAATGCCTGGTGCTCGCCAAGCAGCGGGACGGCTAAATGTTCAAATTTGCTATTTGGTGTCGTGAGGCAAATGCGGTTGTGAGGCCCAAGCATCCGGCTCGATTCGAAGCGATAGCTAAACTCGATGCTCTTTCCCGCAACGTCAAACGGCGCACCGACACTGTCGGCGACACGCTTTAACGTTGCTTCAACCTCAGGCGGCTGCAATACGGTCAGCGCCGGCACGCCAGCCTTGAAAATGCCCGCTTTCTCTTCGGCAATCTTCGGCAACGTGTAGCCCAATTGAGCCATGTGGTCTTTGCTGATCGACGTAATGGCGGTAATTTCCGGCCGCAGCACATTCGTGCTATCGAGGCGACCGCCAAGCCCAGTCTCTACGATCGCAATATCGACTTTCTGGTCGGCAAAATATTGGAACGCGATGGCCGTTAACGCATCGAAATACGTCGGCATCGGCTTGCTTTTCGTGATGATCGGCTCGATGACTCGCGTGATCCGGGCAAACTCCGTCTGCGTGATCAGCGTGCCGTTTATCGAGATGCGCTCGCGGATATCGGTCAGGTGCGGGCTCGTGTAAAGGCCGACCTTGTAACCATTTGCCTCGAGCATGGACGCGATCATATGGCAGGTGCTTCCCTTTCCCTTTGTGCCCGCCACATGCACGGAACTTGTCCTGCGGATTTCCAAGCTTTCGCAGCAGCACCCGCATGCGATCGAGGTCAAAATTCTGCGCGTTGTATCGAACGATGCGAAGGTGCTCGTAATCCGAGAGCGAGGTAAGAAACCGCAGGGCCTTGGAGTATCCCGAAGGGATTGTCGGAACTCGTGCGTCTGCAAGGGCTAACGTGCGGATGTCCTTCAGCGCGGGAGTGGTGCGGACGGTTGTGCGCGTGCCGGGACGGTTGGTTTGACGAGCTGGTGCCGCCGATCGGGCCGACAATCCAGATCGCACTTTTGCTACCTTTAAGGTCGCTTCTTTTGCCTGACGCCGAGTCGGCTTCCGCTTCACCTTTGCTCGCATTGCCATAAGAACCTCATATTAGCCATTTTGCCGAAAAGAGGCAACACAGACTGTAACTCGCCAACATGGCGGGAGTTGCAGAAGATCGGTTTTTTGGAAATCGTGACGATCTAAAATCGCCGGATTCGCTGATTGCTCATGCCTGCTTAATTTTCGGGCACTCGTCTGCCCGCGAAGTCGGCATTGCGAGACCGTGCAACTGATTTTACAGACGTCGCTCTGGCTGCTAAATTTCCCATCGCTCCACCAGGACCGGGCAAACACATATGTCGTTCCGAAAATCCGAACAAATTCGCTCGGTCGCCTTCGTCAGCCTCGGCTGTCCGAAAAATCTCGTCGACTCCGAGCGCATGCTTGGCTTGCTCGCACAGGACGGGATTTCGATTACCGCCGACCCCTCCGCCGCCGACGCGATCGTCATTAATACGTGCGGCTTTCTGGAAGCATCAAAAATCGAATCGATGGCCGAGATTCAGCAGGCAATTGACCTCAAAACGACGGGTATCTGCAAAAAAGTCATCGTCGCCGGATGCTTGGTTCAGCGTCATAAAACCAAGCTTTTGGCCGACGCGCCCGGCATTGACAAGCTCGTGGGCGTCTTCGATCGCGAGCACATCGTCGAGGCCGTGAGAGGCAAGGACAATCCTCGGCAGGAGCACGGGCATTACCTGGGAAAGTATCACGATCTTGGAAGGGGCCAGGAAAGAAAATCAATTCCGCTGTCCCTGGCCCCTCACCCCTTACCCCTTGCCCCTGCCGTCCCACCTCTCACTCCTCGTCCGTTCGAAGACGACCGATCGCGCCTTCGTCTCACGCCCCGGCACTATGCGTATTTGCGAATGAGTGAAGGATGCAACCAAGGCTGCAGCTTCTGCACGATTCCCAGCATCCGTGGACCGATGCGATCAAAGCCTGTCGAACAGATTCTCGCCGAGGGACGCGAGCTGGCTGCGGATGGTGCGATTGAGCTGAACTTAATTGGCCAGGACACAACGAGCTATGGAACGGATATTGATGATGCGGCAGGCTTGAGCGGCCTGCTGAAAACGCTCGACCGGGAGCTTAAAGATGTCGCATGGCTGCGGCTGATGTACGCGTATCCAAGCTGTTTTAGCGACGAGATGATCGACGCGATCGCACAGTCGGATCGCGTCGTCAAATACATCGATATGCCGTTGCAACACATCAACGATGAACTGTTGACCGTCATGAAACGTCGCGTGACGCGGAAGCAAATCGACGTGCTGCTCGACAAGCTCCGTCACCGCATCCTCGGCATGGCCATTCGCACGACGTTCATCGCCGGCGCGCCGGGCGAAACCGACGCACAGCACGCCGAGCTGGTTCAGTTCGTTAAAGATCAGCGGTTCGAAATGATGGGCGTCTTTCCGTATTCTCCCGAGCCGGGGACGGCCATGGGACGGATGAAAAACCAGATTCCTGACGACGTAAAACAGTCCCGCGTCGAAGAGTTGATGCTTGCCCAGCAGGAGATCGCGTTCGCCAAGGCCGAGTCGATGATTGGCAAAAGGATTGAAGTTTTAATCGATCGAAGAGAATCGGTGAATTCGCGTACTGCGACTTACACCGCGCGTCATTATGGACAGTCGCCGGATATTGATTCCGTCGTGCATCTTACCGGCAACGACTTACACGCGGGTCAACTGCTGAATGTCGAAGTCACCGACTTCCAGAACTACGATTTGATCGCCCGGCCAATGCGTTCGAGGTCGCGAGCGTTGAATGTGCTAAGCGTGGCACGCTGATTAACGCGGATACAGCGGCAGTTCCGGCGTGTCCGATTTCTCTAATTCTTTAAACGCCGCGATCGCATTTGACTGGCTCAGAAAGATCAGCATCAGCCCCGGGAGGATCGATCCGACAACCGCTCCGATCACCGGCCCGCCGTAGGCCATGGCAGTCGAAAACCCTTTTCCCATGTTGACGCTTTGGCTGTCTCGATTTGTGTTGGCCGCCATTTGTTGTTCCATCGCCGCCTTCGTTTGCGGTGCGATCGCAAAGCCGAAAACCAGGGACGCGGCGATGTAAAGCAAATTGACTTTCGCCAGTCGCAAGGCGAATCGGCGCGACCATGGCGCGACGCGCAGCAAGTTGACGCTGCCAATGATCCAAGCCGTCGCAAAGATGAACGTGATCAATTGCATGACCAACGACGACGTGGTCATCCAGCCCGGCGGCGGGGCTGTCCCCGGGTCGGACATAACATGCCGCGCGACGGTCATCACCACGCTGAAAACATCACAGATCAGCGAGAGCGATCCGATCACCAGGCCGACGACCGCGGCCGCGGTCACAATGCCCGGCCGTGTTCTGTCGAGCGCCTTCCCGCCCTGATAGATGCCCGGCATCGGCTGCGATGGAAGTTCCGTCATTTCGCGAATCCTTGGTAAAAGAATTGGATTGACCGCCCTTCTTACTTCGATTTGTCCTTTCTGTACAATCCGCCGCGCATGTTCCGCCATGTGCCCAACGCACTCACCTTTAGCCGTCTCGTTCTGGCCACGATCTTCTTTGTGATGCTCTCGGTCTACCAGTATGAAGGCCGCGGCGATCCGACCTTTCTCAACGTCGCTTTTTTCATCTATCTGATCGCGCTCGTCACCGATTTTTTTGACGGCTATCTCGCCCGAAAGTGGCACGTCGAGGGCATGTTTGGCCGCATCGTCGACCCGTTTGTCGACAAGATTCTCGTCCTCGGCAGCTTCGTCTTTTTTGCAGGCAAAAACTTCATCATCCCCGACACGGCCATCGTCGGCCCGCGCATGGTCGTCAAAACGCTTACCGGCGTTGCGCCGGGCATCGTGGTCATTCTGCTGGCGCGTGAGCTGCTCGTCACCACCCTTCGCAGCATGACCGAAGGAACCGGTCAAAGCTTCGGCGCGGCCTTTAGCGGCAAGCTGAAAATGGTTTTCCAGTCAATTACGGTGCTGGTCATCCTCGCCTACGTGAATTACATCGCATTTCTCCCGCACACGCTTGCAACGATCGCCGCGTGGCTGCGCGATGCGTGCATCTGGATCACCGTGCTTATCACAATCTGGAGCGGGCTTCTGTACGTCCGACGTGCCGGAGATCTTTATCGGAGGTAGCGCTGTTTCGCGGCATCGCTTGCGATGCGTTTGTCCGAGCTTTCAAATCGCACCGCAAGCGGTGCCGCTAAACGAATTAAGAAACGATTTCATGGAATACAGCATCGATTACTTTCAAGCTTTTCTTCTGGGCGTCGTCGAAGGGGTCACCGAATTTCTTCCCGTCAGTTCCACCGCGCATCTGCGCATCACGCAGCAGATGATGCATCAGCCGCTCGACGATCCGTTCTGGAAGATGTTCGCGATCGTGATTCAACTCGGCGCGGTCCTCTGTCTGCCGATTTATTTCTACTCGCGGCTGATGAAATACTGTCGAACTTTTCCACGCGGCGAAAACGGCGCGGGCGATGCGTCCCGGCATCCCATCGTGCTGGTGCTCATCTCGTTCTTCTGCACGGTCGGTCCCATCCTTGTCCTTCAGCACTTCAAGATCATTTCCAAAAATCTGGAAAACCTCACCGTCATTGGCAGCGCGCTGCTGATCGGCGGCGCGGTGATGTGGGCGGTCGATGTCATTTTCATGAAGCCGTCCACTCTGCACGTCGACCTGATGAATCCGCTTCAGGCCATTTGGATTGGACTGGTGCAGGTATTGTCAGCGGCGTTTCCGGGCACGAGCCGCTCGATGTGTACGATCGCCGCCGGGCAGACCGTCGGCCTTGATCGCGCCACGGCGCTGGAGTTCTCATTTCTGTTGTCGATTCCGACCATGTTTGCCGCCACCGCTAAGGAGTTGTTCGATGCGCTTCGTCACAAAGGCGATTTTGCGGGAGCGGAGAATCACATCGTTTGGACCGCGCACAAATG
>CAXSBN010000039.1:0-4387 GCA_964236135.1 uncultured Phycisphaerae bacterium
GATTCTGGCGACGGATGATGACAAGCCGGAATGGACCGAGACGGTGAGGCCGCTGATTCAACAGGGAGATTACATCATCATACCGGAAGCTGTCTCGGCGACGGCAGAGATTGTCGACAATGATTTGTCGATCACTGGACTGCCGGATGTCCTCGTCGCCAACAATGACGATGACGATGAAAATGGCGAGCAGGACATGAATCAGGAGGGGAGCGTCGGAGGAGAAGACGACCTTCAAGAAGTCGACCTCAAATTCCCCGGGGAACAAAAGATTGGGGCGACGGTGACGCTTTATGCATCAAGTGGGCTGGTACACGTCTTTCAGAATGCAGATCGAAGCGGAACCGAGTACATCGGTGGCAGCAACGGGAGCGCGTACACATGGACTATTGGAATCAGCTCACCGCCGGAAAAGCTATACGTGGAAGCAATCGATGGGACGACGATTACGAATGGCCTTACGATGACGCTCATCGCAAGCGACGCGACGGCGGCAACCATGCCGAAGCATCCCACCACCACGTCCACTAATGATAAAAGCACGCCGATAAAAGTAGAGATTCATTGGAATGACGATACAAACGTGACTAGTAAGAACATCGGCACAGTTTGGATTGGTCAGAAAGTTGCGCCCAAGGTTGTTGTAACAGCGCCGCAAGGCCAGCGGACGTTTATCTGGGACGTGCCTGCACAAGATAAAGCTTTTAAAAGCTATGACCATACGAAGATAAATCAACAGCAGTACACGCCTTTCGACACCAACTCCATTAACTTACCAAATCTTAACTTTTATTGGAGGGCCGCAACAGTTGATGGCGACAACCGTACTTTGACAGCTAGCGTTACGGTCAACGGTAAGTCTGTCATTCGCAAGGTCAGTATGCTCGTCAAGACACCTAAATCGGACTATAGTGCGACGATCCATACATTTGACAACGATGGAGGCGATCAGGGGCTTCTTAAAATAGCGGCAACTGCGACAACCGCAAGTAGCGGAGGAATCGAATTTCTCGCGAATCTGTCAGAACACAACGGGACATTGTCGTTTGTGCAGACCGAAATTGTCACGCGTTATCTGAATAGGTCCGTAGGTTCTCGGAGAACTTGGGATTTTAATAATGCCTTGGCGCTCGATACAAGCTACCCTTACAATCCCGTACTTCCGGATTCGCTTGGCTACTATCGTACCAACGACTCGCCGTCGATGCAGGACCCGAATGACGGTGACAAGACCTTTTCGAAGATGTATTCAAACGAATATTTTAAGATGTATTTGATGTATACACCAAACAGTGTAGATAGCGTGGAAGTGCCGCTAAAGACAATTACATACTGGTTTGGAGGCTTGGGTATATATGGAATGGCACCCCTGCATAATACGCCAGAGATATCAATCAAGCGATGGCATTTAGCACCTGGGAGCGCATACCAATCGACGCAAGCAGAAATTGTAGCGGTCGAAACCGATGTTTTTCCTCTATGGGACGTGGTAGGCATTGCCAGCCAATACCATGATGGCAATTAACCCAACGCAAAATCGAACGTTCTGCGAGGTAGTCGGGCGTAATCCGATCTGCTGTTGCTGCCTGGTATTATCGACTTGTTTAGCGATATTAATGTTTCGAAGCGGCACTAGAGCCGACACATGCTATCTTCAGTTTCGTTCTCGCGTTGGTCAACACCGTGTCACAAAATTATATGGCCTGTGTTCCAATAATCGGACCTTTTCCTTTATTTATATCGAATTACACGACGAGCCGCAGAACGTTCAAGAAGAACCGCGGCTACTCCCGTATGCTCGACTGTTGTTAGGGTGCAAAGCAGATACCTCGGTTGGCTCCTACGCATATAAGGATGGCCTCGTCCAACTTTATCGTTTTTGTGACCCAGGCGCGATTACCCATGACGCGATAGTACTCGGCGTATCGCAGTGGTTCTTTTTTTTGTCTTCACTCGGTTCAGCAATCATATTTTCGGTCTTCGGCCTGCTTCTTAGGTTGGAACGGGGGCGTAGGGAGAATGAAACGGGGACGTGGAGAATGAAACGAGTACCTAGCTAGTACTCCACAGAAGTGGCCTGATTGACGGGTTGAGCGGGGGCGAATCACTTTGTCAACGTCAAACTCGTGCATGACTTGAGATGACGCATGCACCAGCGGCGGACCATCTTCCCGTCACCCGCTTGCCGGCCTTGCACCGGCGGCAGATTATTCCGGATGTGGGAAAGCGTCGTCCCCGGCGCGCTGGGCACGATGACGGATGTGACGTTCACCATCACCAACCAAACGCACGAATCGCGCTATCACAATCAGCTCGGCCTGCTGTTCGTCAAGGCCGACGGCAGCTTCGATGTCGGGAGCGTGCATCCCAGCGATGCCAACTATACCCCCGCCGCGCTGCACGACGTGACGATGAAGCCGGTCTTCGACCAGAACGCAGGGGCGGGCATCACCCGCACCTACTCGCTCCCGGCCGGCAAGCTCGTCGACTTCTTCTTTGTGCAGGATGACACTATAGAAGATTACCGGAACAACACCGTCTCAACCGGCCCGGACAGCTGGGCGGCGCACGAGTCGCCCGGCGACAGCCATCACCCGGTCTCCACCAGCCCGCTCCGGCCCAACGTCTTCTTCCTCAACGCCGCCGCCAACTTCGACGGCTACGCCCACTTCCGCACCAGCACGCAAACCGACGGCAGCCAACTCTACGAAGTAGAAGACATCGCCGGCGGCGGACATTGGACAGGAAGTACTGGTGCATCAGCTACAGCCGCATCTGATGGAGGCACGGATGATCGATGAAATGGCCGCACTTCAATTCCAGATGACTGGGCCGACTGGATGTGTAAAGTTGCTTGAGAAAGATGCGGAGAAGGAAAACACTGCTCGCCGACTCATGAATGAGGCGAGTCCGCAGTCGCGAAGCTCGATCGACTCACGCCTGCTTACGTCGAATCTGGAGCTTTCACGCCGGACGAGTTTCGGAAACAGAAGGCGACCATCATCGAAACGCGACATACGTTGGCTGAAAAGATCGACGTTCTTGACACGGGTTCGAAAAAGAGGTTCGAACCGCTCATTCGGTTCATAAACCGCTCCAAACAAGGGAAATACGTCGCGGAACGCATGGACCCGTCGGAACTCCGGGTCGAACTCGAAAATTTCGGTTCGAACCTTCAATTGAAGGATCGAAAACTGGTGTTCAATCCCCGGGGTGCCTGGAAACTCGTTGTGAATCAAGGGTTTTTTGGCCCAACGCAAACCGCCGCGCGAGTGTCGCGCGGCGGAGAATCCGGGGAAACGCGTGCGTTTCCCACCAAGTGGAGGCGGAGGGAATTGAACCCTCGTCCCAAGATAACGTCAGTGTCGGCCTCTACATGCTTAGCTGGCGTTTTGATCTTGACCTTCTCGCCGACCGTCAACCGCCTGCGAGGGGTCCAGCCGTCTTTATCTCATCCGATGACCAACAGCCGAGTCATTGGACCAGCCCGCGTTTTTTAAGCCGGTGCGTTGCAGACCGGCCGCACCGTGCCGAGTTGCCTTAATTAGGCAGCGAGAGCGAGAGTCGTGTTGAAACCAACACGACCCTGAACATCACTGGTGTTAGCAGTTAATGTTGTGCATCGAGGATTTAACCAGGCCAACGATGCGTCCTGGGCATGCCACCGCCACCGCAGCAATCCGGTCGAAACCGATCGCCCCCGATGAACGTGTCGAGCTTTCAAAGAGCAAACGCAATGCAACGAGGCATCGCGCGAGGACAAGTCTACGAACACTCATGCCTCAAAATCAACCGAATGCGCGACTCGGGACAATTGCGTTTTGAAATGATGGCGATCCTTCGCTGCCGCTTGCGGGTTTGCGGGCCTACAGCTTGTTGAATTGCGCGTCGCGAAAGTCCAGTAAAATCGCGGTCGCTCCAGCCAAACGCGAAAGATATTACTCAAACTTGCGATCCGCAAACGACATTGATGAATCCATCGCGATTGGTTTAAGTCAGTTCAAGGCATCCGCGATATTTAGATGTGGCGACCATTTTTACATCGTCCAGAAAAAAGGGCGCGGCACAGCCTCCGACAGTCGCCGCCGCCACCACACGCCTACCGACGGGTCGCGATGCCGGCGAGCTGGTTCCGCCTCTACGTCGAGAAGCAGATTCTCATCCGCTTCGCCTCGACCACAATGCGGACGAATTGGCAACGGCGGCGGGACGCACGCGTCGTCTCAAAGACTTTATCGCAACTCTCGTGATAGTGACGGTGAGCATCGCCGGTGTCATCGCCTTGGGATTCGGGCTGTGGTTGGGGCTCACGCCTTCGCGCGCGGTAAAGGCCAATTCGTCCGCGGCGATGTATAGTCTTTTGGACACGGGTAACGTCCTTCAAACC
>CAXSBN010000039.1:4397-32839 GCA_964236135.1 uncultured Phycisphaerae bacterium
TTAGCCGCGCGGTTCATCCGGCTATGCGCCGCACCGAAATCCTGGCGGATGATCCGAAATTGGTTCAGGCGCTGGCCTCTCATCGGCGCTCAGCGCAGACCGCGATATTGAATACCGCTATCACCACCTCCACCGAAATCGACGCGCTCGCCCTGTTCGACGTTTCGGGGCAGATCGCCGCGATCAACACGACTTACTCCAACGGCCAACCGATCGCCGCCGAGCGGATTGCGGGCCTGTTGGGAAGGGATTTCTCCAAGAGCCGTCTCAACCAAACCTGCTTGAAAAACAGCTCCAACGCGCCTTCGCTGGAATTCCAAACGCATTGTTCGATCACGCCGGCGATGTTCGGCTCGACCGGTCTGTCCGTCGCGTATTCCGTTCCTGTTCTTGATCCGGTGACGGGTGCGAAGATCGGCGTCCTTAGCTCGAGGCTTCGATTCCAACGTTTCAATCAAATGACTGAAGGCCAGATCATCGCCGGAGGATCGGTAAAGGCGTATTTCATCACCGACGCCGGCGGATACTTTTCCGAAAGCATCAACGCGGGTCGCGAGCAATCGCCGGTCCCTTCGTCGGAGTTGACCACGATCGTTCACCCGGTCCTCGGCAATGGTTCGATCGCGACGAATGTCGTCAAACGTGGCGACAAATATCTGTCGGTCTTTTCGCTTAACGACGTCCACACCATCGACGGCGGCGGTGTTCACGTTCTGCTTATCGCCGATGAAGCCTGGCTTCTTCACGGCCCGCGACAGGATCGAACCATTCACGCGATGATCTCGGGGCTGGTCGGCGCACTTCTGCTCATTGTCGCCGGACTTTTGCGGGCGCAACGGCTTGCGCACCGGATGATTGCCGAACGCAAGTCGGCCGAGGAAGCGATGCGCCATGTTGCATCGCACGACTCGCTGACCGGCTTGGCCAACCGCGCGCTGATGATCGACCGCATTGCGAATTGCATCAGTCGAAGCAACGCCGCGCGGCGGTCGTCGACTTCGGCATCGACATCGTGCTTCGCCGTGATATTCCTCGACCTGGATCGCTTTAAAGTCGTCAACGACAGTCTCGGCCACGAAGTGGGCGACAAGCTGCTGATCAGCATTGCGCAGCGGCTGCGCACCGCAACGCGGGGCGCCGATACGGTGTCGCGCTTCGAGCCGGATCACCTGGCGCGGCTCGGGGGCGACGAATTCGTTGTTCTGCTCGACGATATCAAAAACGCGGATGAAGCAATGGGCGTCTGCCTACGCATTCAGGAAGGACTTGCCCAGCCTTATTTAATCAATGGACATGAAATTCGGTCGACCGCGAGTCTGGGGATCGCGATCGGCAACAGCACGTATCAACGTCCTCAGGAAATCCTTCGGGACGCTGATACCGCTCTCTACACCGCGAAGCACGCGGGTCGCGAGAACTTCCGCCTTTTTCACCCCGACATGCACGCAGCGGCCGCGCATCGGGTGTGGCTGGAAAGCGAGCTGCGGCAGGCCATCGATCGCGGCGAGCTTAGCCTCGCGTATCAGCCCATCTTCGACTTGCGCACAGGCCAATTCATTGAGGTCGAGGCGCTGGTTCGCTGGAACCATCCTGAACGCGGAATGATTCCCCCTGCGGAATTTATCCCCGTCGCCGAGGAAGCGGGCCTGATCTTCCGGCTCGGCCATTGGGTGCTGCGCGAGGCGTGCCTGCAACTGCGGCGGTGGCAACGCGAAGTTCCGGAACTCGCTGACATCGCCATCGGCGTCAACGTTTCCTGCCGGCAATTCGCCCGGCGGGACACGCTCGAGGCGGTTCAACGCATACTGGCGGAATCAGGACTGCCGGCCCGATTCCTGCGGCTGGAGATCACCGAAACCGCCGTCATGGACAATGTTGCGTTGGCCATCGCCGAACTCAGCGCCCTGCGTGCGCTGGGTGTGCAGATCCATCTCGATGATTTCGGCACGGGATATTCTTCATTCGGATATCTCCACAAGATGCCGCTGGAAGCATTGAAGATCGACCGTTCCTTCACCGCCGCTCTCGGCACCGACGGCATGGCCACTTCCATCGTCCAGGCGATCACCGCGCTGGCTCATTCGCTCGGAATGAAAGTCATCGCCGAAGGCGTGGAGACGATCGAGCAAAAGAACACGCTGATCAGTTACGGCTGCGATAGCGCCCAGGGCTATCACTTTTCCGAGCCGCTGACGGCCGGCGCATTTGTGGAGTTTGCGACAAAGCAAGCAAACGGCGTCACGCTCACGGCGGCTTGAAGCTCAAAATTGCCGCTCGCGGCGCTCTGCTTCATCTCATCCTTGAATCGTCGGAGGAAGGTGAAAGGTGCAGAATAATGCGACTTCGGTTGCCTTGCCGTTGCTCCCGCCGCGTGTTCGTGTTCAATTCGAATCCAAATCTATGAGCGACCTGGCCATCGATCTACGCAACGTCAGCAAAAGCTATCGCGGACGCGTTCACGCGCTTCAGGGGATCGACCTGCGAGTGAATCGCGGCGAGGTGTTCGGCCTGCTCGGTCCCAACGGCGCGGGGAAAAGCACGCTGATTAAAATCATCATGACCGTCATACGCCCCACGACGGCCGAGGGCACCATCCTTTCCGCACCGGTCGGTACAAAATCAGTTCTGAGCCGAGTGGGATACCTGCCTGAGAACCACCGGTTCCCGCGCTATCTCACCGGCCGACAGACGCTCGACTTCTTTGCCGCGCTGTTGAAAGTCGCCCGGCTCACTCGAAGGCGACGGGCCGACCAGTTGCTGGACATTGTCGGCATGCGCGATTGGGCGGACCGAAAGATCGCAACGTATTCCAAGGGAATGATGCAGCGCATCGGCCTCGCGCAGGCGATGATGAACGATCCGGATTTAATTCTCCTCGACGAGCCGACCGACGGCGTCGATCCGGTGGGGCGGCGAGATATTCGCGACGTCCTCGCGCAGCTTCGGGCAATGGGTAAAACCGTTTTCGTCAACAGCCATCTGCTCAGCGAACTGGAGATGATCTGCGACCGCGTCGCGATCCTCGTCGGCGGTAAAGTCGCGGCACAGGGCACGCTGGAGGAGTTGGCGTTGTCGAAGCAGTGGTATGAGATCGAGCTGACACCGAGTTCCGATGTGGCGGCCAGCGAGATATTGCTCCACGCGGCGCTGAATGACGTTGTCACTTGGGATCAGCCACCGACCGCAGCCGGCCTCAGCCGACGCGGTACGTTCATAGCCTCTGGTCAATGGGCGGAGCAAAGGGGGCTCGTTGTGAAGGTCGGCACCACAGACCCCGCCGACGTGCAGCCCGTGCTCGATCTCCTTCGGGCAAGGCAGCTCATCATTCGCCGCGTTCAGGCGTTCCGTCCTACTCTGGAGGAACTCTTCATTTCAGCCGTCGAGCGGCATCCAGAGCGTGGCCGACATCGGGCAGACGCAAAACTGAAATGAGCAGCGGCCCGCGGCGTACGCATTTGACTAGCTGCGAGCCGGCAAGTCGTTAATAGTCCGAATCTCGCCAGCTGCGCACCGATCCGCTAAGCTATTGTCGTTCAGGATGGTTCAATTAAGATTAGCGTCGCGGCCGATGTGACGAGGATAGCGGATGATCGACGGCAAGCCGCGGCTGATCGCATTTCTGTATCGCGAAACGAGGACATTGGAATGAGGGAATTTTTCATCAAGCTGCGTCAGCACCTGCTGAGCGGCGTGTCGTTTGCGATTCCGTTCATCGCCTGCGGCGGCATCCTGATCGCGACGGCGATCGCGCTGGCGCCGATCGGAAAAGCCGGCCCGGATTTCACCGGCCACCCGCTGCTTAAAATGCTTCTGGACATCGGCGTGGCGGCGTTCACGCTCATGCCGATCGTGCTGGCCGGGTATATTTCATACTCCGTCGCCGGCAAGCCAGGCCTCGTCGCGGGTATGGTGGGCGGATGGCTGGCGACGCACCTGGGGACGACCGTCGTCAACGGCGAGCCCAAGGATGTCACCGCCGGCTTTCTGGGCGCGATGATCGCCGGCCTTATCGGCGGCTATTTCGTCGCGTGGATCAAGAAGACGCCGGTGCCGAAATTTATCCGCCCGATCATGCCGATCATGATCATCCCGATCCTCTCCTCGCTGTTCGTCGGCGTGCTGATGCTCAAAGTCATCGGCCTGCCGATCGCGAGCCTGATGACCGATCTGGGCGTGTGGCTGACGCAGATGCAGGCCGGCAGCGCGGTGGTGCTGGCGATGATCCTAGGCGCGATGATCGCCTTCGACATGGGCGGGCCGATCAATAAGGTGGCTTTCTTCTTTGGTTCTGGATTGATCGCGCAGGGAAATTACTCAGTCATGGGCGCGGTTGCCGCGGCGATCTGCGTGCCGCCGCTGGGTCTGGGGCTGGCGACGCTTATCGCTCGTAAACTTTGGAGCGTGGAAGATCGCGAAGCGGGCATCGCGGCGTTCGCCATGGGCTTCATCGGGATCACCGAAGGGGCGATTCCTTTTGCCGCAGGCGATCCGCTGCGCGTCATCCCGTGTATCATGGTCGGCTCGATGACTGCATCCACGATCGCAATGCTGGGCCACGTGGGTGACCACGCGCCGCACGGCGGCCCGATCGTGTTGCCGGTCGTCGATAATCGTCTGATGTTTATCGTCGCAATCACCGTCGGGGTCGTCGTGACGGCATTGTTGATTAACGGCGTGAAGGCATTCACGTCGAAGCCGGTTCTCGCCGAGCCGGTTGCCGCTTAAGGTCCGTTGTTATTCGTTCAATCGCGCGATTGCGCTCGCCAGCGAGAGGAAGCCAATGAAATTTGTCGCCGTCACTGCTTGTCCGACCGGGATCGCTCACACTTACATGGCTGCCGAGCAATTGGAGAAGACCGCCAAGTCGCTGGGTCATCAGATTAAGGTCGAGACGCAGGGTGCGATGGGGATCGAGAACGAGCTGTCGTCGGCCGACATTAAAGACGCCGACGCCGTGCTGTTCGCGGTCGATATCGCGGTGGAGAAGGAAGAGCGATTTGCCAATCGCAAGATCGTGAAGGTTTCCGTGCAGGAAGCCGTGAAGCATCCCGCCGCCGTCTTGGCCAAGCTCACAACCTGAACGCCATGGTCCTCAGCTTTCCCTTTGTTTTCCCGCTGCCCAATGGCTTACATGCAAGGCCCGCCAGTCATCTGGCGGACTTGGCTAAGCAGTTCTCGTCGGCCATTACGCTTCACCCCGCCGCCCGCGACGTCACCGCGGACGTCAAGAGCGTGCTGTCGATGGTGGGGGCCGACATCCGGCTCAACGAATCGTGTGTGCTTCGATTCGAAGGCGACGACGCCGTCGCGGCGCGCGAGGCGTTGGAGTCGTTCGTCGTCACGCACTTGCCGCACATCGACGAGGCGCTGCCGGAGTTGCCAGTGCAGGCGAACGCCGTCGATATTCCAAAATCGCTCGCCAGCGCGGGCCTCGCGCAGTTCGTTCGCGGAATGCCCGTGAGCCGCGGCGTCGCGATCGGCGTGGGCATGCGGGTGCACGGCGCGTCGCTGCCGGAATCGATCGCGAAGGAAACGCCGGGGAAACTTGCCGACGAGCAAGGACGGTTTCAGCGTGCCGTCGAGATGTTGTCGAGTCGGCTGACCGCGTCGGCCGCGACGGCTTCCGAGAATGAGTCGGAGGTCATGTCGGCGCACGCGTCGTTGCTTCGCGACCCGGAGTTGCACAGTGCCGTCCACGCAATCCTCGCGAAAGGTGAACACGGCGCGGCATCGGCGGTCTTGCAGGCTGGCCGCCGATTTATCGCGATGTTCGAGCGCTCCGACAGCGCTTATTTGCGTGAACGCGTTCTCGATCTTCAGGACGTGATACTGCAACTTCTCGAAGCGCTCGGCGTGCCGCGCGACACGAATGAACGCATCACGCTTACGTCGCCGACCATCTGCGTGGCCGACCATCTTACGCCGGGCCAGTTCCTGTCGATGGACGCGAACTTGTTGAAAGGCCTCGTGCTCGCGCACGGCGGCACGACATCGCACACGGTGATCCTCGCCCGCGCGCGGGGCATCCCGATGCTCGTCGATGTCGGCAGCGAGCTGTCGCGGATTCCGGTCGGATCATCCCTGGTGATCGATGCCGAAATCGGGTTGATTGCCCCCATATCCGGCCCGGCGTCCGGCACGGGCGTTTCACGCTATTACGACTTGGAGACGCAGCGCATCGCCGTGATGCGCCAACGCAATGCCGAATCGCAATCGCTGCCGGCCCAACCGATCGGCGGCGAGGCGCTGGAGGTCGGCGCGAATATCTCGTCGGCCGACGAAGTAGCGCGCGTCATGACCCAGGGCGCCGACGGCATCGGCCTGTTTCGGACGGAAATGCTCTTCATGTCGCGCAGCGTCGCGCCGTCGGAGCAGGAGCAATACGAGTCGTATGCCCGCACGCTCACCGATGCCGGCGGGAAGCCGGTCATCATTCGCACGTTCGACATCGGCGGCGATAAGCCGGCGCCTTATCTCAAGCTGCCGCACGAGGCCAATCCCTTCCTCGGCAATCGCGGCGTACGTCTTTATGCCACGCAATCGGTCCTGATCCGCGAACAGCTTCGAGCGCTGCTGCGTGCCTCCCGGCACGGGCGGTTGAAGATCCTCGTGCCGATGATCGCCGCCGTCGAGGAAGTCCGTGCGTTCCGCGCGCTGCTCGGCCGGGTGCGCGACGAGCTGATGGCCGAGGGAGTGAGCGACGTGGTGATGCCGTCGCTGGGCGTGATGATCGAAATCCCGGCCGCGGCGATGATTATCCCGCAGTTGTCGAAGGAGGTCGACTTCTTCAGCATCGGGAGCAACGACCTGACGCAGTACCTGTTGGCCGCCGATCGGGACAATCCGCAGGTGGCCGAGTTGTATTCGCCGCTGCATCCGTCGCTCTGGAAAATGCTGGCGACGATTTGCCGTGAAGCGAAGCAGGCGGGGCGTTGGGTGGGGCTGTGCGGCGAGCTGGGTGAGAATACCGATCTGCTGCCGCTGCTGGTCGGCATCGGGCTTGACGAAATCAGCCTGTCCGGCACGAAGATCGCGGAGATTAAGCGGCGCGTCCGTTCGCTGGATCGGGCCGCCTGCGCCGACGTTGTCGCCGCTGTCACCGTCGCCGAGACGCGCGATGACGTTCGCGGCCTGCTGCGTGAATTCGGATCGGCCGCAACGGGCGGCAGTATGTTGGAAGAGGACCTCGTCAAGCTCGATTCAACCGCCAGCACCAAGGCCGAGGCGATCAAAGAGCTAACCGACCGTCTCTGGCTTGCCGACCGCGTGGGCGATAACCGCGTCATCGAGCGGGCAATCTGGACCCGCGAGGCGAGCTACGCGACCGGTTTCGGCTATGGCTGCGCGATTCCCCATTGCAAATCCCCCGACGTCAAACGCAGCTCGATCGCTGTCTCCAAACTTTCCCGGCCCGTGGCATGGAATGAAGATGAGGCGAACCCGGATCAGGTGAATCCGGTCGATCTCATCATCATGCTCGTGCTGCGCGAGCAGGATCACGGCAAAGATCACATGCGGGTGCTCGCCCAATTGTCGCGCATGCTGATGCGTGACGAGTTTCGCGACAGCATCCGTCAGAGCGACGACGCCGCGCAGTTGACCGCTTTTCTGAAACAGAGCCTGAATCTTCAATGACGGTCAACTGCGCCGCGCCCACCGCGCGCGCTTTCCTCACGCCGCCGCACTTATCGCGGCATGCCCTCCTTCAGCGATGAGATCACTTCCGGGCTTAACGCCGCGTTCCAGATCGTCAGACCGCTGAGATCGCCCTCGTAATGACCGCGCCCGCGTCGCGCGTCGGGCGGCGCGATGTAGATGTCGCTCTTGGCGTCCGTCAATTCCAGCGGTGCTTCGCTGACGAGCTCGGCATCGAGGTATAGCCGGAGCGTTGTCCCGTCGAAGGCCGCTGTCAGCATCTGCCATCGGTCAGCGACCAGCGTTCCGCCGGAACTGACATCCTGTCCGCGTGCCCAGAAGTGCATTCCTTCGGGGATCGACCCGATGTAACGCGATGCGCCGTCGGGGGTGCCCTGGTCCGGCAGTGCGCCGAAGCCGACAATCAATACCCCGCGATTTGGAACGCGCGCCGCCCGCACGAACGTGTTGATCGTCCAGGAGTCCGTGCCCTTGGTGGGCAGGCCGGCCACATCATTCAGCGGCTTGCCCTGCATCTCGGCAGAGATTTTGTCGACCGAGTAGACCGGCGCGATTGCAGTGAACGGCATCTGCGTCGACTGCATCGCATTCCCGGCCGGCGAGACGTCCTTAATGCCGGAGAGTTTCAACTCATACTTTTCACCAGCGGCCAGCGGCTCGCCCAGCTCGACCGTCATGCCGCGATTTCCGGGTAGCACCTTGGCCGAGATGACCGAGCCTTTCGGCGAAATGGAAACGAGGCCCGCCTGCACCGTTGCTGGATCGACCGGCTCGGAGAATTGGACGATGACCGACTTCGAATTTTGCAGCGCGTCGATCCGCGTGATGGACGGCGCGGTGACATCGTTCACGTCCACCGTCGCCACGCTCGGGCGGCTGATATTGCCGGCGGCATCGACCATCGCGACTTTCAGCGTCGATGTCTTGGAGATCAAAATTTTTCCGTCAACCTTTGCCGAGTCGGCGGTTGGATCCGAGCCGTCGGTCGTGTAGCGAAGACCGTTCGCCCGCCAGTAGAGACCCGGCTTGACCGAGACCTCGGTCGAGTCGTTGAACGGCCCCTTGCCGACGGCGATTTCCGCGCCGCCCGCGTCGATGTGATCCTTGAGCGTATCGAACAGCGGTGCCGCCGGCGCGGCGCGATGCGCGCCGGTCTTCACCATCGTCGCGGCAAAGATTTTCACCCGCGGGTCGTTCGGCAGGGTGATCGCCTTTGTGCCCGCGGGAATTTCGACTGGATAAGCGTAGAGATAACTGAAGCGGTAGTACGCATCGCCGGTCGGGGTGTGGTGATGCGTTGCGAACCACGCGACCTCGTCCTTCTTGATGTAGCCGCGATCGAGGCCGACTGTTTCAACGCCGTGTTCGTTCCCGGCGCGCGGCCAGAGGCGCGTGTCCCATTGACCGACGAAGCCGGTCCACGATTGCACGCTCCACGGCACCTGTTTGCCGTCGATGGTGAGCGGCGCGCTGGCGACGTCTTCATCGGCAGCAGCGAGCAGGTAAACGTGATCGTAGTCGCCGGACGGAAGCGGAATATCCTGTCCTTTTGCCGCGACGGCGTTCTTCTGACCGTCGGCGGTCGATCCGAGCTTGAACTCCACGCCATCGGTCATCAACGTGCTTGGTAACAATTCAGCGGGGTAGGTTTCTCCGCTCGAATTGAACGCGCCGTCGCCGCGGTTCGCATTCGTGCTGGCAACGTCGGTATCGAACGAGAGCTCGACTGGCGCGGCGGCCATCGCCGGAACTTTCGTCGGAGCATCGCCGAACTTGATGGCGAATGTTTTCAGGCTGAACCCGTTGATATCGGTCGTCAATTCCTTGCCCGAAACGCTTGCCTTGCCGATTTCGCGTTCCTGGCCATCGACTTCCCGCGCCGAGACGATCGGCGAATCGAAGCTCAGCTTCACGCCGGTGGACGTTTCGCCCGAAAGCTGGCGGAGCCGCACGATGATTTCATCGCCGGCTTCGGATTTCTTGATCGCCTGGATCGCGACATTCGGATCGCTCACCTTTGCCAGCGAAAACGATTTGCCCATCGGCCCGTCGTGCGTGGACGAAGTGAAAGGAATCAACGGTTGATTCAGACGCGCGGCCTGCAGCGGGCTATGCGCCGTCGACCAATCGCCACTGTGTCCATACAGCGCGTAAAGAATGTGATGATGCCCAAGATCCTGCGTCGCCTGATCCAAATACCCGCCGTGATTGCCAGGCGTGTACAGGAGCGTCAGGCGAAGGGTGTCATCGCTAGGCTTATCTGACCCAAACTTGCTGTCGCTCATCACGGTGACGCCGTAATCCTTTTTGGCGTCGGTCAGATCAAACCACTGCTGAAATCCGTACTCGTACATGTTCGGCTTGTAGTTGCCGCGTTGCAGCGTGCCGGCTTGCAGGTCATACGTTGCATTCGGATTTGAAACCGTGAGCGGAAACGCCGCGCGAAGGCTGCGGACGCGCGTCTTCCAGTCGATGTCGTTATCGAATTCAACGCGAGGCGCAGCACCGCCGGCCGAGAGCCGCACGCGCTGCACGTACGTCGAGCGTTCGCAGACGCGGGTGATTTCCACCGCGACGCGAACCGGACCATCTTCGACAACCTTAAACGTGACCGGCCCGCTGCCGCCGACGAACGAAGTGGCAGGCTTTTGGCGATCGGTCCAATCCATGTTCCATGCCGGCCATTGCTGCGGATTTTCGTAGAACAGGCCAAGCGTCGCGGGCGCCGACAGCAGCTCGCGATCCGCTTTTTTATCGTGAATGGATGAGACGTCGCCGTTGTCGTTCAGCTTGACGATGTAGCAGTCGTTTTCCAACTGACGTTCGGACACTTTCAACGAGCCAGCCGACGCGGCAGCGGGGGTGCTCGCGTCAACACTGTAGACGGCGTATCCGACGGACGGCGCTTTCGCGAGGAAGATCAGGTGCGGCGTGCCGTCGTGCGCCAGCGTGACCTGGCACGGCGCGGGTGCGCCGTCCGGCCCGAGCACCGACGCTCCATTCGCCGGCGCGCCGGCGGGGAGATCGATCTCGACAACATCCTCGCGCTCCGCCGACGTCGGGTTGTATACGACGATCGGTGTTCCCTTGGTCTGCGTGTCGAGCGTGGAGATCACCGCGCCGGCCGAGTCCTTGAGAATCGAGGAAAATTGATTGGCGGCGAGAAGCTGATCGTTCCAGAGATAGTTGTATCCGGTCGCCAATGCCGTGCCCGAGACGTTGTCGTGCATCTGCGAGCCGAGCAGTAAATACCACGCATTCTCGAAACGTTGGCCGGGATAGCTGCGGGCGCCGAGCCATGTCGCGGTGACGGCGGCGCGTTCCGCGGCGTCGGCGAGCAATTCATCTTTTCGATTCCACCGCTTCGTTGCCGCCTGCGACGTCAGCGAGCCGGCCGAGTGCTGCGTCAGCTCGAGCTCGCCCTTGTAGGTCGGGAGCTTGGCTCGCTGCTCGGGCGTGACCGCTTTGAAGATCAGGTCGGCGGGCCCCTGAATGAGCTTCACATCCGACTTGGTGGCCAGACTTTTTTCCATCATGGCGATCGACGGCTCGCGCGGTGCGCCGCCGGTGTCACCCGTGCCGTAATAGTGGTAGTCAACGGCCACGCCCGTCTTCTTGCCGTTTTCCTTGACGCGATCGATCCATTTCGGATCGGTCGCGAGATTCTCCTCAACGTCGCCGTTGTAAGCGCCGGGATTCAGCGCAGCCATCACACCGCTCCCGTCCGGACCGACCCAGACGCCGAACGGAAACGGAATCGGAATGCAGGCGTTCCAGGTCAGCTTCTGCGTGGAAAAACCGGTGATGCCGCAATGGGCAAGAATTTCGGGTACAGCGGCCGGGAAGCCGAAGCAATCCGGAATCATGTACTCGTCGCTGGCGACGCCGAATTCTTTTCGAAAAAACTTGTTTCCGTAGAGCACGTTTCGGAGCAACGATTCGCCCGATGGAGTGTTCGCGTCGTTTTCATCGACGGACGACCCGGCCGGAAACCATCGACCGGCGTGGACGTATGCTTTCAGCTTTTCGAAATCCTTCGGGTAATACTCCTTCATGAAGGTGTATCGCCGCGATCCGGTGAAGTTGAAAATATAATTCGGATACTTGTCGATCATCGCAAAGTTCTGTGTCAGCGTTTTGCTGATGAACTTCTCGATCGTCTCCGGATAAGCCCATCGCCACTGCGTATCGAGATGCGCGTACGGCATGACGTAGAGCGTCGGCTGGGTCGAAAGATCGGGGGCCGACAGATCCGCTTTTACTTTCGGCGGCGGGGTGATGGCGGGTGACGCGGCCTCCGTCGCGCGGTCCGCGGTCGCGTCGGCGGCCTGTGCAAAAATCCTCGTCGGCAAAACTCCACCCACAGCCATCAACGAAACGGCAATCCAACGTGCGGTTTTCATAACTCTCCAATTCGATATGCAAGGCAAGACGTCACACCGGGATTGGTGAGACATCAGGCTTTCGATTGTCTCAAAGAACGAGGCACATTTCCACCCGCGATCATCTAAACCTGAATGCGCAAATAATAATGTGGTGGTCGGTCAACGATCCAGTACGGCGGAGCAACGCGCAACTGCCATCACGCACGAAGCCTTTCACGTCGGGTCAGCATCTTGATGCGACGCTGATACCAGTCGACGAAGTCCAGACACCGTTCTGATGCGTCGCCGCGTAATTATTAGCTTATCAACTGCTTTGGAAAGGACGCCCCATGGACCTCGTTTACTTACTGAACATCATCCTTTGTTTCATCGCAACGGTGGGAATGATCCGCATCATCACGGCACCGGGAGGGCCGATCCGATGAATTTACTTCATCTCGCGGGTGGGGCCGTCGCAGCCCTGCTGTTGATCTATTTGGTCATCGCTTTGTTGAAGCCGGAAAAGTTCTCATGATTAACTTACTGAGACACTCGGTTTTGTTCGCGGATCCGTCGCATTCCATAAGCAGAACAACCCCGACCGTGCAGCTCGTCTCGAATCGTGACGCCACGTTTGCCCGGGCATTGCTTGCCGTTCGGCAAGGTGATTTTCAGGGTGCCGAGCGAACGCTGGCAAATGGGAACAACCATCGCACCTTTAGCGACGCGCATTTCCTCAATCTTTTGGGCGTTGTTTATGAATTGTCGTTCCAGTGGCGGCTGGCCCGTCGATGTTACTCGCGTGCCGCCCGCATGGACCGCCGGTTCGCAGCGCCTTTTCAGAATCTGCAACGTTATTACGAATTGACCACGTTCGGTCAGTCGAAGATCGCCATCCGCCTAGGTGACGAGGAGGCCGAACTATCATGAATGCTTCAGGAATGATCGAGATCATTTTCTTCTTCGGCGTATTGCTGGCGCTGGTCAAGCCGCTGGGCGCTTACATGGCTCGTGTCTATGAAGGTAAATCCCTTTTTGGATTGGACCGGCTGCTCCGACCAATCGAGCGCTCGATCTATCGTCTCGGCGGGGTGCGCGACGGTGACGAGATGGGCTGGCGGCAGTACGCCGTCGCGCTGCTGCTGTTTAACTTGATCGGGATTCTCACGGTCTATGCACTACAGCGATTGCAGTCTCATTTGCCGCTCAATCCGCAAGGCATGGCGGCCGTCTCCCCTGATCTGTCGTTCAATACCGCCATCAGCTTTGCGACCAATACAAATTGGCAAAGCTATACCGGCGAATCGTCGCTGAGCTATCTGACGCAGATGCTTGGCCTGACGGTGCAGAACTTCCTCAGTGCCGCGACCGGCATGGCGGTGCTCGTTGCGTTGATTCGCGGCCTTTCGCGCAGACAGGCGACCGCGATCGGGAATTTCTGGGTCGATCTGACACGCAGCACGCTTTACATCCTGTTGCCACTGTCGTTCGTCTTTGCGGTAGTCCTCGTATCGCAAGGCGTCGTGCAGACGTTCGCGCCTTACACGACGGTGGCGATTGTGCAGCCGTATGACAAGCAAATGCCCAAGCTCGACGCAAACGGCAACGCCATGCTCGACGCGAAAGGCACAGTCATTACAGAAACAAGCCACGTCGATACACAAACCATTGCACTCGGTCCGGCAGCATCGCAGATCGCCATTAAGCAACTCGGCACCAACGGTGGCGGCTTCTTTGGAGTGAACTCGGCACATCCATTCGAAAATCCTACGCCGCTCTCGAACTTTCTTGAGTGCCTGGCCATTTTGCTCATCCCAGCCGCGCTCTGTTACACGTTCGGGAAAATGGTGGGTGACACGCGCCAGGGCTGGGCAGTGCTTGCCGCGATGACGGCGATTCTTCTTCCGTTGACGATCGCATGCTATGCCGCCGAGACGCATGTCGGTTCATCGATTACTTCTCTGGGCGTTGACGCCGCTGCCGGAAACATGGAGGGGAAGGAAGCCCGCTTCGGCGTTGCCGCGAGCGCCATCTGGGCAACCTGGACCACCGCAGCCAGCAACGGCAGCGTGAACGCGATGCACGATTCGTTTACCCCGCTGGGCGGCATGATCCCGATGTGGCTGATTCAGCTCGGCGAAGTTGTGTTCGGCGGCGTCGGGAGTGGACTTTATGGCATGCTGGTGTTTGCGATCATCGCTGTCTTCGTCGCCGGCCTGATGGTCGGACGCACGCCGGAATATCTGGGGAAGAAAATCGAATCCTTCGAAATGAAAATGGCGAGCATGGTCATCCTGATCCCGCCGGTCATTACCAAGATCGGTGCAGCCATCGCGGCGAGCATTGACTCCGGCACGAAAGCGATCAGCAATCCCGGCCCGCACGGGTTCAGTCAGATTCTTTATTGGGCCAGCAGCGTTGGCAATAACAATGGCAGCGCTTTCGCCGGCCTTGGTACAAACAACGTCTTCTACAATATCACCGGCGGCCTGCTCATGTTCATCAGCCGCTACTGGCTGATTGTGCCGGTGCTTGCGATCGCCGGTTCACTTGCAAATAAGAAGCTCGTACCTCCGAGCAGCGGCACGCTGCCAACACACACGCCGCTGTTCGTCACACTGCTCGTCGGCACCGTTGTCCTGGTCGGCGCGCTAACGTTCATTCCGGCGCTGGCGTTGGGACCGATCGTGGAGCAGATGATGCGGTAGGCGGTTGCTTCGCGAATGCGTCAGCAGAACTGAAAGACCTGCCGCTGCTGGTGACACTCGTCGGATAGTGCGATCGCGCTTTCGACTCGTCGTGAAACTCGGTGAGCGTCTCGGGCTTCGGTCGTCAAGTACGATCAACGTGTTATAGAGGCTCACCTACTCATCCAGATCGAATAATACAGTGAACACTGATACCGGCCGACGGGGATCAAAAGCATCATAATCTTGTTATCGCGGTGCCGACCACGCTCACCATTGCTGCATCACGTTCATGCGTCAGCCATTAATACCGTCTTGATGCCCCGCGTCGATCTTCTGACCCCGCCTTGAGGCCGAATTAAATAACATCTTGGTCAGAAGGCGACGAAATCCGTCGGACGCAAGCATATGGCGACGCACGCACAGCAACTCTTCGATCCAGCCATCGTTCAACAGGCCGTGTTTGATGCTTTCCTTAAGCTCAATCCACGCCAGCAAATTCGCAACCCGGTGATGTTCGTCGTCTTCATCGGCTCGATCCTGACGACTGCCCTGATCTTCGTCGGCGAGCCGGGCGTTACACGTTCGTTCATTGTCGCGACGTCCGTCTGGCTGTGGTTTACTGTTCTTTTCGCCAACTTCGCCGAAGCGATGGCTGAAGGACGCGGCAAAGCACAGGCCGACACGCTGCGAAAGGCGCGGCGCGACACGCTGGCGAAGAAACTTAGCTCGCCAAAGTTTGACGCTCCAAACGAGATGGTTTCCGCGGCGATGTTGAGAAGGGGCGATATTGTTCTCATCGAGGCCGGCTCGACCATTCCCGTCGATGGTGAGGCGATCGAAGGTGTCGCCAGCGTTGATGAATCCGCGATTACGGGTGAATCGGCACCGGTCATTCGCGAGTCCGGCGGTGATCGATCGAGCGTCACGGGCGGCACGAAAGTTCTTTCCGACTGGCTCATCATTCGCATCAGCGTCAACCCTGGCGAAACGTTTCTCGATCGAATGATCAGCATGGTCGAAGGCGCGAAGCGTCAGAAAACACCGAATGAAATCGCGTTGAACATTCTTCTCGCGGCGCTCACGATCGTCTTTCTGATCGTCACCGCGACCCTCCTTCCGTTCAGCCAATTCGCGGTCACATCTGCCGGCCAAGGCACGGTGGTCACGGTGACCGTGCTGGTCGCGCTGCTCGTCTGCCTGATTCCGACCACGATCGGCGGCCTGCTGAGCGCGATCGGCATTGCGGGAATGGACCGCATGATCCAGCAGAATGTCATCGCCATGAGCGGCCGCGCCGTGGAAGCGGCAGGCGATGTCGACGTTCTTCTTCTTGATAAAACCGGAACCATCACGCTCGGCAATCGTCAGGCCGTCGCGTTTCATCCGGCTGATGGGAAGAGCGAGGAAGATGTCGCCGACGCGGCGCAGCTGTCGAGCCTGGCCGATGAAACTCCCGAGGGGCGAAGTGTCGTCGTGCTCGCGAAAGATCGTTACGGCATTCGCGAGCGCGATGTCCATGAGCTGCACGCGACCTTTGTCCCGTTTACCGCCCAGACGCGCATGAGCGGCGTCGATCTACATGATCCTGCCGGCGTTGTTCGCGAGATTCGCAAAGGCGCTGCGGCGTCGATCGAGGCGTACGTCAAATCGCAGGGCGGCGTTTTTCCGATGTCGACGCAGTCGACCGTCGAGCGGATCAGCAAGCAGGGCGGCACGCCTCTTGTTGTCGCCAGTGGTCGCGAGTTGCTGGGCGTGATTGAGCTCAAGGACATCGTGAAGGGCGGCATCAAGGAGCGCTTTGCCGACCTGCGGCGCATGGGCATCAAGACGGTGATGATCACCGGCGATAACCCGCTCACCGCCGCCGCCATCGCCGCCGAGGCGGGCGTCGACGACTTCCTCGCCCAGGCGACGCCCGAAGCCAAGCTGAAACTGATTCGCGAATATCAAGCCGGCGGCCGACTCGTCGCGATGACCGGCGACGGGACGAACGACGCGCCCGCGCTCGCGCAAGCGGATGTGGCCGTTGCGATGAACACCGGCACGCAGGCGGCGAAAGAAGCCGGCAACATGGTCGATCTCGATAGCAATCCAACCAAGCTGATCGAAGTCGTCGAAACCGGTAAGCAGTTGCTGATGACGCGCGGCGCGCTCACGACGTTCAGCCTGGCCAACGATGTCAGCAAATATTTCGCGATCATTCCCGCCGCTTTTGTCGGCACGTATCCGGCGCTTGGCCGGCTGAATGTGATGCACCTCGCGACGCCGAGCAGCGCGATTCTGTCGGCCGTCATTTTTAATGCGCTGGTGATTGTGTTCCTCATCCCGCTTGCGCTGCGGGGCGTGAAGTACCGGGCTGTCCCCGCGCAGGATTTACTTCGCCGCAACCTGCTGATTTACGGCGTCGGTGGGCTGATCGTTCCGTTTATTGGCATCAAGCTGATCGACCTGATTTTGGTCGCAATACATCTGGCATAAGCCGAACGATTGAAGTTGTTGTGCCTTCAGTAATCGACGAGTCTCCTCAATGTCTTGGGTGTGTCATGATGAACCTACTACGAGCTGCAATCACTTTATTTTTGTTACTCACGCTCATTACCGGAGTCGTCTATCCAGCCGTCGTCACCGGCGTCGCGAAGATGGCATTCCGCTCGCAAGCGGAGGGAAGCCTTCGCGTGCAGCACGGAAAACAGATCGGGTCGGACCTGATTGCACAGCCGTTCACCGACGCGAAGTATTTCTGGCCGCGTCCTTCGGCCGCCAACTACGATGCAACCGCGAGCGCGGGCTCCAATCTTGCTGCAAGCAATCCCGCGCTCACCGACGCAGTGAAAAGCAGAATCGACGCGCTCCGCGTCGCCGATCCGACAAACACATTGCCGATCCCAATCGACCTGGTTACCGCCAGCGCCAGCGGGCTTGATCCGCACATTAGCGTCGCCGCGGCGACCTACCAGGCCGCCCGAGTCGCGCGGACGCGGGGCATCAGCGTCAACGAAGTTCAACGGCTGATCGATGATGTATCGAGTCAATTTGCGTTTGATCTTCTTGGCGGATCGACGGTGAACGTCTTTCAATTGAATGTCATGTTGGATCGCATCGGTGAAGATAAAGCCCCGTGATGGATGCCAAGCAAACATTCTCGAGGCCTGACGCCGATACATTACTCGCGCAAGTCGAGGGCGAAGCCGCCAAGTCACGGCGTGGCAAGCTGAAGATTTTCTTCGGCATGAGCGCGGGCGTGGGCAAGACATACGCCATGCTCGAAGAGGCGCGAAAGCGGGCTGCCGAGGGGGTCGACGTTTTGGTTGGCTATGCCGAGCCGCACATCCGGCCGGACACCGAAGCGGTGCTGGTCGCGCTCGATATCCTTCCGTATCACAACGTCGAATATCGGGGCGCGATCCTTAAAGAATTTGACCTGGATGCGGCGTTAGCGCGGCGGCCGCTCATTGTCTGCGTGGACGAGCTTGCGCATACCAACGCGCCCGGCATGCGGCATCCAAAGCGCTGGCAGGACGTCAACGAACTTCTCGACGCCGGCATCAATGTCTACACGACGTTAAATGTTCAGCATCTGGAAAGCGTGAACGATCTGGTCGAGCGCATCACGGGCGTCAAGGTGCGCGAGACCCTCCCCGATTCTATTTTCGATGCGGCCGATGATGTGGAACTGGTCGACATTGCTCCGGAGGAACTCCTCGAACGACTTCGTGAAGGTCGTATTTATAAACCCGAGCAGGCTGCACGCGCGCGGACGCATTTTTTCACGAAAGGCAATCTGCTGGCGCTGCGTGAGCTTGCGCTCCGGAAGACGGCGGACCGCGTGGACGAGCAGATGCTGGAGCATCGCCGCGGCGAGCGCCTCCCTCAGGTCGTGCCGGCGTCGGAGACCGTCCTCGTTTGTGTCGGGCCGAGTCCGCTATCGTCGAGATTGGTGCGTTCGGCGCGGCGGCTATCGGCAGGTTTGCGGGCGAAACTGATCGCGGTCTCCGTCGAGCCGGAAGGGGTGACGGGGCATTCGGCCGCAGATGCGGAACGAGTCGCCGCGACGTTGAAGCTTGCCGAGGAATTTGGCGCGACCGTCGTCACATTGGTCGGTCGCAATGTCGCCGCCGAGCTGCTTGCCTATGCGATGGCGCATAACGTGACGAAGATCGTGGTCGGCAAGCCGGCACGGCCGCGGTGGAGGGAGATCGTCTTTGGATCGGTCGTCGACGAACTTATCCGGTACAGCGGCGACATCGATATCTATGTCATTCGCAGCGAAGCAGAGACGCCGGAGCGAACGCGCCGCGTGGACGACCTGAAGCGCCGCCGCCCCCACGACTGGTTCGGGTATTTGCTTTCGATCGCAGTCGTCGCACTCACGACGCTCGTCGGTTGGCCGCTGTTTCATCGGTTCAGGATTGAAAAAGAAAACATCCTGATGCTTTATCTGCTCGGCGTGCTGTGGGTTGCCACGCGTCGAAGTCGACGGGCCGCGATGCTGACCTCGGTGCTGGCGGTCGCGGCGTTCGACGTGACGTTCGTGCCTCCATATTACACGTTTGCCGTGTCGGATCGGCAGTATGTCTTTACGTTCGGCGTCATGCTGTTGACGGCGTTTGTGATCAGCGCGCTCACGCATCGAGTCCGCTTGCAGGGCGACGCCGCGCGTCATCGCGAACGTCGGACGGCGGCACTGCTCGGGCTGAGCCGCGATCTCTCCGCGGCACGATCGATCGAACAAATCGCGACGGCAACGCCGAAGCACGTCGGCGATTTTCTCGCCGCGCCGGTCGTGCTGCTCATCGCCGATACGCAGCCGAAACCGTCGCTGAATCGTCCGGCATCCTCTGAAGCGATCAGTGACAAGGAGATGGGCGTCGCGCAGTGGGCATTCGAGCACGCGCAGCCCGCCGGCCGGGACACGTCGACGCTCCCGGCCGGCGAATGGACCTTCATCCCGTTGCAGGGAACGAAAAGTTCGATGGGAGTTCTTGGTATTAATCTCGCGAAGCTTTCGAACGCATTCAGCGGCGAGGTGCGAGAGCTTGTTGAATCGTTCGCTGCCCAGGCGGCGATCACCGTGGAGCGATTGAATCTCGCCGAGGAGGCTCGCGCCGCCTGGGAGCAGGTTGAGGCCGAGTTCCTGCGAAACACGCTCCTCTCCGGCGTGTCGCATGAGCTGCGCACGCCGCTCGCGGGAATCATCGGTGCCGCAAGCGCTCTAGCGGAGTCAAACGGTTTGACCGCCGCAGGCGGCCAGAGAGAAATGCTTGATACGCTCGTCAGCGAAGCGCGACGAATGGAACGCGTCATCGGCAACCTCCTCGACATGACGCGCTTTGAAACCGGCGGCCTGCACTTGAAGAAGGAGTGGTTATCAATCGGCGAATTGATTGGAGCGTCCCTTCACCATCTCGACTGCCGCCTGGTCGGACGTTCGGTCACGACCAAGGTGCCCGCGTCCTTGCCGATGGTTGCGATGGACGCGATCGCCATCGAACAGGTGCTCGTCAATTTGATCGACAACGCGATAGAATACACGCCGGCTGAATCACCGATCGAGATCGGCGCGACGGCATCGCCGAAACAATTGGCGATCGAGGTTGTCGATCAAGGCCTCGGCCTGCCGGCGGGGACCGAGAAACGCGTGTTTCAAAAGTTCTTTCGCGCGAATACGGCCAACGGAACGCCGAGCCGGGGGATCGGCCTGGGCCTGGCAATCGCGCGAGCCATCGTCGAAGCTCACGACGGGACGATCAGCGCGTTCAATCGACCGGAAGGGGGCGCGACGTTCAGGATCACGCTGCCGATCGACGGCGCGCCGGCCGCGATCGATGCGTCGGCGTGACGGATGGTCGGCGAGGTCTTTAATAAATCTCGTGAGCAGTGAATCGCGACCCATCATCCTCGTCATCGAAGACGAACCGCCGCTTCAAAAGTTTCTGCGCCTCACGCTGAGCGGCGAGAACTACGAAGTTGTCATCGCCGCCAGCGGTGAAGATGGCGTTCGCCACGCCGCCTACGACCGGCCCGATTTGGTCATCCTGGATCTCGGCTTGCCGGACATTGACGGTATCGAAGTCACCCGGCGCATCCGCGAATGGTCGGCGATGCCGATCATCGTCGTCTCCGCGCGCGGCCTCGAGCAGGACAAGATCGCCGCCCTGGATGCCGGCGCGGACGACTACCTCACCAAGCCGTTCGGTGTCGGCGAGCTCACGGCGCGGGTCCGCGTCGCGTTGCGTCATGCGGCGGCGATCAAGCAGGAGACGGGCGATCCGATTTTTGAAAGCGATGATCTCCGTGTCGACCTGCTCCGGCGGGAAGTGCGCGCGAACGGCGCGAACATTCATCTCACGCCTAACGAATTTCGTCTGCTGGCGACGCTGGTCAAACATGCCGGCATGGTGATGACGCATCGCCAACTGCTGAAGGAAGTGTGGGGCCCGGGCAGCGGGGAGGAAAGCCATTATCTGCGTGTCTACATGAATCAACTGCGACAAAAAATTGAAGCGAATCCCGCGCGGCCACGGCATCTGCTGACGGAAACGGGCGTGGGCTATCGACTTCGTACCGGAGAATGATCGCGAGCGCGATGCGGCAGCCGGGGAGCGAACGTCTCACACCTCTTCTGCGCGGCTTACCAATCCAACGTCCCGCGCCAGGCCGCGGTCATCTCGGCGATCGAGATATTCAAGTCATCGGTTGTGGAATTATCCGACTGCCCCGCGTCGATGGAAAGGGCCGAGTGCGCGGAGGAGACCGTGCCGACCACCTGCAAGGACATCCCGCCCGCGGCGAGAATTTCCTCGGCGGCCGGGAGCGACTCAACCGACAACTCGATCAGATAAGTCGCCAAAGTCTCGATAAACGGATGGCCCAGATGCGTCGCGTCGATCGACACGCCGAGGTTGGATGCGATGCACATTTCCGCGATGGCGACCAACACGCCGCCGTCGGAGGAGTCATGACAAGCCGTGACTTGGCCGTGCGAGAGGAGCGTTGCCATTGCGCGATGGGCGCGGGAGAGTGACGCGAGCGAAAGTTCCTTGGGTCGTGCCACGGCGACGACCGAATCGCGGCCGCCTTTTAGGTTCATCGTGACGCATTTTCGAAAATCGTCGAGTACGGCGATCGTGCTGATCAGCAGCGTGCGCGGAATCTTGATTACCTCGCCTGTTTCCGAGTTGGTGAATTGATTGTGCAGCGAATCTTTGCCGGAGATGAATGGCACGCCGAACGCGAGGGCCGCGTCGCGACACGCTTCGCAGGCGCGAACCAGCGTGCCCATCGTCTCTTCATCATCACAACTCGGCCAGCAGAAGTTGTCGAGCATCGCCATCTGATCGGGATTCGCGCCGACGCACACCGCATTGCGAATCGCCTCGTCGATGCTGGCGATGGCCATGTCGTACGGATCGGTGATGGCGGGGTTCATCCCGCACGCAATGGCGACGGCCTTGTGGCTATCGAGCTTGGGTCGAATGACGGCCGCGTCGGACGGGCCGATCTGCAACGGACCGACGAGCGGCTTGACGATGCTGCCGCCCTGCACTTCGTGGTCGTATTGCCGGATGATCCAGTGTTTGGATGCGATGTTGGGATGGGCGAGAAGAGCGAGCAGAGCGCTCCTCGTGTCACGGGCGTCCCGCCCGTGCCTTGCAGCGTCATTCCTAGAGTTAGTTTGCTCTATTTGATGAATCGCAGGCACGGGCGGGACGCCCGTGACACGGGGTGTGCCGTTTGTCAGCTTCGCAGTCCGAGTCGGCAATGGAATGCCATCATGCAGAAAGTGCATCGATAGGCGGCCGACTTCTTCGTTGCGGAAATTCAGAATCAGTTCAGCGCCGTTCGTGCCGAATGTGCCGATGACGGTTGATTCGACGTCTTCACTTTTCGAGAGCGCAAGCAGTTCTTCGACGTGAGTTGCAGGCACGGAGAGCACCATGCGCTCCTGCGCCTCGCTGATCCAGATTTCGTCGTAGCGCAACCCCGCGTATTTCAACGGCACGCGATCAAGGTGAACGGTCGCGCCCAGTTTCTCACCCATCTCGCCGACCGCGCTGCTCAGTCCGCCCGCGCCGCAATCGGTAACGGCCGTGAACAGATCCCGATCGCGCGCCTGCAGCAATACATCCGCGACCTTTTTCTCGGTGATCGCGTTGCCGATCTGCACCGCGTGCGAAAACTCGTCGGCGTGCGTATCGGTCAGCTCCGCGCTGCTGAACGTCGCGCCATGAATTCCATCGCGCCCCGTGCGCCCGCCCATCACGACAATCGCATCGCCGGCTCTCGCGGCCTTGACGATCTTGTCACGTGGAATCAATCCGACGCAGCCGCAGAAGACCAGCGGGTTGCCGATGTATCGATCATCGAAATAGACCGCACCGTTGACGGTCGGAATGCCCATGCGATTTCCATAATCGCGCACGCCGGCGACGACTTGCTGAAGGACGCGCTTGGGGTGGATGACGCCTTTGGGAAGGGGGTTCAGGGTTTGGGGTTCAGGGTTCAGCAGCGGAGAATGCTGCCGGCTCTTGGCTGAACCCTGAACCCCGAACCCTGAACCCACCACGTTCGCAACACAAAACACATCCGAATTCGCAATCGGCTTGGCCCCCAAACCCGTTCCGAGAATGTCGCGAATGCACCCGCCCGCGCCGGTTGCGGCACCGCCGTACGGTTCGATGGCGCTGGGGTGGTTGTGCGTTTCGACTTTGAAGCAGACGGCGTCGCGATCGTCGAATGCGATCACGCCGGCGTTGTCTTTGAAGACGCTCAGGCAGAACGACGACATCGCGGCCGTCTTCATCAGGGTCGACGTCGCGCCGAAGATCGTCTCCTTGATCAGGTTGTCGTAATGACGAATCGTCTGGCCCGATTCATCGACGACATCGACGGCGCTCTTCAGCGTCTTGTGAACGCAGTGCTCGCTCCAGGTCTGGGCGATCGTCTCCAGCTCGATGTCGGTCGGCTCGCGCTGCTGCCCGCGATAATACGACTGCACCGCCTGCATCTCGGTCAGCGACAGAAACAGGTGGCCCGTGCGGCTGAGGACTTTCAATTCCGTATCGTTCAGCTTCGTCAGTTCAACGTGTCGCAGCTGGAACGGTTGTTCATGGCCCGCTTCAAACTCGGCCGGTCTGAATGGCGTGAAATGCACCGATTCGATCACGCCGTTCGCGAGCGTCCGCGAGGCGATTTGCTGCAAATGCCCTTGCGGGATTTTCGCGTCGATGACGAACGATCGGCCGGTGCGCACTTGCCGTGCGTCGATGCCCATATCCCGCAGCGCCATGACGGTCGAGTCGGCCACCGGGTCCATCACGCCGGGCTTAAGGTGAACCTCGATGCGCGACGATTCGCTTGCATCGACAATCGAGTCGGCGACGGTCGCGATTTCGACAATGGGATCGGCCAGCAGTTCGCTGGCGGCGCGTTGCAGGTCATCCGGCGACGCACTCGGCGCGTCGATCAAAAAAATGCGCGAGGTACGAATCGTGCCGACGTCGAACCCGGCGTCGAGAATATCCTGGCGAACCAGATCGCCGAGAAGGTCGTCACCTCTGGCCGAGACGTCGATGCGATGGATCATGTGTGAAATATAGAAGCGGTGAATGCAAAAGGCACGAAGCGAAGAGTGAGTTCGCTTCGTGCCGTTGATTTATCTTCAGAATGTGAGCATCAGGCACGGGCGGGACGCCCGTGACACGAGTTGCTTTCCTGTATCACGGGCGTCCCGCCCGTGCTTGAACTCCAAGACAATCACATAAACAACACGCTCAACCCCGTGTCGTCGACGTTCGTGTACGCCACCGTCTCCTTGTACTTGCTGACGTGAATCTCATGGCCGCCCGTCACTAAATTCGTGATGGCCCAGCTCGTTGTGAATCGCGCCTTGGCGAGCTTGTTGTGGCTCTTATCCCAGTACAGCACGACCGCTTTGCCGGCCGTGTCGTAGTAGTGGGCGGTGTACGTGCCGATCGTTCCTTTGCTCGCGATCGCCGACGCCGAGAAGCTGATGCCGCCGACGAGCGTGCTGCCGGCGGATTTGGCGAAGCGGAGATCGCCGTTGGACAAATCGTAATGGCTGATCGACGGGCGATTGGATGAGTCGAACGCGAGGGAAATATATCCGCCGTAGCTGTGGTCGGCGTGGAAGATCGTGTAACCCGTTGACGCGTTATACGTGCCGCCGTTGAGTTTGCCTTGAATCGCGTAGTCGGTGTAACCGGCCGAGCCATCGTCGTACGCGATGGCCCATTTGCTTGCATCCGTGCGCGAGGGATCAAGCACCAGCGAAGCGAATCGACCGACGTCTTTGTTGCCGACCGTGCCGGCGTCGATCGTTTGAATGAGCCAGCCACCTATCCCGCTGCTGCTCGCCAGCCGCAGGTCGCCGCCGGTCTTGTTGTAATAGGCGATGACCGGCCCGTCTTTGCGGCTGAACGCCAGCGCGGGGTAATGGCCGGTCGAGCCCTTTCCGTCCGCCACTTCCACCGACCACTGTGCGCCGTTGAAGTAGGCATACTTCAAATCGCCCGCGTTGCCGTCGGTGTATGCCACGCCCGCATGGCCGGTGCTGTCGACGGCGATCGACGGATTGCTGCCGACGAGATAACCGTTGTCGATCGTCTCGACGGCCGTCCACTGGCCATTGGATTTCAGCTTCTCGCTGTACTTGAGTACGCGTTGTTGACGGTCGTAATACACCAGGTGCACATTGCCGGATTGATCGTACGCGAGGTCGCTATAACTGCCGTTGTTGCGGCCATCCGTTTTGCCGAGGCGCGTGATGTTTGGCGGATTGAACGTCACCGTTTGCGTTGAGCCGTTTTTCGTCAGCGACAGTTGAATCGCCTGCCCCGGCCGCGGATTGCTCGTGATGAACGTCGCGCTGCTGTTCGGCACGCTCGTGCCCGTATACGCGCTCACCAACGTCGCGAAGACGACATACGTCCCGGTCTGCTGCACGTAATAGCGCTGGGCGGAGGTCTCCTCATTCGGCGGCGGGCTATTGCTGACAAATTTCGTCGCACGATTCGCGGTCTGCCCGCTCCGCAGCAGCGACTGAATATTCACGTTGCTGCCGCTCGAATTCGTCGTATGAAAATTCCCCGTCGACAGATCGAACGATTTATTCTGCCCGGGCACGAGGAAGCTCGTCGTGTACGTGTGCGCGATCGATCCCTCGGCCATGTCGAGGATCAGCATCGTGCCGTCGCGGTCGTACCAAATGCTGCGCGACAACACCGGCTTGCCGCTGAGAAAGTCGTAGCCGAAATGATGCGCGGTGACCTGCACGAAATTTGAATTGGTATCGCTCCACTGATCGACGACGACGCCCGGCGCGCCGGTGCCGATGTCGTTCATCGCGCCGACGTTCGCGTTGTCGGCGCTGATCGTGTTGTGCGCGGGCGTGGAGACGGCCCATGTGCGGTCGGCGCTGCTGTCGTAGCGCACCAGGCCCGGATCGGAAATCAGCGCCTTGCCGCCGCTGAAGAGCTCGAAGTTAAGCGGATCGTAGTGCCCGTGTTGCCCGCCCTTCGGGCCGGCGTGGAAGGCGATCTGCGTGCCGTTGGGGTCGGTGCCGCTGTCGCGGATGAAGTAGTTGCCGCTGTTGGGCAGGTCGTACGACGTGCCGCGATCGGAGAGCGTTGGATACGTCGGATTTCCGGAATTGTTGGCGGCGACCGTCGTGCCGAAAAGCCACACGTCGCGCGGGCGCGGCTTGGCACGGTTCCAGAGCGTGCTGTTCTGGATGATGTCGGCCTTGAGAAACAGCGTGGCCGACGTCGTGCGATAGGTGTCGCCCAGCGCGGGCGTGGCGCCGTCGGGGGTCAGGAACTGGTAGTAAGCGTTGATGGCCTTGGTGAGCTTATCGCTTCGCGCGGTCGACCAACTGATGCCGTTCTTCGAATCGAGCAGCTTCAACTCCAGCAGGTTGTCGATGCCGTCTTCCGCGTAGCCGGGCGATTGCTCGTGATGCGAGCCGTCGTTGTAGTATTGGCCGTCGAGGCAATCCCACGCGAGCTGGCGCGCTGCGGTGGCATGTCCGTTGGTCATTTCCGGAAACAGGTCGGCTGCGCTCAACCATCCGGTCGCGTGAAACAGCGAGCGGTTGTCCGCCACGCCGTAGGTCGTGGCCGTCGACAAGTATCCAAGCTGCTGCTGAATCTTGAACATGAACAGCGTGTTCGCTTCCTTCGTCCACGCGCTGCCGCCGAGCAGTTGCATGTACGACCACGTCCACTGCTCGACGCGGATGCCCATGTCGAGCAGCCAGCTTTTTTGATCGGTCGAGTTCCAGGTCGTGGGCAGCGACATCGTCGGATACGCCGCCGACCAACTGGAGAGTTGCGCGATGAGTTCATTGGCGTATTTTGCTTGGCCGGTAAAGCGATAGGCCTGGCTGAGATCTGACCAGTACTTCTGACGGTTCAAAGTGTGCAGCACGTTGGTCACGCCGGAAGCGCCGCTGTTGTCCCAGTCAACGTTCGTGCCGGCGTTGTACGAATACGTTGTCGAGTCGTCGCCGGACGGGAACATGTGTTGAAGCAATTGATCGGCATGCGAGACCGCGCCGCCGTCGCCGACGTTGCTTTGAATGTAGTTGCCGATGCTGCCCGCGTCAGAGAGGGCGAAATACCAGTGTGAGCTCGAGCGGCTCGTCATGTAGCTCAGCAACGTCGAATCAAACCCGGCCAGATCGTTGGCGGCGAGCCGTGAGGTGAGCGTCGACTTCGTCCCGCTCGGCAGCGAGAGGCCGTTCAAAAGCGTCTGGCGATTGGCCTTGGTCAAGACCGATGCGGGTGTCGCTGCGAACATTACCGGGCCAGCGGCCGTCGAATTAACCGGCGTCGGCGATTGAAGCGCGACAGCCGACGAGAGCAGACGGCGACCTTCAAGCGGCTCGAATACCGCGCGTGGAAACATCATGTCACATCCGCTCACTGCGTTTTTGCCGCGCCGGCTGATCTTTTCCATAACTCTTGTCATCGACTGCACGGCAACGATCGAATGAATCAACCACCGCTACCGCATCGTCACACCGATCGCGATTATTCCTGAGCGCTGGAAAACGTTTTCCGGGAATCTCCTGCCGCTTGCGCCTTCGCGGGTCCAGAACCGGCGCGAAATCCTACGAATCCGTCTCGCGAAGCCGCAAGCGGCAGTTTAGTTATCCAGAGCACCTGCTTTTATCTTTCTAATTTTACGTAAACCGCCTCACAAAGCGGGCAAATTCGGAAGTCTGCTTCAGCAGGCGGGGTTCGATCTCCGGATCGCTGAACAGTCCCTCGGCGTTAAATCGTTTGCCGACCGTCGCGATGAAAACCCGGTCGGGGAAGATCACGGCGTTGCGATAGCCGAAGATCATCTGAAGCTGTTCGATCGGACGCAGCGCGCCGAAGATGCCGTTGGCCACGCCGACAAACGCGATCGGCTTATGCTCGAAGCTGTCGCCGCGCAGCATGTCGATGAAATATTTGAACACGCCGGGAAAGGAGCCGTTGTATTCGGGAGTGACAATGTGGATGCCCGCCGAATCGAGAATGCGTTGTTGTACTCCCGTCCACTCGTCGGGCTTCTTTCCGTAGGACGACGGATCAAAAATGGCCGCCGGCATTTCGCTCAGCGAATACAGCTCGGCCGCGACCGACGCATTCGCGTAAAGCTTTTGCACGTGTTGCGCAAGCTTTAACGAGTTGGCACCGGGTCGGTTGGTGGCAGCGATAACGAG
>CAXSBN010000039.1:32849-36433 GCA_964236135.1 uncultured Phycisphaerae bacterium
GTGGGCATTTCGGAACGATAACGACTGCTTCATCACATCGCACGAACCGTTGAGCGAACCTTGGGCTGACGCCCATGAGCTTCAGCCCTGGGTTCGCTCCACACTTCGTGCTACTTGCATTTCGTCGATCAACTTCGCAAACGGAACCCATAACTCATCCCCCGCTTCGAAGATGTCATTGTGATCGGTATCGACTTCGACATTGGTCACGTGCGATGTGCGTATCGCAGCCTCGAGCAATCGCTTCTGCATCGAAAATTGAATGATCGAATCGCGTCTACCGTGTGCCAGAAAAATCGGTGTCTTAATGTCGGGCATTTTTGCAATGCTGTCGAACCGGTGTCGAAGCAGCAGCGAGGTCGGTGCCCACGGGATTAAGTTGTGAGCCATCTCCGGCAGGCTGGTGAACGCGCTGAATGTCGCGAGGCCGGCGACATCGCGACGATGTGCAAGGTCAATCGCGACGGCCGCCCCGAGCGACCAGCCCGCGGCGATGACCTTGTGCGGGTCGATGTCGCTGCGTTTCAGCAGCGCGTCGTATGCCGCGTCGGCGGTTTCGTAGAGCGAGGTTTCGCTCGCCTTCCCGCTGGCCAGGCCATAGCCGACATATTCCGGGATCATCACGTTGCACCCGAGCAGGCGAAACTGCTTGTACTGCGAGAAGCAGTCGGCCAGGCACATCGCGTTGCCGTAGAAAAACAGCACCGTCGGCTGCCGCGCCGCGTCCGCGCGCGGCGTGCCGTTGGCATTTAACGCCGCGCCGAAAATCGCGACCGTCGTCTCATGATCGCGCGTGGTTAATGGAACCTTTTCGTACCACGTCGACTCTCCAATGATCGCACGTGCTGTCCCCTGGCTCGATCGGCCGGGGAAGATCAGATAGTCCTGGAGGCTAAAAATCACGAGGCAAGTTCCGAGGTAAACGAGCAGGGCAAGCTTCGCGAGCCGTCGAAACCAGCATGGAGCACGTGAGGTTGCAGTTGGCTTCCGACCTTCGGTAAGGTCGTCGCTCCGATCATCCGCGACGATTCGCGGTGAAGAATCTTTGTCGTGGCTGTCGCTCAAGAAAGATACTCAGCCGTGTGCTCCCGCCGCGCGCGACCTGTCTATCGCCGCATTTCTCTATAGTCCCGGCACCCGCGACAGAAGCCCGACGTCGATATATTGTCCGCCGACCGTCTGTTTGCACGTCACCGCCAAATCGTTGTCAGCGTTCGGCTTGATCGCGCGACGGGCGGCGTCGGAGATCTTTTTGTTCTCGTAATGGCCGTTGAAGCCCCGGTCTTCAAATGCCAGGACACCGTTGATGTAAACCTTGACATCCTCATCGTGATAAATCCGTAGTAACAATTGACTGCGCGAATTCAACGCCAGGTCGCCGGGATGAAAAGTGCGGCGCATCCATATCTCCGGCGTGTTCCAGGTCGTGCCGAGCTTGCCGATCTCCGGCGTTCCGGCCGTTCCGAAGCCGCCTTTGCCGTCCTTCCAGGCGCGATCAAAATCCCTTTTAAACCAATCGTCGCCCGGATTCTCCAATAAATATGTCCAGCTTTGCGGTTCGTGTTCCGAAGTCGGGACGATCGCCGTATACATCGGCGGCGGAAGTTCAAAACGATTTGCCTTGGCAATCTGCTTCACATCGATCTTCGGAACGCGGTCATATGTCAGCAGCCCATTCACTTCTGTTTCGACGTCCGTCGTCTGGGTATAAACGGCGGCGCTCAAGCCGTCCCTATCCCGGAAGGTCTTTAGCATGTTGGTGAACTCGGAGTAGAGATCGATCAACTCTTCCGGGGAGTGCACATCGGTGTAGCCGCCGCCCTCATTCCGACGCCACATATGGTCGGGAATCTTAAATCCGATGCCCCCATATTCGCCGCAGGCGAGCGCCATCTTTGAGTTCGGCTTTGGAACGTTAGGGGGCGGGTAACTATGGATGTCATAGACGTCGCCGACACCTTCATAGCTTCCACCGCTCGCCTGGTTGACGAGCCGGGAGGGATCCGTCTGTTTCACCATCGCGACCAGCTCTTTCGTATCGTGCTGGCTCTGCGATTCGTTAAACGTATCCCACATAATAATCGAGGGAACGTTGTATAGAGCCTCGACGATCCGCTGCAATTCGGATTTGAACTCCGGCTTGTCCACGGGCGGCGTCGGGCGGTCGTCGTACGAGTTGGCCGACGGCATGTCCTGCCACACCATGAGGCCAATATGGTCGCACCAGTAATACCATCGCATCGGCTCGACTTTGATGTGCTTGCGGATGAAATTGAAGCCTAAATCTTTCGTCGTCTGGATATCATATTTCAGCGCCGCTTCCGTCGGCTGAGTGTAAATCCCGTCTGGCCAAAACCCCTGATCGAGCGGGCCGATTTGAAATAGAAACTTTCCGTTGAGCAGCATCTTCTTTACGCCATCGATCGTGCCGACCTCGATCTTCCGCATACCGAAATAGCTGCCGACCGAGTCGATTGCCTTGTCATTGGATCCATTGACGCTGACGGCAAGCTCATATAGATGCGGCGAGTCGGGAGACCATAGTTTGACATCTGGGATTTTGATAACGATTTCCGATCCCGCCGCGCCGCGGGCGACGGCGATGCTACTGTCGCCGTCCTTCACGGCTAGAGTAACCGGGGCCGTTGCATCGTCATTCGTGTGGACTGTGACCTTAACCTGTGAATGATCGACGTCCGGCACAATCTTGAGAGAAAGGACGCCGCCGGGCGCGACGGGTTCAAGCCAGACTGTCTGCCAGATGCCGGTGGTCGGCGTATACATAATACCGCCGGGCCGAAGCGATTGTTTGCCGCGCGGCTGACCGCCGTCGTTGGTCGGATCAAAAACGCGAACGACTAATTCCTGCTCGCGGGCTTTGGTCAGAAACGAAGTTATATCAATACTGAACGGATCGTAGCCCCCCTTGTGCAGGCCGACGCGCTTGCCGTTGACGAACACTTCGGTTTCATAGTCGACAGCTCCGAAATGGAGAATGGTATTCCGGCCGCTCCAATCGGGAGGGATTTCAAAGCGGCGGCGATACCAGAGGCGGTCGTGGTGCTCCATAACGCCCGACAAGGCGGATTCGACGCAAAACGGGACGAGGATTTCACTCGCAAGCTTTTTTCCGATCGGCGGGGCGTCGCCGTCCTTGCCGGGCTGGTATTCCCAGACGCCGTTCAGGTTCTGCCAGTCGGGACGTGTCAGCTGCGGCCGCGGATAGTCGGGCAGCACCGCATCCGGCTTCACGTCGGCCGCCCACTTCGTCATGATGGCCGCTTTTTTTGGCTTCCATTCCGCGTGCAACGTGCCCGCCGCCAGCAGGCTGACCGCGACCGTTAAGCCGACGCAGAGACGGGCGTGCAGGGTGAGTCGTTTCAATGGCTCTCCAGAAAAATAAATGATGCAGCAGCGAAAGAAGCCTCGCTGCCCGCCAGACAGCGAACGCTTGATTCGATCGGATCGTCGACAGCGTAATGTCCCGGCCCCGAAGCGGAAAGCGGAGGCGATGCGACGTCGCTTGCCAGCCAGGGCAACCGCATTCTGGATGATTTCGTTTTTTCTCCTCTCCCTGTACTCGG
>CAXSBN010000040.1:0-15212 GCA_964236135.1 uncultured Phycisphaerae bacterium
ACCCTGCCTCTCCCCGAGTACGGAGAGAGGAGTTAATAGAATGCGGTTGCCCTGGCTTTTCGTGTTGATGTGCGTCCATCGCGTTGACCCCATTATTCGCAAACTGCATTATTTAGATGGACGTTGCCTGCCGGCGAAACTTTCCGGCCGGCATTGCGTCGAAATGAATGTCGAAGCTGGCTGAAACAACTTCCGCGCCGCCGAAGACGCTGTCGCTTCCGACCGGCGAGTCCGACCTCTTCCGCCGCGCGAAAGGCGGCGATCGAGCGGCGTTTGGGCAGATCGTTCGGCTGTTTCAGGATCGTTTGTACAACAGCCTGCTGCGCGTCGTCGGCAATGCGGACGAAGCGCTGGAACTTACGCAGGAAACATTCACCCGGGCATTGCAGAAAATGGAAAGCTTCCGCGGCGAGGCGCAGCCGTACACGTGGCTGTTCCGCATCGGCCTGAACTTAGCGATCTCGCAGTTGCGAAAAGTGCAGCGACATCGCACCTTTTCGCTCGATGCGCCAATCATTGCGAACGACCATGTTCAATCCGCCGACCAGGCGGCGAGCCTCGTCGAGCGCGTCGCGGCCAATCGCCAGCCGTCGCCCGCGGATGAGGTGGAATCGCGCGAGCGCTCCCAGCAAGTATTGTCGGCGCTGGCAAAAATCGATGTCGACTATCGCGCCGTGCTGATCATGCGCGATGTGGAAGGATTTGATTATCAGCAGATGGCCGATGTACTCGGCCTGCCGCTGGGAACGCTGAAGAGCCGGTTGTTTCGCGCGCGCGTCGCGCTGCGGGATGAACTGATGCCGTATATGAGGAAGGATTGTTGAAGGTGGGCTGTGGATGGTGGAAGCGCTTCAAACATCCACAATCAACAGTCCACAATCCACAATCCATAGTTGATGTGACGAATGGCCAACACAGAGGACATTGAAGCCAGGCTCGCGGCGTACGTCGACGGCGAACTCGACGCCGCCGCCCGTGCGCAGATTGAAGCCCACCTGGCGAGCAATCCGCAGCATGCGGTGCTGATCGACGATCTGCTGAAGACGCGCGAAATGATACAGTTGCTGCCGCGCGCGGCGTCGCCGATCGATATTGCCGAAACGCTTAACGCACAACTCGAACGCGCGTCGCTGCTGGGCGATGTGGACATCGGCGTGAACGACGATTCGATGCGCATCAATGTCTGGCGGCGGGTCGGGGCGATCGCGGCGGTGTTTCTCGTCACCGCTTCCCTAGCGGCCGTGTTGTACGTCGCGCTTCCCTCGCCAAAAGAGCGAACGCCTCAAGTCGCGATCATCACGCCCGACATGCCGCGGCCATCTCCGACCACGCTTGCGGCCACGCTTGCGGCGACAACCGAAACAGAGAGCAATGCTTCGCCGGCAGGAAGTGTCGCGCCATCGGCTGCGATGGAACAAAATGCGATCGAAAATCAAACGCTCGCGACGCGGAACTCGGAGGTTACCGGCAGCGCGATGGCGTGGCGCGATGCGACGACAAAATCCGATACCGCCGCCGCGGGCGGCGGCGCGATAAATGACTTGGCCTCAGCAGTGGCGACGCCAGCGACGCCGTGGCTTAAGTCGTCGACCGCGACGACGACCGCAGCGGCGACCGCAACGGATATGGCCAATGCTAAACCTGGTGCTACTTCGCTCGATACGCCGTCGGAACAGCAGATAAATCAGGACACTGCGCTGGCCAACACTATCCTCGCCATCAGCCAGAAGCGCGCCGAGACGACGGAAGGGGCCGACCGCGAATTATCGAAGGACCGAGCAGTTCTCGCGTTTCGCGGCAACGCCGCTTATTACATCGTCGCCCGGGGCGGCAGCGCCCTCGCGGCCGCGAATATCACGACTGACTTCCTGCACTCGAATCAACTTTCGTTCGATCGTGTTTCGCCAGCCAACGCTCCAACAACCGGGCCGTCGAGCGCCCCGTCGAGCGCCCCGTCGAGCGCGCCGATCGCCGATTCGGCGATGGCGATTTCGACTGCTTCAAACGTCGGCGGGCCGCTTTATCCATATCGACAGAACACCGGAGCAAGCGACTCAGCAACGTCGAGCACTCAGCCGTCCACTCAGCCGACCACTCAGCCGGGCGAGACGGCAGTCGATCAGACCGCGTCCATCATCGTTCGCGGGCTGACCCGCGCGCAGTTTGACGATTTATCCGGCCGACTCGGATCCGTTGCCGATCCGGCACGTAAATTAGGAACGATCGTCGGCGAGCGATTGAGGAATGCCGGCCAGAATGTCGACATCACAACGGCTCCATCTGCACCTGCAAGTCAGGTGCAGACGGAATCATCGGCCACGCGATCACTCCGGCAGAGTCCGCTTCCCGATCAGCAATACGAGCCCCAACAGGTACCAGGATTGACCGCGCAAGCAACCGAACGGCGGCAAGCGGCGACCCAGGCGGATCAGACACAGGCGATTGCCGCGGGCGATATCTTGAGAGTTCGTGCGCTGGACGTCGCCCTCGGCGTGGAGGCGATCGACGAGCTCGTCAAGGTCGACGCAAATGGAAAGCTAAATTTGCCTCGTGTCGGCACGGTGACGGTGGCCGGCATGCCGTCGCTGGCGGCAGCGCATGCGTTGCCGCATGTGTTGCCGGATGATGCAATGAAAGCGGAGTTGTCGTGGACGGTGGAGCGCGTTCTCGCACCGGCCGTTACACCCGCGACATCGCCCGCCGTTCTGAACGCGCCGTCCACCGAGCCCGCAGTTGAGCCGCGATTAGACGTCGTCGTTCTCTTTCGCGACGCACCTCCAACGACGCAACCGGCAACGTCCCCGACCGATCGCTGACGTGTCGCTTCGGCCGCTGTCCTCATCCAATAAATCCCACCGTTCGGTCCGGAAGGTCAGCAGCGTCAACGTCCAGAGGCCGATCATCATCCAATCCAGTTCGACTCGCGCCTGCTCCGGAGAAGTGTTGAGCATCCTGCGTCCCTGCATCGTGGTCTTGAGCCGGCGATACGCGATCTCCACACCCCATCGCGCGGCGCGGAGGGTTTGCAGATCGCCTCATCGCTCAAACGCTGGTGATCCAGCACGCTGGTTAGCAGGCATGTTCTTGTTGCCTGGCTGACGAGGAGAGGCTTTCCAACACACCAACGGCTCAACCTTCAGGCACGAGTGTTGAGGTCGTGCAGCAGTACGCCTTTGGCGGCGGGGGAAGTGGCGAGAAACGGCACTTTTTTGCCGGCGTAGTTTTTCAAATCGAACGGGAAGATCGGCTTGCCGGTCAGATCGCAAACGATCCCGCCCGCGGCTTCGACGATGGCGGCGGGGGCAACGCAGTCCCAGAGCTTGCCATTGACGGTGATCGCCGCGCTGGCCACGCCCGACGCCACCGACACCGCCTCCAGCGCGGCGGTGCCGAGAATCCGCACCTTCCAATCGGTCTGCGAAATCCATTTCGTCGCCCACGGCGGACACGAGCCGAACGCATCCAGCAGGTTGCTCGTCATCATAATCAGGCTGCTGCTGTTCAGAGGCGACTCATTCACGCGAATCGCCTCGCCGTTCAACGTCGCGCCGATGCCTTGCGCGCCGGCATACATGTGATCGCGCGTCACGTCGTAGACCACGCCCATCCCGGGCAGGCCCTTGTCCATCAGTCCGATGCAGACCGCAAAAGCGCCCAGGCCGGCGATGAAATTGTTGGTGCCGTCGATCGGATCGATCACCCAATTGCGGCCAAGGAGATCGTGACATTCGAAGGTGATCGACGTGCCGGTATCCGACTCTTCGCCGATCAATCCATCGGTTGGGAATTGCTTCCGCAGCGCGGCCACGATGTAGCGTTGCGATTCGCGATCGGCATCGGTGACGGCCTCGTCGCGCGTGGCAGCGTGGGTCTTGGTCAGCCGCTCGACTTTGCCATAATTATCAGAAACAATTTTTCCCGCGCCGCGGGCCAGCTCCATCGCGAACGCCAGATCTTCCTTGAGGGACATGGGTCAAATCATAGCCGAAAGTTCCAGATTCATCCGCAACCAGCGCTGCACGCGGAGCGTACGCCGTTCGGCAGCGATGGGCCATTCCAGCGATCCGAGGCCGGACGGTCTTCCTGCGCTGCGGGCAGACGGAGTGACGCATCGCATGTTTCTCGTCTTCAAGAAACTGCGTGAGCTCATCTTCGGTCATGCCACTGTCTTCAACGTGTTTTGTAATGGGGCGGCCGAGGTCCGCGAGCAAGGGAAGCGGCTTTGCCATCATCTCTAATGGTTGGCGGCATAGGTTTCGACATCGACACCTGCGACCGACACCTGCGACCGATGCCTGGTCACGAAGTTGGGCTTCAGCTTGTGGAGAAGTGCTGATGCTTAGTGTCGCTGATGCTTAGTGTCTGGTGTTCTAAATTATGCCGCGACTCTCAATCATCCACCCGCTCATATTTAAACAGCGCCCGAAACAATCCGCTCACCTCCTCTGCCGCAACCACGCGAACGTCATACTTTTCATTGCGCGGCTGCAGGCGAATGACGTCGGTGCCTTCGTCGTTCGTTTCAAAAAACACCTGCTTGAACGTCGTCTGGCCATCCGCGAAGCGGACGAAGCAATCGTCGCCGTCGCGCGGGTCGGCGGCGGGGGAGAAGATCACGATGTCGCCGGGACGGTATTTGGGCGTCATGGAATCGCCGTGTACGCGTGCGGCAAAAGCGTCTTTGCCCGCCACATCCGGGCAGCCAACATATTCATCCGCCACGCCGCGCGGATAAGAAAGATCGGTAAATTCAGCAGGGTCGCCGGCGGCGACTTTATTAATGACCGGCACGAAATTCATGCGAAGCGTTTCGACATTCGCCAGTTCCTGCGACTCGACCATCTGGTGCAATACGCCGGTGAGATAAGCATCGTCGAGGTTGAGCGAGGGTTCGAGCGAGGGTTCGAGCGAGGGTTCGAGCGAGGGTTCGAGCGAGGGTTCAGGGTTCAGGGTTCGGGTTTCAGCAGAAGAGGATTCTTGTTTCTTTGCTGAACCCTGAACCCTAAACCCTGAACCCTGCGCCAGCCGTCCCAGCATCAGCTTCACATCCCGCGGCGTGCGCTGGAGGTTGGCCTGCATGACCAGTTCCCCGGCCGTGAAGCCGAGCGCCTGCTCCAAACTTCGCAGTTTTTCATCGCTGGGCGGATTAGGAAGGCGGTTGTTTTCGATGAGCGAAAGGTAGGGTTTGGAGACGCCTGATTTCGCCGCCAGCTCGTCGAGCGTTAACCCATGCCGCAGCCGCCGACGGCGAAGCTTGACACCAATTACTTCGTAAACGGGGGGTGAGACGCTCACATCGCTATGGATATCGAGGCGTCGAATTTAATGCAAGCAAAAACCGTACATTTACCAAACACCAACTTGGGGTCATTCGTGTTTGACGCTGATGGTTCCATGACTGATGGCCCCCGCATATCCGCTGTACGTCCAAGTCCCCGTCATCGGGGCAGCGTCAATCTGAAAGCGAACGTTACTGTCCGCCATCCCGGGATTCAGCGACAAATTCAGCCATCCGTTCTCGATCGTTCCGGAAATCTTTCCCTCTCCGGTTTGCGGACCCAGATGCGCGGTTGGCGGCATCTCGTCGTTACTGGAATACGACGCCACCCAGGCTCCCTCGAATGATCCAGATTGCGGCAGCGGATCGGGCAACGTCATCGTCCCCTTGATCACCGAAGTCCCCGCATCATCGGTAACGGTATACGCATACCGCGCCATCCCGCGCGGCACGCCGGACACTTCGCGTGTCGTCGCGCCGTTGTGCATGTCACCGCGTCGCGATGCTTGCTGCGAATGACAACCTGTTCCGATGAGAGCGATCAGGATCGCGATCTGATTACGCATGGGAATTCCTTCCTTCACCGATTCTCGATGCTGACTTCAACACGAATCCGGTCGCGAGCGGCCGGGCTAAATTGCGTTGTCTCAGTCATAACTCCCGTTATCAGAATGGTGATGATGTGTAACTGCAAACCACAACGGCAGACTTTACGATTTGTTCCATCAATGCGGGTGGAATTCCCGCTGAAGGAGCATCTCAAATGGGTATGGTTTTCACATCTCTCGGCATATTTGCAGTCACGAACGCCAGTTCGTCGCTGACGATCGGATTTGCCATAACCGCGGCGGTGATCGTCGCGATAATCCTGCTGGCTGCGACGTTTGTCGGCGCTCGGTACATTCCCCACGACCGCGTGGGCGTGATCGAAAAACTCTGGTCGAGCAGCGGCTCCGTCAGCGAAGGTCACATCATCGCCCTCAACGGCGAGGCCGGCTACCAGGCCGACCTGCTGCGCGGCGGCATGCACTTCGGCTACTGGCGATGGCAGTATCGCATTCACCGCCTGCCGCTCGTCACCGTGCCGCAGGGAAAGCTTGCGTATATCTATGCCCGGGACGGTTCACCACTCAGCGCAACTCAGACACTTGCACAGATGGTGAATTGCAACAACTTCCAGGATGCGCGTGCATTCCTCGGGACCGCGTTGAAATCGGACAGTTCCCGGGGAGGCGGCTTAAGCCGCCTCCCCAGTGACGCCAACGCACCGAAGATCGCGGGACAGCGCGGTCGTCAGCGCGCGATCATTCGTGAAGGCGTCTACGCGATCAACCTCGCGCTCTTCGTCGTCATCACCGAAGACCGCGTCTATCACCACGGGGCCGACAGCAAGCTCGAAATCGAACGCCTGATGAGCTGGCAGAAAGAACTCAAGTTGCTCGACGGCTTCAATCCCGTCGTCATCGGCGAGGAGATGAGCGCGATCGATCCGCTCAATCCCGAGAAGTCGTTCGTCGTCGACTCCATCGGCATCGTGACGGTTCACGACGGCCCGAGCCTGAACCCCGGCGAGATTATCGCGCCGGCGGTCGGCAACGATTCGTCCGACAACAATTATCACAATAACTACCAGGACATCGAAAGCTTTCTCGCGGCCGGTGGTCGTCGCGGGCGGCAGTACGTGCCGCTGACGGATGGCACGTACTTTCTCAACCGCTGGTTCTCGACGATTGAGATGGTCCCGAAGACCGTCGTGCCGATCGGTTATGTCGGCACGGTCGTCAGCTACTACGGCCCGATCGGCAAGGACGTCTCCGGCGATTCCTTCCGTCACGGCGAACGTGTCGCCCGCGGCGAGCGTGGCGTATGGGAACGCCCGCTCGGCCCCGGCAAGTATCCGTTCAATCCATATGCGGGACAGATCATTCTCGTCCCGACGACCAACTTCGTTCTGCACTGGATCACCGGCAAGACCGAAGCGCACCGTTACGACGATACGCTCAAGTCGATCGACCTCGTGACCAAGGATGCATACGAGCCGATGCTGCCGCTCAGCGTCGTCGTTCACATCGACTACATGAAAGCGCCGTCGGTCATCCAGCGCTTCGGCGATGTCAAGAAGCTGATCACGCAGACGCTCGACCCGATGCTGTCGGCCTTCTTCCGCGATGTCGCGCACAAGAAGACGATGCTCGAACTGCTGCAGCATCGCGACGACATCCAGCTCGAAGCACGCGGCGAATTGCAGCGGCGATTCCTGCAGTTCGACATCGAATGCGTCGACGTGCTCATCGGCAAGCCCGACACGGCCGAGGCTGGCGGCAAGATCGAGACGCTGCTCGAACAATTGCGTCAGCGTCAGCTCAGCAAGGAGCAGATCGAAACGTATGAACATCAACGCCTCGCATCCGACGAACAGCGTCGGCTGAACGAAGCGCAGGCCCGCGCGAGCAAGCAGAAGGAAGTCACCGACTCGCTGCTTCAGGTGCAGATCGCACAGAACGCCGGCGATGCGGACCTGGCCCGTGCGAAGAAGCACGCGGAGCAGACGATCGTGGTGGCCGAGGCGGAACTGGAACGCTCGCGTCGCGCGGCACAGCAGACGATCGTGACCGCCGAGGCGAGCAGCAAGGAACGCGAACTCGCGGGCCGCGGCGAATCGGTGCGGCAGATGCAGGTCGGCCTGTCCGAGGCGGCGATCCTCATGAAGAAGATCAACAGCTTCGGCGACCCACGACTATACGCGTTGTCGCTCGTGGCTGAGCATCTGAGCAAGAGCCAGCAGCCGCTGGTCCCCGAACGTGTCTTCATGACCGGCGGCTCAACCAACGCCGACAAGCCGCACGGCATGGGCATGGTGAGCGAATTGGTATCGCTCCTCGTCGCGGAAAAGAGCGGCTTCTCGCCGGTGGAGAACGCCGACTTGAACGGACTCAAGGCGTTCAGCGATCGCATGAGCGATGACGCGATGAGCAGCATCCGGGAGGCGCTGACAACGCAGGACGTCGGATAAGTTTCACGTCCGCGCGAGTGAAAATTCGCTCGGACGTTTCTCGTTCCTCGCTTGCGCCTTCGCGTTGTATTCAGCACTTCCACGCAAAGGCGCAAGCAATGGCGATCACGGACAGAACGCGCGTCCCTTAAAGCTTTTCCTCTCGTAAATTCCGGGGAATTTTGCGCGCGAGGCATTGAATCGCACGGTGTTTACGATAGATTTCCCCACCCAGACAGCGACGCACTCCGCGAATACCGGATGAATGGCGTTCATGTTCGGGGAAACAGGCGGTCGATCGCGCGGCAATGCGGAGCACCGACGCGCGGTTACGACCAGATCATGTGGATTGATGGGCTCCCATAAAAGCACGTCCCCGAAAAGGGCACAGAAGGAGATCGAATCATGGCCAAGGCAATGACAAAGTCGGAAATCGCCACGCAGTTGGCGGAAAAGGTCGGCATCAGCAAGAAGCAGGTCAATATGCTGCTCGAAGCGCAGGCTGACCTTGCGTACAAGCAGGCGAAAAATCAGTTTCCGATCGCCGGCGTTGGTAAGCTCGTTCTTGTCGAGCGGCCATCGCGTCAGATGGTGATGCAATTTGGCGAAAAGAAGGGCCAAACCATTACCGTTCCGAAGAAGAAAGTCCTGAAGTTCCGCATCGCCAAGGCGGCGAAGGATGCCGTTTTGGGCGCTAAAAAGTAGACAAGCTTCTTTCTCAACGGCATTGCGTTGAAATTGGGCCGCGGGTTATTGGAAACGATAACCCGCTGCTTTTTTTGCTATTCCGGCATGAAGGTTGCGATAATCGTGGCATTCACAAGGAGCAACTTATGACCCGTGGAATTGTAGACACCGGTATCGGCCTGCCGGGCGATGCGACTGGCGCGGCCCTTAATCCCGTCGCGATGATGCCAATGGCGATCGGCGACACCCAGGCCAATGGAATCGATCAGCTCAACGGCCTGCTGCGGGGCGAGATTTCTGCTGCCGAAACCTACCGCATGGGGATCGACAAAACGTCGGGCAACAATTCCGACTCGGTCAATTACGGCTTGCTGCGAGAAATCCAGGCGGAACACGGCCGGGCTGCCCAGGCGATCCGCGATCGCATCCGAGAACTCGGTGGTGAGCCGGCCGACAGTTCCGGTGCGTGGGGCACCTGGGCCAAGGTCGTGCAAGGCGTCGCCGATTTGTTCGGCGATACGCTCGCCTTGAAAAGCCTGAAAGAGGGCGAAGAGCACGGCTTGAAGGATTACCAGGCCAGCCTTGATTTTGTTGACTCGGTTTCAGCCGACCTCATCAATAACCAGTTCATCCCCGCTCAACAGAAGCATATTAACCTGCTGGATCAATTGATCGGCTCCGTAAAATAGATCGCGATCCAGTCGATCGAAGAATCAGAAAACCCCGGAACAATCGTTCCGGGGTTTTTTATTGAAGAAATATAGTGTAACCGCCTCAAGCCCACCGCGTCACGGTGGGTTTGGTGCCTACACATTTGGAGCTTACACACCAGTCGTGATGTACGGCAACAGCGACATATAGCGGGCGCGCTTCACCGCGCGAGCAACCATGCGCTGTTCCATCGCGGTCGCGCCAGTGCGCTTGCGGGAGAGCATCTTGCCGTTGCCGCTGATCATCTTGCGGAGTGACTCGGTGTCTTTGTAGTCGATGTAGATTGTCTCATCCGCCGCCGTGCGAGCAATTTTAAGCTTCGGCTTATTAAAGTTCTGGAAAGATTCTTTCTTCTCGCGGCGTTCGCGGTTTCCACCTTGTCCGGGTCGGGGCATCGTCACAACTCCAAAATCGTTCGAATCGACAAACAGCGCATCCCCCAATTTAGGGCCGGGAATTGTAGCAGAACCGGCCCAATCTGCAAGGATCAGCGGCTTGCCGGCACTGCAATGGCGGCAAGTGCCATTTTCCGCTGCGAAACGAAGTGGTTAACCGCAAGGAAGGTCGCGAGATACGGCGCAAAAAGGGCAAAGCCGTGTACGCCGCAAAGAAACGTCAGGGGCAGAAAACGTAGCGAACGCATACTCCGTATTTATACGGACGTGAACCTTGTGGGAACGCATACAACCTCCGTTTGCGCCAGGGAAATTCCAAACTCGTGCCTCTGGTAACGGCTGTCGCAGATGTTCGCTTTCGGAAAGATAGGATAGCGATCGATCACCTCGAATCGCGGTGGCGGCTTTATTTATATTCCCGTAGATACGTCTTCTCCGCATCGAACAGTTCCAGCGTCATCGCCTTGATCTCGCGCGGCGTGAGAATCGCGGCCGTCAGGGGATCGAGGAAGAGCGCCTCGATCGCCGCCTCCTTGCTCAACTCCACACATGCTTGTGCAGCCAAATCGAAATACGCCATCTGGCTTGCGCACACGTGCGACATCGCGCGCGGCAGGGCGCCGTAACGCGTCGGGTTGATCCCGTTGCGATCGACCAGGCACGCCACTTCCACGCAACCATCGCCGGGGAGATTGGTGATGAGCTTTCCCGCTTCACCGCTCCCCCGCACTCCGGCACGCTCGCTGTTGTTCATGACATTGCCGTGAATGCGAACCGGCGAATCCTTCTCACGCGCTTCGATGATCCACGACGCATATTCCCACGAGCGATCCTTCTCGACTTCCTTCTCGCCGGCCACCAGTTTTCGCCGCGTCTCGTCCGCGTTCTTTCGCCACTGCGGCCAATTCGTCGCGTAAAACCGGCTGCCGCCGTCGTACCGCGTTCGCAATAATTTTCGGCCTGTCTCGCTCTTGCGGTAATACGGCAGATACTCGCTCAAATGCCCGCTGCTTTCGGTGATGAACGCACCGAAGTGCAGGCACATGTCCTTGCGGATCAGATCCTTCCCCATCCATGGCTCGTTCTCGCCATGATTGCGCGAATCGTGCGATGCGATCCCCGCATCGGCCTCGGCATAGCCGGCTTCGATTTCCTTCGCAAATTTCGCCAGCAGCACGGAATCGTAGAGGTCGAGCCCTTTGTGCTTCAGCTTCGTGAACCACGCCAGGTGATTCACGCCCGCGCATTCCCATTCCAATTCGTCGTACGGCACGTCCGCATACTCGGCCAGCAGATGGCTCGTGCCCTGCACGCTGTGACATAGCCCCACCACCGGCACTTCCGGCACCGCACGCCCCGCGGCGCAGCAGAGCATGCTCATCGGGTTGGTATAATTAAGCACGATCGCATCCGGCGATAGCTCGCGAATGTCGCGCAAAATATCGAGAAAGACCGGCACCGTGCGCAGGCCCTTAAACAGCCCGCCCGGGCCGACGGTGTCGCCGATGCATTGATCGACGCCGTATTTCAGCGGGATGTCGTTATCGAACGCGACGCACGCCGTGCCCGACACTTCCACGCAGCAGACGGCGTAATGCGTCTCCTTCAACAGCTCCCGTCGATTCGTGCTCGCCCGCACGGCCCAGCCGTCGCCACGGCCGAGGTCGTTTACCAATTTCGTGATGACTTTTGCCATCATCGACAGGCGGTTTTCATCGACATCGCACAGTCGAAATTCGCCCCGTTCGGCCCCCGGAATCCGCAGGACGTCGCGGCACAAATTCGGACAAAACCCCGACCCCGCGCCGAGAAACGTAACGTTGATCGGCCGGGTGATTTTCCCGCGCAGTCCCAACTGCGAATCCGCCGCCCTGGTGTGCGCCGCGTGTCCGGATTTGGCTTCGTTTACTCGTTTCGCCGTTTCTCCCGCGGCAAGTGTGGTGGCCATCGTCGTCATTACTCCATTTAAAATCACATCGTAGCCGCAGTCCCTTGGGCGAGCGATAGCTCTCGAAAATCTCGCACGCTTGGCGATGGATACCCAAAAACTCAAATTGGCTTCGTTTGAGCGACCGGAATATCTCACGCCGTTCGCCGCCGCGCTTGCGCCTTCGCGTGGCATATCGGATGCCATTCCAGAGGTCGTCGACGCTCGCATGATGAGCGATGGAATTCGGCTTCGTGACACCTCCGCGATCGTAGTTTCACACCCAAACCGAATTGGCTTCGTATCGCACGCGTCCACTCCATCCCGATCCCCTCCGGCCACGCCTCTGTCGACGAGTTCGTCCACGCCCGGTCGCCAACTCGGCTTAGCCCCACATTCGCCGCCTCCATTCATCCCAAAACAACCCAGCCGATCCGGCCACACATCGCCCACCTTTATCTACCGGAAGCGCTGCGCGAACAGAATCCGTTCAGCGCAGCGCCGACAACAAATTTTTTTGCAGTTCCGGCCACTCGCGAGCGAAGATACGCGGCTGCACACGGGGGCACTAGATCTGGTGGTCGATTACAAACGCTTCTGCGCGCCGACCGAGCGGCTGCATTTTTTCATGCCGAGATCGACCGCGGCGTACCGCCCGAGCAGGCGATCGAACTTCGGACGCAAGCCCCGTCGTTTTTCCGCTATCCTGTTCCCTCGACGTTGCCTCTTCAGAATTCTGGCTGCTTATGACCGACGAATTGCCCGCCGATGTTCCGCCCTCGCCGCACGCCGGCATTGATCTCTGGCACACGTTAGCTGCGATGGCGGCGGTGGAGCTGTCGGACGACCAAATCGACCAGCTCATGCGCTATCTCGACTTGCTCTTCGCCGCGAACGAGCGAATGAATCTGACGCGCATCACCGATCGCGCCGCGGCCGAAGTGCAGCACGTCGGCGATGCACTGACGTTGCTCCCGTTTTTGCCGCCGGGGAAATTCACGTTGGCCGACGTCGGCAGCGGCGGCGGTGTGCCGGGTATTCCGCTCGCCATCGCCCGGCCCGATGCACGGGTCACGCTGATCGAGTCGACGAAAAAGAAAGCACTGTTTCTTGAAGAGGCGGTCATGACGCTGCGGTTGAAGAACGTGCGCATCATGCCCGATCGCGCCGAGGCATTCGGCGCGCGCGGCTCGCCCGGCCATGAGAAATTCGACATCGTGACCGTCCGCGCGGTCGCACCGATGACCGAGCTGGCAACCTGGTGCCTGCCTCTGTTGAAAGCGCACGGCAAGCTGCTCGCCGCCAAGGGGCCGAAGGTTGCGGATGAGCTGCCGACCGCGCAAAACATCATCGCGCGCCTCGGCGGAAAACCCGCCTCGATCCACACCGTCGACTCGCTGCCCGAGATTCACAACCACGTGATCGTTCAGATCGAAAAACGCCGCCCGAAATATAAGCTCTAACCTCGGTCGCTCATCACTGTCATTGATGGCACGAGGGATCACCAACAGGGCAACAGCATTTTCTCTTACTCCTCTCTCCGCAAGGATTATGCACGAAGCTCGCTCGACTCTTCCCGTGTCATCGGCGTCTCGCCGATGCGTGGTCACGCAAAACGTGACCGCCACGCGCAAGACGTCCGAGGTACGGGAAGATCGATAAAATCGACGTGTTTTAGGATTGATGCAGAATCCTCTCGGAGAGAGGAGCAAGATGCGGATCGAGGAGAATGCGATTTCCCTGAGACCATGAGGAGTTCGAGGACGGATTTCGCATTGTGCGATTTGCCCTGCTCGACGATCCTATTCACCCGGCCGCCGATTCATGCGCACGCGTGTTGTGCGGCCGATTCAACGTTCGAAAAACACACTAAACATCTTGCGTGCGCAGGACCGTTTGAAGGAGACCGAACCATGATGGAACGAAACACCCGCCGGACTTTTCTCGCGACCACGCTCGCGGCGATCGTCGCATTTGCATTCGTCGGAACCGTCCGCGCGGCCGACGATGATCATATGAACATGGCCGACAAGGCCATGCTGAAGGACGCCCTGAGAAACCTGAAGCAGGTCGAACAGACCGGCGAAGTCGCCCGCAACAAGACCGAAAGCACGGGCGTGAAGCACTACGTCGCCAATTCGGTCGAAGCAGCCAACGACATGATCGTCGCGATGCAGAAGATCGCCGAATCGTCCAAGGTTAAGTTCGACGAAGATCCCACCAAGGGCGACGTGAAGGACAAGAAGGGCCTGCAAAAGATGAAGGGCCACGACTTCGACGTCGAATACATGGACCAGCAGATCGACACCCAAAAGGAACTGCTCGATCTCTTCAAGAAAGGCGCCGACGACGCCAAGAACGACGACCTCAAACACTTCTTCAAGTCACACACCGACGACCTCGAGCGCCGAGTCGACGCCGCGAAGAAGCTGTATAAGGAACTGAAGGAGAAGGACACGAAGTAATACGGAGCGTGATTGGTTCGCGCGTAGAACGGTGCCACACCATTGACGAGACGCGGCTCGACTGAAGCTCGCCGAAGTCCAATGCGATGCCGGAAAACCGAAGCGCGATCGCGAATCAAGCTGGATCCGTTTAAGTCAATTAGCGTCAAGATGAAAGGCTCCGGATCGTCCGGAGCCTTTCGCTTGCGCCTTCGCGGCGTCGCGGTGGAATCGCTACTTCGACTTCACTTCATCGCTCAAATCAACGCGGGTCGCGGTCTTGATGAGTTGGAGCAGCGCCGGCCCGTCGGGCGGCGGGCTGGCGCGGATGGCGATGATCGCCAGCGATGCCGCGCCGCTGCCGGCTTTGGTCAGAAGCGCTGAAACCGCTCGCGCGCTTTTGACCCGGAAGGCATCCCCGTATGCCGCGATCCATTCCGGCTTAATCGATTTCGCGTCCGGCGGATGAATCAGATCAATTGAATCGGCGTGGATCGGATTGCGCGGGTTATCCATCAAAATGCGCGACAGCAGCCCGGCCGTGTCCAGGCCGATGAGGTCGGCCATGTACCGCGTTGAAAGCGTCGCCTCGCAGCCCATCGCAAACCATTGTTGATCGTCACGAAGCTTCAGCGGCAGGAAGGTTTGCGATTGGAGAAAGTCGATGACCGCCAACTGCGTGACGACTTCCGCCCGCCGGGAAATCGCGTTGGCAACCGCCGCCTCGTTGCGCGCGATTACCCGCGTGAGCTGTGCGCGGCGTTCGTCGACCGTCGTC